>JBLNBZ010000119.1:0-15692 GCA_050260355.1 Bacteroidota bacterium | reverse complement strand
CTGCGCGAGCTCATCCTGTCCAAGGGCGCGCCCGAGGGTGCGCAACTGCCGACCGAGCGTGAGCTGATGGCCCAATCGGGGCTCAGCCGTGCCTCCGTGCGCGAGGCGCTGCGCGTGCTCGAGACGGAAGGGCTGATCCATACCAAGTCGGGCCGCAACGGCGGCTCCATCGTCCGCCGCCCGGGCCACGAGGCCGTGTCGCGCTCGCTCGATCTGTTCGTGCGCAGCCACGACGTGCGATTCGAGGCCGTCCTGGAGGTGCGCGAGGCCATCGAGCCCGCCGCGGCGCGCCTCGCTGCCATGCACCGCACCGATGCCGATCTGGAGGCCATCCAGGCCGCACAGCAACGTCTGGAGCGGGCAGCCGACAACATCGCCGAGTTCGTCGCCGCCAACCTGGATTGGCACCTGGCCGTGGTGAAGGCGAGCCGGAACGAGATCCTTCTGGCCTTCTTTACGGCGATGACGCAGCCCATCCACGCCGCCACCGAGTACCGCAGCCTCAACACGACCGAGGTGCGCCGCAGGGTCATCGAAGTGCACCGGAAGGTGATTGCGGCGATCGTGGCCAAAGATGCCGAGGCCGCGTTCCGGCGCATGCAGCGCCACGTCGGTGCTTACGCCGCCCTCGCGCGACAGTTGGCCTCCGACGGCAGCGGACGCGTCGGCTGGGCGCACGAGGGACGCCGATGACCGCCAGCACGCACAACAGCAACCAAGGATGCAATTGCCAGCAGGAGAACGCCCATGAGTAGCACCAACAGCGACGGAGCCTGGGAGCTTCCGCACGAGTTCCGCGCCATTCAGGACACCGCGCGCCGCTTCATGCGCGAGGAGGTGCTGCCGCAGGAGGACAAGCTGCCGCACGATGCGGTCGCGCTGCCCGACCAGGTCCTCAAGCCGCTGCAGGAGAAGGCCAAGGGCCTCGGCCTGTGGAACGTCGAGTCGCCCGCCGAGTGGGGCGGCTCCGGCCTCAATCTGCTCGGGCAGGCGATCGTCGCGGAGGAGGCCTCGCAGTGCAAGATGGGCGCCTACATTCCCGCCTGTCATGCGTTCGGCTGGGATCCGCCGAACTCGATCTTCCTTGGCCGCAAGGACCAGATCGAGAAGTACGCCGTGCCCACGCTCGCCTCGGGCGAGAAGACCTTCGTCGCCATCTCCGAGCCGAGCGGCGGCTCCGACCCTGGCCGCGCCATCCAGACTCGCGCCGAGCGCAAGGGCGATCGCTACATCCTGAACGGCACCAAGATCTGGATCTCCGGCGTCGGCGATTCCAAGTGGGGTCTCGTCTTCGCCCGTACCGGTCCGAGCAAGGGCCGCGACGGCATCACGTCCTTCATCGTCGAGAAGTCGTTCAAGGGCTTCAACTACAAGGGCATCCCCGTCATCCGCGCCTACTACCCCTACGAGATCAACCTGGTCGATTGCGAGGTGCCGGTCGAGAACCGCCTCGGCAACGAGGGCGAGGGCTTCAAGCTGGCGGAGACATGGCTGGTGCACGCGCGCATTCCGTATGCGGCGGCCGTCATCGGCATTGCGCAAGCCGCGCTGCGCCTCGCCATCGATTGGGTCAAGCAGCGCAACACGTTCGGCGCGCTGCTGTCCGACCGGCAGGCGATCCAGTGGATGATCGCCGACAGCGAGATCGAGCTCAGAGCCGCGCGGCTGCTCGTCTACCAGGCCGCTTGGAAGGGCGACCTCGGCCACGACATCAAGGTCGATGCGTCGATCGCCAAGGTCTACGCCACCGAGATCGCGGGCCGCGTCGTCGACCGCTGCATCCAGATGTTCGGCGGCCTCGGCGTCGCGCGCGAGATGCCGCTCGAGCGCTGGTACCGGGAGCTCAGGATCAAGCGCATCGGCGAAGGCCCGTCCGAGGTGCACCGCATGGTCGTCGCACGCGACCTGCTCGGCGGCCAGCGCAAGCCGAGATAGCCCCATGTCGATCGATGTCGAGGTGGCCGACGGCATTGCCACGATCACCATCAACCGTCCCGAGCGCATGAATGCGATGGACGCGGACCATTACCGCGGCCTGTCGCAGGCCTGGATGCGCGTGCGCGATGATTCCGCGATCCGCGTGGCCATCATCACCGGGGCCGGTGAGAAGTCGTTCAGCGCCGGCGCCGATATCAAGAGCTTTCTGACCGCGCCGACCGAGCTGTCGGAGATGTGGCTCACTCAGCGCGATCAGATTCTCAATCGCGGGCTCGAGGTGTGGAAGCCTGTCATTGCCGCCGTCAACGGCTATTGCCTGGCTGGCGGCATGACCCTGCTGCTCGCCACCGACATCCGCATCGCCGCCAGCCACGCCACGTTCAGCGTCGCCGAGGTCAAGCGCGGCATCATCCCGGGCAACGGCGGCACGCAGCGCATCCTCGACCAGCTTCCCTACGCCATCGGCATGGAGATGCTGCTGACCGGTGACGGCATCAGCGCAGAGACGGCGGCCCACTTCGGCCTCGTCAACAAGGTGGTGCCGATGGCCGACCTGATGCCGACGGCGCGCGCCTATGCGGCCAAAATCGCGGCCAACGCGCCGCTTGCCGTACAGGCGGCCAAGGAGCTGGCGGTGCGCTCGCGCGAGATGGACCGGGTCACGGGGCTGCGTTTCGAGGCTCTGATCAACCGCCTGCTGCAGTTCAGCGAGGATGCCAAGGAAGGCCCCGCCGCCTTTGCCGCCAAGCGGCCGCCGGTCTTCAAGGGGCAATGACATGTCCACGCCGACGCATCAGCCGCTCGCCGGCATCACCGTCGTCGATCTCTCCCAGATCTACAACGGCCCCTATGCCACCTTCCTGCTGGCGCAGGCCGGCGCCGAGGTCATCAAGATCGAGCCCAAGGGCGGCGAGCACCTGCGCCGGCGTGGCGTCGTCGGTGGTGCGGCGCTGCCCTTCGCCATGCTCAACGCCAACAAGAAGTCGGTGGCGCTCGACCTCAAGAGCGAGAGCGGCAAGGCGCTGCTGCGCGAGATGGTGAAGCGTGCCGACGTGCTGGTCGAGAATTTCGCGCCCGGCGTCATGGAGCGGCTCGGCTTCGGCGTCGCTGCCATGCAGGAGCTGAACCCTCGCCTCGTCTATGCGTCGAGCTCCGGCTACGGCACGTCCGGTCCCTATCGTGACTATCCTGCCATGGACCTGACCGTGCAGGCCATGTCCGGCGTGATGAGCATCACGGGCTTTCCCGACAAGCCGCCGGTGAAAGCCGGCCCTGCGTTGTGCGATTTCTTCGCCGGCGTGCATCTCTACGGCGGCATCGTCACGGCGCTCGTGGATCGCGAGCGCACGGGCAAGGGTCGGGCCGTCGAGGTGGCGATGCTCGATTCGGTCTACGCCTCGCTCGCCTCCAACCTCGGGCTCAGCTACGGCCTGGGCTGGCAGGACGCGCAGCGCACCGGCAACCGGCATGGCGGCCTCGCCGAGGCGCCCTACAACGTCTACCCGACCAAGGACGGCCACATCGCCATCATCTGCGTCGGTGAGGTGCACTTCAAAAGCCTGCTCAAGGCCATGCAGCGCGAGGACCTGAGCGAGGACCCGCGCTTCCAGAGCCTCAAGACCCGCGTGGAGAACATCGACTTCGTCGACGAGCTGGTCGGCAACTTCACGCGCCAATACACCAAGCAGGACCTGTTCGCGCTGCTCTTGAAGCATCGCGTCCCGTGCGCGCCCGTGCGCACCCTGATCGAGGTGGTCAACGACCCGCACCTGCACGAGCGCGGCATGCTGCAATGGATCGACCACCCCGAGTTCGGCCGCATCGCCGTGCAGGCGAGTCCCATGCGCTACAACGGCGCGCCACAGCTCCCGCATCAGCCGAGCGCCAGGCTCGGCGCCAACACGTCCGATGTGCTGAGCGGCTGGCTCGGGCTTTCCGCGGACGAGATCGCCAGGCTCGAGGCGGAAGGAGCCATCGCATGCTAGGCCGGTACGTCATCGCGGGCATCGGCCACACCGAGTTCGGCCGGCTTCCCGGCCGCGGCACCGTCTCGCTCAACGTGGAAGCCTGCCGCAACGCGCTCGAGGACGCGGGCATCGAGAAATCCGCCGTCGACGCGCTGTTCGTGAAGGTGCCGACCTCGCGCTACACCTCGATGTACGGGCAGGTGCTGGCGGAAGCCATGCGCATGCAGCCCAAGGTGGGCGGCGTCTGGGACCAGGGTGGCGCCACCAACATCAGCATGATCTCGTTCGCCTGCATGGCGATCGACAACGGCCAGTGCGATGTCGCGCTCGTCACGCTTGCCGACGATCCTAAGACCGGGACGCGCCAGGCCTACGAGAAGGCCTGGGGCGACGACGCCGCCTACGGCTGGTTCAGCGTCGCCGCTGGCTACGCCATGACCATGCGCCGCCACATGGCCGAATTCGGCACCAAGCCCGAGCAGTTCGGCGAGATCGCGGTCGCCGTACGCAATCACGGTGCCAAGAACCCGCACGCGCACCTCAAGCTGCCGCTGACGCTCGATCAGTACATGAAGTCGCCGTACGTGGTGGAGCCGCTGCGCCGCGACGACATTTGCCTCGTCTCGGACGGTGCCGCAGCCGTCGTCGTCATGAGCGAGAAGCGCGCCAGGGAGCTCAAGGTCAAGGCGCCGGTTCCCATTCTCGGCTTCGGCCAGGGCCAGACCTCATGGGACGTCTATCTGCGCCCGACGCTGACTACGACCGCCGCCAAGGTCTCCGCCGAGACCGCCTTCCGCATGGCCGGCCTCGAGCCCAAGGATATGGACGTGGCGCAGATCTACGACTGCTACACGATCGCGGTGATGATGACGCTCGAGGACTACGGCTTCTGCAAGAAGGGCGAGGGCGGACGCTTCGTCGAGGGCGGCCGGGTCGCGCTCGGCGGCGAGCTGCCGATCAACACCAGCGGTGGCCTGCTGTCGGAAACCGGGATGCCCGGCCTGCAGCTCATCATGGAGGGTGTGCGCCAGATGCGCGGCACCTCCGTCAATCAGGTCAAGGGGGCCAAGAAGTGCGTCGTGAGCAATCAAGGTGGCATCATGACCACCCATTCCACACTCATCCTGGGGCAGTGATATGAGCTACCCGCTTCCCGAGCCGACGCCGCTGTCGAAGCCCTATTGGGATGCGCTGGCTCAGGGCCGGCTCGTCTATCAGAGCTGCCGCCGCTGCAAGCATGCGTGGCTGCCTGCTCGTGCCGAGTGTCCCGAATGCCTCGAGGCCGATTGGGAGTGGGCTACGGCATCGGGCCGCGGACGCGTCGTGAGCTGGGTTGTCTTCCACCATGCCTATCACGAGGCCTTCAAAAGCCGCGTGCCCTACAACGTCACCCTCGTCGAGCTGGAGGAGGGGCCTCGCCTGCTCACCAACATCACCAATCCCGAGCACGGAATTGAGGTTGGGCGCTCTGTCAGCCTCGCCATCGAGAAGGAGCACGACTTTGCCTTGGCTCGTTTCGCCCTCGCCTGAACCGGCAACGCCGTCGCACCCGCCGAGCCTGAGGATCGCCGCTCGTGACTGAAGCAAAGCAAACCGGCCGCCGCGTCGTCATCGTCACCGGAGGCAGCCGCGGCATCGGTGCCGCCACCGCGCGCCTGCTCGGCGCAGAGAAGGCATCCGTCGTCGTCAACTACCTTGCCGCCGAGCAGCAGGCCGAGTCCGTCGTCCGCGACATCAAAGATGCCGGCGGCGACGCCATTGCCGTGCAAGGCGACATGGGTCGCGAAGCCGATGTCGTGCGGCTGTTCGCCGAGACGGATAAGGCTTTCGGCGCTCCGTCCGGCGTCGTCATCAATGCGGGCACGTCCGGTGGCACCAAGCGTCGCGTGGAGACCCTGACCTACGACGGCATCATGGACGTGCTGCGCATCAACGTTGCCGGCCCTCTGCTGTGCTCGCGCGAGGCCGTCAAGCGCATGTCCACGAAGCACGGCGGCAAGGGCGGATCGATCGTCGTCGTCTCCTCCTACGGCGCGCTGACCGGCTCGCCCAAAGCCTTCGTCGACTACGCGGCATCGAAGGGCGCCGTGGACACCATGACCATCGGCGTTGCCGCCGAGGTGGCCGACTGCGGCATTCGCGTCAATGCCGTGCGCCCGGGCCTGATCGACACCGACATTCACGCCAGTGCCGGCATGCCTGATCGGGTCGCGCGGTTCGGATCGCACATGCCCATTGGTCGTGCGGGCACACCACAGGAGGTCGCCGAGGCCATCGTCTGGCTGTTGTCCGACAAGGCTTCCTACATCACCGGTGCCATCCTCGATGTCACCGGCGGCGCCCGCTGAACCAAAGTTCGTCCGGCAAGCAGCAGAACGTGAGGGACTGCTCCTTCTCCCTCGCCAGGGAGAGGGAGCGCGCATTGGCCTGGGCGGATCGGAAAAGCCGCTACACGTCGCTTTCCCGCCTTGTCGTCTCGCCGCGCCTCCGCCGCGCCCTGCGCGCCATCATGTTGAGGCCCTCGATCAGCGCTGAGAACGCCATCGCCGCGTAGACGTAGCCCCTTGGCACGTGCGCTCCGAACCCGTCGGCGATCAGCACCATGCCGATCATCAACAGGAACCCGAGGGCCAGCATCACCAGCGTCGGATTGGCGTTGATGAAGTTGGCGAGCGGCGTCGCGGCCAGCAGCATGACGGCGACTGCGATGACCACGGCCAGAACCATGATCGGCACATGGCTCGTCATGCCGACCGCCGTAATGATGCTGTCCAGCGAGAAGACGAGATCGAGCAGCACGATCTGTCCCAAGGCCGCAGCGAAGCCGAGCGTCTCGGTGCGCCGGTCGAAAAGGTCGGGGCCCGGATCGCTGTCCACGCGGTGATGGATCTCGATCGTCGCCTTCCAGACCAGGAACAGGCCGCCGGCGATGAGAATCAGGTCGCGCCAGGAGAATCCGTGGCCGAACAGCGTGAAAAGGGGTGCGGTCAGGGCCACGATGAAGGCGATCGTCGCCAGCAGGGCGAGGCGCAGCACCAGTGCCAGGCCGATGCCGATCTGGCGCGCTCGCTCGCGCTGATGCTCGGGCAGCTTGTTGGTCAGGATGGCGATGAAGATGAGATTGTCGATGCCGAGCACCACCTCCATGGCAATGAGCGTAACCAGGGCGATCCAGGCAGCCGGATCGGCAGCAAGGCTCAGCAAGGCATCCATCGCGGTTTATTCCCCCGTGCGTTTGATTGCGGCAAGGTCAGCAGCTATATCCGAAGCTGGCACGAAGCAACCGTGTCGCGTGTAGCGTGTTGCTGTCTCTGCGGCCCGAAACGGGATGCTCGCATGATTGCCCTCGTACATACCCTTCGCGTGCTTGTGCTCGTTGCCTCTGCCCTGTTCATGGGCTTGGGCATGGATACCGGCGCGCCGGTTTTCGCCAGGCCAGCCAGCACTCCACCTGTTGCCGATCTGCAGGCGGCCCTGCTGAAGCGCGCCCTCGGCGAGCTTCGCCCGGCAGCAGCTGATCCTTCCCCAAGTTCCTCCCGGCTCTATTTCGTGGGCTTTGCCAGCTTCGGCGAGCAAGCCGTCTTCAAGCGCGAGGTCCTCGCCGTGCGCCGCCTGTTCGATGAGCGCTTCGGGACTAAGGGCCGATCGATCGTCCTGATCAACCACCCCAGCACCCGTACCGAGCTGCCTCTCGCCAGCGTGGCGAATCTCGAGCACGTGCTCCTGCATCTGGGGCGGGTCATGGATTCCGATCGGGATAGGCTCTTCCTCTTTCTGACCTCACACGGCGACGACGGCATCCTGGCCGTCACGATGCCCGGGCTGGCGCTCGAGCATCTGAGACCTGACCATCTCAAGAGCATGCTCGATCGCTCCGGCATCAAGAACCGTGTGATCGTCGTATCGGCCTGTCACTCCGGCAGCTTCATTCCCGCGCTGGCCGGTCCGCGCACGCTCGTGATCGCCGCTGCCCGCGCCGATCGCAGCTCGTTCGGTTGCGAGGATCGCAGGCGCTGGACCTACTTCGGGGATGCCTACTTCAATCGCGCGCTGCGCCACGAGACCTCGTTCCGCCGCGCCTTCGAGGAGGCGAGCCAAATGATCGGGGCCTGGGAGCGGCGAGCCCGGCTCACCCCGTCGATGCCTCAGATCGCCGGCGGGGAGGCGCTCGCCGGCGCCGACTGACCTCACGCCTCGATCAGGCCTTTGAGCTTGCGCACAGCGCTCTCGGGGCTCGTGAGCACCGGCCGCTTCGCCACCCGGGCCACGGCGCCGGCGGCAGGCGCCATCGAGAATTGCCCGAGCAGAATGGCGTCCGCCTGCGCCAGGCCGCGCGCAGCCTCCGCGATGAGGCGGTTGTGCGTCTCCAAATTCTCGGCCTTGAGCGCGGCCATGGCATCTGCAACGTAAACCGTCTCCAGCCGCGCCGGCACCGACCGCGCCTTTGCCAGCGCCTCGAACTCTGGCCGCATCGACTCTGCCGCATTCGGGAACGTCACCAGCATGACGATGCGTGTGCCCAGCTCGATGGCCTCCTCGAACATCGCCTCGTTCGGCTTCAACACCGGGACCGGTGCCTTCGCGGCCACTGCCTCGATTGCCGGGCCGAACGCCGAGCATGTGAACAGGATGCCCTTGGGCTGCAGCGACAACGCATAGTCGGCCAGCGCGCCGATGCGGCGGGACATCTCCGGCTTGAGCTCGCCGTCGCGCGCGCGGTCCGGCGCCAGTGCATCGTCGAGCACATTCACGCACTCGGCGTCCGGCCACAGGCGCTCGAAGGCCGCGCGCACCGGCTCCATGGCCGCGACGACAGCGTGAATGAGAGCAATCCTGCGGGCCATCTCGATGATCCCTCCCCATGCTTTACGTCTGGCGGAGTCGACCCTGCCAGAAGTATCACCTTCGCAGCTTGCGGCCACCAAGTATACTGCGCCCCGGGGGTTGACCGTCGGCGGAGGCTCGTTGGCTCGAGCGCCCGATCGATGAGGACCCAAACGACACGAATAAATCGGGAGCAGAATCTCGTGCGCAAGTCCACTCAGTTGCGAAACCTGTTGAAGTCGGGACACACCGTTGTTGCGCCTGGTGTCTACGACGGCCTGTCCGCGCGGCTGGTCGCGCAGGCCGGATTTCAGGCGGCCTATGCCAGCGGCGGCGCCATCGCGCGCAGTTGCGGCGTTCCCGACCTCGGGCTCCTGTCGCTGTCGGAGAATGCCGACCGTCTTGCGCAGATCGTGGACGTCGTCGACATCCCCATCATCGCCGATGCCGACAACGGCTACGGCAACGCGCTCAACGCACAGCGTACGGCCCGCGCCTTCGAGCGCGCCGGCGTCGCCGCCTTCCATATCGAGGATCAGACCTTTCCCAAGCGCTGCGGCCACTACGACGACAAGAGCGTGGTTCCCGTCGATGAGATGGCCGGCAAGTTGAAGGCGGTGCGCGACGCTCTGCACGACCCTGACATCGTCGTGATCGCGCGAACGGACGCCATCGCCGTGGAGGGTTTCGAGGCCGCCCTCGATCGTTGTCTGGCCTATGCCAGGGCCGGGGCCGATGTGGTCTTCCTCGATGCCCCCACCAGCGAGTCGCAGATCATCGAGATCGGACGCCGCCTGCCGGGCTGGAAGCTCATCAACATGTTCCAGGGGGGCAAGACCCCGCTGCTGCCCGTTTCGCGGCTCGAGGAGCTCGGCTTCAGCATCGTCATCATCCCGAGTGATCTGCAGCGCGCAGCCATCAGGGCGATGCAGACGACTCTGCAGGCGATCTATCGCGACGGCAGCAGCGCATCGGTCCTCGCCAATATGGCGGGCTTCGAGGAGCGCGAGAGGCTGGTGGGAACCGCGGGTTATCTCGAGCGCGGCAAGAAATACGCCCACGCCTGACGGCATCTCGCAGCGAGCGGTGCGATCGGTTTGCACCGCTTCTGCAACTCTCGGAGGTCGACCATGTCGCCTGGCAAAACGCCTCTCGATCCGCTCGCGGCCGCGCGCGAGCTAGGCCCGCTTCTCGATGCCAGCGCTGGCGAGATCGACCAGCGGCGCGAGCTTCCGCCCGCTGTCGTCACGGCTCTGCTGGAGCGGGATCTGTTCCGCCTCCTGGTCCCTCGCGAGCTGGGCGGCGCCGAAGTCTCGCCGCTCACGCTGATCGAGGTGATCGAGACCGTCGCCAGGCACGATGCGAGCACCGCGTGGTGCGTCGGCCAGAACGCCGTGAGCGCCATGCTGGCGGCTTTCCTAGAGCCGTCCGCGGCGCGCGAGATCTTCGGCCATCCGGCGGGCATCGTGGCGTGGGGCCCGCCGAGCAGCGGCGAGGCTCGCGCCGTCGATGGTGGCTACCGGCTGACCGGCAAATTCAACTTCGCCAGCGGCAGCCGGCACGCCTCCTGGCTCGGCGCCCACGTGCCTGTTGTCGATGCCGACGGCACCAAGCGCGCGGACGCCGACGGCGCACCCGTCGTGCATACACTCCTCTTTCCCAAGCATCAGGCACAGGTTCTCGACACGTGGCACGTGATGGGGCTCAAGGGCACCGGCAGCGACAGCTACGTGGTCGAGAACCTCTTCGTCCCGTCCAAGTTCGTCGTGCGCCGCGGCGCCGACGCCAAGCCCTCGAGCGCGGCTACCGTCTATCGGTTCGGCCCGAGCAGCCTGTATGCCGCCTCGTTTGCGTCCGTTGCGCTCGGCATCGCCCGCTCCACGCTCAACGCCTTTCTCGATATCGCGCGTGAGAAAGTCCCCCGCGGCGGCAAACGCGTGCTGCGTGACAACAACTTCATCCAGTTTCAGGTCGGACAGGCCGAAGCCGGCCTTCGTGCGGCGCGGATGTTTCTCACCGGCACATTCGAGCAGGCCTGGCGCCATGCAACATCCGGCGGCGATATCGGGACGGAGCAGAATGTCGGACTGCGCCTGGCGACGACCTGGGCCATCCGTGAGTCTTCCGCCATCGTTGCAGCAATCTACGACGCCGCCGGCGGCACCGCGGTGTTTGCCTCGTACCCGTTCGAGCGCCGGTTCCGCGATATACATACGGTCACGCAGCAAGTTCAGGGCCATCGCGCCAACTTCGAATCCGTCGGCCAGGTCCTTATGGGCGCCGCGCCCGAGCGGCGCATGTTCACGTTCTGAGCAAAGCCGGGCCGTGCCGAGGCCGAAGCCCTTTCCGGCGCCGCGCGCCCGGCGGTATAGTCGGCCTTGCGATCAGGAACAAAACCTTGGCCCACGGAGGAAGCGATGACGGATAAGAAATGGGATTTCGTGCACAATCTCGCCAGCGAGGCCAAGTGGACGCCGGGGCTGCGCGAAATTTTCGACTATCGCGATCTGGGCATCAAGGCGGGCACCAAGGGTGACTACGTGGCCCATCTCATCAAGGCCAACGGCAAGAAGCAGAAGGATGAGGTGCAGCACTGGCACGTGCACGACTGCACGTTCCAGCTCGTTTACGTGATGAACGGCTGGGCGACCTTCGAGTATGAAGGCCAGGGCCAGCACACCATCCGCAAGGGTGACTGCATCCTGCAAACCCCGGGCATCAAGCACCGCGAGATCGCCTGCTCGGACGATTTCGAGGTGCTGGAGATCGTCTCGCCCGCCGACTTCAAGACCCGCATCGTCGAAGCGCCGGCCGGTGCGGCCCAGGCCGCGGAGTAGTGCGCAGGGCGGCCTATGTCGGGCCGCCCCTCGCGATGCCAAAGCGCGCCCCTCGACCCTCGGCGCCGCGGCTCACCGCACGGCGCACCACCGGCGCCGATCATCGACAGTCATGATCCGGATAACGGCCATGCTCGGCTAGTCCTTGACAAAGATCGCTTGCGCCGCATGGCTGCACGTTTGGCATCGGCGCCCAACGCGCATTGGTCCCTCGAGCTGCGCGCAACAATTCCGAATGGAGGAATGCATGAATCCCAGGATCATTCTCGTGCCGCCGTCACCAGCGGTCGGTGAAATTGCGCGCGAGATGGCGCCCTCCGGCTTCGAATTGGTCATGACCCGCAGCGACACGCCCGAGTTCACGGCCGCTCTCGACTCCGCCGAGTACATGGTCTGCTACCCCAACGTCAAAATGTCGGATGCGTTCTATCGCGCCGCCCCGCGGCTGAAGCTCGTGCAGCTCTTGAGCGCCGGCTACGACAATGTCGACCTGGAAGCAGCGCGGCGCGCCAAGGTCCCGGTCTGCAACAACGGCGGCGCCAACGCCATCTCGGTCGCCGAGCATGCCCTGATGCTGATGCTCACGGTTTCCCGCAAGGTCATCTGGCAGCACGCGAGCGTGTCGGCGGGCCGGTGGCGGGGCAACGAGGTGGCTCCGCAGATGTACGAGCTGTTCAACAAGACGCTCGGCATCGTCGGCCTCGGCACGATCGGCAAAAAAGTGGCGCGCCTCGCCAGGGCCTTCGGAATGCACGTCCAGTATTACGACATCGCGCGCCTGACCGAGGACGCGGAGGATGCGCTTGGCGTGCGCTTCCGCCTGCTGCGCGAGCTGCTGCGCACCTCCGACATCGTGTCCCTCAATGTGCCGCTCAACGACTCCACGCGCGGCATGATCGGCGCCGACGAGCTGGCCCTCATGAAGCCCAAGGCCATCCTGGTCAACACGTCTCGCGGCCCGGTTGTCGACGAGCCCGCGCTCTACCGTGCGCTCAGCTCCGGCAAGCTGTTCGGTGCCGGGCTCGACGTGTTCGACAAGGAGCCCCCGCCTGCCGACAACCCGCTCCTCAAGCTCGATAACGTTGTGCTCACGGCGCACTTTGCCGGTCCGACCTGGGATAACCACGTGGCACGCTTTCGTAATGCCTATGACAACGTACAGCGGGTGCACAGGGGCGAGCCCGCCCTCTGGGTAGTGCCGGAGTTGCGCAACTAGAGCGAGAGAGGAGTGGGCGCCGGCGAGGCCGGCGGCGAATTGCGGTTCGGGGGCCACGTGTGCCCCTGGCGGAGCCCCGGGGCCGTGTCCCGGAGGAGGCACAATTTACCCATTTCGTTCAGCGATCCTTCGCTGTAAGAGTAACCCCAGACTGCTTCCGTGATCGAAGCTCATTGGGGTGGGCAGTCATGGGCGCGAACGGTGTTCGCGCAGGGGACCCAGCCTATATAGCTGCATACACCATTGGCCGCTTCCACAGCGAGGATGCGTTTGCATGTTGCCTGTCAATCCGGCCCGCCTGCTCATGCTTGCGGTCCTTCCACTGGTTCTTCTGGAAGGGGCCAGCCCAGTCCTGGCGCAAGGGGCTGCGCCGCCGCCACCCCCGGTTGATGTTGCCAGGCCGTCGAAACGCCTCGTCACGGACTACGACGAGTATGTCGGCCGTTTCGTCGCCGTCGATTCGGTCGAGGTCCGCGCCCGCGTTTCCGGCTACCTGGAGGCCATCCACTTCCAGGACGGACAGACCGTGAAGAAGGGAGACCTGCTCTTTACCATCGATCGGCGTCCCTTCGAGGCCGCGCTCGATCAGGCAAGGGCCGCCCTCATGCAGGCCAAGGCCAATCTTGCCTACGCTGAGAGCGACTTGGCGCGGGGGCAGAATCTGACGCGCGGCGCCACGATCTCGGAGCAGATCTACGAGCAGCGTGTTCAAGCCAAGCGTGTGGCGGAAGCCAATGTTCTGGCGCAGGAGGCCGCCGTCCGACAGGCCGAGCTGGATCTGGCATTCACCGAGCTGCGTGCGCCGGTCGCCGGCCACATCGGTGACAGGCGCGTGTCGCCCGGCAATCTCGTGACCGGCGGAACCAGCGGGAACACGACGCTGCTCGCCACCATCGTGTCCACGGATCCCATTCGCTTCGAGTTCACGTTCGACGAGGCGTCCTATCTTCGCTACCTGCGGTTGCCAAAGCAGGATTCCGAGGCATCGAGCACGGGCATGTCGCTGCCCGTCATGCTGAAGCTCATCGACGAGCCGAGCTTTGTCCATAAGGGCCGCATGGACTTCATCGACAACGTGATCGACCGCTCGTCCGGCACCATCCGCGGGCGCGCGACATTCGCAAACCCCAACGGCACGTTCACACCTGGAATGTTCGGGCGCGTTCAGATTCCGGCCTCGCCCCCGGCGGAGGTGCTGCTTGTCCCCGACGTGGCAATCGGAACCGAGCAGGTGCGCAAGTTCGTGCTTGTGGTCGATGCGGAGAACACCGTACGGCAGAAGTACGTGACCCTCGGCCCTGTCGTGGATGGTCAGCGCGTCGTCAGGAGCGGCCTCGGCGAGAACGACCTGGTGATCGTCAACGGCCTCATGCGCGCGCGTCCGGGCGGCAAGGTGACACCTCAGGAGCAGAAAGCGCCACCTTCTGCCGCTGCCAACGGCACGCCGGCAAAGACGAACTGAGAGCGTCGAGCACCAGGGCGGCCCATGCGTATCTCACATTTTTTCATCGACCGGCCGATCTTCGCCTCGGTCGTTTCGATCGTGTTCGTCATTCTGGGTGCCGTTTCGCTCACACGCCTGCCCATTGCCCAGTATCCTGAGATCGCACCGCCGATCATCAACGTCACCGGCCAATATCCCGGCGCCAGTGCCGAGGTCGTCGCCTCGACTGTCGTTGCTCCGATCGAGGAGCAGATCAACGGCGTCGAGAACATGCTCTACGTGTCCTCCAACTCCACGGGGGATGGCCGCTTTTCGATTGCCGTGACGTTCGATCTCGGCACCAACCTCGACATTGCTCAGGTGCAGGTCCAGAACCGCGTGGCGATCGCCCAGCCGCGGTTGCCGGCTGATGTGCGCAACATCGGCGTCACCGTCGCCAAGGCCTCTCCCGACCTCATGATGGTCGTGCACCTCTATTCCCCCGACAAGTCGCGCGACACGCTTTTCATCTCGAACTACGCCACCTTGGAGGTGAAGGACGCGCTCACGCGTGTCGACGGCGTCGGCTCCATCACGGTGTTCGGCAGCCGCGACTACTCCATGCGCATCTGGCTCGACCCCGATCGCTTGCAGTCGCTCGGCCTGACTGCGCAGGATGTCGTCATTGCTCTGCAGGGGCAGAACATTCAAGTCGCCTCGGGCGTGCTGAACCAGCCTCCCGTCGACCGCCCTGGCGCCTTCCAGGTCTCTGTGCAGACCCTCGGCCGCCTCGCCGATCCGAACGAGTTTGCCAACATCGTCGTCAAGAAGACGACGGATGCTGTCGTGCGCTTGAAGGATGTGGCCAGGGTCGAGCTTGCGGCGCTGGACTACGGGTCGAACTCCTATCTCAATCGCGACCCCGCGATTGCGCTCGGCATTTTCCAGAGGCCGGGCTCCAACGCGCTGGCGACAGCCGAGACCGTCCGCAAGACCATGAATGTTCTCAGCCAGCGTTTTCCGCAAGGTCTGAAGCACACGATCGTCTATGACCCGACGCAGTTCATCGCCGAGTCCGTGCGTGCTGTCACCGAGACGATCTTCGAGGCGGTCGTTCTCGTTGTTCTCGTGGTGATCTTGTTCCTGCAGACCTGGCGCGCTGCCATCATTCCGATCGTCGCGATCCCGGTATCGCTGGTCGGCACGTTCTTCTTCATGGCCGGGTTCGGGTTCTCGCTCAACAACCTGTCGCTGTTCGGCTTGGTGCTCGCCATCGGCATCGTCGTCGACGATGCCATCGTCGTGGTCGAGAACGTCGAGCGCAATATCGCAACCGGCCTCGCCCCGAGGGAGGCCGCCATCCGCAGCATGGACGAGGTCGGGGCGGCGCTGATTGCCATCGCCCTGGTGCTGTGCGCAGTGTTCGTGCCCGCAGCCTTCATCACGGGCATCTCAGGCCAATTCTACCGTCAGTTCGCCCTGACCAT
>JBLNBZ010000118.1:0-33669 GCA_050260355.1 Bacteroidota bacterium | reverse complement strand
GGCCGCGAGCAGGAGCCGCTCGAGCTCGCCCAACGCGCCGGCGTCATCGAGCCGTCGCGCCCAGCCGCGCATCTGCCGCAGGGCCTCGACGTAAGTCGCGAGCCACGCGAGGCCGTGCAAGGCATGCTGGGCGGAATCGGCATCCTTGGCCCCCGCCTTGCCGCGCACACTGCTCTTGGCAAGCTGGAGCACGCGCTCGGCGGCGCCGACGGCCTCGTCGTAGGCGTCGAGGCCCGGTAGTCCGGCCAAAGTCTCCCCGCCCACTGCGCCCTTCGATTGCGCGATCACCATTCGATTGATCCTTTGCCCCGTGGCATGTCCAGTGACGCCGCACGACCTGCTGCAATGCAAAATAGCTTGTGTCCAACGCGACGCAAATCCTCCATGTTCCACAACCTTTGGCATTCGCACGCACGGCCCTCGCCATCTCGGCAGCGGGCCCGCCGAACTGAGGAAGGGGGCCGGCTTCGATCGGCTGGCGATGATCGAAGCTGCGCCTCGGCAACGCCGAAGCAATCCACGCGTTCGAGCATTGGCGGAGACCTCGCCTCTGGAGCCGCCCGATAGAAGCCACTAAGGGTCATTATCGGCGCGGGCCGTCGTTGCTCGGTCCGGCGGACATGGCAGCAGACCGTGATGGGAGTGGGTCAGGCGATGGCGGAAGAAGGCCAGCACAAGGTGCTGCGGCGGGCACTGTGGACCCTGTTCGAGGACAGCGGCTTCTCGATGGCCGGCGCGATGGCGTTCTCGTTCCTCCTCTCGCTTTTCCCCTTCTGCATCTTCCTCGGCGCGCTGGCCGGCGCCATTGGCGGCCGCGATCTGGCCGCCTACGCCATCACGCAGTTGTTCAACGCCGTGCCCGATGCGGTCGCCGTCGCGCTGGCGCCGGAGGTGGAGCGGGTGATGGGGCAAAGCCGGTACGGGCTGCTGACGATCGGTGCCGCCGTCTCGCTCTTTTTCGCGACGACCGCGATCGAAAGCCTGCGCGCGGCGCTCAATGTGGCCTACCGGGTCAAGGAGAAGCGATCCTACTTCCTGTGCATCGCGCAGAGCGCGCTGTTCGTGTTCGCAACAGCCGCTGGAATGCTGGTGATGGCCTGGGGCGTGATCGTGGGCCCTGCTCTTGCCGCGAAGACCCAGTCGACCGCGGTGTCCTGGCTGATGAACCACGGATTGTTCTCGGTCGGCGTGCGCTACGCGATCGTGCTCGCGGTCACAACCGCACAGCTCTTCGCCTATCACATCTGGCTGGCGGCTGGTGAGCGCGGGGTTCGGGACGTGTGGCCGGGCGTTCTGTTGAGCGTCACGCTTTGGCTGCTGGCGGCCTCGCTTTATTCGACGTGGCTGGGCTTCAGCGACTATTCCCGCTTCTACGCGGGCCTGACCCAGCTCTTCAGCGCCCTGATCTTCTTCCAAGTCACGGCGATGATCATCATCCTCGGCGCCGAGTTCAATCGCGCTCTGGCCGAGGCAAAGCGGGCGCGAGGCGCATAGAGATCTCATCTCCTGCGCACCCCAAGCCGCCTCTTATCCGCGTCGTGCCCTCGATGCTTCGAGCACATCCTCGAAGGTCCGCAGGCCCGTGGTCGGCGCCGACACGAGCACCGCCATGTTGCCCGGCTTGTGCTCGTTCCTGCGCATGCGCACATGCGCCTTGGGGATTTGCTCCCACGGAAATACCTCGGACATGCAAGGGTCGATGCGTCGCTCGATCACCAGCTTGTTGGCCTGACTCGCCTGCAGCAGATTGGCGAAGTGCGAGCCCTGCACGCGCTTCTGATGCATCCAGAGATAGCGTGCATCCATGGTGAGGTTGTAGCCGGTGGTGCCGGCGCAGATCACGACCATGCCGCCGCGCTTCACGACCAGAACGGAGACGGGAAAGGTCGACTCGCCCGGATGCTCGAAGACGAAATCGACGTTGTTGCCCTTGCCGGTGATGTCCCAGATCGCCTTGCCGAAGTTGCGCACCTCTTTCATCCAGCCCGCATACTCGGGCGTGTTGACCTTGGGCAGTTGGCCCCAGCAGTTGAACTTCTTGCGGTTGATCACGCCCTTGGCGCCGAGGCTCAGGACGAAGTCGCGCTTCTCCTCCTCGGACACCACGCCGATCGCATTGGCTCCCGCCGTCGCGCAAAGTTGTACGGCCATGGAGCCGAGACCGCCGCTCGCGCCCCACACCAGCACGTTGTGGCCCGGCCGCAGAATGTGCGGACGGTGGCCGAACAGCATGCGATAGGCGGTCGCCAGGACCAGGATGTAGCAGGCGCTCTCCTCCCAGGTCAGATGCTTGGGACGGTCCATGAGCTGGCGATCCTGCACGCGCGCGAACTGCGCGAATGAGCCGTCCGGCGTCTCGTAGCCCCAAATGCGCTGCGATGGCGAGAACATCGGATCGCCGCCGTTGCATTCCTCGTCGTCGCCGTCGTCCTGATTGCAGTGAACCACCACCTCGTCGCCGACCTTCCAGCGCTTCACCTTGGAGCCGACCGCCCAGACGATGCCGGCGGCATCGGAGCCTGCGATGTGAAACGGGTTCTTGTGCACGTCCCGGATCGGCGAGATCGGTGTGCCGAGGGCGGCCCAGACGCCGTTGTAGTTGACGCCCGCTGCCATCACGAGCACGAGCACATCGTGGCTCTCGAGCTCCCACGTCGGGACCACCTCGAGCTGCATGGCCTTGTCAGGCTCGCCATGCCGATCCTCCCGAATGGCCCAGGCGTACATCTGCTTGGGGACATGACCCAGGGGTGGGATCTCGCCGATCTCATACAGATCTTTGTGGGTCTCGCCGGCCGGCGGCTTCTCCCTGGGTTGGCTTTCCAACTGCATTGTCCCCTCCTTCTTGCAGGTTCATGCGCTGGAAGACGCATATTGCGCCGCAGAATGAAGGGTGCGGCATCTTGGTTCCGGAGCAAAATCAAATTTTGCATTGCATCAAGCCCTCAACAGCCCGGTTGCCCGCGGTTTCATGCAAACTCCGGCCGGATTGCCCGGGTGCGGCCGCCGTGCAATAGTGCATCGCAACAATCGATTGGCGCGTCCCGCTGCGCAGGCAACGTCCTTGGCACCATGAGGCTGGCCCATGTCGCAACGCCGCGATGAGCCCTGGCTCTTTCGCACCTACGCTGGCCACTCGACCGCTGCCAAGTCCAATGCGCTCTACCGGCAGAACCTCGCCAAGGGTCAGACCGGGCTCTCCATCGCCTTCGATCTGCCGACGCAGACCGGCTACGACTCCGACCACGAGCTGGCCAGGGGCGAGGTGGGCAAGGTCGGCGTGCCGGTATCTCACATCGGCGACATGCGCGTCCTGCTCGATGGCATCCCTCTCGATCGCATGAACACGTCGATGACGATCAACGCCACGGCCGCGTGGCTGCTGGCCCTTTACGTGGCCGTGGCCGAGGAGCAGGGCGTGACGCCAGACAAGCTCACCGGCACGATCCAGAACGACATCATCAAGGAATATCTCTCGCGGGGGACCTACGTCTTCCCGCCGCCGGCATCGCTGCGGCTGATCAAGGACACGATCGTGTTCTCGTGCCGCGAGGTGCCGAAGTGGAATCCGATCAACATCTGCTCCTATCACCTGCAGGAAGCGGGCGCCACGCCGGTGCAGGAGCTGGCCTTCGCGCTCGCCACGGCCCAGGCCGTGCTCGACACGGTGCGCAACTCCGGCGAGGTCGGCCCGGAAGAATTGCCGCAGACCGTCGGGCGCATCTCGTTCTTCGTCAACGCGGGGCTCAGGTTCATCACCGAGATCTGCAAGATGCGCGCGTTCGTCGAGCTCTGGGACGAGATGTGCCTCGAGCGCTATGGCGTTGCCGATCCCAAGCTGCGCCGCTTCCGCTACGGCGTGCAGGTCAACTCGCTGGGGCTCACCGAGCAGCAGCCCGAGAACAACGTCTACCGCATCCTGCTCGAGACGCTGGCCGTGACGCTGTCGAAGGCCGCGCGCGCCCGCGCCGTGCAGCTCCCGGCCTGGAACGAGGCGATGGGACTGCCGCGGCCGTGGGACCAGCAGTGGTCGCTCAGGATGCAGCAGATCCTCGCCTACGAGACCGACCTGCTCGAGTACGGCGACATCTTCGAGGGGTCGAAGGAGATCGCCCGCAAGGTCGATGAGCTCAAGGCTCAGGCCAAAGCCGAGCTCGCCCGCATCGAGGAGATGGGCGGCGCGGTTGCCGCCATCGACTACATGAAGCAGCGGCTGGTCGAGAGCAACGCCGAGCGCGTCAGGCGGATCGAGAGCGGCGAGCAGGTGGTCGTCGGCGTCAACCGCTGGATCGAGACGGAGCCGTCACCGCTGTCTGCGGACGGCGGCGCCATCCAGACCGTCGATGAGAGCGTCGAGGCGGAGCAGATCGCCCGGCTGCAAGCCTGGCGATCCAATCGCGATGCGACGGCCGTCAACCGGGCGTTGGACGAGCTGGCGCGAGCAGCGATCGAGGGGCGCAATGTCATGCAGCCCTCGATCGCCTGCGCGAAAGCAGGCGTCACCACCGGCGAATGGGGCGCGTGCCTGCGCTCCGTCTTCGGCGAGTATCGCGCTCCGACAGGCGTGGGCGGCGCGCCGGCTGCCGTGAGCCACGGCGTGGAGGAGGTGCGCCGGCGCGTCGACGCAGTCTCGGAACGGCTCGGCCGGCGCGTCAAGCTGCTGGTCGGCAAGCCAGGCCTCGATGGACATTCCAACGGCGCCGAGCAGATCGCGGTGCGCGCCCGCGACTGCGGCATGGAGGTGGTCTACGAGGGCATTCGCCTGACACCCGCCCAGATCGTGCGTGCCGCGGTGGATGAGAGCGCGCACGTGGTCGGCGTTTCGATCCTGTCGGGAAGCCACGTCTCGCTGGTGCGCGAGATGGTGCAGCGGATGCGGCAGGAAGGGCTCGACGATATCCCGCTCGTGGTCGGCGGCATTGTCCCGCCCGATGATGCGAAGGTCCTGAAGGAGCTCGGCGTCGCCGCCGTCTACACGCCGAAGGACTTTGAGCTGAACGCGATCATGGGCGACATCGTCGCCCTCGTTGAGAAGCGCTCCCGCGCCTAGCGCCTTGCGCCCCCCGGTCGCCGGCCGTCGCGGCACAGCGAGCCGCGCCGCAACTTGCGCATTCCCTGTTGCCATGCGCCGCGCCGGCGCACACTCTTGTGCAAAATTGCGCTGGAGAACATGCGTCATGAACCTTGCCGAGTACGCCGCCTACGACGCCCTGGGTCTCGCCGAGCTCGTCGCCAGGAAACAGGTCACACCCAAGGAGCTCGCGCGCACGGCCGCGGAGGCGATCGCGAAGGCGAACCCGACACTCAACGCGGTGGTCGAGACCTATCCCGATCGCATTGAGGACCTGGACGAGAAGAGCCTCGGCTCAGGCCCGTTTCGTGGCGTGCCGTTCCTGATCAAGGACGTGTTCGGGCACGAGAAGGGGCGCAAGATCGAGTTCGGCTCGCGCCTGTGCCGTGGCATGACGGTGGAGGCGGGCACCTACTTCGTCGATCAGCTCGAGGCCTCCGGCGTCAACATCCTCGGCCGCTCGGCGGCGCCCGAATACTCGATGTCGGCGACCACCGAGAGCGTGATGTTCGGCAACACCTCCAACCCGTGGAAGCAGGGCTATTCGGCCGGCGGCTCGACCGGCGGCGGCCAGGCCGCGGTCACGTCCGGCATGGTGCCGATCGCGCACGGCTCCGACATCGGCGGCTCGATCCGCATCCCGGCGAGCTGGTGCGGCGGCGTCGGCCTGAAGCCCTCGCGCGGGCGCGTGTCGATCGGGCCGGTCGTCGACGAAGGCGGCTTCGGCTATTCGATGAACTTCATCCAAGCCAAAACGGTGCGCGACGCAGCGGCAATGCTGGACTGCGTCTCGCATCCGCAGATCGGCGATCCGTTCGTCATTCCCAAGCCGGCCGAGCCGTACGCGACGCTGGCGCGCAAGAAGCCGGACAAGCTGAGGATCGGCCTCGTCCTGTCGGAGCTGTTCGGCGTCAAGATCGATCCGGAGGTCGCCAAGGCGGTGGAGGCGACCGGAAAAGTCCTGGCCGAAATGGGCCACACCGTTGAGCCGGCCACGGCCGACATCGGCGGCATCGACACCTTGCGCGCGGTCAACCACTTGTTCTTCTTTGCCTTCGATGCTCGGCTCGAAGGCTATGCCAAGCGGACGGGGCAGACGATCGGCCCGGACACGCTGGAGCCCGTCATCCTGTCGATCTACGAATGGGCGAAGACCATCACCCCCGCGCAGTTCATGGCGGCGCTTTCGGCCGCCAACGTGGCAAGGCGCAAGATGGCCCGGATCTACGCGCGCTACGACATCATGCTATCGCCGACGACGTCGCGCGTGGCCGAGCCCTGGGGCAACTACAATCTGAGCAAGAAGGGCGTTGACGCCTCCAATATCGTCGACCACCTTTTCGCCATCCCCTGCCAATTCACCGTGCCGCACAACATCATGGGCACCCCGGCCATGTCCTTGCCGCTGGCGATGCATTCGAGCGGCGTGCCGATCGGGGTGCAGCTCGCTGCACGCCCGGCCGAGGAGCATCTTCTGCTGCAGCTCGCGACGGCGCTCGAGGAGGCGATGCCTTGGGCCTCCCGCGTGCCGCCATTGCACGTGTCGAAGCTCTGAGCATTGAGCGTCGAGGCGAAGGCGCGGCGGCTCTGACCGCTTCCAATTTTGCAATCGAGACCGCATAAGTGGGCTCCCACCACTCGGGCGGTTCTCGATGCTCTCTGTCTTGTCGCTGGTTTTGCCGGTCTTCGGACTGATCGGCCTCGGTCTCCTCACGGCGCGCCTGCGCTGGCTCGACATCAATGCGGCGCGCGTGCTTTCCGAGTTCGGCTACAAGATCGCCCTGCCGGCCCTGCTGTTTCGCGCCATGTCCGCGGCGGACCTGTCCGCCACGTCGCCGCTGCCCCTGATGGGCGCCTACTTCACCGGCATCACCACCATGTGGATCGTTGCGACGCTGGCGACGTGGCTCGTGCTGCGCCGGCCGGCCGCGGACGGAGCGTCGATCGCCATGGCGACCTGCTTCGGCAACGGCGTGATGCTGGGCATCCCCCTGATTCTGAGCGCACTTGGAGACGCCGCGGCCACACCCATCGCCTTCCTTGTCACGGTCGAGACCGCGTATCTGTGGATCCTTGCAACGCTGCACATCGAGACGGCCAGCCGCGGCGTGCGATCGATCTCGCTCTCGGCCTTGGGCGCGATCCTGTATGACGTGGCGCGCAATCCGATCGTGGCATCGGTCCTGCTCGGCCTTGCCTGGTCGGTCAGCGGCATCTCCATGCCGGCGCTCCCGGACCGCCTCATAGCCCTCCTGGCACAATCCGCCGTGCCGGTGTCGTTGTTCGCGCTCGGCATGTCGCTCGCGTCGTACGGTCTCAAGGGCGAGGTGGCGACGATGTCGCTGGTGTGCGGGCTCAAGCTGGCGGTCTATCCGGCACTTGCGCTGATGCTCGGGCTGTACGTCTTCGAGCTGCCGCCGTTGTGGGCAGCGACGCTGTTCGTCTTCACCTCGATGCCCGTTGGCGCCAATGCGTTCCTGTTTGCGAGCCGATACGACCGCGCGGTTGGATCAGTGTCCGCCGCCGTTGCCGTCAGCACCGCGATCGCCGTGATCAGCGTGACGATCGTGCTCGCCCTCGTCCGCGCGCTCGGACTGGGCGCCCAGGCTTGAGACAAGAGGTTTGACCAAGATCAGGCAGCGAGCGCGGGACGGAAGCGATCCATTGCGCGCGACCCGCCCCTCTCGCTGCGACGAAGCAACGGCATGACGGCCGACAGCTCGTCCACGAGCTTTGACAGGGCGAACTCCGCGGCATCGAGCTGCGTCAACGCCTCCGCCTGGCGACGGCTGACGAGGCGGTTCACTTCGATGCTGTGCTCGACGACATCTGCAATGCGCCGCCACTGCGCCGATGGCTGCATTGGCGCCGCGCAGCGCTGCTCGGCATCAATTCGCGCAACCGGCAATGAGCCGTCGCGATAAAGATGCACATGCGGCGCGGGTGCCGAGATTCGGCTCGGAATCAAAATCAGGGACGCGAGGGATGCCCAAATCTGGCCGGGTGCGATCGCAATCGAGTGCCAGCTCATGTCCGAAAGCGGAAGCAAGATTTTCTTGATTGTATATGGCATTGCTGGCTCGAGTTGATTTTAGTTCTCATCTTGAGCTTATTCGCTCGTATTTGCAAGGAAAGCCGCAACCGTATTCGTTGCGAGCCTACGTCACTCGGCAATCTTTATTTATAAGAATGGCTATATGTTATTAATCGATTAAAGCCCGCATTAACTGGTTGGCTGTCCAACCGCGGCTTATTCAATGCCGATCAGCCGACGCACGTCGGCGGGCGTTGCCCCATTGCGGCGCAGCTCTCTGAGGCTGGTGTCGCGGGCGCTTTTGGCAAGCTTACGCCCCGACGTGTCCACAATGAGGCGATGGTGGTGATACATCGGCTCCGGCAGGCTGAGCAGCACTTGCAGCAGCCGATGCAGATCGGTGGCCGCAAACAGATCGCTGCCGCGCGTCACATGGGAAACGTTCTGGCGGGCGTCATCGACGACAACCGCGAGATGGTAGCTCGTCGGAACATCCTTTCTCTGAATGATCACATCGCCCCAGCGCGCCGGATCCGCGGCGATAGTTCGCGGCACCAGGTTCTCGTCGAGCTCGGTGAAGGTGAGTGGCCGTCCTCCGAGCCTCTCGTGCGCCAGCGCCATTGCCCGAGCCATGTCGAGGCGCATGGCGAACGGCTCGCCGCGCTCAATCCGCCGGCCGATCTCGTCGGGACTGAGCCCCTTGTGCAGGCCGGGATAAAGCGGCGTGCCCTCGGGATCGGATCCGGCGCCCGCCGCCCTTGCCGCGTCCTGGATCTCCGCACGCGTCGCAAAGCACGGGTAAAGCACGCCGAGCGCCTGCAATCGGGTGGCCGCCGCCACGTAGTCGGCCATATGCTGCGACTGACGCAAGACCGGCTCTTCCCAGGTGACACCGAGCCAGTGCAGGTCGTCGAGGATTGACGCGATGAACTCCTCGCGCGAGCGCGCCGGATCGATATCCTCGATGCGCAGCAGGAAACGGCCGCCGAGCCGCCTCGCCATCGCGAACCCGACAAGGGCCGAAAGCGCATGCCCGAGGTGCAGCTCGCCATTCGGCGAAGGGGCAAAGCGCAGAACCGGCTGTCTGCGGTCCGTCGCTGAGGTTTGCGGCAGTTGCATTTTGGATCGGTCGTGATCGCGATAATCTGAAGCCGGCAATGCTGTTTTGGCGCGTCTTGGCGATAGTATACTGAGCCGGTGAATTCCATGCCGCGGTCGACGGGGCACATGCAGTCGGCCGCCGGAAACCTCAGCCGGCAAGCTCCTTTAAGGTTTGATCGATGGTTCGGGCGCCACTGCTCAACGGCCGCTGCATCGAGACAGAGGCCGACATTCGCGATGGTATCAAGGCGCTGCGCCGCAAGTGCGCGATCATACGGCGCGTGCACGATCTGACGGGCATGCCTCCGCTGCGCCGGCGGGAAGCCGGATTGGAGGGGTTGGCGCGGATCATCGTCGGCCAGCAGCTCTCGGTCGCCAGCGCCGAAGCCATCTGGGCAAGATTCGAAACGGTGGCGAGGCCGTTTGCCGCGACCTCCGTGCTCGCCCTCAGCGATGACGAGCTCAGGGCCGTCGGCTTGTCGCGCCCCAAGATCCGCACCCTGCGCGCCGTCTGCGAGGCCGTCGCAGAGGGCCTCGATCTCACCGGCTTCGACGCCAAGACCGACGAGGACATCCACGCCACGCTGACGGCGATCAGCGGGGTGGGACCATGGACTGCGGACATCTTCATTCTGTTCTGCCTCGGCCGCGCGGACGGCTTCGCCGCGGGCGATCTCGCCCTGCAGGTCGCCGCCCAGCGCGCTTTCGATCTCGACGAACGGCCGAACGCGGCGGCGCTGGCGGACTTGGCTGAACGATGGCGTCCATGGCGCGGCGTCGCGGCTCGTCTGCTGTGGGCCTACTATCGTGTGGTCCGATCCGCCTCCTCGGGCTTGCCAGTGTAACCAGTCGCGCCACCGCGGGGATTTCCCATGCAAAGTCTCGATGGACCGAGCCTCGAGCCCGCTGCGGGTCGCGCCGACGGGCTCGTCGTGCTGCTGCACGGCTATGGCGCCGACGGCAGCGACCTCATTGCTCTGGCGCATGAGTGGAAAGACCTGTTGCCGCGCGTCGCATTCATCGCGCCGCACGCGCCCGAGCTGCTGGCGATGGCCGACTTCGGCGGCCGGCAGTGGTTTCCCCTGTCCTCGCGCGACCCGAGCGATTTGTGGGCTGGGGTCACGACGGCGGGGCCGTTGCTCGATGCGTTTCTGGACGCGCAGCTCCAGCGCCGGCGTCTCACTTCGGACCGCCTGGCCTTGGTCGGCTTCAGCCAAGGCACGATGATGGCGCTGCATGTCGGCCTCCGCCGCAAGGAGCCGATGGCCGCCATCGTCGGCTACTCGGGAGTGATTGCGGGCCCTGAGCGTCTTTCGGCCAGCCCCGCAGCACCCCCGGTCCTGCTCGTGCACGGGGAGATCGATGAGGTCATTCCCGTGGAGGCGCTCGACCTCACGCGCGAGACACTGGCGGCCCAGGGATATCTGGTCGAATGGCACCGGCGGCCCGGCCTCGGGCACGGCATCGACCAGGTCGGGCTGGCCCTCGGCGGCCATTTCCTGCGTCAGACGCTCAGATGAGAGCGCCAGCCCGGACCGCGGCGCCTGGAGGACTCCGGGCCACGCTGTCGCGGGCGGCAAAGCTAGGGATTGTGCGCTTCACATCAGCGACACACATGGCTAGTATGCCGCGCAAATTATTGGTGCTCCGAGTGCGATTCGGACAGGGAACTGTCAGGACTGCCAACTCGTGACCGTGCAAGCTGCTATACCGAATGGCTTCCCGGCGCTGGTGCTGAATGCGGACTTCCGGCCGTTAAGCTACTACCCGCTTTCGCTCTGGAACTGGCAGGACACCGTCAAGGCGGTGTTCCTGGACCGGGTCAACATCGTCTCCGAGTACGACCGGTTCGTGCGCAGCCCGTCTTTCGAGATGCGGGTGCCGAGCGTCGTATCGCTCAAGACCTACGTGAAGCCCGCGCTGTATCCGGCCTTTACGCGGTTCAACGTCTTCCTGCGCGATAAATTCACCTGCCAATACTGTGGCGCCAAGGAAGACCTGACCTTCGACCATCTCATTCCGCGGTCGAGGGGCGGCCAGACCCGCTGGGACAACGTCGTGACGGCCTGCGCGCCTTGCAATCTGACCAAGGGCGGATTGATGCCGGACCGTGCCGGCATGCGGCCGTCCCAGTGGCCCTACCGGCCAACGGTCTTCGAGCTGCATCGCAATGGGCGGCTGTTCCCGCCCAACTACCTGCACGAGAGCTGGCTCGACTACCTGTACTGGGATACCGAGCTCGATCCGTAAGATCCTCTCGCCCGCAGACACACAAAGGAAAAGGCCTCGGCGGCAATGCGGCCGAGGCCTTTTTTCTGGCTATTAGCGGGCAAGCCGCTTTCAGGCGGCCCTTCGCACGGGCTGGACGCACAATTCCTGCGCGACCAGCTCAACGGCCTTGCTCCAATCGATGCCCGCCGGCGGCGACACGCCAAAAGCCTGCAACGCATCGCGCGGGCTGCCTCCATCCCTGAAGATGCGAGCGCAAGCCTGCCGCGCGTAGCCGAGGGCCTGGTGCCACTGCAGCGGATTTATGTGCTGGGGGACATGGTTCATCGTGAAAAATGCCTCACCTGTGCTTGTCGACACCGGGCTCAGCCGGGTTGGGGTAGAGGCAAGCGCACTCGGCGCTCTGGCATCGGTACGCAAGACCATGCAATTCGATGCCTTGAGGGACTGCTTGTCGCTCGCTGGAGTGCGCTTGCCTTCTCGTTAGGACGTTGCGCGGGGGGCGCATCCGTCCCGGATCTCGCTCCGGTTCAGCTGACCCGACCCATTGCGCGGTCGGATCTCGGGTTCGACGGGGTTACTCTGACTTTGATCACACGCAGAACTGACGACGACACATCACCGACTTGACGCCACTCACCGTCACAAACCTCTCGCTGTGCACTCTCGACCTGCAGCGAACGCGACGCCACGCTTCACCTCACGCCTTCAATGTTGCTTGCCACGGCCGGCGATACGCCCACGCAACTCGCTGACCGGCCACTCTACTCTGTACGCCACACCACTGACGCCGGGACGCGATACAGGCCGGCTCGGATCGGCGAACCGCTCACCCATACGCCTGCCCTTTTTGGCGTGAGCGGCTCGCTTCAATGTCTGGAACACGCCTGCAAGCGCGCTCCGCGGGGATTTTGGGACGCCCGATGCCGGCCGTCCGGACGCTGACGCAACATCACGCAACACTGACGCAACGGAACGCAACGCGTACTCAAACTTGCTGGAAACGCCGCCTGAACAACGCGCCGGGTCTCGATTGGGTTTCGCTCCGGCATGGTCGGTGGCGGGGTCATCCACAGATCTGCATGCACGAGCCACGCCACGCACAAACAAAACCTCGGCCGGACTTTTACACGCCCGAATTGTACGCGACCCACTCATTACAACCTCACTCCCGTCCACGTGTTCACGTCGTGTTCCGGTAGCGCCTAATTAACAGTTGCTTTGTGGCGACGCCTAGGCGCAATCGCGAGTTATTCAAGGATTTTCGTTGACACGTGCCCGAACAGCCATGCCCTCGAATCGAGGGGCGCGTAAGGCTTATCGCGGCCGGCGCGCCGCAAATGCCGCCTGCAGGCACAGAGCCGCCAGCAGGAACGATGCGATGACGTTCCAGCCCGCAAACGACAGGCCGAACATGCGCCATGCCGCCTCGTCGCAACGCACGACCCGCGTCTGCTCGAGCTGCTTGAGCAGACCGCCGGCTTGCGTGGAGATGGCGCTGCCGGCTGCACACGTATCCGGGCCCGGCCAGAATTTCCATTCCGCGCCAGCGTGATAGACACCTAGGCCGGCATTGGCGAGGAAGCCCAGCGCAACGATGCCGAATGTGAGCGCGGCAGCCTTCGGATATTCCGCAGCCAACAGAACCAGAGCCAGAAACAGCAGCGGAATACCGGCGTAATAGGCATACCGCTGCATCAGGCACAGCGGACACGGCTCGTAGTGGCCGATGTACTCGAAGCCCAGCGCCGTCAGGATGACGAGGATGCTCGCGATCAGCGCTGCCGCGCCCGCGCGGTAGGCTGCAACTTGCATCACGGGTCGGGCACCGAGCGCCATCACAACCTGCCGGAGGCTCCTGTCAGAACAGGAACCTGATAGCGGCGAAGCCGCCGACGAGCAAAATCACGAATGCGGTAGTCAGCAGGCTGAGCCGCCTCTCGATGAACTCCCGCATCGGCTCGCCGAACCAGTACAGCAGCCCCGCCACGAGATAGAACCGCATCGCCCGCGCCACGATGCTCGCCAGCATGAACGGGATGACGGGCATATGCGTCACCCCTGCCAGGATCGTCAGCACCTTGTACGGAAACGGCGTCATGCCCTTGATGATCAGGATCCATACGCCGTAGTCGTTGAACAGCTGCCTGAACTCGCCGAAGCGCTGCGCGTAGCCATAAAACCTCAGGATCGGCTCGCCGAGGTACTCGAACAGGAAATAGCCGATGGCATAGCCCGCAACGCCGCCGATCACCGAGCCCACGGTGCAGATGCTCGCGTAGACCCAAGCCTTCTGCCGCCGCGCCAGCACCATCGGCACCAGCATGACGTCGGGCGGAATGGGGAACACCGAGCTTTCGATGAAGGCCACCCAGAAGAGCGCGTGCGGGGCGTTCTTGTGCCCCGCCATCCGCATCATCCAGTCGTAGCTCCGCCTCAGCATGAGCGCTGCTTAAAGCTCCAGCCGCATTGTGTCCATGCGATCTGCAGCGCCGCTGCCACGCGACTTGGTCGCGAGAGGGCAAGCGCCGCCGGCCCCGCAGCAGCTTCCCGCTCGAGGCTCGTGCGCAAAAATGGGGAGCGGGCGTCGCCGAGCCCGATGACCTTTTGCGCTCTTTGATGGGCTCAATGACGCCCTGGCTCGCCGCTTCCGGATCCCGCTCAGGCGCTCCGTTGGTCTGGCGGCCAACCGAGCAAGATGAACGGACAGCGGCTCCCGGACCCCTAAGCCGTGACGCAGCGCTGCGCAGCCATCTGCATCCCTGATCCGAGACGCGGCCAGTATTCTGCCGCTTGGCTCGCCGGGGATAACATTTTCATCTCGCGAAAAAGAAAGGCCGCCTGGAGGGCGGCCTAGTGATCATCCCCGGGAGGGTCTGAAGGGGATGAGGGGAGGGGGATGAAGGGTTCAGGACGACCTGGGTCTCAGGTGATGCGGCAGCCGCGCCGGCTCGTCGTCGGCCGCATGGCTACCGAACATCCCCTGCAGCAGTTGCCACAAGGCGCGGGAGCGCTCGATGCGGGCGCGGCGCGTGATTTCGGCGATGAGCTCTGGCGTAGGCTCTGGCCGAGTCTCTGCAGAGGCGTTGTCCATGTTATTTTTCCTCACCAACGATCATCTCTGGCACGGAGATAAGTTGATTTTGTTCGCGGAACAAACGATCCTTCCTCAGCCTCAAGATGAAGAAAGCTCATCGATCATGCCTCGCCCCCTGCCCCCGCTGAACGCCTTGCGCGCCTTCGAGGCCACGGCCAGGCACTTGAGCTTCACGCGCGCCGCCGACGAGTTGCACGTCACGCCTGCCGCGCTCAGCCACCAGATTCGCGGCCTCGAGGAGTTCCTCGGCCAGAAGCTGTTTCACCGTCAGGCGCGCGCGATCACCCTCACCAGGGCGGGCGAGCTCATCTATCCCGGCCTCAACGCTGCGTTCCTGCAGATGCGGCGCACCATCGATTTGCTCGACCGGGGCCGCGACGACGGCGTGCTGGTCATCAGTGCGCCGCCGGGCTTCACGGCCAAGTGGCTGGCTCCGCGTCTCTATCGTTTCCTGATGGCCAATCCCGAGATCGACGCACGCGTCTCCGCTACGCAGGCCTACGCCAACTTCACCAGCGACGGCGTCGATGTGGCGATCCGCAACGGGCGCGAGCCGTTTGTCGGCCTATTCGCCCAGCGCCTGCTCGACGTGCACATGCTGCCGGTGCTGAGCCCGCGCCTCTTGTCCGAGGCCGGTGGCATCTCCGCGCCGGCCGACCTGCGCAAGCTGCCCCTGATCCACGACGACTCGCTCAGCGCGGTCGCGGGCTGGCCAAGATGGGCCGAGTGGTTCGCCCGCGCCGGGTTGGGCGGTTTCGACGATGTCGATTACGGCCGCGGCTTGCGCTTCAACAGCGCCGACCATGCCATCGAGGCCACGATCGAGGGCGCCGGGGTCCTGCTCGCGCACAAGGCGCTGATCTCGGACGACCTGAGGACAGGTCGGCTCGTCGCCCCCTTCGATCTGGAGATCGAGGCCGATCGCGGCTTCTATCTGGTCTGCCCGCAGGGCAACGAGACTGTGCCCAAGATCGCCGCGTTTCGCGCCTGGATCGTCGAGGAGGCCGCACGCGCCGGCACCCTGACCGCAAGGCCACCGCCCGCGCGCACTGCCACCCGCCCCTCCGCTTGAGGGGGTGTCATTCCCCTGCCGGCGCCCCCGCGTCGCGTTTGACGCTCGGTCGGCGCCCGCTATGATGCCGCCGCTGCACAAGCCCCAGTGGCGGAACCGGTAGACGCGCCAGACTCAAAATCTGGTGTCGGCAACGACGTGCCCGTTCGAGTCGGGCCTGGGGCACCACCAGCCTCATTTGTGATCTTGACTTCGAGCCCCTTGCCGTCGAACCCCAATGGGCGCGGGCGGGGCGCCGCGGGCGACCGCGCCGCGCCCTGCTCCCCGCCGCCCTCACCCCCAGCGTTAACCGCCCTCCGAAGCAGCCTGCTTAACGTCCTCGCCGCGGAGCCCACTCCGCCCGCGATGGCATCAGTCTTGCTCCTCACTCGGCAGGGACATTGCCCCGAGCAAGACATTCGATGGTTCGAGGTTCGTAAATGGAGAGACTTCTCGTCGCCATCCTGCTGGCTTGCGCCAGCGTGGTCGCGTTCGGCTACGGCGCCAAGGTCGCCGCGAGCCTGGACCACCGCATGGCGGCAAACAGCATGGGCTGCACCGTTGCCATCGCGCCGGAGGATCGCTGGAGGCTTCACGAGGGTGACGCAGCCTCGATGTGGCGCCAGCTGCAAAGCGAGTGCAAGGGCATCACGCTCCGCTGGCCGGGCGTTCCCGACACCATAGTTTATTGAGAGAACCACGCCACGGGTCGCCCACCCGGGATCACCAGGCCTTTGCTCCGAGCCTCAGTGCTTGGCGACGTCTACCGAGATCCGCTCTTCCGGCGGGGTGGATCGCGCCATCGCGATACGCACGTTCACGAGGGTCCGGTTCGCGCTCGCAATGTCGGCTTCGAGCCTGCGCGCGGCAGTTTCCAGCTCCTGGCGGGTCTTGTTCAGCAACTGGAGCCGGTCGATTTCTTTCGCACTCCTGCCCATGGCACACCCGTTCGTTGACTGGACATGATGAACGCCTCGCGCCCGCATTCGTTCCGGAGTGGGACAGGCTCGCCGCCCAAATAGCGCCGATCAAAGCGAAGGTGACCGACCCAAAAATTGGGCCGATCTTGCAATGAGCGGCGGGATCGGCCGGCGCCGCTCACTCGCGGCTTCTACCCGCCATCATCGACATTCTGGTCATCGTCATCGCTATCGTCCCAGTAGGATTGCGGCGCGCTCGCATCGTCATCCTCGTCATCCGAGTAGTATGGGGGTGCGCTCCTGAAATACGCGCCGCACGGAACGCGATCGCCGTCGCTGTCGTAGCAGATGCGGCTTTGCACCAGGACGCCGGCGGCGTCCTGGGCGCTTGCGGGAGGAATCAAGCTGAGGCCCAGGAGTCCCGCCGCGAGCGACGGGACGATGATCTTCGTCCGCATTTTCTCAGTCCCCTTGGATCGGAGCTGCCAGATATGCGGCGAACGTGGGCGCTCGAGCATCGTTCCAAGAATAAAGGCACCGAGCCGCTCATCGGAGCGGCTCGGAATTTTCGCGCCTATTCCATGCCCCCGCTGTCACGACGCCGTGGGGGCTGGCTCATATCAGTGCCCGTGCGGGGTGCGCGGTACTGGTGCATGCGCTTGCTGGCGCGGTAGTGAGCTCCGCAAGATACGCGGCGCCCCGCCCGGTCATAGCACACGCCCTTCACGCGCTTGACGACGACCGTCTCGGCGGACGACGCCGATTGCGCGGGAACCAGCAGTCCGGCGCCGAGTGCAAGCACGCCTGCGGCAAGTGTCGGAACGAGAAAATGCTTCACTTGCATCCTCCTATTGACGGTTGCTCGTACAGTGGACGAGCAAACGTCGCCGATGCTCGTTTGTTCCGGCAGCGACGCATCGGGCCTTGCTTGCGCAAAGCAAGGCTGCTCAGGAGCTGCACGTGGACATGTGACCGGCCGGCTCGGCAAAAGGCCCCGGATCAAGGGAAGCAGACCCGGCGCGGAACTCCGCCCCGCGCGACCAATGGCCGCTTGCTGCACCGATTTTCGCAACTCACCCTTATTGTGGCGCGCTCTATCCGGGTATGCTTTCGCTACGAGAGAATCAGCGCCGGTGAAGAGGCTTAAAAACGGGGGAAGCGTGAGAGTAGCACGTCATGTCGCCGCCGCGCTGGTCGTTGCCGTGGTATCGGTCACGCCGGCATTGGCCGGCCCGGCGCTGTTGTTCGATCCGTCGAACGGCAAGGTCCTTTACGCCGAGGATCAGGACAACCAGTGGCACCCGGCCTCGCTCACCAAGATCATGACGGCGTATTTGACCTTCGAGGCTCTGAAGGCCGGCAAGCTGACGCTCGAGCAGAAGATTCCCGTCAGCGAGAACGCGCACAACCAGCCTCCGAGCAAGGTGGGGCTGCCCGTCGGCGCGGAGATGACGGTCGAGCTCGCCATCCGCGCCCTTATCGTCAAGTCGGCCAATGACGTAGCGGTGATGCTGGCGGAGGCCATCGGCGGCAGCGAGGAGGCCTTCGTCAAGCAAATGAACGAGACCGCGCAGCGGCTCGGCATGACGCGGACGCGCTTCGTCAACCCGCACGGCCTGCCCGCGCCGGAGCAGGTCACCACCGCGCGCGATCTCGCCAAGCTGGTCCGTGCAGTGCTGCAAGACTTCCCCGAGCGGGCGAGCTTGTGGGGCCTGGCCGACATCCAGATCGGCCGCCGGCGCTTGCGCACCCATAACGGACTGCTGCGCACCTACGAGGGTGCGGATGGCCTGAAGACCGGCTTCATCTGCGACTCCGGCTACAACATCGTTGCCAGTGCGTCGCGCGATGGGCGCAAGCTCGTGGCCGTGGTGCTCGGCGAGGTCTCGGGCCGCGAGCGCAGCGTGCGTGCTGCGAGCCTGCTCGAGCATGGCTTCCAGACCTATGGCTGGAAGCAGATCTTCGACACGACGACGCTGGACACGCTGCCGATGGTGGCTGATGCGAGGGACGCCATCAGCATCCGCCAGTCGGTCGTGTCATGGAACTGTGGCGGCAAGCGTCCGCCGCGCCGGCTCATCGCCCGCAAGAACAAGGGCAAGGGCCACGCGCCGGCGAGGCAGCAGGCCGACAGCGGCAAGGCATCGAAAGGCGCACCGGTCGCGGCAGCGCCGACGCAAGCCGCCCTCAAGACCAAGGTCAACGCGACCAGAGCACCGCAATAGCCGGCGCGCACGTGGGCCGGCACCTGACGCCCGCCGCATCGTGAGGCCTCTGCCGCGACGCCCATGTCGTTGTGCCGAAACGAGACGCCCGGCGAAACCTCTCCCGCCACAGCAGGCTCGCCCCACCCAGCCGTCGCTGCAAAATTGCCGCCAGGCCGGCAACTGGCTCCGTTCTTGCTCTGCACGCCCAGAGCAAACAAGAGGTTAAGAGACTTAAGATGTCGTCACAGTGGCATCCCGAGCAGGACGTCACGCCCACCCCTGTCGAGGTCGAGGCGATGGCGTGCGTGCTCGAGGAGCGGCACGGATCCTTCGCGGCGGCGGTCGCGGAGTTTTTCTCCGCGTATCACTCGCTGAGCGGCGATACCGGCCGCTGCTGGGCCTGGGCTGGAGTTGCCGAGGAGATTCGCGCCAGGGAGCGGCTTCGTCTGACGCAGGACTAGACTAGAGCGGCGCCCCGATCACGAGCGTCCAGAACGTCTTGAACTCGGTCTTGGGGTCCTGCACCAGGGCAATGCCCATGTGCTCGGCGTCGCTGAGCAGCAGGTTCTTGTTGTGGCCCGGGCTCTCCTTCCAGCCCTTGATCACCTCCTCGATCGAGGCCTGCCCCGTGCCGACATTCTCCGCGGCCAGGCGCGCGTTGTAGCCGACGCGCTTGATGCGATCCCACGGATTGGACCCGTCCGAGCCGAAATGCGAGATCCGGTCCCACTTGGCGAGGTCACGCGAGTGCGCCTTGGCCGCGTTGGAGAGCTCGGCGTTGAGTTTCAGCGGCTTCAGACCCTTCTCCTTGCGGTATCGATTGATCAGGTCGCGCGCCTTCTCGGGGTCGAGCTTGGTCGCAGAGTAGTCGCGGTCCGAGAGTGCCCCGTGCGGGGCTTTGCCGAACGAGCCCTCCGGCGCCTTGTCGAGGCTGGCGACCTTCGTCTCCGACGCCTTGCTGGCGCGGGTCGATGGCTCGCCGCCGAGCGAGCCGAACGTCTGGCGCGCGGGCGAGCTGACGGACGCGGTCTCCTGCGGCTCCGCGCCGGCAAACCCGGAGGTCAGCATCCCGGAACTGAGGCTGCACCCGCTCAGTGCCAGGAGAAGGCAGGGCGCTACGAAGACGCGATACATCCAACAACTCCCGCTTTGAAACAGGCGGTTCTTCGGCGTCAAGAATGACGCCAACTTGTTAACCGGCCTTTAACGTGAATGGACGTAAAGGCCGCGCATTCCGTTTCCGGGTTTGACGGGCGCGCACCGCGTGCAGTCGCAACAGCGGCAAATGTGCAACGGGCACGTGCAAAGTGCCGTGCCGCGGTCTGCGTCTCGAGGTGCCTGCAACCCGTCTTCCCCGAACCGACTCGACCTCAGCAAGATGACGCCATTTGGGCCGCGATCACCAAACGGCCACAATCGCGGGCGGCACACGCTCCTTCCTTCGATGGCGGATGCAACTCGGGCGCGGAAAGCGAAAATATTCACCTGGAAAAGGGGAGTCGCTTCTCACACAATGCATGCGATCTCCCGGTGATTCGCGCGTCCGGAGGCTTCTTGCCCGCTCGCGAGCCGCATGCGGCTCGCGAAACGAGGCTGTTCGTGCCGGGGAGATGCGAGTCCATGAACGTCGCAGTTCTCGAACCGCTGTCCGCCGCGGGCCACTCGCTCGCGGCAACCGGCCTCGTCGCCGACCGGCTCGCGGCCATCGTGCTCGTTCGCGTTGCGACGGCCACCTCCCGTCTCACGTGCGAAGACGTTGCTCGCGATCTGCACCCAATCGTCTCGCACAAGGTTTCGCCCGCGGACTGGGCGCGCGCCGCCGCCGGGCTGCTGGGCTCGCTTCAGGCTCAGGGCCAGGTCGTCCAGTCCGGCGCCCGTTATTCGGCGACGGCGAGCGGCCGCAGCCAGGCTGCCGCATTCCTCGGCGCGAAGAAGCAATCACCCGGCACGTGGTCGGAAGCTTGGGAGATCGGCCTCGTCGCCAAGGCGCTCGGGCTCGAGAAAGAGCCGGCGAGCCGCCTCAAGGCGCTCGCCAAGCTCGACGGGCTGCGCGCGCTCATCGTCCTTGCCACGTATCAGCTCAAGGTGCGTGGCAAGCCGTCGCCGTCGCGGCTGCGCACTGGACTTGCCATGGTTGCGCTCGAGCGCGCCTTCGGCAACCAGATCAAGAGCGGACTCGGCGATAAGCCGGGGCTTTCCGCCAAGTCTGGACGCCTGCTCGCCGGCCAGCTCTCGCAGCGGCCGCGCGATTTCGGCACCGACGGGCGCCTGGTTGCCGCGCTCGCCGCCGAAGCCGTAGGCGCCCAACGTTCCGATCTCGCCGCCCTGCGCGCTGCCGTCCTCAGGCGCTTCGTCACCGGCGAAGCCGCTAGACCAACAGCACCTCAGCCCGCCGCACCGCGCAGAGCGCGGCGCAAGAAGATGGGCGAGCTGGGTGTCCTGCCACGCCCTGCACCCGCGCCGGCGCCGGCGCCTCAAGCAGAGCGCGTATCGGTGCGGCCCGATCCCGCCGGTTTCGCGCGCGCCGTGCAAGCCGCCGCGCGGCCGCGCGCGGAAGGCTGGCCCGGCAACCGCAAAACGTTCATCTCGCACGCGTGGGAGACGGTTCGCGACCAGCACCCCGAGTGGGCGCTCACCGAGATCGAGTTCAAATGCATGCTCACCGAGGCGCACAGAGCAGGCTTGCTGGCGCTCGCCGGCGCCGACCTCAAGCACAAGCGCAACCTCAAAGAGCTGCAGGACTCCGCCGTCAGCTACAAGAACACCGTGTGGCACTACATCCGCGTCGACGACTAGGCGCAAGAAACCGAGAAATAAATGGTGTCGAGGACCGTCATAGGCATGCCGAACGCTGACGAGGCTCTGTCGCAGGAGCGGCTCGCCGCGGCTTTCGAGCATTCGATCACCTGGGAGGATGACATCTGGCGGGTCGACCCCGTCGATGTCGAGGAAATCCACGCCAAGGCGCGTCGCAAGTTCAACGACCTGCTCGATGCGGTGACGACTGGCCGGGGATCGCGCTCGCAGGCGCGCATCCTGCTGTTTCACGGGCAGTCTGGCGCCGGCAAGACGCATCTCATCCGCGCGCTCAGAACCTCCGCGCACCGCGCCGGCAAAGCCTACTTCGGCTATGCCCAGATGACGCCCGACGTCACCGATTACGCCGACTACTATCTGCGCCGGCTCATCAACTCGCTCGAGAAGCCGTACGATCCCGATCATGGCGGAGAGAGCGCGCTGGCGCGCCTCACCAATCGGCTCGTCGGCGACGCGCAGGTGCTGGACGGCGGCGATCTCGCCGAGCTCCGGGACGCTCAGCTCGACGAGACGACGCTGGCCCGCTTCATCACCGAGCTTGCCGACGACATCGTCGCCAGCCCCAAATTCGCCGACCAGGAGCTCGACATCAACGTCGTGCGCGCGCTGCTCTATATGCAGCGGGCGGACCCGCGCATCGACCAGCGCGTGCGCCAATACCTTTCCGGCCGGCAGCTCAACGCCCTGTCACAGCAGGCGGTGTCGGCCCTCGATCCCAACACCGGCGACGGCCGCGCCTTCGAGATCATCGAAAGCTTCGGCAAGCTGATGTGGGCCGTCGACCGTGCGGCGCTCGCCTTCTGCATCGACCAGGTCGAGGACTTGCGCTTCTTCGACGACGCGGAGGATCGCTTTCAGAAGGCCGTGCGCGATCTAATCCAGATCGCCAACCGCGTGCCGACCGCGGTCATCATCATCTCGTGCCTCGGCGATTTCTACGACCAGGTGCGCGGCGTTCTCGCCCAATCCTACATCGACCGTATCGAGAAGTCGGGACCCGTGGCGCTGCTGGAAAGCCGCTCGCCGGAGGAGGCGCGCCTCATCATCTCCAAGCGGCTCGAGCACGGTGCCGTCGCCGCCGGCCGGAGCGCAAGCTTCCCCGACGCGGCCAAGTTCTTCGGCCCTCAGTTCTTCGAGGAGTTCGGCGGGCTTTCGACGCGCCGTCTTCTGGAGCACGCGCAGACGCGGTTGCGCGCGCACCTCGGCGCCGACGCGGAGCCCGAGGAGCGGCCGCCTGCTCCTCCGAGCGGACCCGCGAGCTTCATCTCCACGCTTGCCGCCGCGCTTGGTTTTGGCACGCCGGCGGCCCCCGAGGAGCCAGCTCCCGTGCCCGGCGTCGACTTCCGCGCCATGTGGGAGCGCTTTTCCAACGACAACGAAGCGGAGATGCCGAACGACGACGGCGATCTCCTCGACGTTTTGTCCGGCGCGTTGTCTCTGGCCAGGGACGAGTGGGGCGCCAGCATCTATCTGTCGATCAGCAAGCCCCAGATCGGCGACGTGCCGGCCATCGACCTGACGGTCAAGCACAAGTCCGGCGTGGTGCAGGATGCGCGCATCTTCGTCTGCAACCGGCCGACGCAGGGCGGCGGCTTCAAGCGCCAGCTCGACAAGGTGCTCGCCTCGATGAAGGGCAAGGCGTGCTTCATTCTGCGCGCGAGCGACTTTCCGCCGAACAAGAAGAACCAGACCGCACAGACCTACCGCAAGTTCAAGGAGGCGGGCGGACGCTCCCTCCTGGTGCCGATCCCGGAGTGGGAGCGCATGATGGCCGTGCGCGAGTTCCACGCCCGCCATCGCCATGACCCCGGATTTGCCGCGTGGTTCGAGCAGGCCAAGCTGCTCTCGGGCCTCGTGCTGATCGTGCACCTGCTGCGGCTCGACCTTCTCGGCCGCCAGCTCCCCAGCCGAAACGGGACTGGCGTGCACACCTTGACCGTCGTCGAAGGCGGCGGCGATGCGGCAGCCGGCGATCAGTTTTCCAACGGCGCCGCACCTGCGATCACCGCGCATCTGCCGGGTCCCGCGCTCGCTGACTGGACCGGCTGGGGCAGCGGGCCGGCCGTCGCCACGCCCGAGGAGGACGAGCTGCCGCTTTCGGTCATCCTCGACGAGAACGCGTCCGGAGCATCCAGCATTCACGCCGGCCGCGAGATCGGCGGACGCGGCAAGCCCATCACGCTCAACAAGGATGTCTTGAAGCGCCACGCTGCCGTGCTCGGCGGCTCGGGCTCGGGCAAGACCACGCTTGCGCTGTCGCTCATCGAGCAGCTTCTGCTCAAGGGCATCCCCGCAGTTCTCATCGACCGTAAGGGCGACCTGTGCTCCTACGCCAATCCCGACGTGTGGCGCGCCAACGACGCCGAGTTCAGCGAGCGCCGCGGTGATCGCGAGAAGCTTGCCGACTCCATCGACGTCGCCGTCTACACGCCCGGGCGCGCGTCCGGCCGGCCGATCTCGATCACCCTTCTGCCGACCGGCATCAGCGAGCTGCCCGAGCATGAGCAGCAGCTTCTGGCCAACCTGTCGGCCGCTGCACTCGGCGACATGCTGCATCTGAAGAACTCGGCCACGCATCAGAAGCAGTCCGGCACGCTGTCGGTCGCCCTGCGCATCCTGGGCTCGCGCCACACCCGCGAGGTGACGCTGGCCGACCTCATCCATCTCCTCGAGGATGAGGACCCGGAGCTCACCGACCTCACGCAGCGCATGGACCCGTCGGGCAAGATTAGGCGCGATCTCGTTGGCCAGCTCGACAGCTTGCGCCACAGAAACGCGGCGCTGTTCGAGGTCGGCGGCGAGCCACTGCGCATGGACGCGCTGCTCGGCCTCGGACCTTACGCACGTCCCGATGGGCGCACGCGCCTGTCGATCATCTACACGGGCTTCCTCGGCGACAACGAGAACATCCTGTTCTGGATCTCGCAGTTCCTGTCCGAGGCGCTGCGCTTCTGCCAGCGCAACCCCAACGACGAGCTGCAGGCCGTCGTCATGTTCGACGAGGCCGACCTTTACATCCCGGCCAACTCCAAGCCGGCCACGGCCGAACCGCTGCAGTCGCTCTTGAAGCGCGCCCGCTCCGCGGGCCTCGGCCTCATGCTCGCCACCCAGTCGCCGGGCGACCTCGACTACAAGAGCCGCGACCAGATCACGAGCTGGTTCATCGGCCGCGTGCGTGAGGACACGGCGCTGCGCAAGCTCAAGGCCGCTTTCCAAAGCGAATCGGGCCTCGATCCCTCGGCGGTCCTTCCCGGCCAGACGGTGGGCGAGTTCCACCTCGTGCAGGAAGGCCTCGTGCGCTCGCTCAAGGCGCAGCGCTCGCTCATCATGGCCGAGCAGGTGCCGTTCGACCGCATCGAGCAGCTCGCCTTCGAGACCAAGGGCCAGGACGAGAAGCAGCTTCGCCTGTTCGGCTAGGCCGTTCGCCCCTCCGGCACATCTTCCGACCGCCGCGGTGCGCTGCCTCACGCCCTCGACCTTCGCGAGAGGGTTGCGGTGGGTGGCGCCCGCCTTTCAATTCTTGCAGCCGGCACCGTCTGTTCCCGCCGCCGTCGCCGTCCTAAGATGGCGGCAGCAAAACGGGAGACCTCTCATGAACGACAAGGCCAGGAACAGCGGATTGCCGCAGCAGCCCGAGGCATGGCAGTGGCCCGAGGAGAAGTGGCGCGCGATCGTCGGCAAGATCCGCGCCGGCCGTTCACTCAAGCCCGAGAGCTGGAAAGGCGGCGCGCGCTGCGCCGTGGCGCTCTCCTTCGACTCCGATCATGAGACGCAAACGCTGCGCTGGGGGCACGACAGCCCGGGACGCCTCAGTGCCGGCGAGTACGGCAGCCGGGTCGGCATCCCCCGCATCCTCTCCGTGCTGGGCAAATACGACATCAAGGCCACCTTCTTCGTGCCCGCGGTCGTCGCGCTCTTGCATCCGCAGGAGCAGAAGCGCGTCATCGAGCAGGGCCACGAGATCGGCATCCATAGCTGGATTCACGAGCTGAACAGCCAGCTTCCGCCCGAGAACGAGCGCGATCTGCAGATGCGCGCGGCCGATGTCCTCGAGAAGGTCTCGGGCGTACGCCCGGTCGGCATCAGGACGCCGTCGTGGGACTTCAGCCAGCACACGCTGTCGATCACGCGCGAGATGGGCTTGCTCTACGACTCCTCGCTGATGGCGGACGACGACCCTTACGAGCTGCTGGAGGACGGCAAGCCGACGGGCGTCGTCGAGTTGCCGGTCGAATGGATCCGGGACGATGCGCCGTATCTGACCATGGATCGCTTCGGGTCGGCGCGGCCCTACACTGCTCCGTCGGGCGTGCTCGAGGTCTTCATGCGCGAGTTCGACCAGGCCTACGAGCAGGGCGGGCTCTTTCTGCTGACCATGCACCCGCACGTCATCGGCCATTCGAGCCGCATCCAGATCCTGGAGGAGCTCATCCAGTACATCCGCAGCCACGCCGGCATCTGGTTCGCCCGGCACGACGAGGTCGCGCGCTACTGCAAGGAGAAGGCTGGCCTCTAAGGCATTTCGCGATTCGCACGGGACGCGGGCTCCCTCTCTGCCGGGACGAGTCCCTCGCGAGGCGTTATCCGTGACTCTTAGCTTAGGAGATCGTCGTGAACTGGACCGTCGAGGAGCGGGCTGAGAGAGGCGCCTATCCAGAAGGTCGATCCAACGGATCGGCCAAAAGGCATTCGCCCAATCTCATTGGATGAGGAAGGGCTTGGCGTCGACAGAGCCGGCGCCCTCTACTGGATGGGCAAACTCGTGATGCCCCGGCGGCAGCTGAAGCGGCGCTGGATCGAACTAACGCTTGCGATCTTGGTTGCGCTTGCCACCTTGGTGCAGGCCGGTGCGGCGGTCTGGGCTCTTCTGCACAACTGATTTGTCCCGTATCACCGGCGTGTTCGGCGCCTTCTTGAGGATGTCGGCCGGCCGTTTTTCTGCGCCAGCCTCAACGCCGGTTTTTTGCCCTGCTTCCATTGTTCCCTCTGCTTCGATGCCGACTAACATGAGTTCACCATGTATTGGTTCGGTAGGTTTCCGATATGTAGCATCTCTCTTGCCGCTTCCATGTTTGACCAGTAGCCCCTTTTCAACCCAATTCTTGAGCATGCGAGTGGCCTGCAGCGTTTCCAAGCCAGCTATCTTACGCAAGTCCTGATTCGCTATTGACCCGTTCTTGTCGATGAACGCACTTACTTGTTCCCATACCGCCGGCCGTTGCTCATTCAGCAGTACAACTGTCACTGACGGAATGGCCGACTCCTGCCGCACGAAGTATCTAGGCGGGTAGAGCCCGCGCGCCTTCATCTCGCTGAACATCATCGGCACTCCCTCGCCAGCATCCACATTTGGCGGTGCTGGGAACTCTCGAAGATGATTGACCAGACTTGGATTGCGGGGCGTCGATTGAGCGGTCTCAATTGTCGAAGGTGTGATGTTGGCCGGGAACTCACCGGGGCTTTCCACCTCGATGCGGTCGTCAAAGATCCTGATGCTAACGTCGGTTGGATAGCGATAGTCCCTGTGGAGAATTGCGTTCGTGATCGCTTCCTTAATCACTCGCTTGGGGTAGGCATGCTTCGCCGTAAACCCGCTGACCATCTCAAAACCTTGGGTGATCTCGTCCAAGACAAAGGACGTGCCATGCTCTATCAAGTCATAGACAGGAGCAGTCATGTTCTTTGGCGGCTTGCGTAGATTAGGATGCTCCGATCGATCAATCGATGTGCCTGAATAATGGAATATGCGGAGGCCTGCACGACCGCCGCTTAGCGCAAGCAGGTCGCTTGGTGAGTCGGCGAACAAGAGGATAGCGGCTTTTGTCGGGCGGCATTTGCCGTGATCCCGTTTGGCGAGCCCAATGGTCTCCAACCGCTTCTCTAAGGTTCCATGCCTGATACCGCGTTGTTCGCAATAAGTCTTGAAGCTCGCGGTGTCGATCAGGGATAGGTCAACATCGACCAATTCAGTTTCAGCGCTCACGACTCCGCGTTTGTAACTGAGAGTTGTGATTTCGGCTGCGCTCATCTCCCTATTCGTGCTGTCCACTCGAATCCAAGTGCCGTCATCCAGGATGGTATGGACCTTCGTGCCTGGCGCGACCCGCAGCACCGCAATCTTGTCGTGCTGCCCATGGCGGTTTCGAATGGGGATGGTCGTGACAACAGGCTCACCAATGGGGGGCTGGAAGTGGGACTTCAACTTGCGCCTGAGTTCGGCGAAGGCCTCTAGGTTCTCAGACAGGCCGTACAAACGATCAGGGCCCTTTGCCTTCGTGGGGTCTTCCACCCCGACGATAAGGACTCCTCCTTCGGTGTTGGAAAATGCGCAAACTGTCTCTAGCGCACGCTGGACCATCTTGCCCGACACGCGCTTCGTCTCGAAGCGCGGCCCTTCGGCTCGGCTCAAGATGTCTTCTACTAGTGGGCTAAGCTGACCAGAGGATGCCATCGGTTCGACCGTCCTTGGCGCATCCTCCGCTGATCCCGCGTTATTTTCAATCGGCCGTGCAAATAAAACGCGGTCAGGCAATTAATATTTTAAAATCAATTGGTTGTGGATGGGTTCTATTTCACACGTGGGGTGGAGAGGGGGAATCGAACCCCCTGCGGAGCACCCCTGCCGGCGATCTCTTCGACCAAACCAATCCCGTCGCTTGCGTGGTTCAGCGTAACCACCAGGTCTCCACGCCTCCGCAAGCATCCCCATGCACATTTCGACGTGTACTTCCATGTGGACCTCCAACAATAGGGCAAGCCCTAGAGATGCAGAGAACCAGATGGCCGCAAACCACGCCGCGACGGCAATCAGGCAAAGTTGAAGCGATCCTTCGGCAAAGCTCAAACTTTATACTACACTGGCGCACCTACTATCGTCGAGACCTCTGCTTGCGATTCGTGCGACTAGTCCGTCGCGGCTTCGAGAGGACTTCGATAGGTCAGGTGCTTCCCGACCGGTCCCTTGATTGCGGCAGCCGCTTTGGCCCGCTTCCAGCGCAAATCGCGGCTCGCCTAAGCCGGCTGGCCACTGCCTGGATCAGCGCGCGTCGCTCCGGTCTTGGCCGGTCCGGAAAGGACGCCGATCAGCCGTTGCTGGATGGCCTGCTGGCGCCAGGTCGACGTGATCTTCTTGTTCGTCAGATCGGTGACGTAGAACACGTCGACGACCTTCTCGCCGAATGTCGTGATGTGCGCCGACGTGATGTCCAGGCTCAGGTTGGAGATGGCGCTCGTGATCTCGTAGAGCAGGCCCGGCCGATCGAGGCCCGACACCTCGATGACCGTGAACTGATCCGACACCGTGTTGTCCACGACCACTTCCGGCTCGACCGTGAACGCGCCGATGCGGCCCTTCGCTTCGCGCTTGGCGAGCAGAGTCGAAAGCCGCACCTCCCCCTTGAGCAGCCGCTCGATGGTGTCGCTGATGCGCTGAGCCCGCCGGCGCTCGTCGTCCTCGTCGAACTCGCGCTGCAGCAGGAACGTATCGAGCGCGAAGCCGTCGCGTGTCGTCGAGATATAGGCGCCGACGATATTGGCGCCCGCGGCGGCACACGCGCCGGCAAACAGCGAGAGCAGCCGCGGATGGTTCGGCGCCAGCACCGACAGCTCCGTCACCGCGGTGAAGGCATCGCTCGTAAAGTCGGTCGCGAGCGTCAGCCCTTGAGCGTTCGCCCTGTTGCACAGCCGCATGTGCTCGACCTGCTTGCGGGTCTCGGTCTTCAGCCAATAGTCCGGATAGTGACGCGAGATGTAGCGGTCGATCTCCTCGCGGCCGAACTCGGCTTCCGCCGCCTTTCTGAACGCCTCGAGCGCCGTTGTGACGCGCTCCCCGGCATCGGCCGTGACGGTCACGCCGCCGAGCAGAGGCTCCGTCTCGTAGTAGAGCGTGCGCAGAAGCTGGCCCTTCCAGCCGTTCCAGATGCCTGGGCCGACCGCGCGGATATCCGCCACCGTCAGCATCACCAGGAGCTTCAGCCGCTCGGGCGTCTGCACGATTGCCGCAAAGTCCCTGATCGTCTTGGGATCGCCGATGTCCCGCGTCTGAGCGATCGTGCTCATCACGAGATGGTTCTCGATCAGCCAGACCACGGTCTCGGTCTCGCTCGCGTCGAGACCGAACCGCGCGCACAGCCTGCGCGCCACGCGGGCGCCAACGAGGGAATGGTCCTCGGTGTGGCCCTTGCCGATGTCGTGCAGAAAGGCCGCAAGGTACAGCCCGCGCCGGTTGGTGATCGTTTTGAAAATCTTGTGTGACAACGGATGACTCTGGCCCGCCTCGCCGCGATCGATCTCGGCGACGACGCCCACCGTGCGGATCAGATGCTCATCCAGCGTGTAGTGATGATACATATTGAACTGCATCATCGACACGATCCGCCCGAACTCGGGGATGAAACGCCCGAGAACGCCGGCTTCGTTCATGCGCCTGAGCGTCGCCTCGACATTCTTGCTGGTGAGCAGGTCCAGGAATATCCGGTTGGCCTCCGGATCGGACCGCAGCCGGTCGTCGATCAGGCGGCGGGACTGGCGCAGCAGCCTGACGGCGGCCGGATGATAGAATGTGCCTGTCTCCTCCGCCGTGGCGAAAAAGCGGATCAGGTTCACCGGATCGCGCTCGAACGTCTTGGCGTCGGCGACATTGAGCCGGCCATTGTCGATGCGGAAATCGGTCATGCGCCTGATGCGCCGGCGCGTGCGCCAGCTCAGCGGATCGAAGATCGACGCGAGCGCCGGCGAGGTCTTCAGCTGCTGGATCTCGAGCGCCGAGCACAGGATGGTGGTGAGATCGCCGACATCCTTGGCCACCAGGAAGTAGTGCTTCATGAACCGCTCGACGGCGATCAGACCGCCACGGCTGCGCGCGTAGCCGAGCCGCTCGGCCAGCACGGGCTGCACATCGAACGTCAGCCGCTCCTCCGGCCTGCCCGTCAGGAAGTGCAGGTGGCAGCGGACCGTCCACAGGAAATCCTCGCAGCGGCGGAATGTCGATCGCTCCGCGCGCGTGAAGATGGAGGCCTCGTTGATGCCGCCGCCGGCGGCGATGTACTTCGCCAGCCAATGCAGCGTGTGCAGATCGCGCAGACCGCCCTTGCCGTCCTTGATGTTGGGCTCCACGCGGTAGCGCGACTCGCCTGTGCGCTTGTGGCGCTCGTCGCGCTCCGCCATCTTGGCCGTGATGAACTCGCGCGCCGTTCCCTTGACGACGCTGCGGTTGAAACGGGCGTTGAGCTCGTCGAACAGACCCCGGTCGCCCAGGATCAGCCGCGCATCGAGGATCGCGGTGCGGATGGTGATGTCGGCTTCCGACAGCTTCAGGCACTGATCGACCGTGCGCGTCGCGTGCCCGACCTTCTGCCCCAGGTCCCAGAGCAGATACAGCATGTACTCGACGACGCTCTCCCCCCAGGGCGTCTGCTTGTACGGCAGCAGGAACAAGAGATCGATGTCCGAGCTCGGCGCCAGCATGCCGCGGCCGTAGCCGCCCGTGGCGATGATCGCCATGCGCTCGGCATCGGAGGGATTGTCGGTCCGGTAGACGTGCGTCCTGGTGTAGTCATAGACGAGACGGATCAGCTCGTCCTCGAGCTGGGAAAGACCCTCCGCGCACTCCCGGCCCTTGCCATCCGCATCGAGCTGGGCGCGCGCGATCGCACGCGTATCCTTCAGCAGCCGCTTCAGGCGGTCCAAAACTGCGGGCCTTGCCGCCCCTGCATCGTTGCCGTGCGCGCGGAACAGTCCGGTGAGCTCGTGGCGCAGCTCGACCGGATCGAAGTAGGGCGGTGTGCCGATGGTGCGCTCGGCGGTGAGCAGCATCGTTGGGTCCAATCGATCTCGACCTCGACGAATTCGGCCCTGCAAGCGGCCCTGAGCTAGTCGGTCTTTCCCTGCTGCCGCAAGGCCTTCAGCCTGTATAGCGCTTCCAGCGCCGTTCTGGGTGTCAGCTCGTCGGGGTTGATCCCGTCCAACGCGCGCTCGATCGGCGAGGGCTCACCCCGCGCTGGCATATAGCCTTTGGGGCGCGCCGCCGCAAACAAAGGCAGATCGTCCAGGGCCGGCGCACCGCCCGCCGCCTTGCCATCGCTCTTCTCCAGCACCTGGAGCACCTGGCCGGCCCGCTCGATGACCGCCCGCGGCAGGCCCGCGAGCTTGGCGACCTGAATCCCGTAGCTGCGGTCGGCCGCACCTGGGCGAACCTTGTGCAGGAAAACGATGTCGTCGTGCCACTCCTTGACCTCGATGGTCGCGTTGGCGACCTCAGCCAACCGGCCTGCCAGCGCCGTCAGCTCGTGGTAGTGCGTCGCAAACAGCGTGCGGCAGCGGTTCACGTCGTGCAGGTGCTCCACCGTCGCCCAGGCGATCGACAGGCCATCGAACGTCGCCGTGCCGCGCCCGATCTCGTCGAGGATCACGAGGCTGCGCTCGGTCGCTTGATTGAGGATGCCGGCCGTCTCGACCATCTCGACCATGAACGTGGAGCGCCCGCGAGCGAGATCGTCGGAGGCGCCGACACGCGAGAAGAGCCGGTCGACGACCCCGATATGCGCCGACCGCGCCGGCACGAACGAGCCGATCTGCGCCAGCACCGTGATCAGCGCATTCTGCCGCAGGAAGGTCGATTTGCCGGCCATGTTCGGGCCCGTGACCAGCCAGATGCGGCCTTCGGCTGCCTCATCGAGCCCGGGACCGCGCTGCTCGGGGTCAGGCCTGCCCAGTACGCAGTCGTTCTCCACAAAGGGCCCCGCGTTGGCTCGCCTCAGCGCCTGCTCCACGCACGGATGCCGGCCGCCGCGTATCTCGAACGCCGTGCTTTCGTCGAGGATGGGCCGCACGTAGCTCTCCGACGCCGCCAGATCGGCAAGCGCGCAATGCACGTCGAGCTCGGCAAGCCCGGCAGCGAGGGCCGCCAGGGACTGATGATTGCGGCCGATCTCGCCGGCCAGCTCGTTGAAGACCTCCTGCTCGATGGCGAGCGCACGCTCCGCCGCCGAGGCTATGCGCCCCTCGATGTCCTCGAGCTCCTGCGTCGTGAAGCGCACGGCGTTGGCCATGGTCTGGCGGTGCCGGAACAGCCCGCCCTGCTCGGGCCCCATCAGCGGCTTGGAATTGAGCGCCGTCACCTCGATGAAGTAGCCGAGGATGTTGTTGTGGCGCACGCGCAGCGACTTCACACCTGTCGCCTCGATGTATTTGGCCTCCAGCTCCGTCATCACGCGCCGACTGTCGTCTCTCAGCGCCAGCGCGTCGTCGAGATCGCCTCTGTAACCCTTGCGCACGAAGCCGCCGTCGCGCCTCAGATGCGGCGGGTCATCGACCAGCGCTGCGCTGAGCGCCATTCCGAGACCGTCGGGAACGCTCGCAAGCATGGCCTCGATGCCTTGCAGCTCCTCCGACAGCCCGATGGGGCTTGCGGCATCGGCGAGCAGCTTGCGGCAGGTGCCGGCCAGGTCGAGACCGTCACGAACCGCGGCAAGGTCCCGCGGCCCTCCGCGATTGAGTGCCAGCCGAGAGACCGCCCGCGCGATATCAGGCGCGCCGCGCAGCACACGTCTGAGGTCCTCGCGCAGGGTCTCGCGCTCGAGCAGAAACGCCATCGCATCGAGGCGCGCCGCAATCTTTCGCACGTCGCGCAGGGGCCCTGCCAGCCGCGCCGCCAGCTCGCGCGCGCCGGGCGCCGTGACGGTCCTGTCGATGGCCGCGAGCAGGCTGCCTTCGCGCGTCCCGGACGTCGATCGCACCAGCTCGAGGCTCGCCCGGCTCGACGCGTCGATCACCAGCGTCGTGGCAGCGCCCGACCTTCGCGGCGCGCGGATGGGCGGCTTGGCGCCGATCTGCGTGAGATCGACGTACTTCAATAGCGCCGCGATGGCGGCAAGCTCCGCGCGCGAGAAGCTGCCGAAGCCATCGAGCTCGGCCACCCCGAGGCGCTCCTTGAGCAGCCGCTCGCCCCCGAGGCTGTCGAAGAACGCCGAGGCGAGCGGCGTCATGGCGGCCCCGGCCGCCTTGACGAGCGCGGCCAGCTCCGCGTCGCCGGCACTATCGGAGACGATCACCTCGCCCGGGGCCAGTCGGGCCAGCTCGCCGGAGACATCGTGCACCGCGATCTCGCCGACCTCGAACTCGCCCGTCGAGATGTCGAGCGACG
>JBLNBZ010000117.1:0-5579 GCA_050260355.1 Bacteroidota bacterium | reverse complement strand
CTCCGGCAAGTCGGTCCTGGTCGCGCTGGGCCCACGCGAGGGCATTCGTTTTCCGCGTCCAGGGGTGGGAATCTCTGACACCCATGGGCGCCTCGGGAATAAAAAAAGCCCGCCGAAACGGGCAAAACCATCGGAGGAGGGTGATGGGCCGGCTTACCCAGCCGGCAGGGGTTTGAAGTCTTTGGCCTTAAACGTGGTGCTCGTCGTGCGGGTCAGGAAGCGGCGGAAGGCGATGTCGCAAGCCCGGCAACGCGGCACTTCCTCGGGAATCGTCACGACGACACGGGCACCGCAGCCGCACTCGTATTCCGCGCGAGCGAGCTCATGGGGCTGCTCGACATCGACGCGGATGAGGGTATAGCGACGGAGTTTCATAGCGGCACGCTCCGATCTACGCCGCCAGCGGCACCCGGCCGATGACGCTATTCGGCTGCCCGCGCCACGAGCGGCGGCGCATGAGGGATTGAAACGATTGCTCGGTGTGGTCAAGCCACGCGAGCCACAGGCCGCGATCACTCGCGCGCTCTGGCGCAAACAGGAACCGCTGCGCGTCGCGGCGCACTATCTCGTTCTTCGAACGCAGATCGTGAACCGCAGCGCCGATCACCGCGACCGCCAGATGCCGATATGCCTCGTCATTTTTAACCGCGCCACCCGCCTTTTGCCGCCTGCGGTCAAACAGGTTTACCACCATCACGCCCTCCAAAAGAAAACGCCCGGTCTGTGCCGGGCGTTTGCGTTCGCATCAATGTATGCGTTTGACATAGGGTATTTGCAAAAATGTGTCGTGTCCAACGTGACCGCTCAAGCTGTTTCTCGTGGAACGTCAGTCGATTTCGGTCAACACCTGCATCACGGTCCACGTCGCATCGAAGTTGCCCATCCAATCGTCAGCGCGGGCGGCGCGCACATGCCGCGCGGTATCGGAATCGACCTCGGCGAACTCGAGCATGCGCCCTGTGCGGAACAGGCAGTACGTCTTGCCCGTCATAGCCGCCACGGCGAGCATCGAAGCGACGACCCTGTGATCTGGGCGAGCGTTCTCTGTGCGTGCCCGGGCGCCGCTTCTGGCGATCTCGCTGCGCCGCTCGGCGGATAGCTTCTCTGCCCGGGCGCGACCGCCTTTCAGGCCGCCGAGGCGCCCGAGGGCGACGGCTGCGGGGTTCTTCTGGCGTTCTAGGGTCATGCGGACACCTTTGCCCGGTTGCGCTTCATCTGCTCCCACACGTCACGCGATGTCGCCTCGACCGCCCCATTCAGCAGCGCGGCTGCGCGCCGGGATGGCGTCAGGTCGTAGTGCGGAAGGCGGGCGTCGTCAGCCTGGAACCACGACCGCCGCATGCCAATGCGGTCGGCCATGGCGTGCAGCTCGTCCACGGGTCCGTCGGTGTACATGTGGCAGTTCTGCACGCGCCGGCCGCGCAGCACCCAGCCGTTGTCGCGCAAGGCGTCAACATAGATCGTCACGCTATCACCCCTCCCCGCTCGAGCGCCCCGTAAACCGCCTGCTCCGCCCTCACCTGCAAGGCGTCGAGCGATACGAACACATCGGCGTCTAGTTGCCCCACCCGATACCGCGTCAGCCCTGACTGCTTCGCCAGCTTGGCGAGCGACGTCCGCTCCCCGTAGAACTTCTGCACCAGGGCGACGAATACGCGCAAGTCCACGTCCTTGTCGAACTCGGCCTGCATCAGCATGGCGAGGAATTCCCGCGCATTCCTGCGTTGCTCGATGATCCACAGCCGTTGCGCCTTGTCGTGGTCGAACGTGCGCGAGTTCTCTTTCGGCTTCGGGCCCGGGTCGAGATACTTGGCGAGGCAGTGATACATCTGATCCGGCGGCAGGCGCTTGAAGAACGACCCCAGCATGCCGATCTGCCCGGCCGCGTCCAGACCTTTCGGCTTGGCGGCGAGCTCCGCCCCGTAGCGCGGTGCTTTCGGCTTTTCGTCCGTCTGCTCGCGCTCGTTCGACTTCTGCCAGCGGGAGAAGGCCGGCCCCTTGACGGTTTCGCACATATGCGGGGCGGTCAGCGTGAGCCAGCGCATGCAGCTCTCCATATCCGAAAACAGCGCGAGCGGAGCGTTCATGGGTTCTCCTTATGAGACTGCCGAGTTACAGCTCCAGTGCATCGAGCAGCGCGCCGATGCGGCTCGTCGCGTTGCCGATGTCGTTCGCGTGAATGCGGATGCGCGCGGAGAGATTGGCCGGCACCGGGGCACACGGCAGCTCGCCTCTGCCGCCCGTCGCCTCGTTGCGCGGCGAGAGCGCCTGCTGAAGACGCTCCTCCAGCGCGCCGATGCGGTCGTTGAGCAGGGCGACTTGCTTCTCCGCTATGCAGATCGCCTCGTCGATCGCGCCGGCGCGGCTGACCTTGCCTACGGCCTGCGCGAGCCCGAACTGAGCGCCAGAGTTGGATGCGACGTACTGCCCCGCCGAAAGTCCTTCCTGCATCATCTTCTCCTTCAGGGTTGTGCTACGGGTTGGCTGTCCGGCTTCACCGGCCGGCGCGCCTCTGGGCCGGCAACATCCTCAACTGCGCCGACCGCCTGCTCTTTATATGACCATTCGACCGCATGCTCGACTAGGCGCGACTCGAGATTCCACTGCCCATGCTCGGCATGAAACCACCAGCGGAGCGACTGCGCGGATGCGTAGCCGAGCAGGCCCAGCGCCTCGGCGTGAGGGCAAAACATCGCGTCGGCCTGCGGCACACCTATTGGCGAACGCACAAACGACACTCGCTGCCACCGCTCATCCAGCGTCAGGGTGCCGAATACGCGCGGCTTCTCACCCATGTATCTCGCCTCCACGGAATACAGCACCGTCCTCCCAGAGCCGCTACTCCCTTTCCTTGGGAACTCGTCGCTCACGTCTTCTCCTTGGTTGGTTACGTGGCCTCGCGGCCGGATAGCGCGCGGTCACGCTCAAGCCGCGCTTGCGATGCGTCCTCGACGGCCTCCTGCCAGCGGGCCTTCCATTCGTCCCGCTCGCGCTCGGCCCGCGCCTTCTGCTCGTACGGCGTCTCGCCGGATTGCTTCTGGCAGTGCATGATGTAGCTCTCGCCGGTCCTGCGGTGCGTCATCCGCATCTCGACGTAGTTGTAGTCACCGATGAACTTGGCGAGGCTGTCGGCCATGAGGAACACCATCGGATGCTCGGCCACCATGTCGATGCCGCCATCGCGCACGTTGATGCTGCGCACGCACAGGTCGCCGAATGCCCGAATATCCGCCCTTGTGAGCGCGATCACCTCGCCGGGGTGCGCCTCTCCGACCTTTGTACGCAACTCGGCTACATCGTCGTCCGTATAGCCGCGCACCTTATCGCGCAACTTCGTGAGTAGGCCCATCAATGCACCCCCTGCGGCAGCGCGATCTTCGGCTGCGACTCGGAGATCGTCGGTCCGTCCGCCGAACGGCGCATCCTGGTCGACATATCGAACCCGAGATCACGTAGCGCAGCCGCAGCGGCACTGACACTGCCGCTGCACTCGCGCCGGATCATCTCCATCAGCGCGAGCTCGGTATTCATCCGCGCCTGCGACAGATCGACTTCTTCCGGCGCCGCCACGGCGATGTGCGCCGACAGGGCGGATACCATCGCCGCGGCTTCGTCCATCGCGATGCCGTGGTCGACGAGCACCTGCTGCATGGCGACGAAAGCGGCGTCGAGGCGGGCTTGGTCGTTGGGTTCGGTCATTCTTCCACCCACTCCATGAACACGCTCCACGCATACATACCGCGCAGGATGGCGTCGTGCGCAAAACCGAGCACGAAGCCGAGAATGAGGATCGGGATACTGATCGCGTAGACGACCAGCGCGCAGAGCCCTTGCATGCACATGCGGATGAAGCTCATTGCGCGCCTCCCCACAGGACGGACGCGCACCATGCCGCGAACGCTATCGCAAGCGCGACCCTTATCGTGTCAAAACCTCGCCCGTAATCCTCGACCCTCGGATACTCCGAAAACGCAAGGCGCCCCAGGGTTATCGCCAAAGCCCCCATCTCCAGCCAGAACACCAACATAACGATGCTGCGCATCACACCTCCTTGTTGAGTGCGCGCCGGATCCACTCCAGCGCCTTGCCCTGCTTTACTTGTTCCGGCGTTACCCGGATGATTCGCCAGCCGTGTATCGCGGCGAGGCTCATCTTTTCGCAGTCGTTCGTGATGCCCGTTCCCGTGCCGTGCCGACCCTTGACCCATATCGCCCCGTCCACCTCCACGCCGAGCTTTTCTTCAATGAAAGCGAAGTCGAGCCGATACTTGCGCGGAGGGGCGAAGACGAACTCGCGCACCCAGCCGCCGGTCTTGCTGGCGGTCAGGTGGAACTCGAGCAGGGATTCGGGGGCGCTCATTACTTCGCGTGAGTGCCTTCGACGCCGCGCGCCATACGCGCCCGCGTCCTGTGGTGCAGCCAGTGCATCGCCTCCTCCAACTTCGTCAGCGCCAGCGCGTTCTCGCGGCAGGCGTACTCACCGCCCTGAAAGCTGCGCAGGCGGTCGATGACGATAGCAAGCAGGACTTCGTGCGTGAGGCCGTTGACGCCGGCCTCGGCGATGGGGCCGTTCTGGAAGCGGATATTGATCGCGTCGTCGGTCGGTAACTTGACCCAATACGTGTGATTCGCGCCGCCCGCGCCGGGTGCGTCCAGCACCACGATGTCGATGATGTCGTTCGCCGGGTTGACCTTGTGATCGTCGATCTGCCGCATGCCCTCTCCTTTTCTATGCCACCTTCACCAAGCCGTCGCGGAACCACAGAGCGACGGTGCGAGCGAATGCCCGCAACCACATCTCCCGCTTTTCTTCCTTCGGCAATCCGCCGCGCCGGCCGTCGATCAGGTCGTGACAGTCGTTGCAGACGTACGCCAGCATGTAATCCGGCGTTTTCTTCGATGCGCCGCGGCCGTGCTCGAGCGCATTGGAGTGCGCCCCAACGGTACAACCCTCCTTGCCGCACAGCACACAGGGGTAGTCGTGCGCCGCGTCGCGGAGTTTCTTGCTATCGAACGGCAGGAAGATGAGGGAGGGATTCATGCCGCCATCTCCCGCGGATTGGCATGGAAAAGAACGCCGAGCGACGCGCCCTGTGCGTACACTTGCTCCAGGTATTCGGAAAAGCCCTTAACGGTGAGCTCGGTCGTGCTGCCGACGAGTTTCCGGCCGCCGCCCGGCGCCGGCTCCCACTTGCGGTACCCTTCCTTCGCCAATTCCTCCAGCCGCGGGTCGTCGTCCTCGGGCAGATACCTTTCCTTGAATACCTCGTGCCAGCACTTGTCGGAATAGCGACGCGGCACGCCGTTCTCGTCCTTCACCCACGCCTGCTCGGAGATGTCCTTGAGCGGGCCGCTCCACATGAGGGCGTTTTGATCCAGCCCGCGGACCTTGACCTCCTCGCGCACCAGCCCCTCGAGCGGCTTGTCGGGGTCAACGGGGGCGCTCCTGACGGCGGCAACGAATAGCTCGACGCGCGCCTGGGTATCGAGCCGGATCTTGCGGGTGATGAACTTTGGGCGCTTCATGCCGCACCCCGCATCACGCCGCACGCGATCATGTCCCGCGTCAGCGCATTGCAC
>JBLNBZ010000116.1:0-34394 GCA_050260355.1 Bacteroidota bacterium | reverse complement strand
AAGCTTCTTGGCCGCCTCGGGATCGTAGGGATGGCGCTTGAACTCGGCCGAGCGGGAGTAGAGCAGGGGCGAGATCAGCAGGGCGGAGGGCACCGCCATGCCGCGCATCACCTTGGACTTGATCGCCTCGATGTCGATGGCCTGGTAGAAGGCCTTGCGCACGCGCGCGTCCTTGAACGGGTTCTTGCCCTTGACGTTGGAGTAGAGGAGCTCATCGCGCATCTGGTCCATGTTGAGGAAGATGGTCCTGAGCTCGGGGCCGGTGAGGACGTCAGTGCCGGGGTTGCTCTTGATGCGCTCGATATCCTGCACCGGCACCGGGTCCATCATGTCGATCTCGCCCGAGAGCAGGGCTGCGACGCGTGTTGCGTCGGACTTGATGGTTGTGAAGATGGCCTCGGTGAGATTGTGCTCGGGCTTGCCCCACCAGTTGGGGTTGGGCTTGAAGACGGTCTTCACGCCGGGCTCATGACTGACGATCATGAACGGGCCTGTGCCGTTGGCCTTGAGCGCGAACGGGTTGAGGGAGGTTGCGGTTGCGGACTGCGCCTGCGTGGCTCCGTTGGCCTCGGCCCACTTCTTGGAATAGATGTACCAGGTATCCCACTCGTAATGCAGGATCGGGTTGGGCGACGTCAGGATGAAATCGACGGTGTGATCGTCGACCTTGACGGCCTTCATGTCGGCGGGAGCGCGCGTCTTGATCTGCGAGCCCGGGCTGCGCATGCGGTCGAGTGAGAAGATCACGTCGTCTGCGGTGAAGTCCTCGCCATTGTGGAACTTGACGCCTTTGCGCAGATAGAAGCGCCAGCGCAGCGGATCGACGATTTCCCATCGCTCGGCGAGGCCGGGAATGATCTTGAGATCCTTGTCGCGCTTGGTGAGCCCCTCCATCACGTTGCCCATGGCGCCGAGCGTGAACGTCTCGTTCAAGGTGTAGGGGTCGAGCGCGTTGAGATCACCTTGGAACGCGTAGCGAAACGTCTTGGCTGCCGCAGGCGTCGCGGCAAGAGCAACGGCAATCGCAGCTGCCGTGGCCCACGTACGAATTTTCATCGACTTGTCCTCCTCGGGATCTGCAGGCAGCTCGCGGCCTGGACGGAATTGATTTCAAATGAGCGCGCAGTCCGCCCCAGTGGCGGATATTGGCTGAAGACGCGGTGGTGGTCCAGCGGCGCAACCGGCCGGTGATGGGGCCGAATTGCGGGGTCGCCGGCGATGGACACTATGGCGGCGAAATCAGATTTCGTCCTCGGTCACGGCCTCCGCCCAGGGCTGCTCGGGCTCCGTCGCGCCCTCGTTCTCGCCGTTTTTGCGCCGCACAGCGGTGGCGATGGTGAACGGGAACGGATAGACGACCGGCTCGGCCAGGATGGTTGTCAGGCTGTCATCGAGCTTGCGCCGCACATCTCCAGGCAGGCGCCGGTCGACGGTCACGGCCATGCCGCCGGAGACGTCCACGCGAGGCTGGTGGAAGGCCGTGTCGAGGTCGAAGCCGTAATCAGCGGCCATGGCGAGAAGCTGAAACACCGCGGGGATGATCCGCCTTCCGCCGCAGCCGCCGATGGCAATGTCGGCATCGCCGCCGGTCATGATCGTCGGAACATAGTTGGAGAGCCCGCGGCGGTCCGGTGCAATGCCGTTGGGGCCGCCCGGACGCGGGTCGAACCAGTTGATGCCGTTGTTCATCAGGATGCCGGTTTTCGGCAGGACGACGCGGCACCCGAAAAGGGACAGCAGCGTCTGCGTCAGCGTCACCATGTTGCCGTCGCGGTCGACGACGGAAAGGTGCGTGGTGGACGTGGGCAGGCTGCGCTCGCCGGCATCCCCCATGCGCTTGAAGCGGTCGAGCCAGGCGGTCTCCAACGACTTGGCGTAGGCGACGAAGCGGTCGCCGTCCGGTCCCGCGCCGGCAGGCGAGCCGCGCTTCTTGAGATCGTCGAATGCGACAGCAAGCGTCGGTCCGCCGTTGAGCTCGGGCATCACGTGCAGGGTGCGATCGCGGTAGGAGAAGCGGAGCGGCTCGACGGCGCGAGGCGCGACCGCCGCGAGATCGTCTCCTGTCAGATAGCCCCCGAGCGCCTGCACATCCTCGACGATCGCCGCAGCGAGCGGGCCGCTGTAGAGCACCTGAGCCCCGTCCGCGGCGATAGCCCGGAGCGTGCGCGCAAGCTCGGGCGCCGGCATGCGGACCGGCGCAAGGCCGGCCTGCGGGGCGCTCGGCACCGGCGGCAGACCGTTGCGCAAGAAGCGTTTGGCGCACCCTGGGTCTTTCATCAGGTCGCCGAGTGCACTGGTGATAACGAGCATCGTGTGCCAGTCGGCAACCGGTCCTTCCTCGGCGAGCTTCACGGCGGGCTCGACAAGGGCGCGCCAAGGCTTTGTTGCAAACATGCGGTGTGCGAGCGCCAAGCCAGCGGGCTCGGTCGGGGCCACCAGCGCCTTGGCGCCGACGGTGTTGCGGTTCTCCTTGACCAGCGGCCAGCCGAACAGGTTGCCTTCATCGAGGCCGCCGGCAAGCGGGAAGTCCTCGATCTTGAGCCCCTTGGGCGAGCGTCCGCCGAAGTCGATGCCGGTGATCTTGCCGGTCTTTGCTTCGCGGACCAGCATGGCGCCGACCCCGCCGATGCCGCTCATCCAGGGCTCCACGACACCGACGGCAAACGCTGCCGCGATTGCCGCGTCGACGGCGTTGCCGCCCTCCTTCAGCACGCGCGCGCCGACCTCGGAGGCGACGCGGTTTTGCGTCACCACGATGCCGGCTCTGGATCGGGCGGACGGCTTTCGCACCGTGCGCTTGAGCGACAGGTTGGGCGAGAGTAAGCTGGCTAAGGATGGCACAGTTGCAGGGCTCCTCTTTCGTTCTCTCCCCATTGAAGAAACCAAGGAGAGGGGTCCATCAAGACACAGCACCGAGATGGGCGATGAGCGCGTCGAGCACAGCGTCGGGCGCCTCCGCCATCATGATGTGACCGCACTGGGGAAGCAGCGTCGTTTTCGCGCCGGCAATCAATGCCGCAAGCTCCGCGCCCTTCTTTGGTGGCGTCATGACATCGGCTGCCGCCAGAATGAAACTGGTGGGACACTCAACCTGGCGCGCCGCGTCGGGGGCGCTGGTCCACGCATTGCAGGCGGCGAGATCGCTCGCCAGCACCCCTGGACGGCTGTGGCCGAGAAGCGCCCGCGATCCGCCCGTCATCCACAAGCCCGGCGCAGGATGGCCGCCGAGCTTGGCGTCCGCGCTGTGGCACCAGCCCGTCATCATGTCGTAGGCCTTGTCCGGCTCGTCCCTGGCCGCCGCGAGCAGCGCCGGATGCACCGGCATCGACGATGAGATGCCGAGCAGCGCGAGGTGGGACGTGCGCTCCGGCGCTCGGGCCGCTGTCTCCAGCGCAATGGCGGCGCCCATGGAGTGGCCGACGAGCGCGGCGCGAGCGACGCCGGCCGCCGACATCAGCCGCACGACCCAGTCCGACATCGCTCCGATGCTCGGCAGAGGCGTGCCGCCGGAGCTGCCATGTCCTGGCAGATCGACGGCCAGCGCCGACCAGCCGTGCCAGGCGAACCAGCGGCTCTGCAGTTGCCAGCAGACATGGTCGAGCCCGGCGCCGTGAATGAAGATGACGGCGGGCCGTTGCGGATCAAAGGGCCGTCCGCCTGTGGCCGCAAACACACGCTGACCATCGACCTCGAGCAGCATGACGTGTCAGCCCTTGCTCTTCTGCGACGCCTTCAGCGCCTGATCCAGATCCTCGACCAGATCCTGCGGGTCTTCCAGACCGATCGAGAGGCGCACGAGCTCCTCGCCGACCCCGGCCTTGGCAAGCTCCTCGGGGCTCATTTGCGCGTGCGTGGTGCTCGCCGGATGGATGACGAGCGACTTGGCATCGCCGACGTTGGCCAGATGCGAGAACAGCTTCAGGCGCTCGATCAGCGTGCGGCCGGCGGCCCGCCCTCCCTTCACGCCGAAGCTCATGATTGCGCCGGGCCCGCGCGGGATCTGCCGCTTGGCCAGGGCATGATCGGGATGGCTCTCCAGGCCCGGGTACTTCACCCAGGCGACGGCAGTGTGCTTTTCCAGGAATTGCGCGACGGCTTGCGCATTGGAGACGTGCCGCGCCATGCGGACCGGCAGCGTCTCCAGGCCCTGCAGGAGATAGAAAGCGTTGGCCGGGCTCATCGTCGCGCCGAAGTCGCGCAGGCCCTCCGCCCGTGCCCGCATGATGAAGGCCGCGGGTCCGAACTCCTCCGCGAACGCGAGCCCGTGATAGCCGGCATAGGGCTCGGTCAGCGTCGGGAATTTGCCGGAGGCTGCCCAGTCGAAATGACCCCGGTCGACGATCACGCCGCCAATAGCGACGCCGTGTCCGCCGATGAACTTGGTCGCGGAGTGCATGACGATGTCGGCGCCGTGCTCGAACGGCCGGCACAGGTAGGGCGTGGTGAAGGTTGAATCGATCATCAGCGGCAGTCCGCGCGCGTGCGCCACCTCCGCCACGGCCTTGATGTCGAGGACCTCGAGCCCCGGATTGCCCAGCGTTTCGGCAAACACGAGCCGGGTCTCGGGACGGATCGCCTTGGCGAAGGCGTCGGGATCGCGCGGATCAACCGCCGTGCTGGTGATCCCGAAGCGCGGCAGGGTGTGCACGAACATGTTGTGCGAGCCGCCGTAGATGCGCGAGGAGGTGACGATGTGTCCGCCCGCGCCCATCAGCGTGGCGATGGCCAGATGCAGGGCCGCCTGCCCGCTGGCGGTTGCCACCGCGCCGACGCCGCCTTCGAGCGCGGCCATGCGCTCCTCGAACACCGCCACGGTCGGGTTGGAGATGCGCGAGTAGATGTGGCCCGCGCGCTCCAGGTTGAAGAGTGCGGCGGCGTGGTCGGTGTCGTCGAAGACGTAGGATGTCGTCTGGTAGATCGGCACGGCCCGCGCGCCCGTCGCCGGGTCCGGACGCTGGCCGGCGTGCAGCGACAGCGTATCGAAACGTGGATAGCGGTCGGTTGTCATGGCGGGAGCCTCGAGTTGCTTTGACTGAAGCCTAAGCAGAGGACCGCGCGCACGTCCAGCAGCGCCCGGCGGTGCGGGCGCTGGACGTCGGCAGCGTCGCGGTCCATTGTTCCCGCAAAAACCAGCGTGAGGAGACGTTCGATGTCGAATGAGCCCCTGATCCCGCTTTCCGCCGTGACCTGGACCGGCGAGGGGTTGAAGCGGCCCGAGTGCGTGCTGACGACCGCCAAGGGCGAGATCTTCGTCGGCGACCATCATTCCGGCATCACGGAGATCGGCAAGCCGAGGCGCGATATCGTCGGCGCGCCGCCCGGCTTCCTTCCCAACGGCGTGACGATGCTGCCCAACCGCGAGTTCCTGCTCGCCAACCTCGGGCCGGGCGGCGGCGTGTGGCGGCTCGACAAGGAATGGCGGCTCTGGCCGTGGCTGTTCGAGGCGGAGGGCGAGTTGCTGCGCGTATGCAACTTCGTCGGCTACGAGCGCGACGGCACCATTTACATCTCCGTCTCGACGCGGCGTTTCCCGCGCGAGTTGTCGATGCGGCCGGTGATTGCCGATGGCTTCATCGTGCGCGTCGACAAGAAGGGCGCGCGCCTGGTGGCCGACGGCATCGGCTTCACCAACGAGTGCCGCGTCGATCCCACGGGCAAGTGGCTCTACGTCAACGAGACCCAAGTGCGGCGCACCTCGCGCTTCGAGATCAGGGGTGACGAGCTCGGGCCCAAGCAGGTCGTGCACGAGTTCGGACCAGGTGAGTTTCCAGACGGATTCGCCTTCGACTCCGAGGGCGGCGTGTGGGTCGCCTGCGTGCTGGCGAACCGCCTGATCCGCATCGACGCGAAAGGCAAGGCGCACCTGATCCTCGACGACAGCGACCAGGCCCTGATCGACCGCGGCGAGGCCATCCTGGCGCAGCGCAAAGGCGGACGCGAGTGGCTCGAGCCCGGCGGAACGCGTTCGCTCAGGAACATCGCCAGCGTTGCCTTCGGCGGGCCGGACCTGAAGACGGTCTATCTCGGCTGTCTCGCCGGAGACCGGCTGCCGACGATCCGCTCGCCGATCGCCGGGGCCGAGCCCGTCCAGTGGCGGTTCTAGGAGCTTGCGGGCCGCCCGGTCCGGTCGGCCTGGGTTTCAGCTCCCCGGCCGGCTCTGCATGGCGGGCACGAACATGTCTTTCCACTCGGCCGGCTTGTTCTTGATGGTGCCGATCTTGTGCAGGAAGTCGGCAATCTGCGTCGATCCGTTCGGCGTTGCCTGGAAGGTCATGTCCTTGTCGGAGATGATCTCCAGCACCTCCTCGGGCGTGACTTTCACCTTCGATGCCTCCGCGTAGATCTTGGCGGCCTTGGGTTTGTCCTTGGCGATCAGGCCGTTGGCCTCATCGAGCGCGGCCAGAAAGGCTGCCGTGGTCCTCGGATTGGCGTCGAGGAACTTGCGCGGGCCGAATACCGCCATCAGGTGGATGTTGCCGAGCACGTCGACCGAGTTGACGATGCGGCGCACATTCGGAAGCTTGAGCTCGAGCGCGCCGAACGGCGGCGAGGCGAGGTGAGCATTGATCTCCGTCTTGCCCGACACGATCGCCTGGTAGGCATCCGGGTGCAGCAGCCCGACGGTGTAGGGGTCGAGCTTGTTGTAGTTCTCGATGCCGAACTCCTTGGCGACCGCCATTTGCAGGATGACGGCGCCGAGGCCCGTTCGCACGCCCGTCACGGCAATCTTGTCCTTGTCGGTGAAGTCGCGCAGCGTCTTGATGCTCGGATTGAGCGTGTTGAGATAGAGCGGCATTCCAGACAGGCCGGCTATGCCTTGGATCTGTCCGCCGGAAACGTCCTTGCTGCGCGACCAGATGGTGATGAAGGCGGGCATGCCGTTGCCGGCGATATCGAGCGCGCCTGCGAGCACCGCATCGTTGATCTGCGGGGCGCCGTCGATCAGGTGCCAGCTGACCTTGATGTCGCCGAGCCCTGCGGCCTTGGCCTGCTTCTCGAAAAGCTACTCGTGATCCATCACGTAGAGCGGCAGGTAGGTGATGCCGAAGCCCTTGGATATGCGCACCTCGGTGGCCTCCGCGTGAACGCGCCCGCTGGCGGCGATCACCAACACGACGGCGAGCGCCGTTAAGCGGCAAATGAGGCTGAGCATCCTCGGCCGTCTCCCTACCCTTGTTATGGACGCTCCCTCGCCTCGCTGGGCGTGGAAAACGGCGAGCGGCTCTTGATCGGCCGTTTTGCTTGACGCGTGCCGCTCGGGGAAAAGCTGCTCCCGGTCCGGCTGCGATTGATCACGAACGATCAGGCTCGTCCTGCGAAGTGTCAAGCCTGCGCGCGGCCGGCGGGCCCGCTCGACGTGGCAGGCGCTGCTGCGAGCCCAATGCATTGCTGCGCTGCGGCAGGATGCTGGCAAAGCCGTTTGGACTAGGCTACGCATTTGTCCGGACGATACTGGCGAGCGATCCCGCGCATGCATGCTCCTCAAGGCCAACTGCGATACGTCAGTGAATCGCCGCCGCGTGGCGCCGAGACGATCGAGATTGCACCGGGCATCCTTTGGGCTCGCCTGCCGCTGCCCTTTCGCCTCAACCACGTCAATGTATGGCTGCTGTGCGAGGACGACGGCTGGACGCTGGTCGATACCGGCGCGGGAACCGCGGAGACTAGGGAGATCTGGGAATCGCTCCTGGCCAACCAGCTCTCCGGCGGGCGGATCAATCGGGTGGTCGCGACCCACGGGCACACCGATCATGTCGGGCTCGCGGGCTGGCTGGTCCAACGCACGGGCGGTCCCCGCTTCGCCTCCACGCTGGTGGAGTGGCTTGCCCCGCAGGTGCGGCTCGCCGAGTCGCAGGGTCCGCTGCGTCCGGAAACGCTGCAGTTCATGGAGGCGCACGGGTGCGATGCGGCGACCGTCGACGCCTTCCGCAACGACCGCAAGCGCACGCATGCGCTGCTCGGCGAAATGCCGGGCTCGGTTGAGCGGCTGCGCGACGGTGACGAGATCGAGATGGGAGGGCGGGCTTGGCGCGTCATCGTCTGTGGCGGACATGCGCAGGAGCATGCCTCCTTCTGGTGCGAGGAGGATAAGATTCTGATTGCCGGAGACCAGGTGCTCTCCAAGATCTCGCCGATGATCGGCGTCTTTTCGACCGAGCCGTGGGCCGATCCCCTTTCGGAATATCTGGCGTCGCTCGAGCGGCTGCGCACGCTGCCGGCGGAAGCATTGGTGTTGCCGTCGCACGGACTGCCGTTCCGCAGCCTGCACCTGCGGCTCGGCCAGCTCGCGCACCACCACGAGACGCGGCTCGATCAACTGGTGCGGCTGATGGATCAGCCGAACAACGCCATGGTGCTCACCCACGGCCTGTTCCCGCGCGCCGTTGCCGAGGGACAGGGGCGGCACGCGCTTTCCGAGACCATCGCCCATGCCAATCATCTGGTGGCCCGCGGCCGCGCGGTGCGGGAGGTTGATCGCGATGGGGGCGTCATTTATCGGCGTGCCGACGTGGAAGAGACGGAGTTCCTGGCTGATGGTTGAGACGCGGTAATGTCGGGGTCGGGGGCAGCGCCGGGGCACGGGCAACGCGAGGCCGGCATTCTTGCCATCTGGAACGATTGCGATCGGACGCGGGAAGCCGAGTACGAGCGCTGGTATCGTACCGAACACCTGCCCGAGCGGGTGAGCGTGCCGGGGTTCCGTTTCGCCCGCCGCTACGAGGCGATCGGCGGCGGCAGCCCGCGCTTCTTCACGTACTACGAGGTTGATACGCCTCAAGTCCTCGTCTCTGCCGCTTATCTCGAGCGGTCCAACAATCCAACCGCGCTGACCCGCAAGATCATGGCCGAGCGCACTTTGCGCAATCTGAGCCGCACGGCCTGTCGGCAGACCTTGGTCATGGGCGGGCTGAGGGGAGCCTTCGTGCTGACGGCGCGCTGGACGGACGGCCAGGCCTTTGCCGATGCGGGCGCGAGCGCCCGGCAGCTCGGTGCAGACATGATCGAGGCGGGGCTCGCCGTGCGTGCCGAAACCTGGCAGGCCGTCGCTGAAGGTACGGGGACGCCTTCCGTCGAGCAAAGCTTGCGCGAGGGCCCCGACCAGTCGATCGTCGGCGCACTCCTTATCGAGACGACGCGCGATCGGGAGCTTGCGGAAATCTTTGGCTTTGCAACAGCGCGCGTCGACGGTGCAATCGTGGCCGGCTACCGCCTCCTGTGCTCGCTGACGCGGCACGGGTCGAGCGCTTGATCTTCGAGTCCGCCCGGCGCGTCTGTCTGCCTCCCCGGCCGGGGCTCGTCATCGATGCTGCTTATCACACAAGTCGCTCTGGTCGGCTGCGCGCACACCGATTATGGTTCGGGACCGAGTGGATGACGGCGGCCTGCCGGGGGCCCCGGGATTCACGTTACCGCAACTGTCGTCCGTCGGCAGCGTGAGGATGTAATGCATTTGATCCGGCGATGGCTCGAGGCTGCGGTTCCCGCGGCCACGGCTGGAATTCTTGTTTTTTGTCTGACGTGCGGTCCGGTTACCGCTCAAGGCAATCTGCGCATCGGCATGACCTCCACCGAGGTCCCCTTGACCTCGGGCCAGCCCGACAACGGGCTCGAGGGCTACCGGTTCATGGGCCTGCTCCTGTACGACGCCCTCATTGGCTGGGACATGACGGCGACCGACAAGCCGGCCGGGCTCGTGCCGGGGCTTGCCGAGAGCTGGGATGTCGACAAGGCCGACCGCACGAAATGGACCTTCAAGCTGCGCCCTGGCGTGAAGTTCCACGACGGTTCGGATTTCAATGCCGACGCCGTCATCTTCAACATGGATCGCCTGTTCGATGAGAAGTCGCCGCAGTACAGCGCGCGCATGGCGGCGCTGACCACCTTCCGCGTGCCGGCCTACAAGTCGGTGCGCAAGATCGATGACAGCACGGTCGAGTTCACGACCAAGTCGCCCGACGCGACCTGGCCGTACCAGATCTCCTACATCCTCATGGCCTCGCCCAAGCAATGGGAGGCGACCGGCAAGGACTGGGGCAAGTTCGCGCAAGCGCCGTCCGGCACTGGCCCGTGGAAGCTCGGCTCGCTCAAGGCGCGCGAGCTCGCGGAGCTGTTGCCGAACAAGGAATACTGGGAGGCGGCGCGCATTCCCAAGCTCGACAAGCTGACGCTGCTGCCGATACCGGATGCAGGTGCGCGCGCCTCGGCCTTGCTCGCGGGCCAGGTCGATTGGATCGAGGCGCCCGCGCCCGAGGCCCTCCAGCGAATCGCCGCGGGTCCTTTCAAAATCGTCTCGAACCGCTATCCGCACGTCTGGTCCTGGCAGTTCAATCGGGTCGAGGGCTCTCCCTTGAACGACGTGCGGGTGCGCAAGGCCCTCAATCTCGCCATCGACCGCAAGGGCATCGTCGCCATGCTGGGGGGCTATGCGCTCGAGGCCGTCGGGCAGGTCCCGAAAGGCGATCCCTGGTTCGGCTCTCCCGCTTTCGACATCCGCACCGATGCTCAGGCCGCCACGAGGCTGCTCGCAGAGGCCGGCTACGGGCCTGAAAAACCTCTCAAGATCAAGATGCTGATCCCGCCCTCGGGCTCCGGCGAGATGATGCCGCTGGCCATCAACGAGCACATCCAGCAGAGCCTTAAGGCCGTCAACGTCGACGTAAGCTTCGAGGTCGTCGAGTGGCAGGGCCTGCTCGATCTGTGGCGCGCAGGCGCCAAGGCGCCGCAGGTCAAAGGCGCCAATGGGATCAACATCGCGCTCACGACGCAGGATCCCTTCAGCGCCTTCGCCCGCCAGCTCAGATCCGACCTCGTGCCCCCGGCCGGCGGCAACTTCGGCTACTACAGCGATCCCGAGATGGACAAGCTGCTGGCCGACGCGCAGATGTCGTTCGATGTCGAGCTGCGCGACATGGCGCTCACCAAGGCGCACACCAAGATGGTCGACGACGCCTTGTTTCTATGGGTCGTCCACGACGTGGGACCGCGCGCCATGAGCATCAAGGTCAAGGGCTTCGTGCCAGCGCGAAGCTGGTTTCAGAACCTGTCCTCCGTGACCATGGACAAATGAAACGCCTGTGCTCAGCCGAGCGACAACCCGCCATCGACTGCGATCGACTGGCCGGTTATGTGCCGCGCGGCCGGCGACAGCAGGAAGGCAATGAGCTGCGCGACATCCTCGGGCTCGCCGATGCGGCCGAGCGGCGTCACCTCGGCGGCCTTGCGCCAGGCATCGGCCGACAGCGCCGTATGACCTGAGTCCTTGCGCGTATAGCCCGGCACGACCGCATTGACGGTGGTGCCCTGCGGTGCGAGCTCGGCGGCGAGCGAGCGGGCAAGTGCCTCCGAGCCAGCCTTGGCAGCGGAGGACGCAGGAAACAGTCCGTCTTTTGCGAAGCGGTGCGCGACGAACGAGCTCACGAGCACGATCCGCCCCTGCTGCGAGGCGGCCAGCGCCGGCCGTGCCGCCTGAGCCAGCTCGAAAAAAGCCCCTGTCATGGCGGCAAAGGAGCGGTCGAGATCGCCGCGCGTCAGCTCCGAGATGCCGCGCTTGTCGGCGAAGCCGGCGTTCGACACGAGATGATCCAGCGCACTGCAGCGCGCCAGCGTGTCCTCGACGAGCCGCCGGCCGGCGCCTGCCTCGGCCAGATCTGCCGTCAGCGTCGTGACCTCGGCGCCCAGGCTTCGGCATGCAGCGGCCGTCGTTGCGAGTCTCTCGCGCGCCTCCTGGCTGGACCCACGGCAGTGCAGCACGAGATGGCGGCAGCGCGGCGCGATGAGCCGCGCCGTGGCGGCACCGATGCCCGAGGCGGCTCCGGTGATGATGGCGACAACGCCCTGCGTTTGCATGCTGTTTCCCCGGCGGCCGGCCCAGCGTTTCGAATTCTAGCAGACGTGCATCGAGGCGGCACTTCGCCGCGTCGCTCTTTCCGTGGCGATTCGCCGTCCCCGCCCACAGACGTACTTGCGCTCGGCGCCTCGGTGACTTTAGGTTGCGCAAGGGTATGCCATGTTCACGCTCTTTTCGCGCAAGACCATGCCAAGCCGGACCGCACCGATAGTTGCTGCATTCTTTGAGAAGCGCACTTTCAGCATTCAGTATGTCGTCGCCGATCCGGACACGCGCCGCTGCGCCATCATCGACCCGGTCCTCGATTTCGACGAGAAGTCCGGGTCGGTGGCGACCCGCTCCGCGGATGCTCTGCTCGCGCACGTTCGAGCCCAAGGCTACTCGCTGCAGTGGATCCTCGACACTCACCCACACGCCGACCATTTCTCCGCGGCCGGCTATCTGAAGGACAAGACCGGCGCGCCGACGGCGATCGGTGCCAAGGTCGTCGATGTGCAGAAGCTCTGGAAGAGGCTCTACAACTTCGGCGGCTCCTTTGCGACGGACGGCTCGCAGTGGGACCGGCTGTTCGCCGACGGCGAGCGATTCGAGATCGGCAGCATTCCGGTCGACGTCATCCACTCGCCTGGGCACACGTTGGCATCCATCACGTACGTCGCCGGTGACGCCGCTTTCGTCCACGACACGCTGTTCATGCCCGACAGCGGCACCGCGCGCGCCGACTTTCCAGGCGGTGACGCGCACGCGCTGTGGCGCAGCATCCAGCGCATCCTCGCGCTTCCGGACGATACCCGGCTTTTCACGGGGCACGACTACATGCCGAACGGCCGTGCGGCGGCGTGGGAGAGCACCGTGAGCCAGCAGAAGTCGAGCAACATCCATCTGCAGAAAGCTCGCACCGAGGCGGACTTCGTCGCCCTCCGGCAGGCGCGCGACAAGACCCTGCCGATGCCCAAGCTTATCCTGGCTGCGCTGCAGGTGAATATCCGTGGCGGACGGCTGCCCGAGCCGGAAAGCGACGGCCGTCGCTACCTGAAAATACCCATCGACGCGCTGCCCGGCGCAGCGTGGGACTGAGGCGCCCAATCGCGGCCCCGATCACGGTCGCCAATCTCGACACAATTCGCCCTATGACGGTGCGGCGGCGGCTTCGGCCATCAGCCAGTCGCGGAAGGCCCTCACCTTGTGGCGCTGAATCGCGCGCGGCGGATAGACGACGTAGTAGGCAAGCCCGGCCGGCATGCGGAACGTGAACGGCTGGATCAACCGGCCCGCGGCAAGGTCATCGGCCACCAGCGCGCTGCGGCCCAGAATGACGCCCTCACCCTGGATGGCCGCTTGAACCGCGTGCACCGAGGCATAGTACCTCGGCCCCCGATGCGGATCGACGCCTTCGACCTCGGCCGTCCTCAGCCATATGGCCCAATCGATATGGAAATCGTCGTGGATGAGCGTGTGGTGCTTGAGATCCGCTGGCACACGCAGCGGATGCGGCCCTTCGAGCAGCTTGGGACTGCAGACCGGCGAGACCACCTCCTCCAGCAGCAGCTCGGCCTTCAGGCCCGGATATTGTCCACGGCCGTAGCGGATGGCGATGTCGATGCCGTCACCGACGAAATCGACGAGCCTTTCGGTTGTCGACAGCCGCACGTCGATGTCGCCCTGGCTGCGGCGAAAGCGGAACAGTCTCGGCACCAGCCACTTCGAGGCGAACGAATCGAGCGTGCTGACATTGAGCACGCCGGATGACTGCTGGCCCGTCACGGCCACCGTCGCCGCCGCGAGCTGGTCCAGCACCTCCCGCACGTCGGCCGCATAGGAGGCTCCGATCGGCGTCAGCCTGACCGCCCGCGTCTCGCGCACGAACAGTCGCACCCCGAGCCGATCCTCCAGATGACGCACGGCCCTGCTCACCGCTCCGTGCGTCACGTGCAACTCGTCCGCGGCCTTGGAGAAGCTCAAGTGCCGGGCGGCAGCCTCAAAGCTCTGCAGCGTATTGAGGGGTGGGAGAGGGCGCGCCATGGCTCTCCGACACGTGAGTTTTACTCACTCATAGCAGGTCAATAACTCGTTTGTCACGCGTGCCGGAAAGCCCCATTTAATCGTTACAAACTTGCTGGTCTGGGCGGCTCGTCTGCCACCAAGGCGAAGGAGAATGATCATGGGCAGCGTGACAATCACTCATGGTAGCGTGAGGCGGCGCTCCGTGCGATCGGCCGGCGTGCTCATCAAGCTGGCCAAGCTCGCCTCGCTTCCCCTGCTTTGGCTGAAGCGCATGCGGCAGCGCCGCGAGCTCATGGGGTTGCTCGCCCAGCCCGATTACATGCTCAAGGACGTCGGCCTGCAGCGCTACGACATCACGCACGAGGCCATGAAGCCCTTCTGGCGTCCCTAGCCAAAAACCCATTCAGCACCCAAACGTTGTGGTCGCGCTCCAGCGACCGCGCGCGTCAGTCGCCGTGCAGGCCTAAATTACCACTCCGGGCCGGACAGGGGATTGATGGTGCCGGCTGAGGGACTTGAACCCCCGACCTACCGCTTACAAGGCGGTTGCTCTACCAGCTGAGCTAAGCCGGCGCCACGCGATCTGATCTGATCTGCGGCGATATATATCTGTGCGCCCCGACCGGCGCCAGCCCCGCCCCGCGGCCCATGTGCGCAGGCAGCCTTCCCCGGCTTGAAGCCTCCTTCCCCTTGCGTTAACAAGACGCGGCAGACGGGGCCCATTCGAGGGGAGTGAGATGATCGATACCTCTGGCGGCCATCCAGAGATGGACTATGCCGAACATGCGCGGACGTATCGCGGCTTTCTGCGCGGCACGGTCGTTCTGGTCGTTGCGGTCGCAGTCATTCTCCTCTGGATGCTGATCTTCCTCACCTGAGTCGCCCGTATCGCGCCGTCCTTGCGCGCTCGGCCTGATAACATGAAGCGCGGGAGCAGCGCATGGTGACAATTGCCGTCACGCCGGAAGAGGGGGGTGAGACGCGCGTCGCGCTGTCTCCGGAGACGGCCAAAAAGCTTGCAGGTCTGGGTGCCTCGGTGCGGGTCGCCCGCGGCGCCGGTGCGCGATCCCGCTTCCTCGACGGCGCCTATCAGGCGGCCGGTGCCACGATTGCAGCGACTCCGGCGGAGGCGGTCGCCGGCGCCGACATCCTGCTCAAGGTGAGGCGACCCTCGCTCGACGAGGTCACGGGCCTCAAGCAGGGCGGCATTGTCGCCGCAATGCTCAATCCTTTCGACGACCGTCCCGACCTCGATGCGCTGGCGAGCTCCGGCGCCAGCCTGTTCTCCATGGAGCTCATGCCGCGCATCTCGCGCGCGCAGTCCATGGACGTGCTGTCGAGCCAGGCCAACCTCGCCGGTTACAAGGCCGTCGTCGACGCCGCTGCCATGTTCGAGCAGGCGCTGCCGATGATGATGACGGCCGCCGGCACGGTTCCGGCCGCCAAGGTGTTCGTCATGGGGGTGGGCGTCGCCGGTCTGCAGGCCATCGCCACGGCGCGGCGGCTCGGCGCCATCGTCTCGGCAACCGACGTGCGCCCCGCCACCAAGGAGCAGGTGGCCTCGCTGGGCGCCAAGTTCATCGCGGTCGAGGATGAGGAGTTCAAGCAGGCCCAGACGGCTGCGGGCTACGCCAAGCCGATGTCGGAGGCCTACCAGAAGAAGCAGGCGGAGCTGATCGCCGGCCACATCAAAGCTCAGGACATCGTCATCACCACGGCGCTCATTCCCGGGCGTCCTGCACCGCGGCTCATCTCGGCGGCCATGGTCGAGAGCATGAAGCCCGGCGCCGTCATCGTGGACCTGGCGGCGGAGCGCGGCGGCAACTGCGAGCTGACGCAACCGGCACAGATCGTGGAGCACAACGGCGTGCGCATCTCGGGCAAGCTCAACCTCGCCGGCGAGCTGCCGGTCAATGCCTCCAGTCTTTACGCCAAGAACGTTCTCACCTTCCTCGAGCTGATGATCGACAAGAAGGAGAAGGTCCTGAAGGTGAATTGGGACGACGAGATCATCAAGGGCACGCTGGTCGCCAAGGATGGCAAGATCGTGCACCCGAGCCTGCTGCCGAAGGGAGCCTGAGATGACGCGTTCGCGCCTTGCCGGTCTTTCCAGTGCCGTCGCTTGCGGAGTGTTCGCGCCCACGGCCGCCTTCGCGTCGGGCGGCGGCGACGTCTCGCCGTTCGTCTACCAGTTCATGGTCTTCGTGATCGCGATCTTCGTCGGCTACTACGTCGTGTGGAGCGTGACGCCGGCGCTGCATACGCCGCTCATGTCGGTGACGAACGCCATCTCCTCCGTGATCGTGGTCGGCGCTCTGCTCGCCGTCGGGGTGTCGTTGCTGGCAGCCGGAAGCGCGCTCGCCAAGCTCTTCGGCTTTCTCGCCCTCGTGATGGCGTCGGTGAACATCTTCGGCGGCTTCCTCGTCACGCAGCGCATGCTCGCCATGTACAAGAAAAGAGAGAGCAAGCGCTAAAGGCGCTGCAGATCGGGGAAGACTGGGCCTATGTCTCCAAACCTTGCTGCGCTGCTCTATCTCGCCTCGGGCGTGCTCTTCATCCTGGCGCTGAGAGGCCTGTCGAGCCCCGAGACCTCGCGGCGCGGCAATCAGTTCGGCATGGCCGGCATGACCATCGCCGTGCTGACCACGCTCGGCCAGCTCGGCACGCTCGATCACCCGCTGACCTGGCTGCTGATCCTGGCCGGCATCGGCATCGGCGGCGGCGTCGGCGCCTACATCGCGCGCCAGATTCCCATGACCATGATGCCGGAGCTGGTCGCTGCCTTCCACAGCCTGGTGGGTCTCGCGGCCGTGTGCGTGGCAGCGGGCGCGCTCTATGCGCCGGAGGCCTTCGGCATCGGCTCGCCCGGCAACATCGTGCCGGCGAGTCTGCTCGAGATGTCGCTGGGCGTTGCCATCGGTGCCATCACCTTTACCGGCTCCGTAATTGCATTCGCCAAGCTGTCGGGCCGCATGTCCGGCAAGCCGATCATCCTGCCGGCGCGCCACGTCATCAACATCGGTCTCGCGGCGCTGCTCGTCGTTCTCGTCTACAGCTTCTGCCACTCGGGCGGCTCGGGATTGTTGTTCTGGGCCATCACGATCGTCGCGCTGCTGTTCGGCGTCCTCATCATCATCCCGATCGGCGGCGCCGACATGCCGGTCGTGATCTCGATGCTCAACTCCTATTCGGGATGGGCGGCGGCCGGCATCGGCTTCACGCTCGGCAACATCGCGCTGATCGTGACCGGCGCGCTGGTCGGCTCCTCGGGTGCGATCCTGTCCTACATCATGTGCAAGGGCATGAACCGCTCGTTCATCTCCGTCATCCTCGGCGGCTTCGGCGGCGAGACGGCGGGCCCGGCCGCGGGCGCCGAGCAGAAGCCGGTAAAGCTCGGCTCGGCCGAGGATGCAGCCTTCCTGATGAAGAACGCGGGCAAGGTCATCATCGTGCCGGGCTACGGCATGGCCGTGGCGCAGGCGCAGCACGCGCTGCGCGAGATGGCGGATCAGCTCAAGAAGGCCGGCGTCGAGGTGAAGTACGCCATTCATCCCGTGGCGGGGCGCATGCCCGGGCACATGAACGTGCTGCTCGCCGAGGCGAACGTGCCTTACGACGAGGTGTTCGAGCTCGAGGACATCAACAACGAGTTCGCCCAGGCCGACGTCGCCTACGTGATCGGCGCCAACGACGTGACGAACCCCGCCGCCGAGGAGGACAAGTCCTCGCCGATCTACGGCATGCCGGTGCTGCAGGTGTGGAAGGCGGGCACCGTGATGTTCAACAAGCGCTCCCTGGCAAGCGGCTACGCCGGCATCGACAACCCGCTGTTCTATCGCGACAACACCATGATGCTGCTCGGCGACGCCAAGAAGATGACCGAGGAGATCGGCAAGGCCATGGCGCATTGAGAGCCACGGCGCAGGCTCGCTCCCACAGGCACTGATCGGCGGGAGGGCCCGAGGGCCGTGCCCGTTCGACATGAAGGCGGTCTCCTTTGTCCGGACAGCAGCGATCGCCTCGCAGGGCCTCACCCTCGAGGGCATGCCTGGCGCAGGAAGCAGGGCGTCCGTCAGCCCGCTGGCCTGAGCGCAATAATGGGCTGCGAACGCCCATGCTCGCCGCATCCGGATCCCGCCTTGACGCTCCGCTGGCCTGGCGACCGATCAAACAGGACGATCGGACTGCGGCCCCCGGCTCGTGAGCCGAGACGAAGCACCGCGCGGAGGCACCGTCCCGTGAGCCGAGGCGGGCCCGAGTATCACCGCGGCCGATCATCCGAGGATAAATTTCGCGCGTGGAGCCGGGAGCAGCGCATAGCCCGAAGGCAGCAGCAGGATCTAGTCGGACTTCTGCGCCACCTCTTTGAGCCATGCCTCGAACTTCGGCTTGACCAGCGCGTTCATCGCCTCCAGGCCCGCACGCGCCTTTGCGGCCTTGCTCGCGCCGGAGCCGGTCTCCTTCACCACGACCGAGATCGAGTAGCTGGTCACGCCCTTGCTCGGCTTTGGCAGCAAGTCCGATTCCCACATGCACCGGACCGCATCGCTGCTCGCGGCATCGCCGCAGACCTTCGCATTCTTGCCGAGCTCGGCATTGAACGGTTTGAAGGCCTGCAGCGTCACTTGATAGATCTCGGGGCGCTCCTTGCCCTTGGTCGCCGCCTGCACTGAAAAGGCGATATCGACTTGCACACTCGGCGGGTTCTCTGCGGTGCCGGCGCCGGTCAAGGCAACGGCGTTGTCGAGCCGCGCGTAGATGAGCTTCAGCGTGTCGGAGTGTGCGCCCATGTCCCGCCTCGAGATCACGGCGGTCATGCCTGAAGATTGGCGTTTTTCCTTCCCCTGCGCAGCGGCGCCACGGTGAATGACGATGCAGGAGATGTTGTTCCATGAAGGGGTGCCCTGCCGGAACGAGCGCTGGAAGTAGTACTCGGCACTCGATCGATCCTGCAGGCGCTTGAGTCTGCCATCCAGCTCGCTGACGGCCGTATTGTAGAGCCATTGGCCAGCAGCAACGATGAGCTCGGGCCCTGCGAACAGCGCGTAGCGAGTAACATCGGGCTCGGCATGCCGATCCGGATTGCAGTGCCTTTTCACGAAATCCAGGAAGTCCGGATCGGCCGGAGCCAATCCCTTGATCTGGGAGGACATGGCGTCGTCGAATGGACTTACCGGCGCAATGAGATACATACGCAGATCGTCGGGCTTTACGCCGCTCAATGGCGACGGCTCGAACTGCATGACAGTGATGAGCGCATCCAAGTCCTGCGCGTTGACGCATCCCGTCATCGTCGAAATAAAAAGCGCGCCTAGCCAGCGCTGAAAACGCTTCAACATACGCCCACCCGCCCCACCACCCGACACTCAGCACTCTTCAAATGAGCTGCAGGCTAGGTCACATGCTTCGGCGGCGTCCACAGGCAGCAGGGTGGGCCAAGGGATTTGTCGCGCGCTGTGGCTGTGCTGACACGATTGTCGCTATCGCACAGTCGTGCCGCTAGGCGACGCCGCGCAGGAAGGTGCGCTCCTCCGCCAGAATGAAGCGCTTCTCCTCGGCGAACGCGAAGTTGGCCGACCCTTCGGGATCCGCCTTGAGACGCGCGCGATAGGCTTCGTACGCCGCCAGGCTCTCGAACGAGATGAGAGCGAGCGCGATGTTGTTGGTGCCCTCGTGCGGCAGGAAATAGCCGATGAGATCGCCGCCGCAGCGCGGAATGATCGTGCCCCAGCGGTGCGCGTATTCCTCGAACGCATCGCGCTGGAAAGGATCGAGCGTGTACCTGATGCAGCACGTGATGGCCATGACGAGCCTCCGGTTGTCCTGAAACTGCATCGCATATTGCATCGCTCAAATGGTTCGACTATCATCTAACTATGAAGGCGGGCCCCAACATCTCATTGGCAGCTTCCCTGGTCGGCGATCCGGCGCGCGCCAACATGCTGACCGCGCTGATGGGCGGCAAGGCGCTGACCGCCACCGAGCTCGCCCATGAGGCGGGCGTAACGCTGCCCACCGCCAGTGCGCATCTGGCCAAGCTCGAAGCCGGCGGTCTGGTGCGGGCGGAGCGGCAGGGGCGGCACCGTTATTTCCAGCTTTCAGGGGAGGATGTCGCCAATGTGCTGGAGGGGCTGATGGGCCTTGCCGCGCGCGTCGGCCACCTGCGCACCCGCACCGGCCCGCGCGATCCGGCGCTGCGTCACGCGCGCGTGTGCTACGACCATCTCGCCGGCGATCTCGGGGTCGGCCTTTACGACGGGCTGCGGCGCAAGGGCTATCTCGCCGTCACCGCCTCCCCCCAGTCTCCCGAGCTCACGGCCAAGGGCGAGCGGGCGCTTGCCGACTTCGGCATCGATCTGTCCTCCCTCGGCCGGATGCGCCGGCCGCTGTGCAAAACGTGCCTCGATTGGAGCGAGCGGCGCTCGCATCTTGCCGGCGCCCTGGGCGCAGCCCTGCTCGAGCGCTTCTATCAGCTCAAATGGGCGCATCGGGAGAGGAGCGGTCGCATCGTGCGTTTCAGCCCTGCCGGCGAGCGGGAGCTGAGGCGCATGTTCGGTGTCAACGCCTCGCCGCAATAGGATCGAAGCCGGCGAGCCGAGGAGTTCGCATCATGCGCGAAACGTTGCATGCCTGGGCCCCACGCGTCCTGAGCCTCTTGCGTATCGTGGCGGCAGGGCTGCTTTTGATGCACGGATCGCAGAAGCTGTTCGGCTTTCCGGGAGCGGATTTGCCGATGCCGCCGCTGCTCTCGAAAATGGGTCTGCTCGGTATCATCGAGTTCTTCGGCAGCGCACTCGTGGTCATCGGCCTTTTTACGCGTCCTGCCGCTCTCCTGCTGTCCGTCGCGATGGCGGGCGACTACCTGAAGGCGCATGCTCCGGTCAGCCTTTTCCCCGCCGAGAACCACGGCGACTATGTGCTGCTGTGGTCGATCATCTTTTTCTATCTCGTGTTCGCGGGACCCGGCCCCTGGAGCCTCGATGCGGCGCGCGGGCGATCCTGACAGGCGGGCTGCATCCTTGTGCTTCAGCCCCGCCGGCGGGCGGGAGCCGCGGCGCGTGCTCGCCGCAATAGGCGGCCGTAGCGCTTCCGCCCCTGGACCCGAGCCGGCCCTTCGCTTACCTCTCTGTCATGCCAACCAAGGAAACAGGCAACGCGCCGGCCGCTGACGCCCTGCTCGAGGCGCCCGAAGCCGCTCGCCCGCGCAAGAGCGGGCCGGAGGTCATCGCCGGCTATCTCAAGACGCTGCCGTCCTCGCCCGGCGTCTACCGCATGATCGATGCGGCCGGCGACGTCATTTACGTCGGCAAGGCGCGCTCGCTGAAGGCGCGCGTCACCAACTACATCCGCCTTGGAGGCCACACCAACCGCATCGCGCGCATGATCTCAGCGACAGCGGCGATGGAGTTCGTGACGACGCGCACGGAGTCGGAGGCGCTGCTGCTCGAGGCCAACCTCATCAAGCGCTTCCGTCCGCGCTTCAACGTGCTGCTGCGCGACGACAAATCGTTTCCCTACATTCTGCTGACACGCGACCACGAGGCGGCGCAAATCATCAAGCATCGTGGCGCGCGCAATCGCAAAGGCGATTACTTCGGGCCGTTTGCGTCGGCCGGCGCCGTCAACCGTGCCATCAACACGTTGCAGCGCGCCTTCCTGCTGCGCTCGTGCTCTGATGCGGTGTACGAGAGCCGCACGCGGCCGTGCCTGCTCTATCAGATCAAGCGCTGCTCGGCGCCTTGCACCCGCGAGATTTCGCTCGAGGACTACAACCGCCTGGTCGAGGAAGCCTCCCGCTTCCTCAAGGGCGAGAGCCAGGAGGTGAGGACGCGGCTGCAGGCCATGATGGCGGAAGCCGCCGATAAGCTGGAGTTCGAGCGTGCTGCCGGCCTGCGCAACCGGCTGCAAGCCATCAGCCACATCACCGCCGACCAGACCATCAATCCGGAAGGCATCGAGGAAGCCGACGTGTTCGCCGCGCATCAGGACGGCGGACAGACCTGCATACAGGTTTTCTTCTTCCGCTCGCGCCAGAATTGGGGCAACCGTGCTTACTTCCCGCGCGCGGACCGCTCGCTTCCTGTCGACGAGGTGCTGTCGAGCTTCATCGCCCAGTTCTACGACGACAAGCCCGTGCCTCGGCTGATCCTGCTTTCGCACGACCTGCCCGATCGCGAGCTGCTGATGGAGGCGCTTTCCTCCAAGGCCGAGCGCCGCGTCGAGATCAGGGTGCCGCAGCGTGGCGCCAAGACCGGGCTCATCGAGCATGCGCTTGCCAATGCACGCGAGGCGCTGGGGCGCAAGCTGGCCGAGAGCTCCTCGCAGCGGCGCTTGCTCGAGGGCTTGGCCGAGCGATTGGACCTTCCGCGTCCGCCGCGCCGCATCGAGGTGTTCGACAACAGCCATATCTCCGGCACGAATGCCGTCGGTGCCATGATCGTTGCCGGCGCCGACGGCTTCGTGAAAGGGCAGTACCGCAAGTTCAACATCAAGTCGCAGGATCTGGCGCCGGGCGACGACTACGCCATGATGCGCGAGGTGCTGACGCGCCGCTTCAAGCGCTTGATAGCGAGCACGCAGGGCGCATCGACGGCCGCTGCAAACGGCGAGGCGGCCGATCAGGCCGAGCAGGCAAGTGCCGCGCAAGCGGAGACGGCGCCGGACGCTGCTGCGTTGGCACGCATCGCCGAGCCGGCGCCTCCGCCGAGAACCGAGCGCGGCGCCGACTCGATCGCTTTCGGTGTGCTGCCCGCCGACAAGAGGAGCCCGTCGCAGCGGACAAGCTTGCCGGAAGGCGAGGAGCCGTGCGGAGCCGACAGCGTGGATGGCGGCGAGGAGGAGGCCTCCGGCGTGGAGGAGTTTCCCGAGCGGCCCGATCTGGTGCTGATCGACGGCGGCGCAGGCCAGCTCGGCGTGGCGCAGGCGGTGATCAGCGAGCTCGGCGTGGAGGGAATTGCTGTCATCGGCGTCGCCAAGGGCCCCGATCGGGACGCGGGTCGCGAGCACTTCCACATCCCTGGCCGGAGCAAGCCGCTCATGCTGGAGCCGCGCGATCCGGTGCTCTATTTCATCCAGCGCTTGCGCGATGAGGCGCACCGCTTCGCCATCGGCTCGCATCGCGCGCGGCGCTCGAGGTCGATCGGCGCCAATCCGCTCGATGAGATCGCCGGCATCGGTCCCACGCGCAGGCGCGCGCTGCTCAAGCATTTCGGCTCAGCCAAGGCCGTGAGCCGCGCCGGCGTGGAAGACCTCAAGGCCGTCGTCGGCATCTCGAACGACATGGCGCAGCGCATCTACGACTTCTTCCACGAGCGCGATACGTGAGCGCGGGATCTACCTCTCGAGAAGCGCAGCACGCTGCCAGAGCCGGTCGAGGGCTGCAGCGTAGCCGGACTCGGGCGGCAGTTGCAGGCTTCGCCATTCGCCGGGCATCACCCACGCCAGGTCGTCGTGCTCGTCGGAGAGCACCGGCTCGCCCGCAACGTGCCGGCATACGCGTCCGACCACGAACTGGAAGACTCCGTCCGACGGTCGCCGCCTGGTCCAGGTCACGGTCTCGCCGCCGACCTCCACGCGAAACGCGGCGCCGAGCTCCTCTGCGATCTCGCGGGCCAGGACCGCATCATGCGACTCCCATTCCTCGCCGACATCGATGCGGCCTCCGGGCAGCTCCCAGTAGCCCGTGTCGGCTTCGCGCACGAGCAGCGCGCGCCCGTCGCGCACGATGAAGGCCTTGAGGGAGACCTCGAAGCGTTGAATTGTGCGTGCCATCGGCTGTCAGCGGAACAAGTAGATCGGGCTGGACCAGGCGCGATGCCCGTCCTCCTGCGTGACGCGGATGAAGAGGCGCGTATCGCCCGTGTGCTGCAGGTGAACCTTGCGGGTGAATTTCATGCGCGTCACCGTCATCTGCTCAGGCAAGCGCGACAGCTTGACGGCGCGATCGAGCCCTCCGGCGGAGAACACGTGATCTTGCAGGCACACCGAGGCGATGCTGCGGCGGCCGCGGCAGTGCGGCGTCTCGAACTCGAGGTAGCCGTGCGTCGGGTGGTCGAGCCACAGATCGATGCCGCCGAAATTGCCGGTGGTGACGGCAGTCCAGCTCAACAGGCCCGCATCCTGGAGCTGGATACCCCGGTCGAGGTTCCAGTTGTTGAACATCCGGGCGCGCACGATGTCGTTGTCCTTGACCCTCAGCGAGCCGTCCCACGTCGTGGTGCGAGCGCGCCCGCGGTACTCCGCACCCTGATAGACGAGGCGGATGCGCCGCCCGAGGTCCTTCTCCGCGAAAGGCCGCACCGTGTCGACCAGTGTGGGGCCATCGAAGATGTCGATCCGCTCGATCGGTGCCGAGCCGTGAACCTCGATCGCGAGATCGACATCGTCATCGGACACGCGCGCGATATCGCCCATCTCGAGCCTGCGGGTCGATGTGGCCTCTGCCGACGGAAAGACGTCCGGATCGCGCGCGAACAGCGCGGCGTCCGAGTCCGTGTGCGCCTCGACCGACAGCAGCATGCGATTTCCAGTCGTCGCGTAGTGCCGCCGGCGGCGCATGCACTCGAAGATCGCGTCGCGATCCAGGCGCTCGGCCATGAAGCAGGTCAGGCCGCCAGAGCTCCCGAAGAACGAGGCCCCCGGATAGCAGGCTCCCGGTCGGCCCTTGTGCCCGTCCGAGTTGGCGACGATGCCGACCCGGTAGCCCTTCTCGAAAGCGTCCCAGAGCAGCCATTCGAACGTACCCCAGGCAGAATGCACCTCGACCGCCGTCTCCAGGCGTCCATCGTGCGCGAACGCGATATCCGCATAGCGGCCGCCGATATGAGCCACGACGATGCAGTCCTTGTTTGCAAGCTTGGCGAACAGCTCGTGCGCCGTGTGCGCGTCCGAGGCCTCATCGGCCATGTCGGCCGGATCCGCGATCTGGGCGCGCGAGGACCGGTGGATGGTCTCGCCCTCGCGCCGGTAGTGCACGTTGCGGTCACCGCCGATGGCGGTGTTGGCGCTCCACTCGTAACCCGGGATGCACACGAACCGGCCCGGATCGTCGAATTCGGCGGTGAGCGCGTTGAGCTCGCGCCAGAATGCGTCCGTGATCTGGAAATCGTTGCCCTGGTGACCCATCACGTCGAGGAACGCCCGGTCGCGGCCGAAAATGAAGTACTCGCGTGCCGAGTTCGTGCCGAGCGTCTCGTTGGACTGACCGTGCGTGTCGCCCCAGTAATGAACCAGCCGGCGCGAGGGATCACCGACGCGCAGCGGATTCGTACGGCAGAGCAGCTCGCCCTTCTCGCCGAGCACATCGATGTGCAGGTCGGCCGGTGCATCGACGCTGAGGTCTTCGAAGACCGCGGCGAACTGCCCTTTCGAAATCCGCGTCTCCTTCGGCAGGCCGCGCACTGGCGCAGACGGCACGAGCCGGAGCAGCGCATCTGCCCGATCCGACGGATTGCCCCATTTGTCCTCCGGCTTGATGGCCAGGCGGAAAGGCTCGCCGGCGCGAACCAGCGTCGGCAACAGCGCGCGCCATCTTGCCGGAGGGCCGGGAACGAGCGTTATCGCCGGGCTTTGCGGCAGAGCGACATAGTCGTACGTCGCAATCGCGTCGACAAAGACGCGGAACTCGAATCGGCTTTCGCAGTATGTCTGCATGCGCACGCCGGGCGATCCGGATCGCCGATCTCCGAACCGGATGGTGATGGTGTCTCCGGGGGCAAGAAAATGCTTGGCCACGCCGATGTAGAGGGCGCGGCTCCACGGGCGGATGTTGCGCTTGAACTCCCACCTCAGCTCGAGCTTGGCTCCATTGGAGGCCTCTGCCGTCGTGTAGCCGGGTGCATCGGGCTGGTCGAACTGAACGGGGCCGAAATCGGTGGCAAAGCGAAAGCCGATCTTGATCGAGCCGGTGTCGTCGATGCCGAAGGTTCCCGCGGTGTAGACAAGCGTCAGGGACTGAAACGAGCCTGCCTCGAACGTACCGGACGGGTCGAGCATCGCTCGACCCATGAGCTCGGGCCGATAAGAGGAGTAAGGCATCGCCGCTCCTGACTTCGCTCCGCTGCGCGCGACTTGGCTACGCCAAGCAGGCTGGCGCACCGGATGCGCATGCGCAACGGTTGAAGTGTCTCGTTGCCGAAGGCGTGAGCTAGCGCGAGCCCGCGTGTGACGTCAGTGCAGCCGCATCTCGTCAGCTACGAGGCGAAACTCGCGCGGGTGGATGAGCGCCTGATGGGCGACCCTGATGCGATAGAGCCTGCCCTCCAGATTTCTCGACCAAAAGTCGAGAAACTTTTTCAGCTTCGGAAACATCGGGTGGAGATCGTAGTCCTGCCACACGTAGCTTTGCAGCAGGGATGGGTGATCCGGCATGCGGTAGTAGATTTCCGCGGTCGTCAGGCTGAAGCCTCGGAGCTGTGCCGCCAGGTCTCTATGGCTCATGCGTAGATCTCCTTCGATTCTCCTCCGGCGACTCGTGATCGGTCCAGGATATTGTAAACGCGCCGGCATACAATGAGTTTCTCGTGTTTTTTCAATTGGTTGGCAGCAGCGAGCCACGATTGCTAGCAGTCGGGCGTGCCGAGATTGTCTGCCTCTGATGCGGGATATTCAGGCAACCGTCATTCGGTTGGGCGCGTAATCCAGAACCGCCGGTTGCAGTGCAGAGGCAATTATCCATTGCCTAACGAACGGGTTATGAGAGACCGAAATTGAAATATTCCTCGTGCAATCCATTCTCGGAGCGTTTATAGCTCCGCGCATGAAAAAACCGGGAAAGGGGCGCAAGATGGCTACCATTAACGTGGACAAGATGTCCTTGAAAGATCTGCTCGAGCTGGAGGCGCGCGTGAAACGCGCGATTACCAACGCAAAGGAGCGCGAGCGGTCGGATCTCAAACAGAAGATCGCGTCACTGGCCGAGAATGCAGGTTTCACAGTAAGCGAGCTTTTCGGCGGCGGCCGGAAGGGCTCGAAGGTCGCAATCAAGTACCGCAACAAAGATAATCCGGCCGAGACGTGGACGGGCCGGGGTCGGCAGCCGAAATGGCTCGCGGCAAAGCTGGCAAAAGGAGCCAAGCTGAACGATTTCTCGATCTGATTTCAACCAATCCGAGCAAGATACATTCCGGACTAATGCCCGCGCGAAGACTCCTCCGCGTGGGCTATTGTTTTTGCGGGACGTCCTGCTCGAGGTATGAGCCGTTCCGATCGGATCGCGCTACCCAAAAACATTAAAAGATCTGCACCGGCGCCTGGCCCGGGCGACCTTTGGCACTCTCTCCTTGACAGTGCTAATGGGCCTGCCGCATATACGGGCCTCACCGGCGTGAGAGCCCTTTCACGCGGCCCGGGGCCCCGATGCCGGTGCGGCTCCCGCGGCTGGTCGCGGCAGATTGTGGGCCTGAGCCGGTAGCATTCGTAGCATCGAGAGGTCAGTCATGAAGTTTCGTCCTCTGCACGACCGCGTCGTAGTGCGCCGGATTGAGGAGGATACAAAGACCGCCGGCGGCATCATCATTCCCGACACGGCCAAGGAAAAGCCGATGCAGGGCGAGGTCGTTGCCGTTGGCCCCGGCGGCCGTGATGAAGGCGGCCGGCTCGTTCCGCTCGACGTGAAAACCGGTGACCGTGTGCTGTTCGGCAAGTGGTCCGGAACAGAGGTCAAGATCGATGGCCAGGAGCTGCTCATTATGAAGGAGAGCGACATCCTCGGCGTCATCGAGGGCAAGGCGTCGGTTCGCGCCGCTGCCTGATCGTCACCAGTTCGATTAGACAGGTTTCTGCAAACCAGGAGTAGCCAACAATGGCAGCCAAGGACGTACGCTTTTCGCAGGACGCGCGCGAAAAGATGCTGCGCGGCGTCGACATCCTCGCGAATGCGGTCAGAGTGACCCTCGGCCCCAAGGGACGCAACGTCGTCATCGAGAAGTCGTTCGGCGCCCCGCGCATCACCAAGGACGGCGTCACCGTCGCCAAGGAGATCGAGCTCGAGGACAAGTTCGAGAACATGGGCGCCCAGATGCTGCGCGAGGTCGCGTCCAAGACGTCCGACGTCGCGGGTGACGGCACCACGACCGCGACGGTTCTGGCTCAGGCCATTGTCAGAGAGGGCGCCAAATCGGTCGCCGCCGGCGCCAATCCCATGGACCTGAGACGCGGCGTCGATCGCGCCGTCGCCGTGGTCGTCGAGGAGCTCAAGGCCAAGGCGAAGAAGGTAACCTCCAACGACGAGATCGCGCAGATCGGCACCATCTCCGCCAACGGCGACCGCGAGGTCGGGCGCATCATCGCCGAGGCGATGAAGAAGGTCGGCAACGAGGGCGTGATCACGGTCGAGGAGGCCAAGAGCCTTGAGACCGAGCTCGATGTCGTCGAGGGCATGCAGTTCGACCGCGGCTACATCTCGCCCTACTTCGTCACCAACGCCGACAAGATGACGACGGAGCTCGATGCACCCTACATTCTCATCCACGAGAAGAAGCTGTCGGGCCTGCAGCCGATGCTGCCCCTGCTCGAGGCCGTGGTGCAGACCGGCAAGCCGCTGCTCATCATTGCCGAGGAGGTCGAGGGCGAGGCGCTCGCCACGCTCGTCGTCAACAAGCTGCGCGGCGGCCTGAAGGTGGCTGCCGTCAAGGCTCCGGGCTTCGGCGATCGCCGCAAGGCCATGCTCGAGGACATCGCCGTGCTCACGGGCGGCACCGTCGTCAGCGAGGACCTCGGCATCAAGCTCGAGAACGTCACGCTCAATATGCTCGGCAAGGCCAAGCGCGTGTCGATCGACAAGGAGAACACCACCATCGTCGACGGCGCCGGCAAGAAGCACGACATCGAGGCGCGAGTGAAGCAGATCAAGGCGCAGATCGAGGAGACGACCTCCGACTACGATCGCGAGAAGCTGCAGGAGCGGCTGGCCAAGCTCGCCGGCGGCGTAGCCGTGATCAAGGTCGGTGGCGCTACCGAGGTCGAGGTCAAGGAGCGCAAGGACCGCGTCGACGACGCGCTGCACGCTACCCGCGCCGCGGTCGAGGAGGGCATCGTACCGGGCGGCGGCGTCGCCCTGCTGCGCGCCATCTCGGCGCTCGACAAGCTCAGGACCGAGAACGACGATCAGAAGGTCGGCATCACCATCGTCAAGAAGGCGCTGCAGTGGCCGGCCCGCCAGATCGTGCAGAACGCCGGCGAGGATGGCTCCGTCGTGGTCGGCAAGGTGCTCGAAAGCTCCAAGTACGCTTTCGGCTACAACGCTCAGACCGGCGAGTACGGCGATCTCGTCGCCGAAGGCGTGATCGATCCTGCCAAGGTCGTGCGCTGCGCGCTGCAGGACGCAGCGTCGGTGGCCGGTCTCCTGATCACGACCGAGGCCATGATTGCGGAGCTGCCGAAGAAGGATACGCCGATGCCGCCGATGCCGGGCGGTGGCGGCATGGGCGGGATGGATTTCTAGAGTTTCTCTCTCCTTGACCAAGTGGGCCGTCGCGGGTTGCCGCGGCGGCCTTTTTGCTACCCGATGCGTGCAGGTTGATTTGCCGCTGTCGGCGTTTCACTATCGCCCGTCGAGTTTCGCCGTCCGCGCCCGCCGGAAGCTCATCGCCTCATGACCGACATCGCCACGCGCGTCTACAACCACACCTGGAAGATCGATCCGATCGTGCGCTCGGTGCTCGACACCGATTTCTACAAGCTGCTGATGGCGCAAACCATCTTCCGGCGGCACCGCCATGTCAGAGTGACCTTCGGCATCATCAACCGCTCGCAGAACGTGCCGCTGGCGAACCTGATCGACGAGGGGGAGCTCAGAGAGCAGCTCGACCACATCCGCTCGCTGTCGCTGTCGCGCGGAGAGTCGACCTGGCTGCGCGGCAACATGTTCTACGGCAAGCGGCAGATGTTCTCGCCGGACTTCATCCACTGGCTCGAGAACTTCCGGTTTCCTCCCTACCACCTCGAGCGGCGTGGCGATCAGTACGAGCTGACGTTCGACGGGCCCTGGATCGAGACCACCATGTGGGAGATCCCGGCGCTGGCCGTCATCATGGAGCTGCACTCGCGCGCGGTCACCAAGGGCATGGGCAAGTTCGAGCTGCAGGTGCTCTACGCGCGCGCCATGACGCGCGTGTGGGAGAAGATCCGGCGGCTCAAGAATCTGGCTGAGCTCAGCATCGCCGACTTCGGCACGCGGCGGCGCCACGGCTTCCTGTGGCAGGACTGGTGCGTCCAGGCCATGATCGAGGGCTTGGGGCCTGCCTTCTTGGGTACGTCCAACTGCCTCATCGCCCTGCGCCGCGAGGTGGAGGCGATCGGCACCAACGCGCACGAGCTGCCGATGGTCTACGCCGCGCTGGCCCGCGGTGACCGGGCGCTCGCCGAGGCGCCCTATCGCGTGCTGTCGGACTGGCAGGACGACTACGAGGGCAACCTGCGCGTGATCCTGCCCGACACCTACGGCACGAAGGGATTTCTCGAGAACGCTCCGGACTGGATGACGCACTGGACCGGCGTGCGCATCGACTCCGGCGATCCGTTCGAGGGCGGCGAGATGGCGATCGACTGGTGGCGTCGGCGCGGTCAGGATCCGCACACGAAGCTTGCCATTTTTTCCGACGGACTCGACGTCGAGCTGATCGAGGAAATTCACCGTCACTTCCACGGGCGCATCAGGATCGGCTTCGGCTGGGGCACGCTGTTGACCAATGACTTCCGCGGCTTCGGACCCGATGGCGGCCTCGACCCCTTCTCGATCGTGTGCAAGGTCATCTCGGCCAATGGCCGTCCCGCCGTGAAGCTGTCGGACAACCCGACCAAAGCTGTCGGTCCCCCCGATGAGATCGAGCGCTACCGGCGCGTGTTCGGCGTCGGCGAGCAGGTTTGTCAGCCGGTCGTGGTGTGAGCGCTGCGGGCGTGTCGTGAGCTCACCGGCGCACCTGACGCCATGGCTCGCGCCCACGCGACAAACGCCCTGATCGAGGCTTCCTTTGCGTGCCCGGGCCGGTGCACGACGTAGAAGCCATAGCCGGGCAGCGTGATATCCGACACGCGTACGAGCGTGCTGCTGGCCAGCTCCGGTTCTACCAGCACGTCACTGCATATCGCCAGACCCTGTCCCGCGATCACTGCCTCGATGGCATGAAGCTCCTCGCGGAAGGACAGCGTCGGCAAGCTCGAAAGCTGAGGCACCGCCTTGCAGCGGAGCTTTGCCGCAGTCTCCCAACGCTGCCAGCTCGGCGCCGCCGTATCGGTGGGCGGCCATTCGATCTCGATCAGCGGGAAGCGGGTGAGGGCGGCCGGGCTCCGCATCTTGCCCGAGGTGCCGACCAGCGAAGGGCTGCCGACAACGTGGAACGTGTCGCGCATCAGCTCGAGCGGATGTCCGTCGGTCGGAGGTGTGCGCGCATACCTGATGGCAACGTCGGCCTCGCTCGCCTTCAGGCTCAATACCGCATCCGTACCGATGATATCGATTCTGAGCCGCGGATGTGATTGTCGCCAGTCTGCCAATCGCGGTACGAGCCAGCGCGCGGCAAATGCGTTCGTGGCCGTTACGCGCAATCTACCCCGTGCGCTGCGCGCGCCTACGGCCGCCAGCGCTTCGGCGAAGCTTTCGAATCCATCGCGCACGACGGGAAAGAGTTGCTCGCCGGCCGAGGTCAGGGCGACAGGCCTTGGCCGCCGCCGGAACAAGGGCTCGCCGCAGTGCTGCTCGAGCAGCTTGATCTGGTGGCTGATGGCCGTCGGCGTGACGCCGAGCTCGGCGGCGGCGACCTTGAAGCTCAAATGGCGCGCGGCCGCCTCGAAGGCGCGCAACTCGGTCAGGGGAGGCAGCCGTTTCATGGCCCAATCGTAGATGAAATGGCTTGATCTGCAGCTGAATTCTTCGATCTTGCGTGGGCTGCCGCTACTTACAATGATCGCCGAGAGACTGGAGCCACAGCGCCCGATGTACGCCATGCCATGAGCCTCAGCGCTTCAAACGTCGACGCGATCCTGGAGAGGACTCGGCAGCTCGCGCCGTTTGTCGCCGAGCATCGCCAGGCGATCGACCGGGAGCGCCGGCTCCCCGCGCCCGTCTTCGATGCCTTGGCCGATGCTGGGCTCTTTCGTCTGTGGTTGCCACAGGCGTTCGGCGGGCCGGAGCTGTCGCCGCAAGAGTTCATGTGCGTGGTGGAGGCCGCTGCCGGACTGGATGGTTCGATCGGCTGGCTTGTCGGTAACGGCGGCGGCATGAGCCGCGTCGCGGGATATCTGCCCGAGACCGTCGCCCGCGCCTGGTTCTACGATCAGCGTGCGTTCGTCGCCAGCGCCACCGGAGCAGTGGGCAGCGCAGTGCCGGTGAAGGGCGGCTACAAGGTCACGGGACGGTGGCCGTTCGGCAGCGGTGCGCATCACGCGACCCACTTCATGGGACTGTGCAACGCCGCAGAGGCGGGCAGCGGCGATGCAACGCGCCTCGTCTGCTGCTATTTCGCACGCAAGGACACCACGATCATCGACACCTGGCACGTGTCGGGATTGCGTGGCACTGGGAGTTGCGATTTCGAGGTCCGCGATCTGCTTGTGCCGTCGCAGCACGTGCACGCCTTTCCCGATCACCACCCGACGCAGCCGGGCTTGCTCTACCGCATGCCGGCCATGTCCGTGTTCGCCTGGACGGTGTCGGCGGTGCCGCTCGGAATCGCACAGGCCGCGGTTGATGCCTTCACGGAGCTGGCGGCGACAAAGGCGCGCGCTGGCACCAATGTGCCCCTGCGCGACCGCGAGATCGTTCAATCCGAGCACGGCCGGGCTGACGCGCAGTTGCGCGCGGGCCGCGCATTCCTGCGCGAAGCCATGAGCGATCTGATGATTGCGACCGACGTTGGCGGAGAGCGGCTCGTGCGGGCCCGCGCGACATTCAGGTCGGCATGCACCTTTGCCGCGGAGAGTGCCGTGCAAGTCGTCGACCGGCTGTGCGCTGCGGCGGGCGCGGCGACCATCTTCGAGACGTCGTTGCTCGAGCGCTGCGTGCGTGATGTCCACGCTGCTGTGAAGCACGTGGCCATGAGCCCGAACAACTACATCGTCAGCGGACGTCTGGGTCTCGGGTTGCCTCCCACCAGCCCTCGGTTCTGAGCCGAGGGTCGCGGCGCACGCTTTTCGATCACTTCCCCGGCTTGAACAGCCGGTCCCAGGCGTAGAGCACGAGTGCGTCGAGCACCGCCGTGATGAGGAACGCCGAGGCGACCAGCCGCGCGGTGGTTGACTCGACTCCCAGCCGCTCGGCAAGGAGGTAGAACGCAAGCCCGCCGAGGAGGGAGAGAAGCGCCATTGCCGCGAAGATCGCGCGCACGATGCGCGCCTGTCCGGGCGGACCGCTGGCATCGGCGTTCATCGGGTCGGCCATCAGCGCTTGCCCGCAGCGCGGACCTCCTCGCGGCGCAGTCGAACGAGCTCCTTGAGACCGGCCCTGAAGCCTGCGGCGGGCAACGTCACGTCGACGGCCCGGTCGGAATGCAGCCAGATGTGAAGATCGAGCGGCTTTCCGTCCCAAAGGTGTGTGGCAACCTCTCCTGCGTGGCGAATGTTGGCCTCCATCAGGCAGGCCGATTCAGTGCACACCGGAAAAGGCTCGCTCCGCTCCGCCGCATGCAGGCGGTAGCGCACGACGCTGGAGCGGGTGGCCGCGCGCGTTGCCGCCCTCGAGTCTGCAGCCGCAGCCTCGATAGGAACGAACATCCGCCACAGCAGGCTCTCCCTGCCGCCGACCACATCGATGACGAAATGCGTGACGATCGCCGGATTGGCGGCGTCGAGCTCGTGATCCAGCGCGATCGGGTCTCGATGCAGCAGTGCGCAGCGCCGCCGCGCACCGGCGCTGCCGCAGCGGATCTCCCAGGCGCCGAACGTTGCATGCAGGCGAGGTGGAACCACGCGTCCGCCGCTCAGCGAGGCCCAGGGCCAGTCCCAGGTTTCGTCCGCCCGGTCGGCGTCGAGGAAGCGGCACTCGCGCGGGATCACCGTTTGCCGAAGGACATGGCCCGCATAGGTTTCGCCCAGGCGCGAAGCGGCAGCCCGCCACCTGCTGCACTGGCTGGGCTTGCGCGAGCGCGGTGCAAGCATCGGCTCGGAGCGCCATCGTTCCGGGCGCAGCCCGAGTGACATGCGCCCGCTGCTCCAATAGCCGGCATCGTGCTGCTCGCCGGCCATGACCGCTGTGGCATAGACGGCGAGCGCGACCACCACGAAGGCGGCGCACCGCAGGCTTGCCCGAAAGCCCCTCATGTCCCCTCGCGTCGTAAGGACACGCGAGGCTAACGCGTTCCGGGCAAGGAGAGAAGACGCCTCTGGGTCAGGCCTTGCGCTCGCGCACCAGTTGGTGAAGACGCTCGCGCAGATCGGCTTCGCTGGGCACGAAATCCTCGTCCATCCACCAGCTCTCGAGCTGCTGCAGCAGCTCGCCGACGGCCGGACCCGGCTCGACGCCAAGGGCAAGGGCGTCGGCGCCCCGCAGCGGGAAGCGCGGCGCCTGCCAATGCTCCAGGAGGGTGTAAAGCCGCCGCCATGCCGGATC
>JBLNBZ010000115.1:0-12597 GCA_050260355.1 Bacteroidota bacterium | reverse complement strand
CTCGCCTTGACGTCGGCGGACGTGGCCGGCGAGCCGTCGTGGAACTTGACCCCGTCACGCAGCTTGAACGTGAACGTCAGGCCGTCCGGGGACACCGACCAGCTCTCGGCCAGGTCCCCCTCGATGTACATCTTCTTCCAGTCGCCCGCGTACCTGAGCAGCGTCGAGTAGTGGGGCCCGACCGGATGGATGACACCGAACGTGGTGCTGGCATGGCAATCGTACGTCGGCGGCTCGGCGACCACCGCGATATTCAATATGCCGCCTTTTTTGGGGGTCTCGGTCTGGGCCAGGGCCGTCGACATCGGAGTAAGCGCGAGCGCAGCGCCCAGCACTGCGAGCCTGGAATACGTCCTCATTGAGCTTGGGTTTCCTCCCGGTGTGAATCATCGAGCGTTGGTGAGCCGGGCATCAGGCGTGGATGCACGCGGCCCAGTGGTTCGGGGCGATCTCGCGCGTGGCAGGCACCGCCTTCTTGCATTCCTCGGTCGCTTTGGGGCAGCGCGGATGAAACACGCAACCGGCCGGCGGATTGAGCGGGCTCGGAAGCTCACCCTTGATGATGCTGCGCGGGCGGGTGCGCTCGACGACCGGGTCGGGAATCGGCGCGGCCGCGAGCAAGGCTTGCGTATACGGGTGCTTCGGAGAGGCAAACAGCGCGTCAGCCGGCGCCAGCTCCACGATGCGCCCGAGGTACATCACGGCGACGCGCGTCGAGATGTGCCGCACCACGGCCAGATCGTGCGCAATGAACAGGTAGGTGAGGCCGAGCTTCTGCTGCAGCTCCTCGAGCAAATTGATGACCTGCCCCTGGATCGAGACGTCGAGCGCCGACACTGCCTCATCGCACACGATCACGCGCGGATTGACCGCCAAGGCCCGTGCGATGCCGACGCGCTGGCGCTGGCCGCCCGACAACTCGTGCGGATAGCGCAGCGCCATGTACGGAAACAGCCCCACGAGCTGCAGCAGCTCCGCGACGCGCGGCATCACCTGCGCCCGCGGCAGAACGCCGTGCACATGCATGGGCTCGGCGATGATCTGGCCGACCGTCATGCGCGGATTGAGCGAGGAGTAGGGATCCTGGAAGATCACCTGCATCTTCTTGCGCACATCCGTCATTTGGCGACGGCTCATCGGGGCGAGGTCCACGCCCTCGAAAATGATCTCACCGGCCGTGGGATCCTCGAGTCGCAGCACCAGACGCCCGAGCGTGGACTTGCCGCACCCGGATTCACCGACCAGGCCCAGCGTCTCGCCGGCCTTCACATCGAGCGAGACGTCGTTCACCGCCCGTACGAGCTTGGCGGAGCCGCGCAGGAAGCCGCCGCCGACGGGGAAAAACTTGCTCGCGTGGCGGATGTCGAGAATCGGTGCCGCGCCGCGCTCCGAAGCGTGGGAGCCGGCGCTTGCCATCGGTGGCGGCTCGCGGACCTCCAGCCCCTCGATCTCGTGCGAGCGAATGCAGGCGGCGAAGTGCCCGTCCTCGACCTCGACGAACGGGGGAACGGCCTGACACGCGTCGATCGCGTAGCGGCAGCGTGGGCGAAACCGGCAGCCCTCCGGAGGATTGAGGAGGTTGGGCGGCGACCCTTCAATGGTCGCAAGCTTGCTGGCGCGACCCTGGTCGAGCCGCGGCACCGCGGACAGCAGACCACGCGCGTAGGGATGCAAGGGCCGGCCGAACACGCGCTCCGCCGTTCCGCTCTCGACGAGGCGGGCCGCGTACATCACGTTCACGCGGTCGGCGTAACGCGCCACGATGCCGAGATTGTGCGTGATGATGATGACCGAGACGCCGAGCCGGCGCGACAGATCCTTCATCAGCTCGAGAATCTGCGCCTGGATCGTGACGTCGAGCGCCGTGGTCGGCTCGTCGGCGATCAGCAGCTTCGGATTGCAGGCGAGCCCGATGGCAATCATGACGCGCTGGCGCATGCCGCCCGAGAGCTGGTGCGGATACTGTGACAGCCGGCTCTCCGGGTCGGTGATGCCGACGAGGGTCAACAGCTCGATGGCGCGCGCACGCGCCTGCTTCTCCGTCATCTCGAGATGGATGAGGAGCGGCTCCATGATCTGCAACCCGATCGTCAGCACCGGATTGAGCGACGTCATGGGCTCCTGGAAGATCATGGAGATATCGCGCCCGCGGATGCGGCGCATCTCCTCCTCCTCGAGCGTCAGCAGCTCGCGGCCCTCGAAGCGAACGCTGCCCGCAATGATGCGCGCCGTATTGGGCGGCAGCAGCCGCATGACGGCGAGGGCGGATACCGATTTGCCGGATCCCGACTCGCCGACGATAGCCACCATCTCCCCTGGCCGCACCGCATAGCTCAGCCCCTCGACCGCGCGCACGGTGCCGTGCGAGGTGACGAAATGCACATGCAGATCGTCGATCTCCAAAATCGGCTGCTCGCTGACCGCGCGCTTTTGCGCGTCGGCTGCGTGTGCGGCCGCAAGGTCTGTGGTCGCCGCAGTTCCGTGTTGCAACAGGCATTCCTCCCATGGGCGCCCGGCCCGGAGCGGCGGGCCGGTACGTCCTACCCTTGCTAGCGAACCAAGGGCGCGCGAGCAAGCCCCGGAGCGAAATTAGGAAATGCCTCGAGGCCGGATGTTGCGAGGTTTGCGCAAGCCCACGCGCGTTTGTTGACGCTCCAAATACGCATCACTAAGCGTGTAAGACGGCTCCTCTGCTACGAAAGGTGACAGTGGGATGACGACAGACGGAAGGAGCGCCCGGGGCCTTGCATACGCTCTCGACGACTGCCGCCCGCCTTGGCGCCGGGACGGCAAGCCGATCATATTCCACCACGGCATCGGCACCAATCGTGACATCTGGAGCGAGTGGCTGCCTCATGTTGCAACGCGGCATGCCGTCGTCCGCTTTGATTTCCGCGGCTTCGGGCGCTCCGTCATTCCCGTACGCGAGCACCGCTGGACCATGGACGAGCTGCTCGACGACCTGTTCGAGATGGCGGATCTGGTGGAAGACGGACCGGTGCACCTCGTGGGCGAGTCCATGGGTGGCACGGTTGCACTCGCCGCCGCGCTGAAACGGCCCGAGCGCGTCGCCTCAGTTACGATGTCCAACGCCGCCTACAAGGGCTCAGGCATTGGCCGGCTGCCGCAATGGCGGGCAGAGATCGAGCGCGACGGCATTGCGGCCTGGGCCGAGCGCATGATGGCGTTGCGCTTTGCCCCCGGCGCCGCCGATCCCGACAAGCTTGCGTGGTTTGCGGCCGAGCAGGCGCGCGCCGCTCCACATGTGGTGCTGGGCCTTGGCGAGCTGCTGGCGCGCCAGGACCTGACCGAGAGCGCCCCCGGCCTGAAGGTGCCGCTCCTGATCCTCGCCCCGGACTCGAGCCCGTTCGTGCCGGTGCGTCAGGCGGCCGAGCTGGTCGAGCTCATCCCCCATGCCGAGCTTTGCGTGCTCGCCGGGGTGCGTCACGGCCTGCCGTTCTCGCATGCGACGGAGGCAGCCCGGCTGACAGCGGACTTCCTCGAGCGCGTGGAGAGCGGACGCGCCGGCCGCGCCAGGCTTTAGCGTCGCCCGCTGTTTCAACCGCGCACCGTGCGGTCTAGACTGGGTGCCCGATACCAGCGAACGACATAGGAGACGCCCGTGGGGCGCGAATACCTGAAGAGATCCAGCGCAGGCGAGCAAAAGCGCAGGGCCGAGGTCGAGGACACGGTCCGGCGCATGCTCGGCGAGATTGCGGAGAAGCGCGACGAGGCGATCAGGCGCTACGCGCGCGACCTCGACAAATGGTCGGGCGAGTTCCGCGTGTCCGACGCTGAGATCGAGGCCAAGTCGAAGGCGCTGCCGACGACCTTCAAGGAGGATTTCGCTTTCTGCCACCGCCAGGTGACCGAGTTCGCGCGACGGCAGAAGGACAGCATGCGCGCGTTCGAGACGGAGATGGAGCCCGGCGTCATCCTCGGCCAGAAGCTGATCCCGGTCGGCAGCGTCGGCTGCTATATCCCCGGCGGAAAATATCCTTTGATCTCGGCGGCCATCATGAGCGTGGGCACCGCCAAGGTCGCCGGCGTCGGCAGGATCGTCGGCGCCGCACCGCCGCGCGGGCCAGACGGCATCTATCCTCAAACGCTCTATGCTCTGCACCAATCGGGCGCCGACGAGATCTACTGCATCGGCGGCGTTCAGGCGATGGCCGCTATGGCCTACGGCTGCATCGGCATGCCGAAGGTCGACATGATCACCGGCCCCGGCAACGCCTATGTCGCGGAAGCCAAGCGGCAGCTCTACGGCACCGTCGGCATCGACCTGCTGGCTGGACCCACCGAGATCCTGATCATCGCCGACGGGACGGCCGACCCGGCGCTCGTCGCCACCGACCTGCTCGGGCAGGCGGAGCACGGGCCGGACAGCCCGGCCTGGCTCGTCACCACGTCGCGCGCGCTGGGCGAGGCCGTGCTCAAGGAGATCGAGGCGCAGCTTCCGCTGCTCCCGACGCGCGACAACGCAGGCAAGGCGTGGAGCGATCTGGGCGAGATCGTCGTGGTTGACAGCGACGACGAGGCCATCGCGGTGTCCGACGAGTACGCGCCCGAGCACCTCGAGCTGCAGACCGGCCGCGATGACTACTATCTCGAACGGCTCACCAACTACGGCTCGCTGTTCGTCGGCGAGGAGTCCACCGTCGCTTACGGCGACAAGGGCGTCGGCACCAACCACACCCTGCCCACGGGACGAGCGGCGCGCTACACTGGCGGGCTGTGGGTCGGCAAGTTCATCAAGACGGTGACCTACCAGCGGCTGTCGCGCCGCGCCTCGCGCGACATTGCCGGCGTCATCAGCCGTGTCTGCCGCGAGGAAGGCATGATCGCGCACGCGATTACGGGCGACGTACGCTTCAAGCGTTTCGAGGGGGCAAACTAGGCCGTCGCATGGTGAGCAGCACGCACCGCGTCTTCGTCTACGGCACCTTGAAGCGCGGATATCCCAATGCCGAGGGCATGAACGGGGCGCAGTTTCTCGGCCGCTTTCGCACCTGCGACCCGTTTCCGCTGGTGATCGCGGGGCAATGGTACACGCCCGTCATGCTTCCCGAGCGGGGAACCGGCCATCGCGTCCTCGGCGAGCTGTACGCCGTCGGCGACGACACGCTGGCCGCGCTCGACCGGCTCGAGAGCACGCATCTGCCCACAGGCTACACGCGCGAGGAGATCCCGATCGAAAGTCTCGAAGATGCATCCATCGTGGGGGCATGGACCTATTTCAAAGAGCGCAGCCGCGTCAGCATAATTCACTCCGAATACCTCGGGGATTACCAGGATCGGCGCTACATTCCCCTGTCCCAGCGGACAGGACGGTAACGACAACGATATAGGGAGCGGAACATGACATCGGCCCAGTCTCGACCGACGATCGCGCTGGCGATGGGGGATCCTTGCGGCATCAGCGCGGAGCTCACCGCGAAGCTCCTCTGCGACCCGCAGGTGACGCAAGCCGCCAACCTCATCGTCATTGGCGACCGGCGCGTGCTCGCGGAGGGCGAGGCGATCGCCGGCGTCGAGGTCGCCTGCGATGTCTGGAGGCCCACCGACGCGACCCCTTCCGCACAGGCCGGGACACTGTTCGTGGACCTGGGCCATCTCGACCCCAAGACCGTTGAGCGCGGCGTGTCCTCCCGCGAGGGCGGCGCGTTCGCGCTCACCAACTTCCGCACCGTGCTGCGCCTCGGCGCGGCGGGTGCCGCCGACGCCATCGCCTTCACGCCCTTCAACAAGCACGGCGGCGGGTGCCGCCGACGCCGTCGCCTTCACGCCCTTCAACAAGCACGCCATGAAGCTGGCGCTGCCGAGCTACGTCGACGAGATCGAGGTTATCACCGAGGAGACCGGGGCCAAGGGCAACGGCCGCGAGTTCAACATCCTCGACAAGCTGTGGAACGCGCGCGTGACCTCGCACGTGCCGCTCAAGGACGTGGCGCGCTACATCACACACGAGCGCGTGCTCGACAGCATCATGCTGACGGACCGCTCGATGCGCGAGGCCGGCATCGCCAGGCCGCGCATCGCGGTGGCGGGGCTCAACCCGCATGCGGGCGATGAGGGCAATTTCGGCCGCGAGGAGATCGACGTCATCGGGCCTGCCGTCGAGGCGGCGAAGGCCAAGGGCATCAATTGCGACGGCCCCTTCCCGCCCGATACCGTATTCGTACGCGCCAAGCGCGGCGACTTCGATGCCGTGCAGACCATGTACCATGACCAGGGGCAGATCGCGATGAAGCTGATGGGCTTCGAGCGCGGCGTCACGCTGATCGCCGGCTACGGCTTCCCGATCTGCACGCCGGCGCACGGCACCGCCTACGACATCGCCGGCAAGGGCAGCGCCAACATCGGCGCCAGCAGGCAGGCCATGCTGATTGCGGCGTCAATGGCCAAGCCCGCTCGACTGGTAGCCGCCGAGCGCATGGCCCGGCAATTCGGTGATATCAAAAGCGAAGCTCGCCGCATAAAGTCGACGACAACAACATCCAACCTGGAGGAAACATGTTTCGGCGGATTGTTCTGGCTGCCATCGCAGGTACAGCCTTGTGCGGATCGGCGCACGCGCAAACCGGCTGGCAGCCCAGCAAGCCCGTGGAGTTCGTCGTCACGGCCGGCGCAGGCGGCGGCACCGACATTTTCGCCCGCACGGTGCAGTCGATCATCCAGAAGCACAACCTGATGCCGCAGCCGATCGTCGTCACCATCAAGTCCGGCGGCTCGGGCGCGGAAGGCTACGTCTATACGAAGCTCGCCGAGGGCGACACGCACAAGCTCGTCTTCGGCACGCACAACTCCTACGTCCTGCCGCTCGCTGCCAAGGTGGCGTTCACGCACAACGACCTGACGCCACTGGCCGCCATGGTGTTCGACGAGTTCCTGCTGTGGGTGAAGGCGGACTCCCCGATCAAGGACGTGAAGGACTACATCGCCCAGGCGAAAGCCAAGACGGGCGGCTTCAAGATGGCCGGCGCCCAGTCCAAGGACAGCGACGAGCTGGTCACCAAGCTGATCGACAAGGCCAACGGCACCAAGATCATCTACGTGCCGTTCAAGTCGGGCGGCGAGGCGGACGTGCAGCTCTCCGGCGGTCACGTCGACAGCCACGTCAACAATCCGAGCGAGTCGACAGGGAGCTGGAAGGCAGGCCTCGTGCGCCCGCTGTGCGTGATGAACCGCGAGCGGCTGCCGGCGGGTCCCAAGATCACTGCGACGCAAGGCTGGTCCGACATCGTCACCTGCAAGGAGGCGGGACTGGGCGTCGAGCAGTTCCAGCAGCCGCGCGTGGTGCTCATGCCGGGCAAGGTGCCGGCGGAGGCGGTTGCCTACTACATCGCGCTTCTCAAGAAAGTCTCCGAGACGCCCGAGTGGAAGGACTACGCCGAGCGCACCGCGCAGACGAGCCGCTTCCTGGGCGGGGACGACTTCAAGAAGTTCATCGCCGAGGACTACGAGCGCTTCAAAGGCGTGTTCGCCGAGCAAGGCTGGCTCGTGAAATAGCCCGATTGCTGTTCGCCGGACGCGGGGGCCTCGCCGCTGCCGCGACCGGCGGATGTCACCGCCAGCCGGGAGCAGCGGCCTTCCATGAGCACGACGTCAGCCGGCGCGCACGACCTGCAGGAGCGGCCGCTCGTCACGTATTTCTGGCTGCAGATGGGCGTGGCGCTGGCCACGCTGGCGTTCGGGCTCGTCATCATCCTCGGCGCCATCGAATACGATGTCGGCTGGGGCGAGCGCGGGCCCGAGCCCGGCTACTTCCCGTTCTGGATGGGCGTGCTGGTCGCACTCGGCAGCATAGGCACGCTGGTGCAGGCCTTCCTGCAACGCTCGAGCCTGTCGGGCCCGGCGCTGACGCGTGCGCAGGCTGCCCGCGCCCTTCAGTTCCTCGTGCCGATGACGGGCTTCGTGCTGGTGGCAAGCTTTCTCGGGCTCTACGTGGCGACCATCGCCTACCTGTTCGTCGTGATGGTGCGCCAGGGAGGCTATCGCTGGCCGATCGCTGCCGCCGCGAGCATCGGCACTGCCGTCGCCTTCTATCTCGTGTTCGACAAATGGCTGCTGGTGCCCCTGATGAAGGGGCCGCTGGAAGCTTGGCTCGGCATCTACTGAGAGCCGGCCCCCATGGAAAACCTCACCGAGCTGATGCACGGGTTCCAGGTGGCGCTGACGCCCCACCACATCTCGCTGATGCTCGTCGGCGTGCTGTTCGGCATTCTCGTTGGCGTCCTGCCGGGTCTGGGCGCACCCAACGGCGTGACGCTGCTGATCCCGCTCACCTTCAGCATGCAGCCGGTGTCCGCCATCATCCTGCTAGCCAGCATGTACTGGGGCGCATTGTTCGGCGGCTCGACGACCTCGATCCTGTTCAACATTCCGGGTGAGCCATCGTCGGTGGCGACGACCTTCGACGGCCATCCCATGGCCAAGCAGGGCCGTGCCACCGAGGCGCTGTCCTACGCCTTCCTCTCCGCCGGCTTCGGTGCCCTGTTCGGCGTCATCATGATCACGCTGCTGGCCGTGCCCGCCGCCAAGTTCGCACACAGGTTTTCGAGCCCTGAGTATTTCGCGGTCTACTTCCTGGCCTTCTGCTGCTTCATCGGGCTTGGCGGCGCCTCGCCGTTCAAGACCATCGTGTCGGCCGCCATGGGCTTCTCGCTCGCTGCGATCGGCATGGACACCATCTCCGGCAGCCTGCGCCTCACCTACGGGATTCCCGATCTCGTGCGTGGCGTCAGCTTCCTGGTGGCTGTCATCGGCCTGTTCGGCATCGGCGAGCTGATTGCCACGATGGAGGAGAAGCTCGACTTTCGCGGCGTCGCCGCGCGCGTGTCGCCGCGCGATGTGCTCAAGACCATCGCCACGCTGCCGCGCTACTGGGCGACGCTGCTGCGCTCCAGTCTCATCGGCTGCTGGATGGGCATCACGCCCGGCGGACCGACCGCGGCCTCGTTCATGAGCTACGGGCTGGCGCGGCGGCTGTCGCGGCGCGGCGATCGGTTCGGCACGGGCGAGCCCGAAGGCGTGGTCGCGCCCGAGACGGCCGATCACTCCGCCGGCACCAGCGCCATGCTGCCGATGCTCTCGCTCGGCATTCCGGGCTCGGCGACCGCCGCCGTCATGATGGGCGGCCTGATGATCTGGGGCCTGCACCCCGGTCCCATGCTCTTCGTCGAGCAGAAGAGCTTCGTGTGGGGACTGATCGCGTCGATGTACGTCGCCAACGTGGTCGCGGTCATCCTGGTGCTGTTCACCGTGCCGCTGTTCGCCGCCATCCTGCGCACGCCGTTCTCCATCATCGGCCCGCTCATCGTGGTGGTCTGCTTCGTCGGCGCGTGGACCGTGGCGGGCGCGCAGTTCGACCTGTGGATCGCCTTCGTGTTCGGCATCGTTGGCTATCTATTCAAAAAGCTCGAGTATCCGATCGCTCCCATGGTGCTCGCCATGGTGATCGGCGACAAGGCCGAGGACGCGTTCCGCCAGTCGATGATCATGTCCGGCGGGTCGCTGTCGACATTCTGGTCGAATGGCCTGTCCGGCACGCTGATGACGCTGGCCTTTGCCCTTCTGCTGTGGCCGCTCGCATCACAACTCATTGCCCGTCTGCGCACCGCGCGGGTTTGATCAACCGGAGGAAGGAAAGCATGCTGTCGAGACGTCTCATTCTGAGCCTGGCTGCGGGAGCCGCGCTGCTGGGCGTGCCCAACCACGCCGCGGCCGCCTTCCCCGATCGGCCGGTGACGCTGATTGTCGCCTGGGCCGCCGGCGGGGGAACAGATTCGGTGGCGCGCATTTTCGCCGCAGGCCTCGAGCGCGAGCTCGGCCAGCCCGTGAACGTCGTCAACCGCACCGGTGGCGGCGGCGTCACCGGACACACCGCCATCGCCACCGCCAAGCCCGACGGCTACACCATCGGCATCGCCTCGTCCGACTTCGTGCTCTACCGCACCATGGCGATGGCGGACATGGGTGCCGACAGCTTCGACCTCATCTCGCGCGTCGCCACCATCCCGGCCGGGCTGACGGTTCAGACCAACGGCCCGTACAAGTCTCTCAACGACCTGCTGGCGGCGATCAAGACCCAGCCCAAGGGAAGCTTGACCACCTCCGGCTCGGGCGCGGGCGGCTCCTGGCACCTGGCGATTGGCGGTCTCACCAAGACGCTGGGTCTGCCGGCGGACCAGGTCAAGTTCGTGCCGAGCACCGGCGGCGCGCCGGCGCTCAACGATCTTGCCGCGGGCGGACTGAGCATGGTCACGGCGTCGCCGATCGAGGCCAAGCCCCTGCACGATGCCGGCAAGGTCAAGGTGCTGGCCGTCATGGACAGTCAGCGGTTGCCGACGTTTCCGGACGTTCCTACCCTGAAGGAATCCGGGATCGACTGGGAGCTCATCAACTGGTTCGCCATGGTTGCGCCCAAGGGCCTTCCCGCCGAGGCGCGCGCCAAGCTGATCGAAGCCGCCACCAAGGCGCACGCGCGCCCCGACGTGCAGCAGCCGCTGAAGGACCGCGGCATCACACCGAAGTGGGAGACGCCGGAGGCGTTCAAGGCGTTCGCGGACAATTACACGCAGACCTCGATCGGCCTGCTCAAGGACCTCGGTCTCGCCAAGAACTAGCCGGCGAGGTGGCGGAGCCCGGCTCCGCCACGCGCTCCGGGTGAAAAGCTGGGAGCAAGCTCCATGGCAGACGATAGCAGCCTGCCGATAATCGACGCGCATCACCATTTCTGGGATCTCGCCCGCAACCGGCATCCCTGGCTCGTCGACGAGCCGATGATCCCGTTCCGCTACGGCGACTACTCCGCGATCCGCCGCAATTTCCTGCCCGACGATTACCGGCGCGTCTCTGCGGCCCATCGCGTCGTCGCCACCATCACCATGGAAGGCGAGTGGGATGAGGCCGACCTCGTCTCCGAAAGCCGCTGGATGAGCGAGATCGCCGCGCGTCACGGCCTCCCCGTGGCCCACATCGGCCGCACCATCCTGCACCGGCCGAGCGCGGCCGAGGAGCTGGCGCAACACGCAGCCTTCCCGCTCGTGCGCGGCATACGCCACAAGCCCACGGCAGCGCCGGCACCGGGGCTGGTCGAGCGCGGCGCCACAGGCGGCATGAGCGATCCGAATTGGCGGCGCGGATATCGCGAGCTGGCGCGACACGGCTTGCATTTCGAGCTGCAGGCGCCGTGGTGGCACGTCGACGAGCTGCTGGACCTGGTGGCCGCCTTTCCCGAGACGCCGGTCGTCATCAACCACACGTTCCTGCCCGCCGACCGCTCGCCCGACGGGATCGCCGGCTGGCGCGCCGCCATGAAGCGGGCTGCGACGGCGCCGGGCATATCGCTGAAGATCTCCGGCATCGGGATCAAAGGACGGCCCTGGCAGCTCTCCGAGCAGCGCGGCATCATCCGCGACAGCATCGACATCTTCGGCGTCGAGCGCTGCATGTTCGCCTCGAACTTCCCGGTGGACGGGCTGGTCGGCTCCTTCGACGCGATCTATTCCGGCTTCAAGGCGGCGACGGCAGACCTGCCCCACGCCGACCGCGTCAAGCTTTTCCACGACAACGCCGTTCGCATCTACCGGCTCTCGCTTCCCCTGCTCGCCGCCTGAGGAGAAGGACGCTGCCCATGCGCATCATCGACCTGTCCATGCCGATCCTTGCCGGCCACCCGCGCTGGCCGACGGAAGTCTCCGCGACCGGCGATCTCGCCAAGGGCGACCTGGCGCAGATCACCTGGATCAGGGTCTCCTGCCACGCCTACACGCATGTCGATGCGCGCCGGCACATGTTCGCCGACGGCGCGACCATCGAGGCAACACCGCTCGACGATCTCGTCGGGCGCTGCGCCGTGCTGGACCTGATGGACGCGCAGCCCAACGAGGCGCTGGGGCCCGAGCGGCTCGCAACGCGCGGCGCGCATGTGAAGAAGGGCGGCATGCTGCTGTTCAAGACCGGCTGGGACCGGCATCGCTCGCCACAGACCAAGGAGTTCTGGCTGGACGCGCCCTACCTGACGCGCGAGGCCGCGCTGTGGATCAAGGACTCCGGCGTGAGGACAGTCGCCTACGACTTTCCGCAGGACTATGTCATCCGCCTCTCGCTCTCGGGCGAGAAGCGGCCGCTCCCCGAGCACGTCACGCACGATGTGCTGCTGCGGTCGGGCGTGCACATGATCGAGTACGTCGCCAACACGGCGGCGATCCGCGAGAGCGAGGTGCTCTTCTCGGCTGCGCCGCTGAAGATCCCGGGCGGCGACGGTGCACCCGCCCGCGCCTACTGCATCGAGGGCCTGTGAGGGACGGCGACGCGCTAGCTTGCGCCATAGCCTCAACTTGTCATCCGGCCCAGTGAGCGCGCAGCGCGAACGCGAGCCGGGATCCAGGCCCGGGTCTCCTGCGTCTGCGACCGAGTCTTGCGCTGGATCCCGCATCGGCGCTCGGCCCGAAGGGCCTCGCTGGTGCGGGATGACGAGCGGGAGAGGCATTCGGCTCAAGCGCGTCCTCTCCCCCCAGCTCCGTCATCCCGGCGCGGGGGCGGGGGGGGAACCCCCCCCCAGGCTAAGCGCGGGACAAGAATCGCCGCGCC
>JBLNBZ010000114.1:0-104308 GCA_050260355.1 Bacteroidota bacterium | reverse complement strand
AGCGAACGCCAACTGGCCGAGCAGAAGGTGCGCGAGAGCGAGAAGAACTTCCGCACGATTTTTTCCTCGGTCGGCGAGGGAATCTTTCTGTCCGACATCAAAACGGGATGGTTCATCGACGTCAATCCGGCTGGCTGCGAGATGTTCGGCTATACGCGCGACGAGATCGTGGGGGCGGACATCGGCTTGCTCTCCAGCGGCGAAGAGCCCTACACGCTGGATGGTGCCCGCGCCTTGGGAAAGAAGATTGTCGAGGAGGGGCTGCAGAGATTCGAGTGGCATGTGAAGGCACGAGATGGTCGTCTTTTCTGGGTGGAGATCTCCTCGCGCTTTGCAACGTTCGGCGACCGAAGCGTAGCGTTTTCGACCGTGCGCGATATCACCGAGCGAAAGAGGGCCGAAGCAGTCATCTTGCAAATGGCGCGCTTTGACCCTTTGACTGGCCTTGCGAACCGACGGGTCTTCGTCGAGGAGCTCGAGCACGCCCTGGCGCGGTGCCGCCGAGGCAAGAACGATCTCGCTGCCTCTATCTCGACCTCGACCACTTCAAGGACGTCAACGACACCCTCGGTCACCCAGTCGGCGACGAGCTCCTCAAAGCGGTCGGCGGGCGGCTGCAGACCAACATACGCGAAGTCGATACGGTAGCGCGCTTCGGCGGAGACGAGTTTGCCGTGGTGATGTTGGAGGTCGCGGACCCTACCGAAGCTGCTTCGCTGGCCGACAAGCTCCTGAAATGCCTGGTCGAGCCTTTCCACATCGGAGGTAACGAGATTCGCACCGGCTCCAGCATAGGCATCGCTACCTTCGACAACGATACGCAGGATGCCGAGACAATACTGTCTCATGCCGACGTCGCGCTCTATCGGGCAAAGAACGAGGGGCGCGGAACCTTCCGGTTCTTCACCGACGCGATGGACCACGAGGTGAAATCACGCGTAACGCTGGGTGCGGAACTGCGCGAGGCGCTCGCGGCGAAGCAGTTCAGGCTCTACTATCAGCCCGAAATCGACATCGACACTGGAGAAATCATAGGGCTCGAGGCGCTGGTGCGCTGGCAGCACCCGCGGCCGGGGCTCCTGGGTCCGGCAGAATTTATTCCCGCCGCGGAAGCGAACGGGCTCATTTCCGGGCTTGGACGCTGGATTCTGTGGGATGCCTGCCGGCAAGCGAGGGAGTGGATGGACCTCGGAATTGGCCCGGGCTTCGTCGCCGTCAACGTTTCGGCGCTCCAGTTCAAGTCTGTGCAAGACCTGGAGAACGACGTCTCCGCTGTACAAGCCGAGTTCATGTTGCCGCCGCGCATGCTCGAGCTCGAGCTGACCGAGACGGTGCTGATGGACGCCACGCGCCGCAACAGCGACGTCCTCCGGAGGCTACGCGATCACGGAGTGCGCATCGCAATCGACGACTTCGGCACCGGCTACTCGTCACTCAACTATCTGCGAAAGCTGCCGGTCGATCGCATCAAGATCCCACAGGCTTTCGTCGCAGAGCTCGATGACGGGCCGAATGCCGGGCTGGTCATCAAAGCCGCGCTCGGCCTTGCGCGAACTCGGCCTCGGCGCGATTGCCGAGGGCGTCGAAACGAAAGCGCAACTCGACGCCCTGCGATCTTGGGGGTGCAAGCAAGCGCAAGGCTTCTACTTCGCCGAACCGCGGCCGCCTCGAGAAATCGCCGAACTGCTGCGTGCAGGCGTGCTCCATCCCAGTTCTCGGCGAGCGCTGCCCTCTCCGATCGCTTGAATGCGTTGACCGAACGCAGTTGTTTGCCCGAGCCGAATACTCCATCGCACGCGGGCTGTGCTTCAACCGGCACAGAGCAAGAAGGTGACGCGAGACGTCGCCCAGCACCGGCAACAGCCGTTCGATGCCCGCCAGTCTTGCACTCTCGAGGCCGATTCAACGCGGCAGATGCGGTCGAGCCCTGGGGTCGTGACAGGCCATTGTACTCATGCTCCTCGGCCAATTGATCCAGTGACGGTCGGCAAGGAGACTAGCCAGCACCGGACCCTGCCGAGCCATCCTCCGTTGCTCACCTTTTCGGTTGTATTAGGGTGACCGTCCGGAGAGAAGGTAAGGCTCGATGTCGTATTGGACACCGAAAAGGCGAGCTGAGGCCGGCGCGGCGGATTGATACGCAGCAAGCGAGCGGGCGCGCTCGATTGCCGCGAGGTGCCCAGCGCCATTGACCATTTCCGGGTCGCCTTCGACGGCGAGGATGGCGATTCCTTCCACTCGGGCATGCTGCACGAAATCGGCCAACTTGCCGTCATCCAGGACGCCCGTTGGACCGATCTCGACGGAAATGAATAGACGACCCAGCCCCAGCAATTTCGCCGAGGCCAACAGCGCGTCGGAGTGATCCCGCCAACGTGAGGTGCTCCATACCCACGCGCCCGGGCGCTCGAACTCTGGGGTGCGCGCCGAGAGAATTTCGACGCGTTGCAGGAGCAAACGCTTACCAGCGCGGGGACAGGTCAGCGCAAGTGAGACGCGGGCTGCCGTTGGCACCGCTAGACGCAGCAGGTGCCGACCGTCCGCGACGACGGCATCTGGGTCGTCACCTTCATGACCTACGACCTCGGATACATCGACTTGGAACAGAAAACCCTGCAACCTATCGACAACCCGTTCGGTGCAAAGGTGTTACCTATGTCTTAGGTACGATCTGTCACCCATGTCTCCGGGCCGGACACCGGCATAGATGGTTGCGGGGGCATGCGTCACTCGGTGTCGAATCGATCGGTTGCGCTCACCAGAAAGGATCCTTTTCAGCTTGGCGCCATGAGGAGCAGTTGCGCGATCCCAGTGCCGACCGTGGCGGCCTGGGTGACGGCCAGGTGGTCGAGGCGCCGAGAACGTCGCGCCAGGCGGGGGCGTGGCCGTAGTCTTTCGCACCTGACGATGCTCTCGCAGCGCTTGTGAGCCGATCGCCAGTGTAACGTCGTATGGTGCGCAAGCAGGCGAAAATGGAGCCGCAGATCAGCCGAACGTGAATGCGTAAACCTCTGCACCCGGATCGAGAAACTCGATCTCGAACAGCCGATCTGCGACGGGCTCCCGCCGACGGATCAGCTGATAGAGCCGCTGCTCGCTGAGGATGCCGCTGCCCAGATCGTCGACATCGTTTCCGTGTGCGGAGCCCGGCGGCTTTCCATCGATCCGCACTCGAACCACACCGGGGTCCCGGGGGACGGCGGTCCCATGACGAGATGCAGATCGCGGGCGTGAAAGCGATACGCGATGGCACTGCCGCTCTTGTTTGCGGCAGCCGCGTCCTTCTTCACGGTCCAGTCGCCCGAAAGCGCCCAATAGTTGACCTCAAGCCGCGTGGGGACCGCATAGATGTGGCTCTTGTCCAACACGGCGCCGCCACGAGATGCAAACCGTACGGTGCGCTAGTAGCCGACGTAGGTTTCAGGAGACTTCAGGCTATCCCAATCGGCGGCGACCGGCGCCCTCCACTGACACCAGATCGCGACTGACACCGGCGGCGCCGGCTTCTGCCAACAGGTCTTGGATGACCCGCTCCGACTTTTTCAGCATCCATCATGACGTCATCGACCGGCACGGCCATTTTCATGTGCCGTCTGCGAGGGAACACGATGTCAGTGCTGCCGTGCGGCTCGCGGTAGTGCGGACAGGGAGTACCGCGTGGAAGCAATTGATCCAGCATCCTCCACGGTGGTATCAAATCGCACACCCAGCAAATTCGCCGTGAAACCGCGCAATCGGGGCAGTTGCGCCGCAAGATCGACGGCTTCCTAGGCGTCAGCCTATCGCGCAACTGGTGAAGAACCACGCGCAATGAACGGTCACGCCGGGCACTGGGGCTGCGGTTTGAGCCGCAGATCGGTTCGGGTGTCCATTTGGTCGGCGCTGGCCGGGTCAGCCGGCGCGGCGCGCGGGCGGGCGGCCGATGTGGCCTTGCCGCAGCTGCTGCTCGGCGAGGCCGGCCGGCACCGGCTCGCTGAAGTAGTAGCCCTGCACTTTCGTCACCGTGGGCGTGGCGCTGAGCAGCGACCACTGGGCCTCGGTCTCCACTCCCTGCGCGACCACGTCGATGCTGAGCTCGCGCGCAATGCCGACGATGGCGCGCACGAAGGCGGCGCTGCCTGGCTCCTTGAGCGCCGAGTTGAGCAGCACCTGCGGGATCCTGATGCGGCTGACCCCATAGGTCCGCAGATAGTCGAGCGTCGAGTACTTGGTGCCGAAGTCGTCGATCGAGATCTTGACGCCGAGATCGCGGAACCGCTGCAGGACGTCGTTCTGGCTCAAGGTTGCGCGCGCCAGTGTCGATTCGGTCACGCCGAGCTCGAGGTCGGAGGGAGACATCCCCCACTGGCGAGCGTCGCGGTGACGAACAGCACGAACTCGTCGCCGGCCTTGATCTGCGCGGAGGAGACATTGACGGCGAGCGTCGTGGGAGCGATGCCCTGCTGCCGCCACTGGCTCATCTGCTCGCACGCCTTGTTGAGCACCCACTGGCCGATCGGCTTGATCAGACCGGTCTTCTCGGCCACCGGCAGGAATGCTGCCGGCCTCAGCAGGCCGCGCACCGGGTGGTTCCAGCGCAGCAGCGCCTCCATGCCGACGATGCGGCCCGTGGCATGCTCGACCTGGGGCTGGTAGTGCAGCTCGAGCTCGTCGCGCTCGACGGCCTTGCTCAGTTCGTCGGCGATGAGGAACTCCTCGCGCACCCGCGCGTCGAGTTCCTCGGTGTGGAAGCGATACTGGTTCCGCCCCTCCTCCTTGGCGCGATAGAGGGCGGAGTCGGCCTGTGCCAGCATCTCGCCGGCATCGCCGATCTCGGCTGTATAGACAGAAACGCCGAGGCTGACCGCGGTGTGAAGTTGGTGCCCCTCCACTGCGATCGGCTCCGCCAGCACCTTGCGGATCTTTTCCGCCAGCATGCCGGCATCGGACGAGCTGCCCACTTCGGACTGCAGCACGCCGAACTCGTCGCCGCCCAGCCGGCCCACCACGTCGGTCTCGCGCACCGCCCTGCTGAGACGTTCCGCGACCGCGATCAGGAGCCGGTCGCCGACGGGGTGGCCATAGGTATCGTTGACCTCCTTGAAGCGATCGAGATCGACATGCATGACGGCGAACGGCCGCGCGCCGCGCCGCGCGGCGGCGAAGGTCTGTTGCAGGCGCTCAATGAAGGTCGCGCGGTTGGGCAGTCCGGTCAGCGGGTCGGTGCGCGCCGGATGGGCGATCTTCTCCTCGGCCGCCTTGCGCTCGGTGATGTCGACCAGCAGGCCCTCCACCTCGGTGACGCGGCCGGCTCGGTCGCGAATGAAACCATAGTGATTCTCGACCCAGCGCACTTCGCCGGCGGGCGTGACGAGGCGGAATTCGACGACGGTAATGCGCTGCTCGGTGAGGACCATGGCCAAGAACTCGCGCACCTTCTCGGCATCGTCGGGGTGCACCGTGGTCTGGTAGAAACGCGGGTTGGCGAGCAACGCTCACGCCTCGTAGCCCAGGATCTCCTTTACGTTCTCGGAGACGTAGGTCATCGGCAATGCCGGCTCGGCGCGCAGCCGGTAGAGAATGGTCGGGCTGTTCTGGACGATGCGGTTGGCGTCGGACAGTTCCTTGAGATAGCGGTCGCGCTGGATGGTGCTGCCGAGCAGCTCGGCCAGGGTGCGCAGGATGTCGGTCTCGAAGTCGGCCCAGACACGGCCGGCGTCGCTGTCCGCGAGCTTTGACCAAGCCTCGTGAGGGAGGCAACTCTCTCGATTTTTAGGCCCGGCCTTCGCCAAACTTCCCGCTTAAGAATGTCTTCTATCAAAGACATTGGTTTTCCTGTTGCGCGAGGTACCTTTTTGTGTACCCTGCTTTCAGGAGTGGAGGAAACGTAGAGGCGTCTAGCGCGACAATCCTTATTGTCGCGAGCAGTGTTGTCCTGCTCTTGCCGCTAGGCGTCCGTCGTTCGAAAGACACGTGAACAACCTTGGGGGATGACAATGAAGCTCGTCCGCGTTTTTGCGCTTTCGGTACTTGCGGGCCTCCTGCTCGTACTGTCTCCGCACCATTCGGCAGCCCAACAATATCCGGACCGCACGGTCACGATCATCGTCGGCTTCAATGCCGGCGGCGGAACCGATACCATCGCGCGCACCTTGGCCGATATCCTCACCAAGCAATGGGGCAAGCAGGTCATTGTCGAAAACCGACCCGGCGCTCAAGGTGCGATTGGGGTTCGCACGCTGAAAAGCGCCGCGCCGGACGGCTATACGCTAGGCATGTGGTCGACGTCCGATGTCGGAAACGCCGCCGTCCAGGACAAGCTCGGTTACGACTTGGTCGAGGATTTCGTCCAGATCAGCCAGGTCGCCTCCGGCGCCACCGTGCTGGTGGTGAACAGCAAGCTGCCCATCAACAGCCTGCCCGACTACATCGGCTACGCCAAGAAGAACCCCGAGAAGCTCAACGTCTCCGTCGTCAGCGGCGGCGATCTCCATCTGGACACTATTCGCATCAACGTCGCGGCTGACATCAAGACGGCCTTGATCGGCTACCCTGGCACTGCGCCGGGACTCACCGACGTGGTGGGCGGACACACGGACGCGATCCTGCTGCCGATCGGGCCGGCCAAGCCGCATATCCAGAGCGGCGTATTGCGCGCAATCGCCGTTGGATCGAAGGCGCGCTCGGAGCTGCTGCCGGATGTCGCCCCGATGTCGGACACGCTTCCGGGCTTCCTCAGCACGTTCTTCTATGGCCTCGCCGCGCCGAAGGGCACGCCGGCTGATATCGTCGACAAGATTAATGCCGGCGTCCAGGAAGCGCTGCGGCAGCCTGTGCTCAGGGAAAAGCTCGTCTCGCTGGGCTTCCAGGCGGAAGGCACCTCGCCGCAGCAATACCGAGAGATCCTCGCCGACAAGCTCAAGTCCTCCAGGCAGGCGGCAACTCTCGCCGGCATGAGGAAAGCTGACTAGAGACGGCCATGCGGCGCAGGAGCTGCCGCGAAAGGATTGACGACCCGCGGCGCCCTGGCGATGAACCGTTTCTGGTCGCAGTGATTCGCACTAGGCAATAGATCTGCATCATGCATCAGATGAACGCTTTTGTCAGGAAGCCAAAGGACCTCATCCTGGGCGCCGTCTTCCTTCTCATATCCCTGCTCGTGATCTCTATCGCGGCTGGGTACGAGATGGGCACATCGCGGCAAATGGGTCCCGGCTATCTTCCGCTTATTCTGGGAGGCTGCCTGTCGCTGATTGGTCTGATCCTGATCGGCGGCAGCTTGTTTGGTCCTGTTGTCACACATGACGCGTTCATGCTGCGGCCTGCGGCCTTCGTTCTCGGCGCGACTTTGATGTTTGCGGTCCTGATCCGGCCCCTTGGTCTGCTACTGACCGTCTTGCTGGTCGTCCTGCCCGCAGCTCTTGCCAGTAGCCGCAACCAGATTCTGCCTGTTCTCGCGCTGGCATTAGCGCTTTCGATCGGAACGACTCTTCTGTTCCCACTTGCGCTCGGCCAGCAGGTCCCGGTTCTCGGCTACATGTTTGCTCGATGAATGCGATGGATCTGCTCTCTAGCATCGCTCTTGGCCTCAGCACCGCCGTCACGCCCGACAACCTCTTCTACTGCCTGATCGGCTGTCTGCTCGGGACGTTGATCGGCGTGCTGCCGGGGCTGGGGCCCGCGGCAACCATCGCCATGCTGTTGCCGATGACCGTCGGGCTCGACGCGACAGCCTCGGTGATCATGCTGGCCGGCATCTACTACGGAGCCCAGTACGGCGGATCGACCACCGCGATCCTCATCAATCTCCCCGGCGAGCCATCGAGCGTGGTCACCGCGATCGACGGCTACAAGATGGCCCGGCAAGGCCGCGCGGGGCATGCCCTGTCCATTGCGGCGTTGGCATCCTTCTTCGCGGGCACGGTGTCGACGATCGTCATCGCGCTGTTTGCCCCGCTGCTTGGCGCCGCGGCGCTGAAATTTGGAGCGGCCGAATATTTCTCCCTGATGGTGCTGGGGCTCGTGGTTGCGGTCGCGTTGGCCAGCGGATCGTTTGTCAAGGCACTCGGCATGGTGGTGCTCGGCGTCATACTCGGACTTGTGGGTGCGGACAAGGGCTCGAGCGAGCTTCGCTTCACCTTCGGCCTCCTTGAGCTCGGCGACGGCCTCAGCATCGTAGCCGTGGCCATGGGAATGTTCGGCCTCGCCGAGGTCATTCACAACCTGCGCGGAGACACGAGCAGCAGATCGAGCATTAGGCCTCCCCTGCGCGACCTGTGGCCGCGAGCGTCCGACCTCAAGGCATGCGCTGGACCGACCATCCGGGGTACGGCGATGGGGGCGCTTCTCGGCATGTTGCCCGGTGGCGGAGCGATGCTCTCCTCGTTCGCGGCCTACCTGGTGGAAAAGAAGATCTCCAGACAGACCGAACGATTTGGAGACGGCGCCGTGGAAGGGGTCGCAGCGCCAGAGGCGGCCAACAATGCCGGCGCGCAGATGTCGTTCATCCCCTTGTTGACCTTGGGCATCCCGTCGAACGTCAATATCGCGCTCATTGCCGGTGCGCTGATCATTCAGGGCATTCAGCCCGGGCCTGGCATCATCCACGCGCAGCCGACGCTGTTCTGGGGGCTGATTGCGTCGATGTGGATCGGCAATCTTATGCTGGTGATCCTCAACCTGCCGCTGATCGGCTTGTGGACCAGGATGCTGGCCATTCCCTACAACCTGCTCTATCCGGCCATCATCGTGCTGTGCTGCGTTGGGGCCTACTCGATCAACAACTCCCCGTTCGACGTTTACGTCATGATCGCATTCGGCCTCGTCGGCTACGTGTTCCGCCTTCTCGACTGCGAGCCGGCTCCGCTCATCCTCGGACTCGTCCTCGGCCCGATGATGGAAGAATACCTGCGCAGGGCAATGCAGCTCTCGCGCGGAGATCCGATGATCTTCATCGAGCGGCCGATCAGTGCAGCCCTTATCGCGGCAGCGGTCGGGGCGGCGTTCCTGATGGCGATCCCCATGATCCGGCGCAAGCGCGATATCGCCCTGCAGGAGGACTAGCACCGATGGCCGTCGATCCGATCGCCGAAGCGATCCTCGCCGACCTCGGTCCGGCCGGCAAGCCGCGCATCGAAACGCAGCCGCCGCAAGCCGTCCGCCGCGCCGCGCGGGAGACGAAGCTCATGTTCGCCGGCGAGCCGGAGCCCATTGCCGACATGCACGATCTGGTCATCGACCGTCCCGGCGGTCCGATACCGGCGCGCATATACCGCAGCCTTGCCCGCGACGTGCAGACAAGCGCCCTGCCCCTGCTGGTGTACTTCCACGGCGGGGGATGGATGATGGGCGATCTCGATACACATGATCAGCTCTGCCGGCGCCTGGCCAACCTGACCGGTGGTGTAATCTTTGCCATCGATTATCGTTTGGCCCCCGAGCACAAATTCCCGGCTGCTGTGGATGATGCCTTGGCGTCCGTCGAGTGGGCAGTCCGCAACCACCAGGCGCTCGGGGTCGACGGAGCTCGCATATCCGTCGGTGGCGACAGTGCGGGCGCCAACCTTGCCGCCGTCACGTCGCTTGCGAATAGAGGCTCCAAAGACGTTCGCATCCGCTCGCAGGTCCTGTTCTATCCGGTCTTCGACCTGTCGTTGCGGTACGCAGAGACCTGCCAGATCGACGGGAATTTCTCCCTCACCTACTCCACGCTTGTCTGGTTTCGCGGCCTGTACCTGCGCGACGCCGGCGATCAACGGGACTGGCGGGCGTCGCCCCTGCTCGCGGAGCGACTCGATGACCTCCCTCCCGCTCTAATCGTTACGGCACAGTACGACCCGCTCCACCTGGAAGCGTTCGAGTATGTGCGCCGCCTTCAGGACAGCCATGTCAGAACGACCCACATCCACATGAATGACCAATGCCACGGGTTCCTGAACTCGGGCACCTACAATGCCAAGAAAAGGGAGATCATGCGCATGATCGCGGCCGCGATCAGGTATCAATGGGCATCATGATCTAACAGCAGGAGAATCCCGCAATGGAGTATGAAGAGAGGTTTGCCCGCGGCCGCAAGATTCGCGGCGAGGTGCTGGGCACTAAGCATACCGAGCAGGCCGGAGCCAACCCGAACAAGTTCCAGAAAGCGTTCCGCACGTTCACCGAGGAGAACTGCTGGGGCACTGTGTGGGTGCGCCCCGGCCTCGAGCGCAAGACGCGCAGCATGCTCAATCTAGCCATGCTTGCGGCGATGGCGCGGTGGCACGAATTCGAGGTGCACACACGCGGCGCGATCAACAACGGCGTCACCGACGACGAGATGATCGAGATCGTCCTGCAGGTGGGCGTCTATGCAGGCGTCCCCGTTGCGGCCGAAGCCATGCGCATCGTCGACCGTGTGATGAGCGAGACCAAGAAGTAGGCGTTGCCAAGATCACGGTTCGATGGACGGCGCACTCCGCCGGGAGCGGCGATGCGGCCGGGGTGCCGTCCATCAGCATTTACAATGTCCAGCAAGGTCGCAGCGATGCCGGATCGCATGAAGGCAAAGGTGTGCGTCGTGACCGGCGGAGCATCCGGCCTCGGACGCGCAACCGCACTGGCGCTCGCGCAGCAAGGCGCCATTGTGGTGATCGGCGACCGGCAACATGAGGCCGGCCGCCTGGTGGTCGGAGAAATCGAAAGGGGCGGAGGCGCCGCTGCCTACATCCCGCTGAACGTCTCCGACAGCGCCGACGTCCGCAACTTCATCGAAGCCACGGTTGATCGCTTCGGGCGTCTCGACTGCGCCATCAACAATGCCGGCATCGAGGGCAGCAAAGGCCCGCTCGAGAGCTATGCCGACGACGATTGGAAAAAGGTCATCGATATAAACCTGACAGGCGTGTTCTTCTGCATGAAGCACGAGATTGCTGCGATGCTGCGCAACCAGTCCGGATCGATCGTCAATGTCGGTTCGACGGCGTCGCTGCGGGGTACGCCGTTGATGGGTGCCTATACGGCGGCCAAGCATGGAATTGTGGGGCTCACCAAAACGGCTGCGCTCGAATATGCGAGTCAGAACATCCGCATCAACGTGATTTGCCCGGGCTCCTTTCGCACGCCGATGAGCGAGAGGCTCAACAACGGTGATTTCAGCGCAGTCGCAAAGCGCACTCCCATGGAAAGGGTAGCCTCGGCCGACGAGATAGCCCGCTCCGTTGTCTGGCTCTGCGCGGGCGACTCAACCTTCGTCACCGGTGCGGCACTCCCCGTCGATGGAGGCAAGCTTGCCGGGTCGCTGTAACAGAATGCAGCGCGCCGCCGAACCTCGAGGAATGAAATGAGAGTTCTGGTCACCGGCGGCGGCGGCTTCATCGGAGCCTGGGTGGTGCGGCGGCTCCTTGCCATGGGAATGAGCCCGCGCGTCATGGAACTCAGCGAGGACAGGACCCTGCTCGGGCAGGTGCTGGGCCGAAACCCGTCGGGCATAGAATGGATGTGCGGTGACATAAGCCAGAAGGCCGATGTCGAGGAGGCCGCGGCTGATTGCGATCGCATCATCCACCTAGCAGGGGCACTCGGCCCGCTGTGTTGCACGAACCCACCCAGGGCAGCCGAGATCAACTACACCGGGACCCTTCATGTGTTCGCGCTGGCCAAGGAGCGGGCTCTTCCGGTCGTGTACGCAAGCACGGCTCTTGTGCACGCATCGAATGGCGATGGGCCGGTCGCTCCGAGCGGGCACTACGGCATCTTCAAGCTGGCATCGGAACTGTCGGCAGACGTATTTTGGCGAGAGCACGGTCTCACGAGCATCGGCGTCCGACCCCCAGTGGTCTACGGCTTCGGCCGGGCCATGGGCAACAGTGCCGGTCTAAGCCTTGCCTGCCGTGCCGCAGCTTCCGGCCAGAACTACGCGATACCCTTCTCCGGCGTGGTCGAGGCGATCTATGTGAAGGATGTTGCTGCCGCCTTTGTCATGGCGGCGCTGGAGCCTTGCATCGGCGCTCACACCTTCAACCTGATCGGCGACAGGATCTCCGTGACAGACTTCATCGGCGCAATTCGCCAGGTCGCGCCTGAAGCCAGAATCCGGTGCGACGGCAAGCAGCACAGCATTGCCCCGGTGCGGCCTGGCCGGGACATGCGCAAGCAATTCCCCGAGATCCCAAGGACATCGGTGTCGAAAGGCGTCCTCGAAACGATCGAATACTATCGAGCCGGAGGACCCGCCGACGATGGCGCTAGGCCGCGCGCCGGCTGAGGGCTCAATCGAGCTTCAGCTTGGACATCTGAGACGAGATGCGATCAGCGCAGGCCAGCGCAGCTTCCGCAGTGGCCTGCACCCGCTTCGGCGTGAACGCCCGCTTGAAATCGATGCACGTGATGGTCAGCGCCATCTTGCCTGTGGTGCCCGAGAAGATCGGCACCGCAACCTGCGTGAGACCGCTGCGCCTATCGCCGTAGTCCACCGAATAGCCGTCGCGCTTGGCCGCTTGCATCCGCTCGACGAATTCCTCGAAGGTCGGCCGTCGAAACCATTCGGTCAGCTCATACTGGCTCTTGACGTATTTCAAATCGACGTCAGCGAACGCCGCCATGAGGACACCGGGCGCCCCCGAGAAGCGCGGGGACCGGCGGCCGACGCTGAAATAGGAGTCGATGCGGAATCCACTCCCCACGAAGTCAAGCACCATCAAGTCGAAATTGTCGGTGACTTTGGCCAGAAAGACCGTAACGCCGCATTCCTCAGCGAGCGAGAACAGCTCCGGACGGACAAAGTCGAGCAACCCGCTCTTGCGCAGCACCGCATGCGCCATCTCGAATATCTGCGTGCTGATGTTGTAGGATTTCGTCGCCGGCTCGTAGCTTACGACGCCTTCGCTACACAGCGTCTGCAGGATATTGTAGGCCGTCCCCCGATAAAGTCCGGCTGCGCGCGCAACCTGACTCGCATTGAGAGGATGAGGCGCCGCGTGAATCGCACGCAGTACAGCCAATGCGGAGATGACCGCGCCCACCGGCTTGCCGGTCGAATTCCAGGTTCGGGCAGCGGCGTCCCTTGCATGAGCTTTCGTGTCAAGCGTCGCTGCGCGTTGTTTACCGGTCATCTTGCTATTCAAACTTAGGTCCCCTCCTCCTGGCCCCAACCCTCCCTTTCACCTTACACATCGCTCGTCCACGCGTCCATTTGCGTGTCTTCCATAAAATACATATGATTTCCTATTGATCGAAACCATGCGAAGTGTTACGAGAAATCTGCTGTTCTGAGACGGGGAACTCAGCGTCATGGGCAACGAGTAGGCGATTGCACCGCAATGACAAATCGGGTCGCCAATCTGGCCGCCCGATCACTGCAGTTCCAACGGCTACAGGTGAAGAATTCCGCAGCTGGCGGTTCCGAGTCGCCGGCGGCGCGATGTGTTGCGCACGGGCAAGCGAGGAAGCGATGAGCTCCATCACGGCAGCCGAAGCACAATGCGTGGCGGATTGGCTGGCCCGCTTCGAAGCGCGGCTCGGCGCCGGCGACCGGACAGGGCTGGAGGGGCTCTTCGTCGAGGACTCGCACTGGCGCGACATGCTCGCGTTCACATGGACCGTTGCTCCACACGAGGGAAGAACAGCAATCTTGGACGACCTGCTCCGTACTCAGCCGCGGGTCCACGCCAGGAATTTCGCAGTCGCCAAAGGCAGGATGCCTCCCCGCCTGGCCAAGCGGTTGGGGATCGAGGTCATCGAAGCGATCTTCAGTTTCGAAACCGACGCAGGCCGCTGTCACGGCGTGTTACGGTTGCCCTGTAAAGACCCGGCCAGGGCGTGGGTCTTTTCCAGCTCCCTCACCGAGATCAAGGGTCACGAAGAGCCGATCGATGCGAGGCGCCCGACCGGCTCTGCCTATTCCCGAAATTTCGGAGGCGCCAATTGGTCGGACCTGCGAGCCAAAGAACAGGAGTATGAAAACAGGCAGCCCGCCGTTCTGATCATTGGCGGCAGCCAGTTCGGATTGACGCTTGCAGCCCGGCTGCGGTTACTGGATGTGGACACGTTGGTGGTCGAGAAGACGGCGCGCATAGGTGACGTATGGCGCAGGCGCTACCATTCGCTGGCTCTGCACAATCAGGTTGGGAAGAATCATTTTCCTTACATCCCATTCCCGCCGAACTGGCCGCGATACATCTCCAAGGACATGCTCGCCAACTTCATCGAATTCTATGCGACAGCGATGGAATGCAACGTCTGGACCAGCGCCGAATTCGTCGATGGTACCTTCGATGAGTCACGCGGCGTCTGGAATGCAAGAGTGCGGCGCGCCGATCGGACCGAACGCGTTCTTCATCCGAGGCATCTGGTGTTCGCCAATGGCGTGTCAGGCGACAAGAAGATCCCTGCTGTTCCAGGACTCAGCGACTTCAAAGGGGAGGTTCTGCACACGAGCGACTACTATTCGGGGCAGATGTATCGTGGCAAGCGCGCGCTTGTTCTCGGAACCGGTACCAGCGGTCATGACTGTGCGCAGGATCTGCACGGGCATGGCGCCAGCGTGAAGCTCATCCAGCGCGGATCGACCACCGTAGTCAGCCTTGAGGCCGCCGCGACCAGCGACGCGCCATACCTGGACGGCGACTTGCACATCGAGGACGTCGATCTGCTGGCTATGGCGCCGACATTCAGTTTGCTCAAGAAGGGGTTCCAAGAGAACACGAAGCGCTGCGCGGAGTTCGACCAGAAGCTGCTCGCGGGTCTGACGGCGCGTGGGTTCAAAATCAATTTCGGTATTGACAATGGCGGCCATCAGATGCAGCTGCGCGCACGCCATGGCGGCTACTATTTGAACTGCGGTTGCTCGGATCTGATCGTGAACGGCGAAGTAGGCCTGCTGCAGTGGGACGATGCGGAACGCTTCGTTGCGGACGGGCTGCTGATGCGGGACGGCCGTGTCGAAAGAGCGGACCTGCTTGTCACTGCGACGGGATACCAGAAGCAGGAGGAGTTGGTCGCAAGGGTCCTGGGCAGAGACGTGGCCGACCGTGTCGGGCCGATCTGGGGCATGAATGAGCAGGGGGAGCTGCGCAACATGTTCGTCCCGACTCCGCAGAAGGGACTGTGGTTCCTGGGCGGCGGGCTTTCCCAGAACCGCATATACTCCAAGTACACGGCGCTCCAGATCAAAGCGCGAGAGCTCGGCTTGGTCGAGTGACCTGTCCTCCGGTCCTCAGGTTCCGACGTAGCCCCCTCGACGCAGCTTGTCGCGAGGTCGAACCTGAACCGCCATACAGCCCGCGCTCGCGAAGTTCGGTTCGTCGGAGTAAGGCTCGATTGCACGCTCAAGGAGCCTGCCGGCTTCGGCCCTGTCCAGATGGCACTCCCTCGTATCCTCAGAGTACCACGGCACGGATTGCAACGCCTTATTTGATCGACTCTTCGCCACGTCGATCGTCGGAGGAGTTCTTGTTGCGGGCCGATGTCCTGCCTGTTGTTGGCCACACGACCCGCGCTTTGTGCTACGAGCGCGGCGTTATCGGATTGACTGGAAGTCCCTACATGATGCGTATCGAGAGAATTATCGGGTGGCCAAATGCGATCCAGCGCGTTATGAAGCACTGGCCGACAACGCCGTGCGCAGGATGCGCGAACATTGCTCAAGTCGGCGCGTCGCAAGCGAATTAAAGCACTTCCTGGAGAGCGTTGTGTTGGTGCGACACGCCCCCGACTGTCCCCAGGTTCGCGCCTCGTCACCCTGGACGGAGCCGGCCTTGTAGGCCCGCCAAACGTTCTCGTTTCAATTTGCGCCCGCGCGCGGCGAGTCGCAATAACAAGGGACCGGAACAGCAGCACAGTGATCTTTTTAAGATCATGATCGCTCACGTCTGAGTTTGCGAATACGATGCCGCGACCGGGTCGTACGATGTCTTTGGTTCGGATCGAGAGTGCCTTAAGGACGTCACTCAGCGAATTGAACTCGGGTGTTGGTTCGAGCGTCTTCACCTCGCACCATAACTCCGAAGACCCAGAGCAAAAGAAGTCGGGTCTTTGACCCTCCGCAATCCAGTTGGGCTCAGGCTCGCAGGCAAGACCGGCTGCCTCTAGGAGTGCGCGCGCCCTGCTCTCGTTGCTCATTGTCTGTACCATCTGGCGGATTGATGATCCCGCACCTGCAGGAGCTTCTTCAAAGCACAGAGGGCTACTCGAACTTTTGTGCCAGTTTTGTGCCATGTAGAAAATTGAACGGCGATGTAACAGTTTGGAAGAATGGACAGTAACCCATTGAAACAGATCAGCAATCCTTGGAAAAGTCTAGCACAGGTCAGCGCTTAGAAATCGGCTGCAGAGGCCTAGTAACTTATTTATATCAAAAGGAAAAACTTGTTGCGGGGCATGCATCACTCGGCACCGAATCGATCGAACGCCGCCTCTCGTGAAGATCCCCTTCAGGCTCGCTCCGTGATCGGTTCGATGTAACCATGGATGACGAGGCACCACGGACAGATATCTCGGCGGCCGGATCGCGTCACTGCAGCGAGGCCATCGCCAACCTGCCGGTCACCTTGTCTGTGTGGCGGCGGATAGCGAACTCGATAACGACAGGTGTTTGCGGCGCGCAGTCCGACAGGATTCACGTGGACCCGGTGGCTCAAGTCTGAGGGCCTCAGGATGCAGCGGGACGAGGCCACCTCGAATAGCGAAGCACGGGAGAAGGCGGGAAGGGGAAGGAAGGTGCGGGAGGCGCGGCTTTTCGCTTCAACGCCGAGATCGCCCCCCACGTCAGCCGACTGTTTGCTGCCGCGAGCTTCAGTCACCCGGTTTATAGCCGTCATAGTCGCTGACCTCCTGATCGAATACCGCATCGCCGCGCAGTGGGTCGATTCGATCGGCGTGGCCGAGTGCTCAGGCTTTCGAGGTTTCATAGCGTTCAGAATGCTGTGCCGCGAGAGGCTGGCCTCAATCGTAAGCGGTGGCCAGCCCCACGTTTCGCGCGGAGTGAGCCGTGGGCATGATGCCGGTCCATGAGCAGGCATCGTTTTGACCATAGTGTTGACCGTAGTGACGGCACCAAGGGGGTGTCGGCGCCGGCGCGGCTTCGGCGGATCGAGGTCATCACGGGCGCGGAGCGGCGGCGCAAGTGGTCGGCCGAGGAGAAGGCGGAGATCGTGGCCGAGAGCCTGGCCGAGGGCGCCGTCGTCTCGGATGTGGCGCGCCGTCACGGGCTCAGCCCGCAGCAGTTGTTCGGCTGGCGTGCGCGGGCGCGCGCCGCCGTGAAGGGCTCGGTGCCGTCGTGCGATGCGACGCCGTCATTCGTGCCGGCGATCGTGGAGAACGAGCCGGCGTCGCCGGCTGCACCGGCCTTGCCGGCGACGGTGATGGCGGCGGGCACTGCGGGTTCCGACCCGGGGTCGATCGAGATCGCGCTGGGCGGCGTCATCGTGCGCGGCGAGGCCGATCCGCGTGCGTTGACGGCAGTGCTGAAGGCCCTGCGGGTGCGCCCATGATCGGCCCCTCAGGCAATACACAGGTCCTGGTAGCGACGAAGCCCGTGGACTTCCGCAAGCAGGCCGACAGCCTGGCCGCGTTGGTGCAGCAGGCGCTCGGCGCCGACCCGTTCTCGGGCACCGTCTACGTGTTCCGGGCCAAGCGCGTCGACCGGGTGAAGCTGATCTGGTGGGACGACACCGGTCTCTGTCTTCTGTCGAAGCGCCTGGAGGGCGGTCAGTTCCGCTGGCCGCGCATCGAGGACGGCGTGATGCGGCTCACGCCGGCGCAGTTGTCGGCGCTGGTGGAGGGCCTCGACTGGGTGCACGTTGCAGGGCGCCAAGTGGAGCGTCCGAGGGCCGCCCAATGACCGCTGTCGAGATCGCACGCGCCCGGCTTGCGCAGGTGACCGCGAAGCGCGCGGCACCCAAGAAGCGCGTTACCAGGACGCGCCCGCGACATGGCGACTCGGGCACGCAATTGGCGTTGGAAGGCGCCGCGGAATCTGTGCTTGCTCGCTCCATGACGACCACGGCCGACGCTCTGCCGGATGATGTCGGCGCGCTGCGCGCGCTGATCCTGGCCGAGCGTGCCGAGCGGGAAGCGCTCGCGCAACGCAATGCACAACTCGCTGAGCGAGTTGCAATCATCGAGGGCGTCAACGCGAAGCTGGAGCACATCGTCGCCGAGCTCAAGCGCGCGCAGTTCGGCCGCAGGTCCGAGCGCATCACCGACGACCAGCTGGCACTCGCCCTCGACGAGCTGGAGACGGCCGCCGCCAAGGCCAACGCCGAGGCCGAGAAGGCGGACCCGGAACGGAAGGCCGCCGCGGCGAGGAAGCGCCGTGCCAGCCGCGACGAGAAGCTCGATCACCTGCCGCACGAGGAGGTGGTGATCGAGCCGGAGAGCAAGGTCTGCCCCTGCTGCGGCGGCGCGCTGCATGTGATTGGCGAGGACATGTCGAAGCGGCTCGACAAGGTGCCGGCCACCTTACGCGTGATCGTGACGCGGCGGCCGAGGTATGCCTGCCGGACCTGCGAGAGGACCGGCTCCGACGAGGTCGCCGGCATCATCCAGGCGCCGGCGCCCGCACGGCTGATCGAGGGCGGACTGCCGACCGAGCGGCTCGTCGCCGATGTCGTGGTGTCGAAGTATGCCGAGCATCTGCCGCTCTATCGCCAGTCCCAGATCCTGGCGCGCCACGGCGTGACGATCGAGCGCTCGACGCTGGCACAGTGGGTCGGCGCGGCGGCCGCCGAGCTGCAGCCGCTGCACGATCGTCTGCTGAGCCTGTTGAAAGTGTCGCCGAAGCTGTTCTGCGACGAGACGCGCTGCCCCGTGCTCGATCCCGGGCGCGGCAAGACCAAGACCGGCTTCCTGTGGGCGATCGCGCGCGACGACAGGCCGTGGGGGGGCACCGATCCGCCGGCGGTCGTCTACAGCTATCCGGACGGCCTGATCATGCCCCTGGTCTACGGTCTCAAGGCTCTCATGGCCAAGGATGAGAAGGGGCATGTGCGGTGGAAGGAGGACCCGGCCCGGTTTCTCGACGACTGCCTCCAGGCCATCGTCAAGAAGTACCGCGTGATCCTCGACCCGCCCGAGAGGTCCTCGAGGGCGGGACCGCCCACATATCGCTCAATCCCTTGGATGAGAGCGTCAGAAAAGTACAGGCATGGCCGTCTCTTTTGGCGCCAACGTCGCCAGAAGTTTATCTTGCTCAGAGAGATAGTCGGCGTCAGGCGCTCTGCTCGGACGCACCTGACTTCACCAGATGCGTACGCCGCGTCCGATGATGTGCCGATGACTGAGAGGACCGAAGTATCTGCTGTCGAAACTGTCTGGGTCCTCAGCGAGCACGAAGACCTGGCCGGACGCGAGCCGGCAGCAGCCATGCCAGACAGGCATGTGCCGATGCCGCCTGTCGCGGGAGAAGGCTCGCGCGCGGACGGCTCCATTCACGAAGACGCGGCCGCCGAAGCGGCAGACGCGGTCGCCGGTGACTGAGATGACGAACTTGAGCAGGTATGCCGACCTGGGCAGGTACCCGCGCTGATCGGCCAGATCGGCGATAGCCGGTGGTAGCCGAATGAGCACCAGGTCGTCACGACGTACTGGACCCGGGGCAATCCAGTAGAGGCCGGTCGGCACGCTGGCGGATGCATTCCAGACGATCCGAGCCGTGGTGTCCTGCGGGACTGAAGCCATCAACAGGACGATGCCAGCGGCCATGCCGGCCAGGATGCTCCCACGGCTCATGTCTTGCGGCGGGTGCTCTTGGACCAGGCAATGAGGTCATCGACGTGGTAGAACACGCGGCCGCCGTGCTTGCGGGCCGGCGGGCCGGTTTTCAGCGACCGCATGTTCTCAAGGGTATGCCTCTTGAGCCTGAGGAACTCCGGCTTCGTCGGTCGTGAGAAACCGCGGTCGCTTCTTCCTGGCCATACCGGACTCCGGCACTTCGGCTGGCACACTTGCGACGAGCCAGGATCATTGGGCGATTTGGGCGATGAAAGCCTGCTCGGTCCGGGCGGAAGGGGCCAGGAAGATTCGGCAGGCTCAAGTGGTTGCGCGCGGACAGATCGGCAGAGCGGTGGAACCCCACCCGTTGCACGATCGGTAGATCCTAGCAGCATCAAGATGATAGGAGAGATCCCGTTGGGCGAAGTTTTTTCGCGCAAGATTTCGCTAAGGCTTCATGTAGCGCCTAACCGTCTCAGGTTTGCGCTTCGGGCCGGGGTCTGTTTCAGAGATTTGGGCGGCAATGGCCTCGTCGGACCACTCAGGATGCTTCTGCTTGAGGCGCATATACGCCTTTTGCCACCGCAGGTGACGGTCGCGGGTGTCGAGCTTGCGTGCCTCGCGGCGGGCCGTGCTGGTCGGCCGCCGCACGGGCTGGGGTCGTTGATCGGCACTCAAGCGGAAGAGCTCGCGGTCGACGGTAAGCGCCGTTCCGTTCCAGGATATGAGCTTGTCGAGGATGATGCTGTGATCGTCCATTGATATTTGAGGGACAGGCTCGAACTCAAGCTGGACCTGGCGTCTACCATATTTGCTGGAAGTCCAGCCGAGTGCGATTGCACCCGTATCCGCACAGGCGGCGCTTGACGTCAGCAAGAGCTCCTTGGTCAGAAAAGTGGCGAGTTGCCGCCGAGAAAGCTGCCACTGATGGAGATCGCGACCATCGAGCGCCACAAGACCCATGTTGTCGCGGCGATCGCAGACAATGAACGCCCGCGAGTTGCCCGTGGCGGGGTGGCTCTCGAAATGGACATTCATCGGGCAGGCATCATCGCATCCTGGGCAGACGATGACTTGTGCTGAGCCCGCGGGTCGAAGCAGACTCGCGTCGAGAAGAGCATCGAAGAGCGGCGGTGGCCAGGCGACTATTTTGGATCGCGGGATGAGCACCGGGTCTCGGCCATGCGAGCCAAGAGTGAGGAGCAGCGTTCTGAGGACTTGGTCCGGTTGAGGATCGATCGGCATTTCCGCTTTACGGCTCGTGCGGTTCAATGCCCGAATCTGCCAACATCTTGCGGGCAATGAGATCAAGGCCATCATAGCGGAGCGAGCACCTGTTGGGGTAGGTGAGGACCGCTGCCACAGTTCTCGGACGTGAGATACCGTCTCGACGGAAATGTACGCCGAGCTCCGCCTGGGTGACCTGCAGGTGATCAAGGGGCACGCCCCGTGAGAGCTTCAGGAGGGCTTCGTAGACGGACTTTGGGTCGGTGTTATAGTCGCCTCTGAGAGTGAATTGGGTATTATCGCCGAACCTCGGAGAGAGGCGCAAAGCCCGGACTACGACCTTGTCGATGTTGCTATCCGGCGAGTAGGAAAACTGAAAATTGCGGTCTTTGAGCACGTCGAGATCGTAGATGCGATTGTCATCGGCCTTGGGCTCAAGGTTCTTGTGACCCAGAATGATGTCCGCGAACATTGCTTCAAGATCGGGGACCTCGCGCTTTCCGCCTTTGGAATAGTATCAAGCTTCCCCTCCTCCTTTGAATAGATGAAGATGACCTCATGGGTGGGATTGCGCGGCCGTCTGTCGAGCTTCCCGTCCACCCACTCTTGGGGAGCCTGAGCAAAATCCTGGCCAAAACAAAACAGGTAGTAGAGCTCGTTGCGGCGCAATGCTTCAACATGACAGTGCGTGCCACGACCGTGCATGACGTGAAAGTATCGACCCAACGCATGAGCAAATGCGGTGAAGGTTGCCGCATCTAGTCGAGGGTCGAGCCTGGGAAGGTTCTTGCGTTTCTGCCAATACGACGGGGCGACCATGTCGGCCTCAAAGAAGCGCATGGCGCCATGCCAGTAGTCTGTGCGATTCAGGAAGACCCACATGGCGCGTGCGTGCTCACCGTCGAAATTGGCAAGGCGCTGGATGAGATCGCGGTCATCTCCATACTGCTGGGGATTATTCCGGACATGCCACGCAGCTTCGTCCATCATGGCGCGAAAGCCACGCTCGGACGCCAGAGCATCGATGTCCCGGAAGTCGGACTCAACTTTCTGGCGGTCGGTTTCTGGGAGGGCAATGATCGCCTGCTGAATTGCATCGATCTCACGTTCCTTGGGAGTGTCGAAATCGACTGTTCCGAGGAGTGCGCGCGCAGCAAAGTACTGCTTCAGCAAATGGTTTGGCGTTTGCCGCAGGAAGCGGCTGAGCACGTAGTGGCGGCCCATGAGCGTGGTCCCGCTGTCGAATCATCGGCGAACGTACCAATGCGGAAATATCGGGGCACTCTGTTCGTCAAGCCCGCGATGCTGGCTCTTCAAGATGATGATGCAACATAAATGAAACAGGCGACTGGCGGCGCGGGCGCGATCGCTTGTCATGCTTCAAAGAAGTCCTCGTCCAACCGCTTGATGACCACAGTGCGATCCTCGCGGACACCGATGTTGTAGCGCAGCATGAGGCGTGCGAGCTCTTCGCCGTCAATGAGGACGATTTGTTTTTGGATGCCCTGCACGTAACGCCTGGCGGGTTCCGAGAAGCGTGCGGTCGTGATAAACACGCCGCGTGTGGTCTTTCGAGTGTCGAGGCTGCCAGAGAAATCGCGGACCTGACCTTCCTGTATGGTCGCGCTTCTGTCGTAGCACTTGGCCTGCACATAGACTCGATCAATGCCGAGAGCATCGAGGTGGATCACCCCATCAACGCCGCCGTCTCCCGTACCGCCAATGCGTTGGCCGGCATCCTCGAGCCCCTTGCCGTATCCCATAGCGGTCAAGAGCTCGACGACGAGCTCTTCGAAGAAAGCAGCTCGCCGCGTTTGGTCGTCAATGGACAGGATGCGATCCAGGAGTTCATCGCGAATTTCCGTTTCAATCTCGCGAACGGCAGCATCGATGCGTTCTGCCGGTGTCCGGATCTCGGCGGCGAAAGCCTCTACCGGTTGCGCGGCTCCTGGTGCCCCCGTGATGCGACGGCCTATGAAGGATAGGAACTCGGGATATTGGGCGAGTATCCGATTGTCGATCCGGGTGGGCGTAGTCGCGAGCAATTGGCGCGCACGGTCCGTAGCGCGAAAGACACCACGGCGAACTTGCTCGACCAGCCCGGCCTTGAGCATGTATCTCTTGGCCCAGTGGATGCGATTATTGAGAAGCGGAGAGCGGCCGCTCGGAATACGCTGAGCGAGTTGATCTGGCGTGAGTTGGAATTCTCTTGCTAGCTCGGGGACAATTTCTGGTACTGTGACCTCGTGCTCGGCGGCCAAGCGGAGAACCGGCAGCATCAGCGTCTGGTAGTCCGGGATTTCAGGCATCGGTGTCCTCGCCGCGTCACCTATTTCGTGCGCTCACCACGCTTCGCCAAGTCGTCCGTCATCAAGGGCGACACGGCGAGTTCTGGTCGCACAAGAACTGGACCAGTCACCTCGTCTGAACCACGGGAGTATGCCTGCACGTGATGGAGGTGACCACTCCAAGTAAGCGGCACTGCCGACCTGTTCAACGCCTGGGCCAATCGAGCGAGCCTTGACCTCGCACATCAGCATCTGCGTGGCCGTCTCGACAAGGAAGTCGGGCTCGTACTTCGAGCCGCGCTGATAGGTGATCTGGAACACGCCAGGACCTGGTTTGAGCCAGACTTTCACTTCAGCTGAGTGCTGGTCAATGAGCACGGCGAAGCGGCGTTCGTCGTCGGAGTGGAAGCGTTGCTTGTCGAGGGCACATCTGGAGAAACCATTGAATAGGTACTTTCTGGTGTCGCTGCGCGGTGTGACCGGTTGACGAAAGTCGTGCAACGGCAGAACGCGTTCTTGGTCAATCCGGGCCTCTCGATCGGCGAGGTGGCGCGGGCCGTGGGGTTCACGCACAGCCATTTTACCGCCCTATTCGCCAAGCGCATGGGCATGACGCCGACCAGGTTTCGAAAGGTTTTCGATGGCTGAGCGGTGCGACTGAGCGGATAACCACGCATGGGCCCAAGGTCTCAAGTTCCTCAATGGACGAAGCTCCGAGGAGATCGCGAGCGAGCGATCGCGCGTCGACCGGAGGGTGGTGTGCGGATCTGACACCGTGGATTCTGGCGCCGACCGCTTCGATGCGGTGGCAGCATCAGCCATGGTTACCGCCTGCTGAGATCCGGATAGATGTTGTCAACCGTACTTGGATTACTGGCCGTCAGTGGAGCCGTCTTCAGGTGCACGCCCGCGCCCCGGACGCACCAAGCTATCCGTGCCAATCGCGATTGTCGTTCCTTTAAGGCGTGGGTCCTGGCTGGCGTGCACGAGCTTCAGAAAGTCGTCCCGTACCTGGCCCTCGAATGTTGCCCGGCCGATGTCTTCTCTTTCGTCGAGCACGGAGGCACTGAAGCGCGATCCGTTGACGGCCTCGCGCACACGATGCACTGGCAGAGGCACACCCAACATCTCCATCTGCCACTTGCGGATATGGGCGTCGAGCTTATCGGGGAACCTTGCAACGATGTGGTTGACCCCGTACGTGAAATTCTCGCCATCGAGCTTGGCCGCATAGGAGTAGCCGCGCGGTACCTTACGGCTCTTGCGCGGATGATACATCGACAGAAACAAGGTCTCTCGCACCCTGCCGTCGAGCGAAAGGACCTCGTAAACGTCAATGGGCCGCGTTGCCCCTTCTTCAGCGCGTACGCGATGGAACATCACGGGGCTTCCAGAACTCGTGCGCAACCTGGAAAGGTAGATGACTTCACCAAGCGGGCCGTTGCTGGGAATGGGATTTGTTGGCGAGCGACCGAACTCGCCCTGGGCGTTCGGCAGCTCGTCGCAGTCGAGACCGCCGGCGATCTCGGATCGCACGGGCTCCGGAAGGATGCTGATCTGGTCGCTGTCGGTTTCAAGGAGCCTAAAGAGTTTCTTGAAGATTGCTTGGGCATCTGGCGGCAAGGACATGGTCTAAACCTCAAGAGTCTAAGAATGCGATCTTCATTCTACCATCGCCTCGTCACGGAGAACAACGGGACAAACCAGGCTGCCCGCATCCTCTCTACTCTCAAGCAGCAGACACAGCAGGCCTATCAGGGCCAGGCGACGTACGGAACGACCAACCTCATCGACGATCTCGCCGCGCTGCGGGCCCTGCCTTCGGATCTGGGCACGTCAGGCACCGGTGACGGCATGATCGCCAAGGGTCCGTTCGGCAATATCACCATTGCCGGGGCCGGCAACGAGTTCGAGATTGGCCTTACCAACGTTCCCAAAGGGGCCTGCGTCCGTCTTGCGCAACAGTTCACCCCACAGAACGCCAACGACTTCGTCTCGTTGCAGGTCGGCTCGACCGTGTTCAATCAGAGCTCAACGAACATGACGCAAGCCACGTTCATGACAACCTGCTCCGATCAGTCGTCGCAGAACAGCATGACTTGGACCTTTCAATAGTACGATCATTGCTGCCACATCCGGCGCGCAATCTCCCGCTCCTCGGTACCGACGGCCTGCAGGTAGATGGCCGTCGTTTCCATCCGCGCATGGCCGAGCCATCGCTGCACGAGGTGCAGGGGAACGCCTGAGCGAATGGCATGCAGCCCGAAGCCGTGGCGCAGCCCTTTCGGGTGGTTCATCAACAGGCAGTCCGCCCTTAGGTCCTCAGCTGAAGACGCGCCTGGGCATCGGCGGCGCCTCCGCGCGGCCGATGATGAGATTCCAGTATGCCCAGGAGCGGGCGTCGAACACGCCCGGTGGCGCCTTGTCGATGGCCTCCTTGAGATCCTCGTCACTGACATGTCGGCGCAGGGCCTTGACGTCCTCATGCGTGCCGAAGGTCAGCACATGAGCGATGAAGTGCTCGGGATAGGCGACGGCCTCTTCGGGAGCCTTGAACCAGACACAGCGCTGCGCCACGCGCCTCAGCTCCTCTGTCAGCTTGATCGGTTTCATTGCCCGGGCTCCCGCTTTGCCGCCTGTTTCCGGACTGGCGTGAGCCGGGGCAGCTTGTCAAGATCGACGGCGCGCACGGACTCCTGGAGAAGTTTCCTGGTGGCGGCCGGGAGGGACGGGAGATCCCCGTCGCCGAAATAGGCGAGCGCCTTGAGCGCGTTCTGGGGATTGAACGAGCGGCCATAGATGATGCCGGCGGCAGACAGTGCGGTGGGCAGGTCGATGCCGTGAGCGATGAGCGCCGCCATGTCGAGATAGTCCTTTGCCTCGGAGCGGAGCTGCACGACATTGGCTTTCATGCCGGCGAGATCCCGCAACGAGGCGACGCGCAATTCGATGTCGGGTGCAACGAGCGGCTCGTCGACGCGTCCGATGCGTGGGACGCCGAAGAAGGACACCTTGACCGGTCCCCCCCGATCTATGAGGCAGGTAAGGGTATTGGCGTCGCTCTGCATAACCTCCGCCTCGTCCAGGAACGGGATCTGGTCGAGCAGCTCGTCCGGCTTGAATGCCGCGTCACCGAAGAAGTCGAAGTCCACGGATTGCCTGTGACCGAGCTGCAGGGCAATAGCGGTTCCGCCGTAAAGGACGAAGTCACCTGGCACATCGATAAGTTCACCCCATAGCCGCTGCTGTGGGGGCGGCAGTATGTCCAGACGTGGCGTAAAGGCGTTCGCCATGCATCTCTCTTTCTTGGTCGGCCTCAGTGTAACAGAGAAGCTTTTGCCGTCTCCACGATCGCCTGGCAGCGATCGGCATCCCGCATACTGCACGGTTCAAAGTTTGCCGCTTCACCTACATGTGTGGAACAGGAATATAAACCTGATGATGCCATGCCTCGATTCACTGGGTGGCCGCGCCAACCGGCGGCTGTTCGTCGGCCCTCCACATCCTCGCCGCGATTTCCCGCTCTTCAGCGCCCATGGCCTGCAGGTAGATGGCCGTCGTTTCCATCCGCGCATGGCCGAGCCATCGCTGAACGAGGTGCACGGGTACGCCCGAGCGGACGGCATGCAGCCCGAAGCCGTGGCGCAGCCCCTTGGGGCAGGCTTGCGGGCCGTGTGCGATTCCGGCTCGCGTCATGACGGCTTTGACCAGCTGCCACGCCCGAGTCCGCGAGAAGGTCCACAGCCGAGTAGATGGATCCCGCTCGTTGGTGCTGTGCACGGAGCGTAGGAGGACCAGCAGCGACTCCGGCACTGGTATTTCCCGCATCACGATGCGGTCATTGCGCTTCTTGAGACAAGGCATGGCAATCACGCCATCATCACCGCAGACCATCGCGCCCGTCAGCATCAGCGCTTCCGAGATGCGGCATCCCGTGTAGGCGAGGGTGAGGCAGAAGGTGCGTACGTCCTGACGCTCATGCGCATCGCCAGCTACAAGAAAGCGCAGCCGCTCGTCACGGCTGAGATACTTCCGCTGTCCGCTATTGGAGTAGAGGCTCGTCGGTCGAGTTCGGTTGCGATGCATGGCGTTGACCTCCGCCAGGCTGCATCAGATCCAGGACTCGACACTATTGCCTATTCTGTTCACCTCTACAGATGCCCGAATTTTGGCGGGCTTCCGGCGACTTCGTCAGTACCGATCTAATCTTTTCATTTCGCGCGATCAAGATTTTTCGCGGTCCGCCCTGGCCAGTGAACAGAATAGGCAATTCCGTTCACCTGCGACCGATGTGAGGCAGGGACGGAGCAGCGCCGCATGACCGAATGGAGCTTCCGTGAGCGCGGGCGGGAATACCGCGTCTCAGAGCACGCGGGAACGGTCGAGCATGTGCAGACCATCGCCCGCACGACGATACAGGGCACGAGCCAGAGCGCAGCGCTCTACACGCCTGCAAGCGTCCGTCTCGACGCTCAGACGGTCGTCACGCAGCGTGTCTTCATGGACGACGGGCAGGGGAGCACGTGGAGCTTCGACTGCGAGGACAATATTCCCATTAGACCGGGGGCGCGGCTCCTGCTGCGCTACCTGTCGGCGGGGAGCATCCCCGCTGATGTCGCCTTTATCGCCGACCACGCGAGCAACTGGCAGGTCGTGCGGCCCGGCCCCATCGCGATGCTGGTGCGTCCACGCTGGCGCAGCCTGGTCGCTGTTTCCGTGGTCCTGCTCGTGGCTCTCTTCGCTGTCGCCGAAATCAGCAACGCAAGCGTGGCGCAATACTATGGCCCCGGGATCTCGCGGGCAGGAGGACCCTGCCTGGCCCCAGATGCCCGGGGGAGCGTCGTTGTGCAGACCCCACGCGCGGATGCCTGCCTGCAGGCCATGTCGGCACTTCCCTTTACCCCGGTCGTGATCGCGGGGCTCTGGCTGATCTGGTACCTGCGGCGTCGCGCTCTCAGGACGCGACTGAACGAACGGCTCATCCGCGGGCAGGGGGTCTGACGCAAGCCTCTGCGCGAGCTTTGATGTTGACCAGTGAGTGTCACAGATGATCCAGATCGTGCTGGCGGGACGACGGGGCCTTTTGGCATCGCTGCTGCTCATCGTGCCGAGCCTGCTCGGTGCGTATGGGTATCTCCACGGCCTGCGTGACCACATGGTCTTCATCGGTCTCGACGCGCCGCGGCTCATCAGCGCCTCCGACCGTTTCATCCCGCGCACCGGCAAGGCGCTGTTCCTGGCATGCTCGGACAGCGCGACGTTCTCGGCGCCGGGTCTTATGGTGTCGGCAGAGGGCCCCGACCTTCCGCGGGGGTGTCGCGAGGTCACGTCCATCGCGCGCATTCTCCCCGGCCAGGTCTTCCCCCTCGATAGCCCGGGACCGTTCCGCTTCATTGCGGGCGAGGTCCAGGTCGCCGACATCACGCTGCCCCTTCAGGTCGCGCGGTTCGCCCTCTGGGCTGCGCCCATCGTGCTCGCACTGCTCGGCTGCTTCGCGTGTGCGATGACTGGCAGCCATGAAGCCAAGGCCGCTCGCGCAGATTTGCCGATGGCCGTGGCTATCCCCGAAGGAACGACTGCTGTGCTCAGTGGCACGATCATCGTGCCTTTGAGCGTTGCTGCGGCCTGGTACGTTCTCGGCGCCTGGAATCCGGACGCGGGAAGGGGCATCGGAGCGCTTGTCAGTCTTGTCGTCATGGCAATCGTCGTCGGCTTCATCATAGCCGACATTCTGCTTGGCGCAGCGCTGATGCTCCTCGACCCGGGAACAGCCATTGGACGAGCGCTTCTCGCCGTTGTTCCGCGTCCTGCACATCCGGCCGCCTCTGCGCTTGCCTACGCAGCCACGGGCGCACTCGCGCTCGCAGCGTTCACCGCCATTGTCTTTGCGTTGTGGTTTGCGCTTATCTCCGCGCTCCTATTGGGCCTGTCAGCCTTCGTGCCGCAATGGGCTGGCCTCGTTATCGGCGTATTGCTTCAATAGGCGGGCCTTTGCGCAATCTCCCGCGCCGTACAGATGTTTGTACTCGCTTTGCGGACCGTCTCCGTGCGCCTGCTGCCGACCACCACGTCGGAGACATAGGCGGCCCTGTTTATGGAAAGTGATAATGTATCTTAGGACAATAAACCTAATTATCGCGTTCTGGCGACAAATGCATTACACTGAATATATGGCCGAAAAGACGGACAATATCGTGCTCGAACATCTGCGCTATATGCGCAGGGGAATTGACGACATTCGCGAAGACATCCGTGACGTGAAGTTGCGTCTTACGCATGTCGAAGAAAACCTCGCCATGATGAACCGCAGGATGGACAGAGTCGAAAGCCGCCTGGAGCGGATAGAGAAGCGCTTGGATCTCGTCGACGCTTAGTCGAGCGCTTCTCTCCCAACTTCACATAATACAGAGTGATAATATAACTTATGGGAAATAAGGAGGGAATTTGACAACCTTTGCCATTCGGTCCGATAATAAAATGAAGAATTAAAGAAATGAAGAATTGAAGCGGTTGGACAATGGCCACGATGAACGTTTCACTTCCTGATGAAATGAAATCCTGGGCGGAAGCCCGGACCCAAGGCGGTCGCTACGGCAATGTCAGCGATTATGTGCGAGACCTCATCCGGCGCGATCAGGAACGCGAGACGGCGCTGGCGGAATTTCGTGCTCTAGTGGAGGAAGGCCTCGAGAGCGGCATCAGCACGGCCACGATGGATGAAATCTGGGCCGACGCCCTGGCCATTGTGCAGCGCTCTCAGACGCGATGAGTGGCTGGCAAATCAGTGCATGTGCCCGCAACGATCTCACCGCGGTCTACGCTGAAGGAATCCTTCGCTTCGGCGCGGCGCAGTTCCTGAAGTACCGCTCAGAGATCGAAGACTGTTTCGCCGTTCTGGCGGCACTTCCCCGCCTCGGTCGTGAATACACGGGCGCTAGCCAGCCTATCCGGGTTCATTTCCACAAGGCTCATGTCATCGCCTATCGCATCATCGACGATACCGAAATCATCATTCTCCGGGTCCTCCCCGTGCGGGCGAACTGGAAAGAGCACCTGTAACCGTCGTTCGCGTGCGCGGCGCCCTGGTAATCCCTGCCCTTCAAAGAGGAGGAGGTTGGGCGCATCCGCCGGACGGGCCGGCGGTCGGGCTCTCGCGCGCCGAGCCCCGCCAAGGCCCCCACGCGTGTCGCGGGTCTCGGCCCTGCGGGCGTCGATCCCTTGCGCAGAGCTTCGGCACGTTGCGATCCAGCCCTTTGCGATCAAAATTGTGGACTCTTTTCCCCTGATCCCTTGTCCGCAATGCGCAGAGTGCTCTGCTTTTCCCGGTTTCAATAACGAAACCATTTTCAAGGAGATATTGTATGACACAAAATTACCCGCCATTTGCAGTGTTCCCGGACCTCAATTGCATCTTGAGACTCCCATCGGGCACCGAGTATCGCGGCAAGCTCCGGCAGCATCCCTCGACCGAAGCCGAGGGCGAGCACTGGTACGAAGGCTATCTGCGTGCACAGCGCAAGGACGCGGTGACCGCCGATACGACGCTCGCCGACCGCTTCAACAAGGACGGCCTGCGCCCGTCCTACTTCCATCCCGAGTCGAACGTGGAGCCGCTGCGCCTCAAGCTCAACCGCATCCCGACGGGCAAGCGCACCGACAAGAACGCGGAGACGCTCGTCGGCGAAATCTGGAACCACGAGGGACTGTGGACCGTCGTCTCGAGCCCCTCCGGCAGCGACAAGCTGCATCTTGCAGGCAACGTCATGCCCTCGCGCCATGAGCTCGCCTACCACGAGAGCCGCATCAAGCAGTACCTCGAGCCTGATGCCGGCGCTGCCGCGGCTGGGACGGAAGCGGAAGGCGAGGCGCAATCGCCCGCGCGCCGGGCCAAACCGGCCCGCGCCACGGCACGCCCCACCTAGCGAAATGCCGGTCGCGTCAGCAGGCTCGCGCGAGCTTTTGCCGACGCGGCCGGATGCTTACCGACCAGCTTCCGCCTATCGAACATCTGTACTCCTGTACTTATGGGCTTTCTGCGCGACGCCATCGCCAAGCGGCTCTCACGCTCGCTCTAACCCTCACCAAGGGGATGGCCGCTCCACCCCTCTCCGCCGCCGTCGCCCGCCGGCAAGCATGAGCGAGCGACGGCCGGATCCGAGGGGATGGTGATAAGGATAACAGGTCAAACACCTATCCCCAGCACGGGCCCGCCCAGGGTTCCAAATCCCGCATGCTTCGCCTATGCTTGTTCCCGCGCATCGCTGCAGCTCGGGGATCCTGTCCAAGTCGATTGACATTCCAGACGACCGCGGGCCCAACCGGTGCGAACTCAAGGGGTTGGGGATGTCGGGCCGGGGGTCCAACTTTGACTTTCTGAACGCCTACGACGCGCAGCTTCCACGGCTCGGCGCGCTCGCGGAGCGCTACTTCCACGACGACCCCAACACCTGCCTCATCAAGTTGCGGCAGTTCGCCGAACTTCTCGCCCAGCAGCTCGCCGCCCGCATGGGCCTCTTCACATCCGCCGACGAGCCGTTCGCCGACCTCCTGGTGCGGCTCAGGACCGAGCGCATCATGCCGCGCGAGGCAGGCGATCTCTTCCATCAGCTGCGTATCGCCGGCAACAAGGCAGCCCACGCGCACCAGGATGACCATGCAACCGCGCTCACCTCGCTCAAGATCGCACGCGAGCTCGCCATCTGGTTTCACATAACCTTTGGGCGCGATGCAAAATGGAAGCCGGGTCCCTTTGTACCCCCACGCCCTCCCGCCGACGCCTCGGCCGAGCTGCGCACAGAGATCGAGCGGCTGAACGGCGAATTGCGCGCCAGCCAATCGGCCGCCGAGCGCGCACGCTCAGAAGCGGATGCCCTTCTCCGCGCCAAGGAAACCGCAGAAGAGACCGCGCGGCGCGAGGCCGAGGAGCGCGCCGTCTGGGAAAAGCTCGCGCAGGAGGCCGAGACCGGCAAACTCGCGCTTGCCGCAGAACTCGCACAGTTGCAGCAGACCGCGGTCGCGACGCCACCCACCGTCATCGCCGCGCTGCAGGAGCAGGCCGAAGCCGCCGCCCGCGAGATCGACCTCGACGAGGCGGCAACCCGCGCCATCATCGATCGCCAGCTCACCGCTCGCGGATGGCTGGCCGATACGCGCACTCTCACCCATGCAGCCGGTGCCCGCCCGGCCAAAGGTCAGAACATGGCTATCGCCGAATGGCCCACGGCGAGCGGCCCTGCCGACTATGCGCTGTTCATCGGCACAACCTTGGTTGGTGTTGTCGAAGCCAAGCGCAAGCGCAAGAACGTCTCGGCCGCCCTGGGGCAGTCCGAACGCTACTCGAAAGGCGTGAAGCTGGCGGAGGAGGGTCAGTTCGCCGGCGGGCCGTGGGGCGAGTTCAAGGTGCCGTTCCTGTTCGCCACCAACGGCCGCCCCTATCTCAAGCAGATCGAGACCGAAAGCGGCATCTGGTTCCGTGATGCCCGCCATCCGGGCAATCACGCACGGCCGCTCACCGACTGGTTCACGCCCGAAGGCCTCAAGGCCGAGCTGGAAATAGACCGCCCCAAGGCCGACGCCGCGCTCAAGACCGAGCCGTTCAATTTCGGGTTCGAGCTCAGACCTTATCAGAGGCGAGCCATCGAGACGCTCGAAGCCAGGCTCGCGGAGGGCCGCCGCGAGATGCTCGCCGCCATGGCGACCGGCACCGGCAAAACCAAGCTTGCGATTGCCTTCCTCTACCGCGTGCTCGCCGCCGGCCGCTTCCGCCGCGTCTGCTTCGTCGTCGACCGCAGCGCGCTCGGAACCCAGACCAAGGACGAGTTCTCCACGACCAAGGTCGTCGGCCCGCGCGCCTTTGCCGATATCTTCGGCCTCAAGGGCCTCGAGGACATCACGCCCGATCTCGATACGCGCGTCCACATCTGCACCATCCAGGGGCTCGTCAAGCGCGTGCTCTATGCATCCGATCCCGCCGACGTACCGCCCATCGACCAATATGACCTGATGCTGGTCGACGAGTGCCACCGCGGCTACACGCTCGACCGCGAAATGTCCGACCAGGAGCTCGGCTTTCGCAGCGAGGACGACTACATCTCGAAGTATCGGCGCGTGCTGGAGCATTTCGATGCGGTGAAGGTGGGGCTGACCGCGACCCCTGCCCTGCATACCGTCCAGATCTTCGGCGACCCGGTCTTCACCTATTCCTATCGCGAGGCGGTCATCGACGGCTGGCTCATCGACCACGAGCCGCCCTATCGCATCGCGACGGAGCTGAGCGAAGGCGGCATCACCTTCAGGAAAGACGAACAGCTCGAAATCTTCGACACCAGGACGGGCACCATCGACCTCACGCACGCGCCTGACGAGCTGCATTACGAGGTCGAGGAGTTCAACCGCAAGGTCATCACCGTCCCCTTTAACCGCACGGTCTGCGAGGAGCTCGTCAAGCACATCGACCCGGGTCTTCCCGGCAAGACGCTCATCTTCGCTGTCTCCAGGGGCCACGCCGACATCATCGTCGATGAGCTCAAAAAGGCCTACACGGCTGCCGGCATCCCGGTCGAGGATGCGGCCATCAAGCGGCTCACGGGCGATGTGGACCAGGTCCAGACCCACATCCGATCCTTCCGCAACGACTCCAACCCGAAAATCGCTGTCACCGTCGATCTCCTGACGACCGGCATCGACGTGCCCTCGATCACCAATCTCGTCTTCATCCGCCGCGTCAACAGCCGCATCCTCTATGAGCAAATGCTCGGGCGCGCGACGCGTCTGTGCCCCGACATCGGCAAGGAGACGTTCCGCATCTTCGACGCGGTCGACCTCTACCGCAATCTTCAGGACGTCACGGCCATGAAGCCCGTGGTCGTCAATCCAAAGATCACGATTGAGCAACTCATGAAGGAGCTGGCTGAGGCGAGCGACGACACACACCGCGCCGCCATCCGCGACCAGCTCATCGTCAAGCTCCGCCGGCGCCTGAAGAAGATCCCCGAAGAGGCGCGACGGCGCTACGAGGCGGAAGCCGGTGAGACGCCCGAAGCGACATTGAAGCGCATCGAGACCTCCGGAACGACCGATCTCGCCGACTGGGTCCGCACCAAGCCCAATCTCGGTCTCATCCTCGACTGGAACCCGGAAGGAACAGGTGGCAGTTACCTGCCGATTTCCAACCATCCCGATCAGGTGAAAGCCGTTACGCGCGGCTATGGCGATGCCGACAGACCCGAGGACTTCCTCGACAATTTCACCACCTTCGTGCGTGCAAATCTCAACAAGATCGCGGCGTTGACGGTCGTGGTGCAGCGCCCGCGCGACCTCACGCGCCAGCAATTGCGGGAACTTCGTCTCGAGCTCGACCGCCAGCAGTTCAGCGAGACCAATTTGCGCCAGGCCTGGAAGCAGGCGAAGAACGAGGATATTGCGGCCTCCATCATCGGTTTCGTGCGACAGGCGGCCCTCAAAGAGCCGCTCATGCCCTACGATCAGCGCGTCGATCGCGCGCTTGCCACGATCCTCAAGTCACGGCCCTGGACCGATCCGCAGCGCCAATGGCTGCAGCGCATCGGCGAGCAGCTCAAGAAGGAGCTCGTCGTCGACCGCCAGGCCCTCGACGACGAGCCCTTCCGTCAGCATGGCGGCTTCAACCGACTCAACCGACAATTTAACGGGGAGCTGGAAACGATCCTCTCCCGGATCAGTGAGGAACTATGGCGAGCGGCGAGCTGACCCGCACAACTGTTACGACCGGCGACATCGTCGCCAAGCTCTGGAACCTCTGCCACGTGCTGCGCGACGACGGCATCACGTACAACGAGTACGTGACGGAGCTCACCTATCTCCTCTTCCTCAAGATGCTGGCCGAGACGGGCCATGAGGAGAAGCTGCCCAAGGGCTACCGGTGGGCGGAGCTTGCGCGGCGCACCGGCATGGACCAGCTCACCTATTACCGTCAGCTCATGCTCGACCTTGGCAATCCGGGGCACGTGAAGGACCCGACGGTGCTGGCCATCTTCTCGGATGCGCAGACCAAGCTGCGCAAGCCCACTAACCTCAAATCGCTCACGACCGACATCGACCAGCTCGACTGGTTCTCCGCGCGCGAGGAAGGGCTTGGCAACCTCTATGAAGGGCTCCTCGAAAAGAATGCCGCCGAGAAGAAATCGGGCGCCGGGCAGTACTTCACGCCGCGCCCCCTGATCGACTGCATGGTGCGGCTCATGAAGCCGAAGCCCGGCGAGATCATCCAGGACCCGGCCGCGGGAACCGGCGGCTTCATCGTCGCTGCCGACCGCTACATCAAGGATGCCACCGACGATCTCTTCAAACTGCCGAAGGAGAAGGCGGCGTTTCAGCGCCGGCAGGCCTACACCGGCGCAGAGCTCGTGCCCGACACGCACCGCCTTCTTCTCATGAACCTGATGCTGCACGGCATCGAGTGCCCCATCGAGTGCGGTGACTCGCTCTCCCCCACCGGCGAAGGACTCGGCAAGGCCGATCTCATCCTGACCAACCCTCCCTTCGGCACCAAGAAGGGCGGCGGACGACCGACCCGGGCGGATTTCTCGATCACCGCCGACACGTCGAACAAGCAGCTGGCGTTTGTCGAGCACATCGTGCGTGCGCTGAAGCCCGGCGGCCGCGCAGCCGTCGTGGTGCCGGATAACGTGCTGTTCGAGGACAATACGGGCCGGCGGCTGCGCACTTGGGCGATGAACCTCTGCGATCTGCACACCATCCTGCGCCTGCCGACGGGCATCTTCTATGCGCAGGGCGTTAAGACCAACGTGCTCTTCTTCACGCGCGGCAAGACGGACAAGGACAACACCAAAGCCGTCTGGGTCTACGACCTGCGCGCCAACATGCCGGCCTTCGGCAAGACGCGTCCCTTGACGGCCGAAGACTTCGCCGCGTTCGAGACAGCGTTCGGCAGCGACCCCTACGGCAAATCGAAGCGCAAGGATGAAGGCGAGGAAGGACGCTTCCGCTGCTTTACGCGCAAGCAGATCGAAGAGCGCAATGACAATCTCGACATCGCCTGGCTGCGTGACACGGAAGCCGAGGCCGAAGAAGGCCTGACCGAGCCAGAGGACATCGCTGCCGCCATCATCGGGCACCTGAAAGCCGCGCTCGGCGAGATCGAGGAGCTGAGTGACGAGCTGGAAGGTGAGGACGAAGCCGTTGCAGCGCCTGCCAAGGAGGCTGCCGAATGAGCGCGCTTCCGACAGGATGGATCGATACCAAGCTCGACGATCTTGGCGTTCTCTATTGCGGACAGTCTCCATCAGCCCGCGATGTAAATCAGAACGGCCGTGGGACGCCTTACGTTACTGGGCCGGAGCAATGGGATGGGCAGAGCGTACATCGCACGAAGTGGACGACAGACCCCCGCCGTGTGGTGCCGGACGGGTGCATATTCATTACCGTGAAGGGTGCGGGCGTTGGCACCATGTTTCCGGGGATTGCCTGCGCTATTGGCCGAGATGTTTATGCCTATCGACCTCATCCGCAAGTTGACTTCCACTACGTTTCTTACTCCCTCCAACACACCATCGACGAAGTCCTACGTAACGCACGTGGCGACATTCCAGGGTTATCGCGCGAACACATCGTCGATCATTCAATTGGCTTTCCACCGCTAGAGGAGCAGCGCCGCATCGTCGCGAAGCTCGACAGCCTGCGCGCCCGCTCGTCCCGCGCCCGCAACCAGCTCGACCACATCCCCAAGCTCATCGAGCGCTACAAGCAAGCCATCCTCACCAAGGCCTTTTCGGGCGAGCTGACCGCGGATTGGCGAGAGCAGCATCCATGTGATGCTTCACAGTTCATGACGACCACGGGTATTGCTGTAGCCACCAACAACGCCGCAGATCCATTGCCGGAGGGTTGGTGCTGGGCGCATGCAGGTGAAATATGCGCGATCAAATCTGGTATTGCCCTAGGCAAAAAGAGGAGTGCCGACACGCAACTTGTCGAATTACCATATCTACGCGTAGCCAATGTTCAGCGCGGTTGGCTCGATCTTTCGGAGATCAAGACAACACTCGTCACGCCGCGCGAGGCCGAAGCTCTTTATCTTCAAGCAGGCGACGTTCTGATGAACGAAGGCGGCGACCGAGACAAACTCGGCCGTGGATGGGTCTGGGAAGGTGAGATCAAAAGCTGCATCCACCAAAACCATGTCTTTAGATTGCGGCCGAAAAGCTCTCTAATTCCATCACGCTACATATCCTATTATGCGAACGAGTTCGGCCAACGCTACTTCCTCGACGAAGGTAAGCAGACGACCAATCTCGCCTCTATTAGCATGAGCAAAGTCTCAGCGTTGCCAATCCCAATGTGCACGCCGAACGAGATGAAAGTGATTGTGCAGCGTATCGAGGCGGCATTCGCGTGGCTGGACAAGATTGCCACCGAGCACGCCCGTGCCGATCATCTTCTTCCCAAGCTCGATCAAGCTATCCTCGCCAAGGCCTTCCGCGGCGAACTCGTCCCCCAAGACCCGAACGACGAGCCGGCGTCGGAACTGCTGGAGCGGATAAAGGCGGAGCGGGAAAGCAGAGAGCAGCCCAGACGCCGCAGGGCGGGGTCTGCATGAGCATGACCTGGGAAGAATTCGAGGCCGAGTATTCTGATCTCGCGGACGACGTTTCTCGAGCGAACTACACGACCTACGAGCAGAAGCTGCGCGACTTCATTGCGCATATTGATTCATGCAATTGGGCAAGGGCACGAGCCTCACAGCTGGCGCCCGACTTTGATTTTGCGTCATGGCGCGATGCCGCCCGCAAGACGGTCGGCAGCATGGTGGGCAGCGGCACACTGAATTGGGCGGCAGACCGAAAGGTACGTTTGGGGCAGCAGTTGGCGCTGTTTCGTCACTTCGCCGAAACCGAAGACGCCTATATGAATTTCGCATCGGACTTCATGTACGCGGGCAGTCGTTTCGACGACATGATCCGTGAGATCAACGACCAGCTGTTTGAGCCCTTCGCCCGCGACCTTCGTAAGGACCTGTTCAAGCACTCACCTCTGGAAACCAAATCCGCCGACGTGCCTGCCTCGGACCGCATCGTGGCGGTCGATCACAATTCGGCAGACTACAAGACGGTCGAGACCAACCTCGAGACGCTCGAACGAGCGGTACAGACGAGCAATGCACTCGGCGCGGAGAGCCCCGAAGAACGCGACCGGGTGCTCGCCGAGATCAGTGCGACCCGCCGCCTCCTGAAGGCTGCGCGAGCCCGGATGGAGGCCGTCTTGGCGCTCATTGTACCTGCATTGAAGTGGATCAGCAGCAAGATCGCCGACAGTACCGTCCAAATAGCGATCGCTGCGGTCATCGCGGCCCTTGCGGCCATGTTCGGCGTTGCCATCCCCGGACTGTGACACTTAGGTTCTTCCTGCCGAGCGCTGAACTCAGACTGTCCGAACGCCGTAGCTGAGGACCCGCGCGCGGGACACCGCTCACGGCTATGAGCGCAAACCGATTCTACCTGCTGAATCGACGCCCGAGTCCCAAACTCACGAGGGCTGCAATCTCGCTTGGCCTGTGGGTCGAGGCAAGTATTCGATTCTCGTCGTCCGTAAGACCGTTATCGAGTGCAGACCAACCGCGGCCTGACACGACAGCACCAATCTCGGAAAGTCCCTGCCTTAGGCGAGCGTCAGGCGATTCCGAAGCAATCACGGGAAGCCACGCTGCTGACGACGGCTCAATCGTGCCGGCCGCCCCAAGAGCAGCACCGCCGTAGCCGCCAGCAAGATAGACGGGCTTCTTGGCTTCGAGAAAGCACAGCACTTCTTCCAGGATGCCTGGGATACGACCTTGGAAGCCTGTTTTTCTGCCTCCGAGCACAACAAGCCCATCGCACTTGGCTGCAACATGCTTCCGCATCGCCGAGAGCCCGCGCTGCCTGACGTCGGCATCCGTCTCCGGTGATGCAGCTTCGGCGCGGTCCGTTTCAGGCTTGAGCACATTTCCGTCGCTATCGAGACAAACAATTTCGCCAAACAGCCCCAGCTCCTCTTTCTGCTTTGAGAGAAACGAGAGCGCGACCCGACGATGCTCAGACCATGGCAGGCAGATGAGCAGCGGCTGATCACGACGGCTGTATCGGTGCAGCTCGTTTACGAGATAGGTCGTGTAGCCGGAGGGATCGAGATGCCCCCCGTAAGCCAGTTTTCCTCCACTGACGAGAACGCTTCGTGCGATCTCGGCAAGTGCTAAGCGGAAGTGCGTATCGAGCAGTCCCAGCCGCTCGAAGTCAGGACTGGGGGAAGCCGAGAGCGCGATGCGGATGCCTTTGAGTGCATCGGCTGCCAACAGTTGACGCGGTTCCGTGCCTTTGCTCATCCCCCACCTCGTGACGCAAGCTGTCGAGGGGTCATCACATCCAGCCCTGCGGCCCAACCTGCCAAGTTCATGATCTGACCCAGCACCTCCCGTTCGTCGGGGCCAAGGGCGGGATCCGGGTGTAGAATTCGGAGCTTTGTGGCTTTTTTCTTTCGGACCCCAAGCCGTGGCGCGCTGTTGGTCAACCAATCTGCCAGTGTGAGCGGCTCGGGAGCGTGCGGCGCCCACCAGGCAACATCAACGCCGATCGATGCGGCCGCCAGCTGCTTCTGACGTGCCCAGAGCGCGCGTTTAAGGCACTCATCGACAAGAAGATCGAGAGCGCGGTACACATCCCTCTTCGACCATTGGCCTTGCCCATATCGGATAGGTACGCGGGGGACATGGTCCATCAAGAAAGACCCCCGCTCCTCGCGAAACCCCATGGCGTCAACCATCACCACGGGCAGACCCGCGCGTTTCGCAAGCGTGATCTCACGCTGACACCACTCGCGCGTCGGGTACAGATCCGTTCTAAGAGCGAGCATTGCACTCGTGCTGGCCTTCTCACGCAGCGCTGCCTCCCACTCTGTCCCTGGCTGAATATCGTTGGCATCGAAAAACGTTCGCAAATGCGTGTTGCCGATCACTTCGCGCACAAGCGCGATGAGCGCCGGTACATCGGCGGCGTCGGGGTGACCGGCATGTTTCGTATGGCTTAGAAAAACTGTCAGGGGTGTTGTTCCTGACAAGAACTGCGTGATTGACTGCGCAAGATCCCGGCAGATCCGAAGAGGGCGCGGGTCGTCGGCACTGTCCACGCTGTCCAATCGCTGCAGGGGCCCAAGCAACCGTCCAAGTTCGGTGCCATTTGTAGCCCCGGCATGGAGGCTGCATGAGAATACGCCGACGCGACCGTTGCCATCGCCTCGCGCCTGAATCATCGTATTGACATAAGCACGCCAGCCTCCCGCGTCGTTCTCGATAGCCGCGGCCATCCCGTTGCCCAGAACAGGCACGACGGCAATGTACTGACTTTGAACCGGCCCACCCAGCGGCGGATCGCTCGGATATGGTATCGGACGCGGGGCATCTTCTGGCCCGGTCCATCCTGCGCTTCTCACGAAGACTTCAACCGCACCACCGATCAGCCCGGTGAATGGCGTACCGTGGAAATGCTCCACGATCTCGCGCGCGATGACCTGCCCTTCCTCGTCCTGAGGATGCCAAACGACGTAGATTTCTAGAACAGGAGGTAACATCGAAGTCCTTTACCGAATCGCGGCGCATGAGCGAATCAACTTTACTATACAACAGTTGTCGGCAACCCGATCCCAGTGAGGTTCACATGGCGGATGAGGTGAAGAATATCTTCGTGAGCCACGTCCACGAGGACGATGCAGGGCTTCAGAAGCTGAAGGACCTGGCGGCGAAACACGGTCGCGAACTGCGCGACAGTTCGATCGACTCGACCAGTCCGAACAATGCCAAGAGCCCCGAGTACATCAAGAGCCAGATTCTGGCTCCCCAGATACAGTGGGCAGGGACGTTCGTCGTCTACATCACGCCGAAGACCAAGGACAGCGAGTGGGTCAACTGGGAGATCGAGTACGCTCAGAAGCTCGGCAAACGGATTGTCGGCGTTTGGGAGCACGGACATGCGGAATGTCCCCTTCCTGAAGCTCTCGAGAAGTATGCAGACGCAATAGTCGGCTGGAATGGCTCGCAGATTCTCGACGCTATCGACGGCAAACTTGACGGCTGGGAAAAGCCGGATGGCTCGCCAGTGCCTGCTCGTCCCATCAAGCGGTATGGATGTTAGGAGACGTCAGTGGCGCTCCTGACCTACGTTGTCGCTCGCGATTATGGTTTTGCTCCGAACCCATTTCATGGATGCTGTACACTTGCGACCTGCAAGCCGATCATTCGTCGCGTCGCGCAGCCGGGTGACTGGATTGTCGGGACCGGAAGTGCGTCTCGCAAGCGTGCGGGGCGTTTAGTCTACGCGATGAGGGTCGCTGAGGCCCTATCCTTCGATCAATACTGGGCAGATCCAAGATTCCGGGCTAAACGGCCCAACCTACACGGGAGCAAGAAGCACGCGTTCGGAGACAACATATACTTCCGGCAACCGGCAGGCTGGCGTCAGGAGAATTCGCACCACAGTCTGCCCGATGGAAGTCCGAACAAGGCAAACGTCGCCAATGACACTCAGACCGATAGGGTCCTTGTTGCGACAGATTTCGTCTACTGGGGCGGAGAAGGGCCGGCGATTCCGCCGACGCTGAAGCATATCGTCTGCCCTGGTCGCGGCCACCGCAGGATCTCCGACGGTAAGACAGTGGACGCTTTCGTCTTGTGGCTGCGATCGAATGTTGGCCAAGGCTATCAAGGCGAACCACTGGACTGGAAGCGCACGCCATGACGAGAATTGTATCGCCGCAGAAGAATACGCACGATCTCGCCGAATATGCTGCCCGCGCGGCGGAGACTGACCGACTGGCAAATAGTGACCTCGCTCCGATCCTACTGGGGCTGTACGGCGAGGTCGGAAGCATCATGGCTGCTGCCAAGAAGCTCCATCGCGAGAAGGCTGCCTTCGCCGGGTACCAGCTAGCGGTCGAGGAAGAATTTGGTGACGCGCTCTGGTACATCGCCGCGCTTTGTAGGCGTCTGTCGCGTCCTCTGGAGCTGGTAATGTCCCAGGCAGCCGATGGCGATGGATTCAGCGCGTCTGTTGCAGCTGGAGGATCCGCACCAGGCGCCATTGCGCGCGTAATCCGGCCCGTTGCTTCTCCTGATCTTGACAAAGCCTTGCTCCGTTTAGGAGCTGCGACGGCGAACTTACTCGATTTGACGACTTCTTCTCCAGAGATCGACGACAAGCTTGTCGCATTCGCTCGAGAGTACCTTCATGCCCTCGGCGCAGCGTCAGTGACGTTTAGCGCTGCTCTTGAAACTAATCTAAGAAAGGCGCGGGGTCGTTTCATTCGGCCCAATCTCTCAGACCTACCGAATTTCGATTCATCATTTCCTGCTGACGAACGATTGCCAGATCATTTCGAAATAACCATTCGCCAGCGATCAAGTGGCAAGACATGCCTGGAGTGGAACGGCGTCTTCATCGGTGATCCCCTGACCGACAATATTCGCGATCAAGACGGCTACCGATATCATGACGTTTTTCATTTTACGAACGCAGCTGTTTTGCATTGGTCTCCAACATTTCGCGCGTTAATCAAGAGGAAACGCAAAAGCCAGCCTAAGGTTGATGAGGCCCAAGATAGCGGTCGAGCGATCGTTGTAGAGGAAGGCCTGTCAGCTTGGATATTCTCGTGCGCCAAAGAGCTGGACTTTTTCAATGGTCAAACTGGCGTGTCATTTGACCTCTTGAAGACGATAAGTCAGTTCGTCCGCGGGTATGAGGTGGAGACCTGCCCACTCAAGCTCTGGGAAGATTGCATACTGCAAGGCTACGAAGTCTTCAGAGAAATCCGCCGCAATCAGGGCGGGATTGTCGTCGGAAACCGTATTGATCGCCGCGTGTCCTACAAACCTCTTTCGACAGGAGGCTCCCATTGAACTCACTCGATTTTGTTAGAGACCTCGCGGGACTTGCTTTCGCGAACGCGTTTAATCCCTACTCGTGTCGATGCGAGGTTTGGGATCGTGCTGATGCTCCCCAAAGGCGCAAGAAGACCTTGCTCTCTATTCTTCAAGCAGCTGAGCGTGCCGAAGTTGACTCTATCTGGGTCGGGCGCGATCTGGGATATCGAGGTGGTCGGAGAACCGGGCTTGCCCTAACTGACGACCTTCACATTTCGGCCCATGCCGATCGGTGGGAGACAAGGAGTTCAAGGCCCACAAAAGGCGAACCCGTGGCTGAAAGGACCGCGGCCTATGTCTGGCAGCTCTTGGATGAAATCGATCTGCCTGTCTTCTTGTGGAACGTGTTCCCTTTGCATCCGCATGAACCCGGCGATCCGTTTACAAATCGTGCTCACAACAGCGCTGAGCGACGAGCTGGCGAAGAAGTGCTCGATGCGCTTATCATGCTACTTCAGCCCCGAAGGATTGTCGCCATTGGCAATGATGCCCACAAGAGCATTTGTCGCCTTTCGGTAGATGCGGCATGCCTTACTGTCCGTCATCCCAGCTACGGCGGCCAGAAGGAGTTTCAGCGCCAAGTCCGAGCAATCTATGGAGAGGCTAAGTCTCCAATGCTGTGAGATCGCCAACCGTCCCCATGATTTCCCGCAATCTATATTATCACTCCGCAGATTTTTATGCGGGAACAAGGCCTTAATAGCCGCGGTGATTACATAACATTGCTCACGTGGTCCGTGGCTTCAAACGCATATTAGATATCGGACAAGACACGTCCTATCCGGCAGCCGTGGTCGATATCCTGGTCGATATCCGCATCGAACTTATTGATTGGACATGCAATTATTATCGACCGCATCCACGGGTGCGTCCGATATAATTGGGCGAAAGACTCGAAGCACGCCCTCCCTGAAGCGCACCTGTACTCAGGCCGCGCCGCGGCAGTTCACCTCCCCACCGGCTGCGACGCATCCTAGCCAACCCCTAGTGCCAGCGGCGCCGTCCTCGGCCTTCGCTCCTCTTTGCCGGGATGGTGCCAACGCTACGTTGCCATTCGTCTCCACGGACCAGGCCCGCCAAGCGGTCTCTCAACATGCCGACCGTGCGCCGGTGCGCGGTCGCTGCAAGGGCTTCTCGCCCTCGGCTTACGGCTCCGCCGGCCGCCTCGCCCCTTCCTGGAACAGTGCGGGGCTCGGTTCCGCGCCCGCTAAGGCCCCGTCGCCTTCGTCCGGCATCGAGACCGCCAATCCCGGCGGGCTCGGTCAACGAAGGAGACTTCTCATGACCGACACCATCACCGTCCCGCTCAGCAAGCTCGCGCCGTGGTCCGGCAACGTCCGCCGCACCGGCGTCCATGACGGCATCGACGAGCTCGCCGCCTCGATCGCCGCCCATGGTCTGCTGCAATCCCTTGTCGTCCGCGAAGGCAAGCGCGGCAAGTATCAGGTCGTCGCCGGGCAGCGGCGATACCTCGCGCTTCAGGCCCTTGCGAAGAATGGCACCATCGCCAAGGACTACCCTGTGGCGTGCATTCTGGCCACCGACACCATCGATGCGACCGAGCTTAGCCTTGCTGAGAATGTCGTTCGCGCGCCGATGCATCCCGCCGATCAGTTCGAGGCGTTCCGCTCCCTTATCGACGACGGCGCCAGTATTGCCGATGTCGCCGCCCGCTTCGGCGTGACGGAGGTTACCGTTACCAGGCGCATGAAGCTCGGACGGCTCTCTCCGGTCATCCTCGAGGCCTATCGCAACGGCGATATCGACCTCGAAGAGGCGCAAGCCTTTGCCATCACCGACGACCAGGAGGCGCAGGAGCGTGTGCTGCAATCGCTCAGCTCATGGAACCGGCAGCCTCACATCATCCGTCGCGCGCTGACCGAGCATGAGGTCGAGACCTCCGACAAGCGCGTGCGCTTCGTCGGCATCGACGCTTATCGTGAAGCGGGCGGCGTCATCCGTCAGGACCTCTTCAGCGAAAGCGATACGGGCTACATCGTCGACGTCGCGCTCCTCGACCGTCTCGTGGCCGAGAAGCTCAAAGCCGTCGCGGCCGAGGTTGCCGCCGAAGGCTGGCACTGGGTCGAGACCGTACCCGAGATCGCCTACGGTGCCCTCTCGGACTTCTCACGCCGGTTTCCCGACCACGTCGACCTGCCGGATGACGAACAGGCCGAGCTCGATGCCCTCTCGCAGGAGTATGACAGCCTCGTCGACAGCGATGACGATAATGCCGAGCGTCTCGCCGAGATCGAGGCCCGCATGGACGCCCTCACCGCCAAGACCGAGGTCTGGTCCGCCGACGCGCTCGCCGTGGCGGGCGTGCTCGTGACGCTCGGTTATGACGGCGACGTGCGCGTCGAGCGCGGTCTCGTCCGCAAGATCGACCTGCCGAAGGCGTCAAAGACCCAGCCCGAGGTGCAGGACGAAAACGTCGATGAGACCGAGACCCACGGTGGCGGCCTCTCGCCGCGGCTTGTGGAAGAGCTGACGGCCGAGAAATCCGCCGCGATCGGTGCCGAGCTGATGGCCCAGCCCGATATTGCGCTCGCGGCCGTCGTGCATGCCCTGGTCCTTGATGCCTTCTACCGCGGCCACATGTCGGAGAGCTGCCTCAAGCTCAGCGCACGCAGCGCGCATTTGAGCAGCGCCATCGCCAAGCCCGAGGGCTGCAAGGGCCTATCGGCGATCGAGCAGGAGCGCGAGCGCATCGGCGACCATCTGCCCGGCAATCCGGACGACCTCTGGGACTGGCTCCTTGCCCGTTCCCGCGAGGAGCTGCTTGATCTTCTAGCGGTCATTGCGGCGACGAGCGTCGATGCCGTACAGCGCAAATTGGATCGGTCTGACTCCTCTCGCCTTTCGCACGCGCAGGCCCTCGCTCGGGCATTGCAGCTCGACATGGGTAGCTGGTTCAAGCCTACGGCTGAGAACTACTTCGCCCGCGTGAGCCGCGCGCAGATTATCCAGGCCATTGATGAGGCACATGGGTCGCATGCACCTGCACTCGAAAAGCTCAAGAAGTCCGAGCTTGCCGTACGTGCCGAGCAACTGCTGGCAGGCACGGCCTGGCTGCCCGGGCCTATGCGCATCGCGATCAATGACCATACGCCCGCCAATGACGCGACCGACGCCTTAGCCGCCGAGTGAGCGGCCGCCGGCTGCGGTCATTCCGCAGCCGGCTTATTTATCGTCACTTCCTGGCGATGCGCCGTCGCGTCTTGTTGACCGGCCGCGGCAGACGCCGTGCCTCATCCTCGATGCGTTCGAGCTCGGCCAAGGCCTCACGCTCGGCTGCCTCGGCCTCAGCCTTCCGGCGCTGACGGTCGAACTCGTCGTAGCGCTCGTGCACGACCTGTTCCATGCGCGTATGCGAAACGCTTCCCGCGCCCTGCAGGACCGCCCGCTCGTTGAACGCCACGAAACGGTCCGTCTGGGCAACCCAGTCGTTCATGGTCGTCACCTGACGGTTCTTGGCGCGAAGCTCCGCGAATTCCAGGAATCCGGTGACGAGGCGATTGAGCGTATCGACCTCGTCGGCCGTCAGGTAGTTCTTCGAGATGGTGACATCGCCCTTGCGCACCCGATCGCCCTTCCAGCTTGTCAGAGCCATGTTGGACTTGTTCGCATCCGCGCGCGCAAGGATGAGCTCCGGCGCCGTCATTCCGGTCACGGCAAAAACGAGCTTGTTCTGGATGGTGGCGAAGAACGTCTGCGCGGTTTTGCTCGTCTTGTCATAATCGCTGCTCGTCTGAGCGAACAGGTCGCGCACCTTCTGGTAAAAGCGCTTCTCCGAGGCCCGTATGTCGCGGATGCGCTCGAGCAGCTCATCGAAGTAATCCCAGGCCGGGTCCTTCAGGCGCTCGTCGTTCATGACGAAGCCCTTCACCAGGTACTCATTCAGCGTCTCGGTGGCCCATCGCCGGAACTGGGCGCCGCGCGGGCTTCGCACCCGGTAGCCAACCGCCAGTATCATCTTGAGATTGTAGAGCCTTACGGTCCTTCGGACCTGCCGCTTTCCCTCCTGACGAACCTGTAAGAATTGCTTACAAGTTCCTTCCTCGGTCAGCTCTCCCTCGTCGTAGACGCCCCGAATATGCTGGGTGATGTTCTGTGACGTGGTCTCAAATAGCGTTGCGATCTCGGCCTGCGTCAGCCAGACAGTCCCATCAACGAGGCGCAACTGCAGCTCATCCGCCCCGTCGTCGGTGCGGTAGATGATGACCTCGCCTTCGCCTTTGCCGTCCTCGCTCATGCACTGATCCTTTCAGCGCCGATTATGCCCGATTCGTGGGGCCGGCCGCCGTCCTGCCACGGCGGGTCTGTGCGGGTCGTCGTCGTTTCCCGCGTCACCTCTCCGGCCCGCCGGGCGGTCTCTCATCATGCCGACCGTGCGCCGGTGCGCGGTCGCTGCAAGGGCTTGCGCCCTCGGCCTCGGGCTGTGCCCGGGCCGCCTCGCCCACCCTTCATGCAAGCAGGGCTCGGTTCCGCGCCCGCCTGACCCCGTCGCCTTCGTCCGGCATCGAGACCGCCATCTGGGCGGGTCTCGTCACGACGAAGGAGACCGACATGCCCGCATCATCCAGGCCGCAAGCCGCACGCCGCGACATCCACGCCGAAATCACCGCGCGCCTCATCGCCGCCATCGAGGCCGATCCCGGTCGCCCGCAACTGCCGTGGCGCCGGTCGGCCGCTCCGCTCTTCATGCCGGAGAATGCGCTGACCCGGAAGCTCTACAACGGCATCAATGTCGTGAGCCTCTGGGTGTCCGCCGAGTGCCAGGGCTTCGCTGCGCCCATTTGGGCCACCTATCGCCAGTGGGCCGAGCTTGGCGCGCAAGTCCGCAAGGGCGAAAAGGCCACGCTCGTCGTCTTCTACAAGGAGTATGAGACCGAGCCTAATCCTGAGGACGATTCCGACGACGGAAAGCGTCGCGTTGCCCGTGCGTCCTACGTCTTCAATGCCGCCCAGGTCGATGGCTTCGCGCTGCCCGATGCGCCGCAGCCGCTTGGCCCCATTGAGCGCATTCTCGAGGCCGACCGCTTCTTTGCCTCGACCGGCGCTCGCGTCGCGCATGGCGGCGAGCGCGCCTTCTATCGTCCCTCGACTGACACCATCCACATGCCCGACGAAGGCCTCTTCTGCGGCACCGACACGATGACGCGCTCCGAAGCGTATTTCGCCGTACTCGGACACGAGTGCATTCACTGGTCGGGCGCGGAGCACCGTCTCAACCGGGCGTTCGGCAAACGCTTTGGCGATGCCGCCTATGCGGCCGAAGAGCTCGTCGCCGAGATCGGCTCAGCGTTTCTGTGCGCCGAGCTCGGCATCACTGAAGGCACACCGCGCCCCGATCATGCGCAGTATCTCGCGCAATGGCTCACGCTCATGACGTCCGACAGCCGCGCCATCTTCACCGCCGCCGCCCGGGCATCTGAGGCGGTGGCTTACCTCAAGGCCCTTCAGGCCTCGCCGTAGCGGGCTTTTCAGATGGGCTCCTCCATGGCTTCCCCCGATCATCCAGCCCGCTCGCAGGCGCTTGCATAAATGGTAACGTTTATGATACCATTCGATCATGGTAATCCGGGAGTATCAGACCGAGGACGGTGCGAGCGCCTTTACCGACTGGTTCGACGACCTCGATGCGCCGGCTGCCGCGAAGGTCACGACCGCGCTGATGCGTCTTGAGCAAGGCAACACCTCGAGCGTCAAAGGCGTCGGCTCCGGCGTCTTCGAGCTCAGGATCGACTTCGGACCGGGGTATCGCGTGCAAGGACGGTCCCGAGATCGTCATCCTCTTGGGCGGCGGCACGAAGAAGAAGCAACAACGCGACATCGCCGACGCTCAATCGCTCTGGAAGACCTACAAACGCCGCAAGAAAGGTGGTGCGTGACATGCCCCTCACCCGCTCATTCAAGGACACCGTCAAGGCCCGTGTCGAACGTGATCCCGCGTTCCGCAAGGCTCTTCTGACCGAAGGTATCGATGCCCTGCTGGCCGGAGACGTCGACACCGGCAAGGCCATTCTGCGCGACTATATCAATGCAACGATCGGATTCGAGAAGCTGGCCGAGCAGACGGGCACTCCGGCCAAGAGCCTCATGCGCATGATGGGGCCGCGTGGCAATCCCAATGCCCGCAATCTCTTCTCGGTCATTCACCGACTGCAGAGAGCTTCCGGCGTCAATCTGCGCGTTCGCCCGTCGCGATGACGGGACGGCTCACCATTCAGGCCAAGGACGTGCGATGACCAGGATGAGGGATCTTCACAAGACGTGGCTGCGGGACCCGGAATACCTGCGTGAATACCGGGCGCTCGAAGAGCAGTACGCCCTGGCCTCCGCCATGATCGAGGCGCGTGCGCGCGCAGGGCTCACGCAAGAGCAGCTGGCCGAACGGATGAAGACGTCGCAAAGTGCGATCGCACGCATGGAAAGCGGGCGCACGATCCCATCCGGCTCGACGCTCAAGCGCTTTGCCCGCGCCACGGGCACCCGCCTCAGAATCCGGTTCGAGCCCGACAAGACGGGCAATTGTGCCTGAGACTGCACTTAGCCCCGCGCTGTGACGGCGTCCAAGATCATCGACCATCCCTTCCCCAGCCGGCCCAAGTCGGCTTCTCCCATCATGCGCGGTTGTCTGCGCCCGGTTCTCCTCCTGTCGCCGCGCGCCCCTCGTACCCTGCCGCGCTTGTCGCATCGGGCCCCTTGCCGTCAATGGGCTGCCCGCGCCGGCCCTTTCGGGCCCGTGTTGCCCATGACGGCCGCGGCTCATGCCCGCTGCCTTTCGACGCTGCGTCCTCAAGGGACGCGCAACGACGAAAGGAGCATACCCATGGGTCTCGACATGTACGCATTCGCAACGAAGGAAAAGCCCGCCAGCCCAGTCGACTTCAAGGTCGAGGAGGCGCGCGAGCTCTACTACTGGCGCAAGCATCCGAACCTGCACGGCTGGATGCGGGATCTCTATTACGACAAAGGCGGCGCGGCCGAGAGCTTCAACTGCGTGCCCGTGGTCCTGACGGTTGAGGATCTCGACCGCCTGGAAGCCGCCATCCACGCACGCAGCCTGCCGGACACAAAAGGCTTCTTCTTCGGTGAGTCCGATGGCTCCGAGACGCAGGATGATCTGGCCTTCATCGCCAAAGCGCGCGAGGCCATCGCCGCCGGTCTCACCGTCTATTACGATTCCTGGTGGTGAAGCTGCGTGTGGTCGGGGCGGCCAAGCCCCGACCAAACGCATGCTAGAACGGAATGAGCTTGTCGCGTCGCCAAAGCTCTGCGGTGGCGCGCTCCATCGTCCACCGCGCCGCCATCTGTTCGAGCGTCAGGTTTCGCAATGCCCCGTGCACGCGCCAGAACACCACGTAGCCTTCCGGCACCAGGAGCGTCACATCCGAGTACCCACGGCCGGTGTTCTCGCAATACCTCCGCTCGGACTCGATGACCCGGATCACTCTCAGCTCGGGGGCATAGGGCTGTGCCTCAGCAAGCATCGCTGCGAAGTCAGGTTGCGCGTGACGCAGGCGCAGCCTGACGGAAACCCAGACATCGTCCCTGTCATCGGGTGCTTCCCACGCCCGCCTCATCAGGCCTCCCGGTATCCGCGCTTCAAGCGCTCCAGGTGGTGCGCCCTCAGCAGGGCCGCCGCGTCGTCCTTCGTCGTGCACCAGTGCTCGCGGGACTGACCCTGTCGTCCGATGCGGCCCCATTCGCGCACCATCGCCCAATCCCCGAACAACGTCTCGACAATGGTCAGCCGATAATAACGGGCCATGTTCTTTGCGCGGTCAGTGCGTTCGAGGTAGATGCCGGTCTCCATTCCAGAATCGTAACGGAGCCCGACTCATCCGTTCAATGGATTTCTTGTCCCCTCGTCCCCCTCGCATTTGCCCGCTAGCGTTCCATGCCTAATGCCGGGGACCAGTTCGTCCGCGGCAGGAAGAGATCTGCGCGCAGGTGAGCCGCGAACGCAAGCACCGCGATCCCCAGCAAGAGCCCAGCCAGGCCCGCCAATGCTGTCGTCCTGGAGTACGCCCTCATGCGACGATCTCCCTTTCGCGGGACGCGATCGCCGCGCCGAAGTGTCGTCGCGCGAGCCCAATGTCGTCGCCGAGCTCGGTCTCATAGACGCGGATCGCCTGCCACTGCAGCGCGATGTCGGCAAGGGTCGCCGCCTTCGCGCGGAACACGCGCTCGACCGCCGCTACAGCCCGGATGCGTGCTTCCTGCTCCGCCACGACCTCGGGCCGATTGAAGTACCAGCCCATGCGGCGCTTCTCTCTGACATAGCGCGCGACGTAACCTGCCTTCACCTCGCCGAGCCGTGCTTGCGCCAGCTGCCACGCCGCGAGGTGTTTCCCCATCGTCTGCCGCATGCTCTCGAACTGCGGGCTCAGGCACGCACTCGCCGTCGCGCCGCTATCGCCACCCGGCCTGCCCATGACGGCCGCAGCCATTATGCCCGGCCACGCCACGGCGCCGACGACTGCCGTTACGAGCGCCATTGCTTCCCGCCTGCTCATCGCCGTCACGTCCGGCATCTCAGTCTCGCTCCTCTCGCACACCCCACGCATGGACGGATCGGACCATGGCGGAATTCCGGCTGCGCTCTTGCCGCTGCAATTCCAGTCGCACCGTGGAGTGGTCCCGCTTATTCTCGCCCTTCTTCACGAGGCCAGCCCAGGATCATCGCCGCTGTTCCTGAGATTGGCGCCCGGATCTCCGTTGCCGTCATGCGCCGTGGATGTCCAAGCACGGCCGGCGTCCCTCGATGATGGGTCCTTACCGCCGCCCGCTCGCTAACGGGTCAACAGGCTGCCCGATCCCTTCGCGCCCCGGGGGAAACCCGGGCGCTCCCGTGTGGCCTGTGTGACCCGCGAGCATGGTCGGCGGTTCTTGCGTCCCCATCGGGACGGGCGTGGTGCTTGTCCCACAACGACAACAACGGAAGATACCCATGAGCACCAAATCCAACGAGAACAAGCGGCCGACCCACGCCATCTGGCACGTCGACGGCGAAGGCGAGAAGGCGCGGTGGACGCGCATCGGCGCCGCCTGGCTGCACAAGGACAAGAAGGGCGCAGGCCTCAAATTCGATCTGTTCCCGACCTCGAGCTCCGGCCGTGTCGTGGTCCGCGAGATCGAAGAAAAGAACGACGCCGGCGATGACTTCAACGGCGCAGCGCACGGGGGCCAGCAATGACCCCCGCCCTCTTCAATCCCAACGCCGAGGACGCCTTCGAGCTGTTCATCGGCACCGCCATCGGCCGCGCCGAGGACCTTTACTATCTCGACGGCGAGACCGCATTCCGCGCCCGCTACGGCGAGATCGAGACCTTCGACAGCGAGCTTCTGGACATGGGAGGTCAGCGATGACCTCCCAGCAGCTCAGAGCCCGGTTCGACGAGGCCGTCTCGATCATCGGTGAGTGCGAGCGCCTGCTCGAGGATCCGGATGCGGCCGCACGCGGCTGGGACATCGTCTGCCTTCAGTTCCGGGTGCGCGGCTTCATGGACCTCTATCGCGACGCGTTGCGCGAGGAAGGCCCTGCATGACCGCCCCAAGCACCCTGCAACGCGCGCTCTGGGGCGAAGCCGCCCTGATCGCCTTCCGCCGCGCCACCGGTTGTGACTATGAGGACAGCCTCGGCGACCTCTTGTGCGACCTCATGCACTGGTCCGATGCCAGGGGCTTCGACTTCGAAGCCGCGCTCGAGCGCGCACGCGCCCACTACGAGGCGGAGGTGCGGCCATGACCTTCGCCACGCCCGCAGCCTGGAGCGCTTCCCGCAGCTTCGTGCCCCGCCGCCTGCCCAACGAGTTCTATCCGACGCCGCCCGAGGCCACACGCGCGCTGCTCTCGGTGGAGAGCTTCGACGGCCCCATCTGGGAGCCGGCCTGCGGCGACGGGCGCATCGCGCAGGTGCTCCTCGACCACGGGTATACGGTCGTCGCTACCGATCTGCACCCTTACGGGTACGGCGCTTCCGGCGTCGACTTCCTACGCGAAGCTGAGCCGCGCGCCCGGCACATCGTCACCAACCCGCCTTACGGCTCAGGCCTCGCCGACCGCTTCGTGCACAAGGCGCTCGCCTTCGCGCGCAAGACCGGCGGCACGGTTGCCATGCTGCTCAACATGGCCTCGCTCTGTCATCCCCGGCGCACGCAATGGTGGCGTCAGGCGCCGCCCGCCCGGCTCTACGCCATCGACGATATCGTGTGCTGGCCCGAGGACCGCTACGGCCCGCCACCCGCCTACTTTACCAAGCACCGCTATGTCTGGGCGGTCTGGACCCAGGACACGTCGCCACGACGGCCCCCGACCTTCTGGTGGCTCTCCGGCGCGGAGTTCCGGGCGCCGCACAAAACACTCACACGCGATCGATGCCATGAGAGGCGCTTCGCGTGACGACCAACTCCTTGCCTTCCGCCTCATGAGGTTACGAGACGAGATCGGCCCGGATCACGAAGCCGACGTCCTTGCCCGCGCGGATGTGCTCATCGAGGCTCTGCGCTGCGGCATCGGCGATGGTCTCGAACTCGTCCCAGGCCCCGCGCAGATTGCGCCCGTGCATGCCGATGAGAAGCCTGAGCGCATCGCCGATGAGCTCCCGGGCCAGGGAATGGCCGCAGACGGTGCGACCGTCCTCAAGGTAATGCACAGGATATGTCAGCTCGATGCGGCCACCCTCATCCGCCATCGCATCCTCCTTTAGTCAATGACTGCGTCCGGCAACGCCGATGCAAGCGCGCGCCGCGCCCGATGGGCACGCATCTCGGCGAGCGCGTTGTTGAGCTCAACGGCAACCTTGTGCGCCTCGACGGCCGTCAAGCGCGCCGCCACGTGCATGACATCGCCATTGCGCAGGTACGCCGCCACGATGTGCACCGGATGCCAGAGCGACTCGCGCGAGGCCAGAACCTCGAAGGAATTGATCTCGCTCTGGTGATAGGGCATTGCGCCATAGCCTCTGTGGCGCGTGAAGCCGTCCGGCGCGCGGTTCGAGCCATCGGCCATGAAGAAGAGGCTGCGCCACCGCATCGGCCGATCCCAGAGCTCGGCAAGGCAGACGTATTCCAGACCGATGAGAGCCGGAAGAATGAGCCAGTGGGGAAGGTCGGAAGCCCGATGCACGAAGCCGGTGCGCAGCACCACGAGTTGATGCTGAAGCTCGATCAAGCTCCACAGCATCAGCATGGGCAGGATGAGACCGCCCGCGACCGCAAGCAGGCTCCAGAGCCAGGCCCGGGTTTCTGTCCACAGGACGCCGACGCCGCCAAGCGTGCCGTCGGGCCGTTCCTCGCGCAGGACATGGCATTCAAAGCTCATGGACGGGGAGCCTTTGCATATAGATGGGCGGGCGGCCGGGCACGAGGACCAATTGCCGGCCGCATTCGCGCGAGAACCATCGGGTGATTTCGAAGGCGTCGAGCAGCGGCACGCTTCTCAGATGCTCCCGCAGCCCCGTATCGCCGTGCGACATGGCTGCACCCGACACGCGTACCTGCTGGCGCTCCATGACCTGCGTCGTGCCGAGCCGCTTGGCGAGATGCTCGGTCGTGGTCACGTCGGCATTGCCGAACGCCTGGATGACGCCGGCATTGCCAAGAAACGTCTCCCAGGATTTGGGGTAATGGGTCTGAAGCTGCGTGAGGTCCTGCAGCACGCTCCACAGCTTGACGCCGAAGCCCGCCATGAGTCCGGCCGCAGCTTCGATCGAGCGCATGTGGCCAAGAGAAGGAAACTCCTCGAGCATGAACCACGCCGGCAGCGACCCGCGCGGAATGGGATGGCGCTCCATTGCGGCCAATGCCTGCTGGATGACGAGTCGCAGCCAGCGGTAATGCGTGCCCATGCGCATGCCGGGCAGTACGAGATAGAGGCTCACCTTGCCTGTGCCGAGCTCCGATAGGCGAAAGTCCGAGCGGCCGGTAACGCCGACGACGTCGTCGAGCGGCGCTGTCTGCTCCTGTGCCGTTGAGAGGATGCCCTGCAGCTCGCGGCCGCCGGCTTCTTTCTTGCCCAGAAACGAGGCGCCGATATTGGCCACAATGCCGTCGAAGGCGGTCGAGTTGGTCATGGCCTCGAACAGGCCGTCCAGCTCGTCCGGCGTCGCGTTGAGCAGACGCCGCACCTCGCGCAACGTCGCATGGGACGTCGTCGAAAGCAGATGCAGGACATAGCCGCGGATGAGGTTCTTGGCGCTGTCGGTCCAGTGGGGGTCCCTGGGGTTGCCGATGATGAGGGCGTCCGCAAGCTGTGCGGCATCGGCCGCCACGTGGTTGGCTTTCCCGTGGCCGAGCTCGTCAAAGGGGTTGTGGGATGCGGACGCCATGCCCGTCTCGCCGAACGGGTCGAGCACATAGACGCGCTGCCCCAGACGCTGCCGATGCGGAGCCGTCGCGCGCGCCAGCTCGCCCTTCGGGTCCAGCACAATGACCGAGCCGGGATAGCGCCTGAGGTTGGGGATCAGCACCGTGGACGACTTGCCCGCGCGCGAGCCTGCGATGGTCACCACATGACGGTCATCGTCGCGGCCGATGAGACGTCCCTGCCACTGGCCAAGCAGCACCATGCCGGGCTTCCAGTCCCACGCCGGTCCCAGCTGCCAGGGATGCGCCCAGATCTGCGCGGGCGGCGTCTCGGGACGCCCATCGATCCCCGACCCTCGGGGCGGAAAGTCTGCGACCCCCATTGCGTGCTCCGACGTGAGTGGCACGCAATACGAGATGGAATGATTGCCGCTTTCTGCAGCGCGCGTCGAGTTAATGCGAAGGATGGCGATATGTAAACGCGCGGGCAAATTCACCGGTGCTGCGAAACGCACCGGCATGCGATGGCAGGTTCAATTCAAAATATTTCGCGACGCCCTATCGGCGGTTCCTGAAGGGCGCATTTCCATAGTGTGGCCGCGTTCGCACACAGGCCAGTCACATATCCTTTTGTTCGACCTTGAAAGCACCCATCCTTCCGCCCCGACCCGCGCATGCAACGTGCCGTCCGCGCGCAGCATCGCGCAAGGCCGCCAGCCGCAACGCGGGGACCGAGCCGCAGGGACCCGCGTGGCGCAAGCCACGTGGGTGGGCTTGAGGTCCGCCTTGCGCGATGCGAGCACGGCGGCAGTCTCCGTGTGGTCGGGGTGGACGACTCTTGATGCCCGCGAAATTTATTTCGTCGCCGTTTCGCGTGACATGTTCCGTCACGTTATGCCAAGCGCCGCGGAATTGCGGATGTTATGCCAAGTTCCAGCTCTTGCCATTTGTGCGGTTCAATTCCAAAAACTTGCGAATAACCCAACAAAAGAGAATGAGCGCAGGAAGGGAGTGCACATACCGTAAATGAGAGGGGTAGCGAGATGTGGATTTGTTATCGATATCGTGCGCTGTCGCTTGATATCGATATCCAAATCCCTCTCGCCGGGGAAGGCGCTCCGCTTTCCCCTGGACCCCATCCGGCCGGGGCGCATCCGCGCCCCGTATGCAACACCAACGAGACCCGCGATGGGAAGGAAACGGACACATCTCAAAGGCGCCCGCACACGGATGGTCTGCATCCGGCTCACGGATGATGATTTCGCTCAGCGTTCGGCTCAGGCGCGCGAGCTGGGTCTCACTGTGTCGGGTCTGTGCGAGCGGCTCGTGCGCGACGGCAGGATCGTCTCCGGCCCGCGGCCTGCCTACACCGTCATGGACCCGGCCCTCTTCAATGAGCTGCGGCGGATCGGCAACAACGCCAACCAGATTGCCCACGCGCTCAACAGCAACCTGCCGGCCGACACGCGGTTCGCCTGGAAGACCGCCCACGACCTGATCTCGGCTCTCTTGTCCGAAGAGCTCGCCAAACAGAAGACCCAAGCCCTCAGAACGAGGACCATCGCCAATGATTCCCCGCCTCCACAAACGCGGGCAGAGTTTCAAAGGAGCGTGCGGCTATATCCTGCACGACGCCGGGACGACTTCCCGTAGCCGGGTCCTTTGGACAGAAACGCTGAACATCTTCTCGCACCCCGACGACGCGTGGTTCGAGATGTTCACCGTCGCCCGCGATCAGGCCATCATCAAGAGCCGGGCCGGCCATGACGCGCGCGGGCGCAAGAACACGAAGCCGGTGCTTCACTATTCGCTCTCCTGGGCGGCGCGCGACAACCCCTCCCCTGAGCACATGCGCGACACCGCGCTCTCGAGCCTCGAGGCCCTCGACCTCCTCGGCCATCAGGTGCTGATCGCCGCCCATGGCGACAAGGAGCATTTGCATGTGCATCTCGTGGTCAACACCATCCATCCCGATACCGGGCTCACCGCTCCCCTCAAGTACACCAAGGAGCGCCTCTCCCGATGGGCCGAAGCCTACGAGCGCGAGCACGGGCTCCATTGCGACGAGCGCATCCACAACAACGCCGAGCGCGACCGCATCAAGAGCGCAAGGAAGGCTGAAAAGCTGCTGACGGCTGCCGGCAAGGCACAGGGCAGTGCCGGGAAGACTCCCTATGTGCCGGTCAAGCACAGGGCCATGAATCGTACTCAGTGGTTCGAATGGAAGGAGATCAAGGATCGGCAGACGCGGCTGCGGCACGAGCTGGTCCTCGCAGCCAGACCGCAGCGCAATGCCGCCTGGCAAGGCCACCGTCAGGAGCGCCGCGACTTCAAGGCCATGATGTCTCGGGCCCTTGGCCAGGCCCACGAGCATGTGGCGCAGCGGTTCCGGCCGCAGTGGCGCGAGCTCTACAGGGTCCAGAAGCGCGAGATCAAATACCTTGCCCGGGCCACGACCCTGGAGCGTGCCGTCTATGTGCTCGCCAACCGCGAACGCCTCGGGGCGGGCACGCCGCTCACCATGCGCCAGATGCGGCATGCGATCCGCCACACCGGCCAGCTTCTTCTTTATGTCGAGGACGTCCACCGGAACGAGCGCGGCCGGCTGGCTCAGGTGCAGCGCGCCGAGCTGCGTTATTTCACCGACCGCATCCTCGCCGATTACGGCCGTAAGTATGATGAGCTGCTCTCGCGCCAGTCGGACGCGCGCGAAGAGGCCGCGCGGGATCTCTATCTGCGCGTCCGCGGCATCACCATCGCTGACGCCAAGGCGAGCCTCGTCGAAGACAACCTTCCCCGCGCCCAGAACATCCGGCGCCAGATGGAGGTCTGGCGCAGGCGCAATCCCGGTCAGGACTTCGGGCGGGAGACGTGAAGCAAATTTTTCGGGCGCATACCTCCAGATTCTGGGCCACGGGCCACCCTGTCGCCGTCTGCTGTGTGGCTCCTCTTTGCAGCGCTGCGAAAACTTGACATTTCATGATTTGTCATGATAGCGTTTATTTATGAGCACGAAGCAGCGCCAGAAGTTCGCGACGCAAGTTGATCCGGACCTTCTCGAGGCCGTTAGAGGAATCGCCAGAGAGGAAGGCCGGCAGGTGCAGGCTCTCGTCGACGAAGCGCTCGCGGACCTTGTCGAGAAGCGCCGGCTCGGCAAACCGCGCAAGCATGTGATGGCAGCCTATCACGCGAGCCATCAGCGGTTCGGGAAGCTCTACAAGAAGCTCGCTGAATGACGACGGTCTATCTCACCGTCGCGGAAGTCCTTGCGATCCATGACGATCAGATCACGCGCTACGGCGGCAGCCCCGGCGTGCGCGACATGGGCCAACTCGAGGCTGCCCTCTTCCGCCCGCAGACGGGTTACTACGCCGACATCATCGCCGAGGCCGCGGCCCTCTGGGAGAGCCTCTCGCAGAATCATCCCTTCATTGACGGCAACAAGCGCGCGGCCTTCGCCGTTGCCTTCACTTTTCTGGCGATCAACGGCATCAGCCTGATCGCGGACGAGGATGCGGTGATGGCGTTCCTGCTGCCGCTCTATGAATCCAACACGCTCTCGTTCGATTTGCTCGAGACTTGGCTGCGCGCCAACACCACCTCGCGCTAGTCAACAAGAGTAAGTCGGCTTGCCCGCACTTCTTCGTCGAAATGGGCCTCCTGCCGTGCGAAGGCCGTGAGGTTTAGCGCCCCCGGGCGGGAGGCCCCCCAGGACAGACAGGCGAAGACCGTCGCGGATGGCGTTTTTCATGCGGCTACGGCGTTAGAAAGCATTTTTCATGGTCTGTGAAGGTTTTTCATGGTAGTTTGGTGTTCAAACACGGATTTCAGGAGCCAGAACGCTTTTTCATGGCCAAGGGCATGGGCAAAGGTTTTTCAGGACCGGTCACGGTTTTTCATGAGCGGCGCCTTCCGGAAAAGGCGACGCCGGCCGGCTATGCCGCTCTGATCGACGCCTACGGCCTCGCCGTCCCCATCCCCCTCACGCTCTCTGCCATCTCCGAGCGTCACCGGACCCTGGAGCGCGACGGATGGCGCCTCTTCACCCCGCGCCATGCGCCCGCCGCCACCCTCGAGGGACACCTGACCTTCGCCCTCAAGTACGAGGGTATCGATCTCTGTGTCCTGAAGAAGCTGTTCCTCGCCGCCGGACCTCAACCGATCGAGGCCCTGGTCAAGGCCACGCCGACCGGCATCTACGCGCGGCGCATCTGGTTCCTCTACGAATGGCTCCTCGGCAAGCCGCTCAAGCTGCCGGACTCGCGGAAGGTCAACTACGTCGACGCGCTCGATCCCAGGCAACAGTGGGCGGGCACGGCGAAGGACTCGCCGCGCCACCGCGTGCGCGACAACCTGCCCGGCACGCCGGCCTTTTGTCCCTTGGTCTTCCGCACGCCCGCGCTCGAAGCCTTCGTCGACATGAACCTCGCCGAGCGCGCCCGCGCGGTCGCGGCGGACGTGCCGGCCGACCTCCTGGCCCGCACCGCCGCCTTCCTGCTGCTCAAGGACTCGCGCGCGAGCTACGTCATCGAGGGCGAGGACCCACCCCAGGACCGCGTGCAGCGATGGGGGCGCGCCATCGGCCAGGCCGGGCGCAAGCCGCTCGATTTCGACGAGCTCCTGCGCCTGCAGCAGATCGTCATCGGCGACGACCGCTTCGTGAAGCTCGGCCTGCGCGACGAGGGCGGCTTCGTGGGCGAGCACGACCGCGATTCCCGCACGCCGATCCCGGACCATATCAGCGCCCGGCACCAGGACCTCCCTGCTCTCATCGACGGCATGATCGCGTTCGACCGCGAAAGGTCTATGGCCCTCGATCCGGTGATCGCCGCCGCCGCGCTGGCTTTCGGGTTCGTTTTTGTGCACCCGTTCGAGGACGGCAACGGCCGCATCCATCGCTATCTCATCCACCATGTGCTGGCGGCGCGCGGCTTCAATCCGCCAGGCATCGTATTCCCGGTTTCGGCGACCATCCTCGAGCGCATCGACGAATACCGCCAGGTGCTCGAGACCTACTCGCGCCGCGTCCTGCCGCTCGTGAAGTGGAAGCCGACGCGGGACGGCAACGTCGAGGTGCTCAACGACACAGGAGACTTCTACCGGTACTTCGACGCCACGCCCCAGGCGGAGTTCCTCTATGCCTGCGTGAGGAAGACGGCGCTCGAGGACCTGCCCGACGAGGCCGACTACCTGCGCCGCTACGATGCCTTCAAGGCGCGCGTCGAAGCCATCGTCGAGATGCCGGACCGCACCATCGACCTCCTGTTCCGCATGCTGCGCCAGAACAAGGGCAAGCTTTCCAAACGCGCCCGCGAGAAGGAGTTCGCGCTCCTGACCGCCGACGAGGCGCAACGCGTCGAAGAGGCCTACGAGCAAGCCTTCCTGGGCTAGGCGCCACGCGTGAGATGTACAAATGAGCGCCCGCACACATACGCAGACGCGCAGGTGAAGGAAGGCCCGGCCCGGAAGGCGTCTCACTTGATAACTCGGACGCTCCTGCGTGGCTTTGGCAATTGCTTTTCGACCGACATCACGTCCTTGAACTCGGCATCGATGGGCTCGACGACGGGCTGCGGTTTTGCCCTTCGCAAGGGCCAGGACCATATCCGCATGGATCGGATCGCCTCGCGGTTCGCTTCAAGATAAGCGAGCGTCGCTCTGACGTGACCGATGAACGCCCGCCGGCCGATCGAACCATCGTGCGAGTATTCCGGCGCTAGCTTCAGATGTCGCCATCGCCCCGCCCACGCACCCGGAAGCTGATTGATCCACCGGTTCGCAGACTTCACCGTCCAGAACGTCTCTCCGCTCTTCTGGGCTTCTTCGAGCGCAATGCGCAACGCCGCTATCACGGCATCAATGTCGCCCGCCATCTCATCCCCCGCCGTGTGCTTCGGAGGACTCTATTCTAATCGCTTCGGCTAGCCCCGCATGTGTCTGTGCAGCACGTCAATCGGACGAACACGCAAGAGCACCCCTCGCAGAGGCTCCCCGCGTGTTCAGCCGAGCGATGAGCTTGAGTCCCCCGCTTTGCAGCCGGCAGCCGTACGTGGAAGTCGCGGACATCGACCTGCACCAAGCCTGGCAACGCGCAGAGAGCCCTATGAGCCTGGACCGCGACGGCCCGTCGCGTGCCCGAACCTCGAAACACCCGCCACTCTGCTACCCATCCGCTACCCAAGGCAGATTTTGCAGGATGGAGCCGCTTCCTAAGTCATTGAAAAGCTTGGTTGCGGGGGTAGGATTTGAACCTACGACCTTCAGGTTATGAGCCTGACGAGCTACCGGGCTGCTCCACCCCGCGTCACCACGTGCAGCGACCCCGATCACGTCCCGAAGATGGTCAGGAGACTGCGCAGAGTCCGCGCCGCCGCATGGCTGCGCTGGTCTCTTTCGAGGACGGCCGTTGGCCGCGGCGCCCTTATAGCAGCTTTTGGCGGCTTGTGAACTGTGTTGTCAAAAGAGCTGTTGAAGCGAGCCCGCCTGGCTCGGTCCGCCGGCCAATGGCGGCATGATCGGCGCGTCGGCGGGGCGCGTTCCTAGCTTCCACACCGCCCCGCAGGGCCGGTCCTTCGTCTCAGCTGTGGCTCGGGGGCAGCTCCCGTGCGGCAGCTACCGGCGCCGCTTCGGCCTTGTGCTGCCAGATGAAGTGGATGTTGCGCGCATAGATCAGCAGGCCTCCCGCCTGGCCCAGAATGAAAACCGGATCCATGCGGTAGATGGCGTAGGCCAGCAGCATCAGGCCGCCCGCGCAGCTGAAATACCAGAATGCTTCGGGGACTATGGATTGGCGCGCTCGCTCGCTGGCGAGCCATTGCACGATAAAGCGCATGGAGAACATGAGCTGAGCCAGGAAGCCGATCGCCAGCCAGGTCAGCTCAGGCGCCGAGGTGGACGCCCACCACTGTGCGAGCTTCGAGAGATCCATTCAACGTCCCCGTCCCACGGCGCACAGCGAAGAGCGCAAGCATCGCTTACGCTCAAAGCTCAGAAGCAGCGCCCCGTCAGATCTTGTCGCCGGCGCGCCGGCCAGGGTCGCCGCGACGGCCGAACCGGTTCGTCAGATCGGACACCTGGCGACCCTCCGGCAGATCCTCGACGATCAGCGGCACGCGTGTCCGCTTTCTGAGCCAGCTCACCCCGATCAGATCGTAGATGCCGATCAGTGCGCGTCCCAGGTTGCTGTACTTCGACTTGCCGGCAAGGCGCGGCCGATCATTGACGGGCACGTACGCGGTTTCGTGGCCGTACGTCAAGAAGAGCGCCGGCAGGTAACGGTGCATGCTGGTGAAATAAGGCAGGCGCACAAACGCCTCACGCCAGAAAGCCTTGATGCCGCACCCGGTGTCGGGACACTGGTCCTTCAAGACCGCGTCCCTGATCCAATTTGCTGCGCGCGAGGCCAGTCGTTTGGAACCTTCGGCTTTGCGATTGGTGCGGATGCCGCCGACGAGTGCCGCGCCCTTGCCGCCCGGCGGTGCAAGCCGTTCGACGAGGGCTACGATATCGCGCGGGTCGTTCTGGCCGTCCCCGTCCATGGTGGCAATCACCGGGCTGGTGGCGGCATAGACGCCGGTGCGTACCGCCGCACTCTGACCGCTGCGAGCGCCGTGGCGCAGATAGCGCAGCCCGGGCAAGTTGCCGCGGGCGATGAGCGTCTTGATTTCCGCCGACGTGCCGTCCTCGCTGCAATCGTCGACGACGATCACCTCAGCGAGCAGGTCGGGCGGGACGACCGAATACGTTTCCTCGACCAGCCGGCCGATGTTGCCTGCCTCGTTCAGTGCCGGAATGACGACGGAAACGCGCATTCTGGGTCGCTCCTGTGCTAGAGCGGGCCATCCTGCAGCACCCAAGTCAGGCGGCTCGACTGGTGGCTTTCGGCCGTCGCCCACGGCCAACGGGCCGCAGCAGTCATATCAAGCTTTCTCATACGCACTCAACCTAGTAAATGAGCCAGCAGTTGGGCTGATCGGCGATTTGATCGCGTTGCGATCAGTGCTCTGGACTGGGTGATGTGAGAGCTGCTCTGGATCAGGACAGTCATGCCGCCGCTGGCGCGCCTGCCCACACGCAGGTGCTGTTGTGGGGCGCGCTGGGCCTGGTTCTGGCGGTCCGCATCCTCGCGCTCTGGCTCAATGCCACCGACCTGTTTTTCGATGAGGCGCAATACTGGTCCTGGAGCTTGGAGCCTGCCTTCGGCTACTACTCCAAGCCGCCGCTGATCGCATGGGTCATCAGTGCTGCCACCGCCACCTGTGGCTCGAGCGAGTTCTGCATCCGGCTCCCTGCACCGATCTTCCACTGCGCCACCGCGCTCGTGATCTACATGATCGGGCGCCGCCTTTATAATCCCGCCGTCGGCCTCTGGTCGGCGCTGGTGTTCGTTACGCTGCCAGGCGTATCGGTCTCCTCAGGCATCATCTCGACCGACGTTCCGCTCCTTTTTTTCTGGGCGCTGGCCCTGTGGGGCTTCCTGGAGCTTCTCGAGACCAAGGCCTGGTGGCCGGCCGTCCTGCTGGGGCTCGGGATGGGACTCGGCCTCAATGCCAAGTATGCGATGGTGTTCTTCCCGCTCTCCATGCTCGCTGCGATGGCGTTCCTGCCGGGATCGCGCGCTCTATTGCGAGATCCGCGCCTTTATGCGGGTTACGCGATGGGCGTCGTGCTGATTGTTCCCAATATCGCCTGGAATCTGTCAAACGGCTTCGCCACGCTCGCCCATACGGCCGACAACGCCAAGTGGGGAGGCGCGTTGCTGAATGTCGGCAAGGGTTTCGAGTTCCTCGGCGCCCAGTTCGGCGTATTCGGGCCGATTCTGTTTGCGGCGCTGGGTTGGATCACATGGCAGGGTTGGCGCGGCAGGCTGAACGAGAGGGAGCGCATGCTCCTGGCCTTCTCGCTTCCGGTCATTGCCGTCATCGCCGTTCAGGCTTTCGTGTCACGCGCGCACGCCAACTGGGCCGCGACGGCCTATGTGGCGGCCAGCGTGCTCGTCACGGCCAGGTTGATGCGCAGCGCAAAAGGTTGGCTGACCGCCGCCATCGTCCTGCACGTGCTGCTCGCGTGTGCGCTGGGGCTTGCGACCTGGCAGGCCGGTCGCTTCCGGCTCCCATTCGCCGGCGACCCTCTCGCACGCATGCTCGGTTGGCGCGCGATGGCCGAGACCGCGCGCGGCGCGCTTGACGAAGCCCGGGAGCACGGGCGGCCCTTTGCCGCGGTCATCACCGACGATCGCTCGCTGACGGCTGAGCTTCTCTACTATCTGCGGCCGGACCCGACGGCCGTCCTTGCCTGGCGCAATGCAGGGCGCCCGCTCGACCATTACGAGCTCACGCGGCCCTATCGCGGCGGCACAGGCCCTGTCCTCTTGATCAGCGTGCGCGCCGACCCCGGGCCGGTCACGCGCCACTTCGACCGCGTCGAGCCGCTTGGCGAGCGCCAGATTGCCGCCGGCGCCGCCGAAACGCGTCGCATTCGCTTGTTCTCTCTCTCAGGCTTCCGATTCAACTCGCCCTCGAAGGAGTCCCACTGATGCAGCTCCAGAACCGCACAGCCGTCGTTACAGGCTCGACATCGGGCATAGGGCTCGCCATTGCGACTGCATTCGCCGAGGCGGGCGCCAACGTGGTCGTCAACGGGTTGGGCGACGCAACAAGCAATGAAGCGGCGATCCGGCAGGTGGCGAAATCGGGCACGCGGGTTGTGTTCGACCCGGCCGACATGCTGCGGCACAACCAGATCGCAGCGATGATTGAGCGTACCGAGCGGGACTTCGGGTCCGTCGACATTCTTGTCAACAATGCCGGGATCCAGCATGTGGCGCCGGTCGAGGAATTTCCCATCGAGAAGTGGGACGCCATCATTGCCATCAACCTGTCATCGGCATTTCATGCCGTGCGGTCTGCCGTGCCAGGGATGAAGCGCCGCGGCTGGGGCCGCATCATCAACATCTGCTCCGCGCACTCGCTGGTGGCCTCGCCCTACAAGACCGCCTATGTCGCGGCCAAGCATGGGCTGGCCGGATTCACCAAGGTCGTTGCGCTGGAGCTCGCGGAGACCGGCGTCACCTCGAACGCGATCTCACCCGGGTTCGTGTGGACTCCGCTCGTGGAGCGACAGCTTCCTGATCTTGCGCGTTCCAAGGGGGTCACAATCGAGGAGCTGAAAAAGGATTTGCTGAGCGAGCAGCCGACGCGGCGCTTCGTCAATGTAGAGGAGATCGGTGCGCTCGCGGTCTTCCTCGCAAGCGATGCAGCCCGGTCCATCACAGGGGCGAACTACTCGATCGACGGTGGTTGGACAGCGAGGTAGCCACAGCCCTGCCGATCGAGGAGCGATGGCAGGGAAGCGCAGCTAGTTGCGATTGAAATCGGCCGTGCTGGCGACCGGCTGTGGCGCCGGCGACCTGTTAGCGAAGGTCAGGCCAAGCAGCGTCAGCGCTGCCAGCGTGAGCGCGATAGCCGCATAAATGTCGCGGGACCGTTCCCGGATCCTGCGGCTGTATCCGCTGCCACCTGAGCTTTTGTTGCGTTCACTCAGCATGGTGCAGATTAACACCCAACTCGAGATCGTCGCCCAGACCACCAATGGCCGCGCGACAGAAGACCTCATCTGAAACCTTGGGCAGCCAGATGCGGCGGGAATGGGGCCTGGCATCACAGGGCTGGGGATAGGTCCAGCGGTGTTGCTCACAAACCGCGCATGATGCAGCCGAGCACGAGGATGATGTGGGCGAGCAGGAGGAACCAGAACTCGTTGCCGTTCACGAGCGGGATAGAGGCGCCGAAGAACCGTACAATGAGCACGCAGACCGCCAGTATCACGGACAGCATGAACGTGAGAATGCCCGGTGCTTTCAAAGCCATGATGGACCCCCTTCCCCGACGAGCTCGTTGCGCTGCGGGAGCGCCGATTCGCATTTGCAGTCGGGCTTATAGCAGCGCGTGCCCCATATGACACCGGCGGTAGGGATCGGTTGTTGGCAACTAGGGGGCTATGGGCGGCTATCGTTGCGCCGCCGCGTATCGGAAGCCGGTACCGCTCACCACGACCTCGATAGCGCCGCTGGTGATCACGGGATGGGAGATGCGAATCCCGAGCACGCCGTCATAGCCCTTGGCGCGTGCGCGTTCAGCCAGGGTGTCCAGGGCGCGCGCAATGGTTTTGTCGAGCAGGGCCTCGTATTTCGTCATGTGCCCGCCGACGGCGTTGATGATGGCCTCCCGCATGTCGCGAACGAGGTTGGCGCCGCTGACGGCGCAAGCGAAGACGATCTCGCCGCGCTCAATGCCGCTGGCCGCATCGATCGTGTCGGTGGTGGTAAGCAGCATGGGGCCTTTCCGTGGCCGAGCGACAGGCTAGTAGTAGGAGGGCCGTGTGCGTCGCCCGAAGAGCAGGCGCCAGACCACCATCAGGACGACAAAGCCGATGAACCCGAGGGCAGCAAGGACAATGGGATAGCGTGACCACAGCAGCCAGGGGCTGATCCGGCCGTCGCGCACGAGGGCCACGTCGCTGCCGAACGTCAGGGGATCGAACAAAGAATCGGACCGGAGCATCACGCTTATGGCCGCGTTCTGATCACGGCTCTGCAAAATCGCGCTGCGCACGCCGGGGCTGGCGATCACCTGCATCTTCGCCGGGCTCTGGGCGATCGCCGCCAGCAGGCGCTGGCTCGCTGACCGTTCCAGGCCGGTGAGGTAGCCGGAGAGCGAGGCGAGCTCCGGCTCGGGCAACGCACGGGCCAGCCGTTTCAGGTCATTGTCGGACAGCTCGAGCAGCGGCTCACGCACGCTGCCTTTCAGCGAGGCAAGGCGACCGATCGCAACCCGATCTTCCAAGCTCAGAGTGCGCGCCAGCGACGCCTTGGTGAACTCGCCCGGTCCATTGCGGCGATAGATCTCGTACTCGGCCACCTTGGGCAGGGTATCGCCGGCAAGCGCCCTCCACTGGAACGCGGTCTCCAACGATCGCGTCTCACGTGCGATTTCGAGCGCCTGCGATGGCAGCTTGTGCACCGCTTCCCGCAAGGTGCCATCGCCGAGGCGCTTCAGGATTGCAGGCTCGCCTTCGCTCGCCAGCAGCAGTGCGACCACCTCGTCGAGCCGGCTCAAGCTTTCGGGCCCAATGGTGTCGAGGAATTTGCGGAACCCTTCGTTCTTGTCAGCCAATGCGAGCACGCTTGTGTGGGCACGGCGAAAGTCGACCCAGATCTCGAGGATGCGATCGGCCGTCTTGGCGCCGATGTCACGTACATGCTCGCTGATCTGCTCGCTGATGGAGCGCGCCAGCTCCTCCTGGATCTTGTCGCGCGTGTCGGCGGATTTCATCTCGTCGGCGACGATCGGCAGGACGCCGTGACGCAAATCCCACACGTCCTTGGCGATCAGGACGACCCCGACCCCGCCTGCGACGATCGAGACGATCCTGCCCAGAATCGCCCCGACAAGGCGCTGGCCTACGCGGGTCGCCATGTTCGACAGCTGGCGGCGCACGAGCAGGATCACCGCGCCCGTCAGCCCCTCGCTGCCTTCTACCAGGACCTGGCCGGTGGAGATCTGCGCCGTCGCCTTGGCCGGATCGATGGTGAACTCCTTGCCGGTATCACGGCTGACCACGCTGGCGACGGTCGACCCGTAGCGCGGGCCCAGGAACGCCTGCAGGCACTGCGCTGCAGGCTCGGCTGTGTCCACAATCGCCAGCTCGATGCGTTTGCCGACCTCTTTGCCGACGCCCGTGGCGACGCCCTCGATCGCTTTTTTCACCGCCTCTGAGCGCTGAAAAACCCTCTCGGCGACCGATGTCGCGAGCTGCTGGGCAGCCTCCCGCGAGGTCAAAGAGCCGATCAGCCGCCACCAGCTCGTCTCCTCGCGGAGCTCGTTGACGGCCTCGTCGATGCGCGTGGCCAGGATCGCGTCCATGCCGCCGCGCCGCCACTCCTCCTTGACGATGCTGCGGTAGTCGAGGCCAGCTATGCCCCTCTGCAATGCGTTGGTCGTCAGCGTCTCGATCGCGGAGCGGAAAGACGCTTCATCTTGCGCCTGGCAAGCCTCGTACTCGGCCTTGGTGATCGCCTGGGCGGCCGCGGGCAGCACCGCAGCGTGCGCAACGGACAGCGCAACCAATCCGGCAGCTATCCGATGGCATAGCCGTCGGGATCCACGTGGGCGAATGGCACACACTCTCTCTTCCAGGCGCCGAGGGCTCAGAACGCGCGCTTCCTTACTGAGCCGGCGAGCATAACGTCAACATAAGCACAAACCGTGGCGGAGTAAGGCCCATCGGGTCCGACTGACCGCGCTCCTGTCGAATCATGACCTCTCAATGACGGTGTTCATTGAGATCGGTAATGGAGATCATCAAAACAATAAATTTGAAGGCGGTTGTGGCCGATCCCACCTGTGCATTGTCGCGGCTGCCGCGCCCGGCGCGGCGTCGGCGGCGCAAAAAAAGAAACATGAGCGAGCACTGGAGATGATCATGTCCGCACTGACTTTGCGGCCGGGCGACGCCCAAGTCGCTCTGGAAAGTAATCCTAGGCTATTTTCGGGCCTGATCGGACGACTCATTGCCGCCCGCGAAGCGGCCGCCCGGCGCCGAACCCTTGCGTACCTGGCCTCGTCCTCGGATGAGCGTCTGAGGGGGTTGGGGCTATCGGAGCACGACATCGCGGACATCCGCGCCGGCTTATTCCGCGGCGTCCGGGCCTGACACTCACTGCCGTGACCAACCCACGGGCGCACCGCATTCGCGGTGGTGCCAATGGGCTTGCCGTTTTTCTGCGCCGGGGAAGCGCGAAAGGAAATGCCATGATGATAAGCAAGTCTCTACAACTCGCCAGCTTACGGACTGATGCAGCCCTCGACGGGGCGGTGCAGGGGGCCGAGTCAGCGCCCAGCATGCTCAAGGGCGCTTTGCTCGCCGCCCCGGCGCGGCTACTTCGCAGGCTGCTCAAGCAGCGCAAATACCAGCGCGCGGTGCAAGAGCTCCGTGGGCTCGACGACCGCATGCTGCGGGATATCGGCGTCGATCGGGCGGCGATCCCTTACGCCGCACGCCTCGGCCGCGAGACGTTCTGAACGGGCGGCTCGAGAGATTGGCGGGCCTCCTCGGGCCCGTCTTCCCTGCCCCGTCTCCAGGCAGCCGCGGAGCGGGCCGCGAAATTCCATAGCTTTCGCTTGAACTCGAGGCGCCTCCCGCCATATTCATCGCGCACGGGAGGGCCTGCTTCGCGCGGCGATTGGCGCCGCCAGCTTTCCCGCCACAAGACCTCGAGAGAACAGCCATGGGCTACAGGGTCGCAGTCGTAGGTGCTACCGGCAATGTCGGCCGGGAGATGATGAACGTGCTCGCCGAGCGGGAGTTTCCCGCTGACGAGGTGTATGCACTGGCCTCGCGCCGCTCGATCGGCGTCGAGGTGAACTACGGCGAGCGAACGCTCAAATGCGAGGACCTCGAGACGTTCGATTTCTCGAAGGCCGATTTTTGTCTCATGTCGGCCGGGTCTGCCGTGTCCAAGGAGTGGAGCCCGAAAATCGCGGCCAAGGGCTGCGTCGTCATCGATAATTCCTCGTGCTGGCGCTACGACCAGGACGTGCCGCTGATCGTGCCCGAGGTGAATGCCGACGCTGTGCGCGGCTACACCAAGAAGAAGATCATTGCCAACCCCAACTGCTCGACGGCGCAGATGGTTGTCGTGCTGAAGCCGCTGCACGACGCTGCGACCATCAAGCGCGTGGTGGTGTCCACCTATCAATCGGTGTCCGGCGCCGGCAAGGATGCCATGGACGAGCTTTGGGCGCAGACCAAGGGTAAGTACGTCCCTGGCCAGGAGGTGGAGCCCAAGAAGTTCCCCAAGCAGATTGCGTTCAACTGCATCCCCCACATCGATTCCTTCATGGAGGACGGCTACACGAAGGAAGAGTGGAAGATGTTGGCCGAGACCAAGAAGATTCTCGATCCCAAGATCAAGGTGACCGCAACTTGCGTGCGCGTGCCGGTGTTCGTGGGCCACTCGGAGTCGGTCAACATCGAGTTTGAGAAGGCCATCACCGTCGATGAGGTGCGAGCGATCCTGCGCGAGGCGCCCGGCGTGGTCGTCGTCGACAAGCGGGAACCCGGCGGCTACGTCACGCCGGTCGATGTCGCCGGCGAGTTCGCCACGTACGTCTCTCGGATCCGCGAGGACACAACCGTCGAGAACGGCATCGCGCTGTGGATCGTCTCGGATAACCTGCTGAAGGGGGCCGCGCTCAACGCTGTCCAGATCGCCGAGACCCTGATCAATCGCAACCTGCTGAAGGCGGCGGCATAGCCGCCTTCAGACCCGGATCGACGAGCTGCCTTTGCGACTGTGTCGCGGTTGAGGGTCGCGAGCGGCCCCCGACTAGCGGCGCCTGCGGTCCGGCACCGGGGGCGAGCCCAGCATTTGGACAATCGTCAGCAGATCCGCGATGAATTGCTCGCGCTGCTTGCTCGGCAGCATCGACAGGAGCCGGTCGTCGACACGCCGCACGACCGGTTCCGCGGCGCGTAGCACCCGCCAGCCTTCCTCCGTCAACTTGACCGAGTAGGCACGGGCATCATCGCGTGTGCGCCGACGCTGCAACAGGCCCTTCTTGAGTACCCGGCGTACGATATCGGCGAGGGTTGAGCGATCGATGCCGGTTCGTTCGACGAGGTCGGTCTGGCTCAGTCCTTCATGCTGCGATACGGCTAAAAGCACCGCGTACTGACGCGGGGTTAAATCGCTGCTTGCCATTTCCGCGGCGAAAACGTCCGTAGCGCATTGTCCTGCGCGATGCAGCAAATGAATCGGGGATCGCTCGAGGCGACCTGCAGCAGACTCACGTTTCATGGAGCTCGGGGTTTTTTTGCTGGAACTGTCGCGGCAAGGAGGTCGCGCGGAAGGCGTACCGTTCGTCCGCTGACCTTCGATGCGAACCTTACGGTGAGCCGCTGATAGCGTCTACCGGCGCCATATTCCAATCAGATTTTCGCAAGCAACGGCATAATCATAGTGGAGCCGCCACAATTGGGCCCAGATCGTGTCAACCGCGCTCTGCCTGATCCGATTGCTCGACTGCAGGAAGCTCGTGGCGCTTCATGAGGCCGACCTGCAGCACCGCGAACGCGAGTGTCAGCGGCAGTATGCCAAACACTTTGAAGCTGGCCCAGGCCGTCTCGGAGAAGTTGCGCCACACAATCTCGTTGAGCATGGCCATGGCGAGAAAGAATCCGGCCCAGCGGATGGTGAGCTTGCGCCAGCCAGTGTCGGTCAGCCGCAACGCTTCACCGAGCATGGTCTGCAACACGGGCCGCTTCAGCAGCAGGCCGCCGAGAAGGACCACCGCGAAGAGCAGATTGATGATGGTCGGCTTCACCTGGATGAAGCGCGGATCATTGAAGAACAGAGTCAATGTACCGAAGCCGAGCACCAGGGCCGCGGTGGCAATCAGCGTTGGCGAGACGCGGCCGAGCAACCGCTGCGAAGCGATCAGCGAGACCACGGTTGCTACCATCAGAGCGCCCGTCGCCCAAAAGATGCCGAGCGACAGGTAGGCCGCAAAGAAGACCAGCAGAGGGGCCAGGTCGATGGCGAGCTTGAGGCCGTGCCGCTGGTGGCCCTGTGAGGCTTGGTGCGCCATATGAACCGTGCTCCTGAGGCCGTCGTTGCCGGGATGACTGCACCTCATCGCCGCACAGCGCAAGATCTCGTCCGGTCACACCGATGAGCGGACAGTCACCGAGCGGCGCTTCTGTGGCAGGCGATATTGCTGAAGCTGCCGCACCTGCCACCACATGAAGAGCGCCGTGAGGGGCATGACCACGAACAGCTTGAACAGGATCCAGATGTCGACGCCCGTGAACATCCGGTTGAGCGCGATGAAGTGTGTGCTTTCGAACCCGATCCGCACCGCCTCGTTGATGACGGCGGTGAACAGGAAGAACCAAGCCATGTTGCGCGTCAGGTGATCCCAGCCGGCGGGCTCGTAGTGGAAGGTATCGCCGAAGACGAACTTGAAGAAGTTGTGGCCGGTCTTGAGGCCGATGGCCAATAGCGCCGCCACAATCGTGTTGAACAGCGTCACCTTGATTTGCACCCACTTGGCGTCGCCCGTGATGAGTGTCAAGGCGCCAAAAGTGACGCTTACGCCGCCAGCGATGAACGGCATGACCGGAGGGCGGCCGAGCACCAGCAGCGAGACGATCAGGGAAGCGACCGTGGTGATAATCAGCGCCCATGTCCCCGCCGCGATGCCGTCAACCCCGTTGACGATGAACATCGCGACCAGAGGGCCGATCTCACCAAAAATGTTGACGGTCTGACGCAGGCTGAACGGATAGTGACGCCTAAGCCAGACCCGAAAGCGACGCATATTGTGGTTGCCTGTTCCCAATCACGGATTTGTGAATGTTTTGCTCTAATCTTTAACCGAGTGCTATCGCTCGGGCAAACTCTTTCGGATCAAAGGGTTGCAAGTCATCAACTCCTTCTCCAACGCCGATGGCATGCACCGGCAGCCCATATTTTTCGGCGATGGCCACCAGTATGCCGCCACGCGCCGTACCGTCGAGCTTGGTCATCATCAGGCCTGTCACGCGTGCGCGATCGCGAAACACCTCGACTTGCGACAGCGCGTTCTGACCGGTCGTGGCATCGAGCACGAGCAGCACGTCGTGGGGCGCGCCGGCATCGAGCTTCGCGATGACGCGAACCACCTTCTCGAGCTCGTCCATCAGCGCTTGCTTATTCTGCAGGCGGCCTGCGGTGTCGATCAGCAATACGTCGTAACCGCCGGTCTGGGCCTCCTTGAGGGCGTCGAAGACCAGTCCGGCTGCATCGGCGCCGGTGGCGCGGGCGACGACCGCGGCGCCCGTCCGTTTGCCCCAGATCTGCAGCTGCTCGGTGGCGGCAGCGCGGAACGTGTCTCCGGCAGCCAGCATGACCTTCAGCCCCTGGCGGCTGAACTGCTGTGCGAGCTTGCCAATGGTGGTGGTCTTGCCGGTGCCATTGACCCCGACCACAAGGATCACCTGCGGCTTGTGGCCGCCGGTGACGGTTAAAGGCTTGGCAACGGGGGTCAGGACGCGTTCGACCTCATCGGCCAGGACGGTTCGAACCGCCTCGGGGGACAGCTCCTTGGCATAGCGGCCCTTGGAAAGGGCCTCCGTGATGCGCATCGCCGTCCCGACGCCGAGATCGGCCTCGATCAGGAGATCCTCTAGCTCCTCGAGCGTTTCCGCGTCGAGCTTCCGCTTCGTGAAGAGCCCGGTGATGCCATCGGACAGCTTCGACGATGTCTTGGTCAGGCCCGCCTTCAGGCGAGCCAGCCAGCTTTGCTTGGCCGCCGAATCGGTTGCCGCGCGCGCCGCCTCGGCGGCTGCCTCCGTAGCCGGTATCGCGGCGGCCGCCTCCAGATCCTTCTGAGCCGCAGGCTCGGCGCCACCCGCTGCTGGTGTGCCGCCGCGGAACAGGCGGCCGAGCAGGCCGCGGGGCTTCTCCGGGCCGGCGCTCATCGCATCACCTCGGCCTCGAGGCGAGAGCCGTTGTGGCCGGTAACGCGGGCCTTGACCAGCTGGCCCGGGGGAACAGGTCCCGCCAGGGCCACCTCGCAGAAATCCTCGGCGCGGCCGATGCCGTTGTCCTCTGCCAGCACGTCGATGATGCGCCCGGTCTGGGCGGAGAGATGGCGGCTCAGGGCCTCCGCCCCGCGCGATCTGAGGCGGGCGGCACGCTCCTTCACCTCGGCCCTTGCGACTTGCGGCATGCGCGCGGCAGGCGTTCCCGGCCGCGGCGAGAATGGGAAGACGTGCAGATAGGCGAGACCGCAAGCGTCGACCAGATCGAGCGTGTTGGCGAACATCTCCTCGGTCTCGGTGGGAAAGCCGGCGATCAGGTCGGCGCCGAACGCCACATCGGGCCGGACCGCCCGCACCTCAGCACAAAATGCAATGGCCTGCTCGCGCGCATGGCGCCGCTTCATGCGCTTCAGAATCATGTTGTCGCCGGCCTGCAGCGACAGGTGGAGGTGAGGCATCAAGCGCGGCTCTGAGGCAATCGCCTGCATCAGGTCGCAGTCCACCTCCACCTGATCGAGCGAGGAAAGGCGAAGGCGGGCGAGCTGCGGCACATGGTCGAGGATCTGCCGCACGAGGCGGCCGAGCGTAGGCCTGCCTGGCAGATCGGCGCCGTAGCTCGTGATGTCGACGCCCGTGAGCACCACCTCACGGTAGTCCGTCTCGACGAGACGCCGAATCTGACGTACGACCTCGCCGATTGGAACCGAGCGCGAGGGGCCCCGGCCGAACGGAATGATGCAGAATGTGCAGCGATGGTCGCATCCGTTCTGCACTTGAACATAGGCGCGCGCTCGGCCGCCGAAGCCTTCGATCAGATGGCTCGCGGTCTCCCGCACCGACATGATGTCGTTGACCTGCACGCGCTCGCTCTCCGGGACAGAGAGGCCTTCCCAGGTTGAGGCGCACATCTTCTCGCCGTTGCCGACCACGTGGTCGACCTCGGGCATGGCCGCGAAACGCTCGGGCTCGATCTGGGCGGCGCAGCCGGTGACGATGATGCGGGCATCGGGGCTCTCGCGGCGCACCTTGCGCACGGTTTGCATCGCCTGCCGAACGGCCTCGCCTGTCACGGCACAGGTGTTCACTACCACGGACGTGCCGTGGCCTGCGGAGGCGGCGTGCCGGCGCATCACCTCCGATTCGTAAGCGTTGAGGCGGCAGCCCAGGGTTATGACGCGAGGCTCGGATGACATGTTGGTTTGAGGAAGTGACGCGATGCCGGGCCGTTGTTTGCCTGCCTGCGGATCGCTCGCTGACGCCTCTCTGTCTAGAGTGAAACCGTGACGGCTGCTAGGCCGGCAGATGGCCCAGAGCTGCGACATCGAGCGCGCCTTCGTACTCGAGCTCAGCCGGTCCGGTCATCCAGATGTGGTTGTCCGGACGCCACTCGATCTCGAGCGGGCCGCCAGGGAGTGTCACGACCGCCGTCCGCTCGGTCAGACCGTTGCGCGACGCGCAAACCAACGCGGCGCACGCCGCCGACCCGCAAGCCTTGGTCAACCCAGCGCCGCGCTCCCAGGTCCTGACCGAGATCGCCGACCGCGATGTAATGTGCGCCAGTGAGATATTGGCCCGCTCCGGGAACATCGGGTGGTTCTCCAGCAGCGGACCGAAGCGAGGAAGGTCGTAGGCGCCAATATCGTCAACCCAGAAGACCGCATGCGGGTTGCCGACGTTGACAACGGACGGGGAGTGCAGCAGCGGCTTGTCCGCAGGGCCGATCTGCAGCTCGATGCGTCGCGTGTCGTGAAACGGCTCCGACAGCGGGATGTCGGCCCAGCCGAAGCGGGGCTCGCCCATGTCGACGCTGATGCGCGAGCGGCTGTCGACGATGACCGCGAGCACGCCGGCATCCGTCTCGAACTTCAAAGACTTGCGTCCTCCCTGCTCCGACGCCAGCCAGCCGACGCAGCGCATGCCGTTGCCGCAGGCGCCGGCCGCTGAGCCATCGGTGTTGTAGATGCGGATATAGGCCTCGGTGCCGGCCGTTCTGGGATCGTGCAGGACCATGAGCTGGTCGAAACGGGAGCGCGGGCGTGCGGCAATATCGCGGGCTTCGGACGGGCTGAAGACCTTGGACGTTCCGCGCAGATCAATCACCACGATCTCGTTGCCGAGGCCGTTCATCTTGCGAAAAGGGAGGGTGTCGGGCTGCGCCATGCACTCTTATATGGCGAGCAGGAAGGCGGTGACAATCGATCCGGCTCATCGCGCTTGTGGGCGCTCATTTTTTTGCCCTGCAGGACGCCCGGCCGGCTCGAGCCCGGAGGATGCATGCGAACGTTTGTCGGCTCGGCGGTGATCCTCGTGGTGCTTGCAGCCTCGGCAGCGGCCGCCCAGACCCGGGCTCCGGCGCTGCCCAAGTCCGACATAAAGGTCGAAAGCGTCGCCAGGGGCCTCAATCATCCGTGGGGGTTGCAGTTCCTGCCAGATGGCAGGCTCATCGTCACTGAGCGTTCAGGCAGCATACGGATCGTGACACGGTCGGGCCAAATGTCCGAGCCGCTCGCTGGAGTGCCGAAGGTGGACGCACGTGGCCAGGGCGGCCTGCTCGACATCGCGTTGGCGCCGGATTTTGCCAGCTCCAGTCTCATCTATTTCTCCTATGCAGAGCCGCGCGGCGGCGGGAAAAACGGAACCAGCGTGGCTCGCGGGCGCCTTGCGCTCCAAGAAGCCGGCGGCCGGCTCGAGGACGTGCGCGTCATCTTCCGGCAGCAACCGTCTTACGCCTCCACCGAGCACTTCGGCTCGCGACTTGTCTTCGGGGGTGATGGCAATCTCTTCGTGACGCTTGGCGAACGCTACACCCTACGCAAGGAGGCGCAGAATCCCGCCAATCACCTGGGCAAGCTCGTGCGCATCGCACCCGACGGCGGGGTGCCGGCCGACAATCCGGGGTTGCCCGGCTGGCGCCCTGAGATCTGGTCGATCGGCCACCGCAATGTTCAGGGTGCCGCGATCAACCCCGCAACGGGACGCCTCTGGACCATAGAGCACGGTGCCAGGGGAGGGGACGAGATCAATATTCCAGAGAAGGGCAAAAACTACGGCTGGCCGGTCATCACGTACGGGCGCGACTATTCCGGCGCGAAAATCGGCGTCGGCACGGCCAAGCAGGGAATGGAGCAGCCCATTTACTACTGGGACCCCTCGATCGCCCCATCGGGGGCCGCGTTCTATACCGCTGACTTGGCTCCGGGCTGGAAGGGCAATCTGTTCGTCGGTGCGCTGGCAGGACAAGCTTTGCATCGGCTCGTTCTGCGGGGCGATCAGGTCGTTGGCGAGGAGGTGTTGCTGGCGGACCTGGGCGAGCGTATTCGCGATGTGCGCCAGGGGCCTGATGGGGCGCTGTGGCTTCTGACCGACGATCCGCGAGGCCAGGTGCTTCGGGTTGCGCCGGCCGCAAACTAGGCCGCGATTTGACTTTGCGCCTCGCCTCGACCATCTTGCCAGCCATTCCAGCCGGCCCGTACGTTACGAGCCGCCACCCTGTTGTCGGTCAAGCTCGGCCGGACAGGGGGTCAACGCCCGCCAGCGAAGGCTCGCCCGCGGGCGCGTTGATGTTTGGGAGGGCGGTCGCGTCGACCGCGAAGTGTGTGGCCAGGTTTGTTCCGATGCTGAAGATCTGGGGGCGCAGGACCTCCATCAACGTACAGAAGGTCATGTGGACCGTCGGCGAGCTCGGGCTGCCGCACGAGCGGTTCGATTTCGGCGGCGAGTTCGGCGGACTCGATACACCGGAATACGGCGCGCTCAATCCCAACCGTCTCGTGCCCACCATCAATGACAAGGGCCTGGTGCTGTGGGAGTCCAATGCCATCGTGCGGCATCTGGCGCAGACCTATGGCCGCGGCACGCTGTCCCCCGCCGACGAGCCCACCTACGCCAAGGCCGACAGCTGGATGGACTGGTCGCTGACTACGCTATACAGCGACATCATTCTGACCTGCTTCATACAGCTCGTGCGCGTCTCGGCCAGGGAGCGCAACCACGCCGCCGTCGAGGCCGCAGCCAAGCGCGCGGGCGAACGGCTCGTAATCCTCGACCAGCAGCTTCAGGGTCGGCCCTTCATCATCGGCAACCAGCTCTCGATCGCCGACATCGCCGTCGGTACGCTGATGTACCGCTATTTCAATCTGCGGATACCGCGACCTGCGCTGCCGAACGTCGAGCGGTGGTACACCGGACTGACCCAGCGTCCCTCCTACCAGACGCACGTCATGGTGGACTTCGCGCCAATGATGGTTCCGGACGCATAGAGACAGGACAGGACGGACGCTCATGTTCGAATCTCTTTCGCAACGTCTTGCTGGCGTCCTCGACAAGCTGACGAGGCGCGGGGCGCTGACTGAAAGCGACGTGGGCGAGGCCATGCGCGAGGTGCGCCGCGCGCTGCTCGAGGCTGACGTGGCTCTCGACGTCGTGCGCTCGTTCACCGACAAGGTCCGCGCCAAGGCCATCGGTCAGGAGGTGATCAAGTCGGTCACGCCCGGCCAGATGGTCGTGAAGATCGTGCACGACGAGCTGGTGGCGATGCTCGGCTCGGATGCCGATCCCATCGACATCGCAGCCGCTCCTCCGGTGCCGATCATGCTGGTCGGCCTGCAGGGCTCGGGCAAAACGACCACCTGCGCCAAGATCGCCAAGCGGCTCACCGACCGCGATAAGAAGAAGGTGCTGATGGCCTCGCTCGATACGCGCAGGCCGGCGGCGCAGGAGCAGCTTCGCGTGCTCGGCGAGCAGACGGGCGTGGATACGCTGCCGATCATCGCCGGGCAGAGCCCGCAGCAGATTGCGGGGCGCGCACTCGATGCGGCGCGGCTCGGCGGCTACGACGTCGTCATGCTCGACACGGCGGGTCGCACCCACATTGACGACGACCTAATGCGCGAGTCGGTCGAGATCCGCGACATCGCCAAGCCGCACGAGACGCTGCTCGTCGCCGACAGCCTCACCGGCCAGGACGCGGTCAATGTCGCGCGCAGCTTCAACGAGCGCGTCGGCGTCACCGGCATCGTGCTCACTCGGGTCGATGGCGATGGCCGTGGCGGCGCAGCACTCTCCATGCGCGCGGTGACCGGCAAGCCGATCAAGCTTCTGGGCGTCGGCGAGCGCTGGGATGCGCTCGAGGATTTCCATCCCCGTCGCATCGCCGGCCGCATCCTCGGCATGGGCGACGTCGTTTCGCTGGTCGAGAAGGCGGCACAGAGCCTGGATGTCGAGAAGGCGCAGCAGATCGCGCAGAAGATGCGCAAGGGCGAGTTCGATCTGCAGGACCTCTCCGACCAGATCAAGCAGATGCAGAAGCTTGGCGGCATGGGCGGTGTGCTCGGTATGCTGCCCGGCGTCGGCAAGATCAAGCAGCAGATGTCGGCCGCCAACCTCGATGACCGCATCCTGAAGCGGCAGACCGCCATCATCTCGTCGATGACGCCGAAGGAGCGCCGCAGCCCCAAGATCCTCGACGGCAAGCGCAAGCGGCGCATCGCGGCGGGGTCGGGCACCAAGGTGGAGGACGTCAACAAGCTCCTCAAGATGCACCGGCAGATGGCCGACATGATGAAGATGATGGGCAAGAACAAGGGCATGATGCAGCGCATGGCCGGCGCCTTCGGCCTCGGCGGTCCGGCTGGCGGTGCGCCGGATCGGGCCGAGATCGAGAAGATGCAGGCCGAGCTTGCGCGTCTCGATCCCAAGGCGCTCGAGCAGCTTCCGAGGGAGCTGCGCGAGACACTGCCGAAGGCCGGCGGCTTGCCGGGGCTCGGCGCAGGCGCGCCGAAGTTGCCGGGCCTTCCCGGTCTCGGCGGTGGGGCGCCCCGCTTTCCCGGCTTGCCCGGATTGCCCGGCAAGAAACGATGAGCACGGTGCCCGAGCTCGAGACCGATCGGCTGCGTCTGCGGCAGTGGCACGCCGCCGACATTGAGGCTTACGCCGCGTTCTGCGCCGACGAGGCGACCGGGCGTTTCGTTGGCGGTGTGTGCAACCGCGAGGACGCCTGGCGCCGCATGTCGATGATCGTCGGTCACTGGACCTTGCGCGGCTACGGCGTGTGGGCGTTGGAAGAAAAATCGAGCCGACGCTTCGTCGGCTTCAGTGGCTTGTGGAACCCAGAAGGATGGCCGGAGCCGGAGGTGATGTGGAGCCTGGTTGCTGACGCGCATGGCCGCGGCTATGCCACCGAAGCTGCCGGTTGCGCGCGGGACTTTGCCTATCGCCAGCTCGGTTGGACAACGGCCATCAGCCTCATTGCGCCCGATAACGTCCCTTCGCGGCGAGTAGCCAAACGTCTCGGCGCCGTCTGCGAGCGCCAGGTCGAGCTACGAGGGTTGTCGGTGGGCGTCTATCGCCATCCTGGACCCACCCAGCTCGAGCATTGAGCAATACGAACGCACGATCAACACGAGGAGAGAGAAGCATGTCCGTAAAGATCAGACTGTCGCGCGGCGGCGCCAAGAAGCGGCCGTACTACTACATCGTCGTTGCCGAGGCGTCGTCGCCGCGCGATGGCCGCTATATCGAGCAGGTGGGCACGCACAATCCCATGCTGCCCAAGGACCACGCCGACCGGGTGAAGCTCAACCTCGACCGCTGCAAGCACTGGCTGTCGGTGGGAGCGCAGCCCACGGACCGCGTTGCCCGCTTCCTGGACGCCGCCGGCCTCCTGAAGCGCACGCAGCCGAACAACCCGGACAAGGCCAAGCCGAAGAAGAAGCGGCAGGAGCGCGAGGCAGCGGCCGCCGCTGCGGCCGCCGAGAAGGCGGCGGAGGGCGCCGAGGCCAAGGCTGCAAGCTGAGGTCGTCCGCGCCCTGCCTCAGATTCCGTAGGCCATGAGCGCTGCGGCAATGAAGGCAAAATGTGAAGCAACGAAAAGGACGACGCGCGAGACAAGTGTGCTCATGACTGGTTTTGGTCGGGCTAAAGTTGGCATGCGCGTCGTAAACGTGGGCTCGCACGCGCTGGTTCCCCCACCTCGAGGGCCTTGTTGCTGCAACACGAGAGTTTGATCAACGAAGGCTCACCCTGGCCCGCAAAATCCGAGTCGACCGCGCTCGCCCGCTCGCCATTCCGCGAGCGAGCCGCGGGCTAGCGTCGATCGCAAGGCGAACCCGCGGCTACCCGCGGTAGTGCGAGTACTGACCCTTGGGTCGGAACTGCTCCAGGTAGCTTGGAACAACGGAGGTGATGCTCTGCGGGCTCGAGATGCCGAGGCCCTGCAGCGTGCGATCCTCCTTGGACGCGGCATCGCTGACGACGTTATCGCGCCGGAGCAGCCGCACCTGATCGACGGTCAGGGGACGCAAACCCGCCGGTAGCGGCGAGGTGAGAAGTGCACCGAGCGACGCCAGCCAGAAGGGCAGGCGCACATAAGGCCGGTTGCGTCCCGCCCATTCCTGCGTGCGGTCGAGAAGTGTGCGGAACGTCAGCACCTCCGGGCCGCCCAGCTCGTAGACCTGTCCGGGCTTGGCCTTCCCCTCGCAGGCGGCCAGGATCGCTGCCGCCACGTCGCCGACGTAGACCGGCTGGAACTTCGAGCGTCCGCCGCCGATCAGCGGAAGCACGGGCGACAGGCGCGCCATCGATGCGAAGCGGTTGAAGAAGTCGTCCTCGGGACCGAACACGATCGAAGGCCGCAGGATCACCGCGTCTGGGAACTCCGCGAGGACGGCGGCTTCGCCTTCTGCCTTGCTGCGTGCGTACCCGCTTCTCGACTTGGGGTCGGCCCCGATGGCGGAGACGTGCACCAGCGTCCGCGCGCCCGCTTCGCGCGCCGCCTTGGCAATGGCGCGCGCGCCCGCGACATGCAACGCGTCGAACGTCTGCGGCCCTGATCCGGCGAGGATTCCGACCAGGTTGACCACGACGTCGGCGCCGCTGACGGCCCGCCTCACGCTGTCGGGATAGCGCACGTTGGCCTGGACCGCGAAGATCTGACCGACTCTCCCCATCGGCTGCAGGTGGCCGGCAAGATCAGGCCGCCGTACTGCGGCGCGCACACGGTACCCGTGGCGGGCAAGGGCCCGCACCGTGTGGCGGCCAAGAAATCCCGACCCGCCGAAGATGGTGGCGAGACCGCGCAGCTCGAGTTCAGGTGCCATCTCAGACCTTGGTTTCTTCGCGTCGATGCGGGCCTGCGAGCACGCACGCCCCGCCTGCTCTCTAGTGCGCCGTGACGCACTTGACAACTCGCCCGCTAAGGCTTGGCCGTGCGTTTGCTCTACCAGTCGTGGGATGGCGCGGAACGTCGCCGCGACCCGTCGTCGGCATGGCGGACTTGGTGATTGCTCGCGATTCGCAGGTCCTCGGTCGCGGCACTGTCGGCGCTCGCCCCCGCCGATCGCGGCTCGAGGCGAAACCGGGCGCTTCGTGGTCACGATGGCGACGGGGCGAATTGACAACGAGAGGCGGCATCTCTAGTTGAGGGACCTGAAAGCCCAGATGGCGGAATTGGTAGACGCACCAGTTTCAGGTACTGGCGCCGCGAGGCGTGGAGGTTCGAGTCCTCTTCTGGGCACCACCCCTTAAAATTTCCACGTAAAATCAGATTGTTGCGCCGGTGTGACGCCGCCGCGAAGGTCCGGCTCGATCCTGTGATCATTCGGCAGAAGCGGGCGCAGAGTATGGCGTCCGCCCAGATCGCCCGGCATCTTGGCGGCAACCCCGCATCCCCATTCCGCGGTGAGCGGAGCCCATTCGAGAGCGGTTTCAATCAAGCGCCGGGACGTTGTTGCATCCGCTTAGCCGCTCGGCCGAAGGGTATCGGCACAAGCTGCCGGTTCGCCCTCGTCGCGGCTGGTCGAATGGCGTTAAAGTCAGCGAACAGCTTATCGGGGTTCCAGATGCGTATCGCCGACATGAACTGGATGCAGGTGCGGGATCGATCCTTGGCCGACGATCGCGCGGTGCTGCCGATCGGCTCTACCGAGCAGCATGCCTACTTGAGCTTATCGGTGGACTCGATCCTCGCTGAGCGTGTGGCCGTCGAAGCAGCCGAGCCGCTAGGCGTCCCGGTCTTTCCCGTTCAGCCCTATGGGCTGACACCGAACTTCGTTTGCTATCCAGGCACGGTGACTCTGCGCATCTCAACGCTCTGTGCCCTGCTGCAGGACGTGCTCGACGGCATCGTGCGCTCGGGCTTCAAGCGCATCCTCGTCGTCAACGGACACGGCGGCAATATCCCTGCGCAGGGGGCGGTTTTCGAGTGGCTGGATGCCAACGCCGGGGTCCAAGTCAAATGGCACAACTGGTGGATGGCGCCCCAGACCTGGGCCAAGGTCACCAGCATCGATCCTGTGGCCTCGCACGCCTCATGGCTGGAGAATTTTCCATGGACTCGGCTGGCTGGCGTGGAGATGCCGCGGGAGTCCAAGCCGATGATGGACATGGCGCGCTTCCAGCAGCTCGACCCCGCCGCCAAGAAGGTCCTGCTGGGCGACGGCAACTACGGTGGGCTCTACCAGCGGAGCGACGAGGACATGAATGCCATCTGGCGCGTGGCGGTCGAGGAAACGCGCACACTCCTGACGGACAACTGGTGAGGGGGTCGAGCCGGGAGGATCCGTAGCTCCACTCGGCGCCCTCGCGTTTGCGTGCCACAGATCAGTTCTTGATTGGCACCCACTGACCCTTCTCGAACCGTACGAAGCGCAGCGGCAGCAGCACGACATTGTCGGGCCCGAAGTTCATGGTGCCGTTCACTCCGGGAAAGTCCTTCAGTCCCTTCAACGCGGTCCGAATCCCATCGTTGGTGTAGCCGCCCTTCTCGATCGCGGCCGCGTACATCTTCACGGCATCATAGAAGTACGGGCCGTAGAGATCCGGGTCCTTGCCGTACTTCTTCTTGTAGCGATCGATGAATGCCTTCACCTGCGGTGAATTCTCGTCCCAGCGCGGCGAGGCGCTGATGAAGCCTTCCGCTGCAGGCCCGGCGATGTCGGCAAACGACTGGTTCTGGATCGAGCCGTGGCTGATGAACTGGGTCTTGATGCCGAGCTCCGCCGCCTGGCGGACGATCAGCCCACCTTCCGCATAGTAGGCATAAACGACGGTGACCGGCGGCTTCTGCGCCCCGATGCGGGTGAGCTGGGAGCGGAAGTCGCGTCCGCCCTTCTCGATGACTTCTTCGGCAACGAACGTGCCGCCCAGCTTCTTGAACTCCGCAATGAAGATCTGGCTCAGAGTTTTGCCGTACGAGCTGTTTTCGTAAATGATCGCCGCCGTCTTGTGGCCGAGCTTGTTCACGACGTACTCGGCGATCTCGCGCTCCTCGTCGTCGGCGAGCGGATAGTTGCTGAACACGGTCGGGCCGCCCTTGCGGATCTCGGGCGTGATGGCCCCGACGCAGATCATCGGCGTATTGGTTTCGCGCGACAGCGGGAACTGCGGCAGGATCACGCCCGTCATGGTCGAGATGACGGCCGGGACCTTCTCGATCTCGACGAGCCGCTTGAACTCGGCGACGCCATCCTTCGGCTGGTTCTTGCTGTCGCCGTGCACGAGCTTGATGGGATGGCCCTTGATCCCACCCGCGGCGTTGATCTCTTCCTCGGCAAGCAGCGCGCCGCGATTGAAGTCAGCACCGTAGTCCGCTGTGGTGCCCGTCATCGGCAGGATGATGCCGATCTTGTACGGCTCGCCCTGTGCCGGCTGGGCGGCTGCACTGACGGAAAACGTCGAGATTGCACCGAGTACGAGGGTGATGGCTAAGCCCAATGTCCTGGTCATGCAATGTTTCCTCCTGCTTTCAGCGGCTTTTTGATTGACGCAAATAGACGTCGCGCAAGACGTCCTCTCCCCGGTAAGCCGATGCGGGTCCGTGGCTGATGAGCTGACCGGCGCGAATGACGAAAACTTCGTCGGCGATGCGAAGGACCTGCTGTGCCTGCTGCTCGACGATCAGAACAGCGGTGCCGAGCTCATCGCGTATGCGACTGATGTTCTCGAAGATGCGCGCCACCAGCATCGGAGCCAGCCCGATGGACGGCTCGTCAATCAGCAGCAGCTTCGGCTTCAGCATCAACGCCATGGCGAAGGCCAGCATCTGCCGCTCGCCGCCCGAGAGCGCACCGGCGCGCTGGTTGGAGCGTTCGCGCAGGACCGGAAACGATCGCAGCACCGCCTCGCGCCGTTCGGCCAGGATCGGCGCCGGAAGCGTGAAGCCCCCCATGCGCAGGTTCTCCGCGACGGTCAGATCGCGGAACACTCGAGCTCCTTGAGGGACGAAGGCGAGGCCCGAGGCGATGTTCTGGGGCGGTGTAGCCCGGCTCAAATCGGCCCCGTCGAGCTGAATAGTGCCGCTTCGTTCGCCCACCAATCCAAAGATCGCACGCAGAACCGTCGACTTGCCGGCGCCGTTCGGCCCGATCACCGCGGCGACGCGCCGGTCCGCCAGCGCAAAACCGATGTCGAAAAGCACCTGCTTCTTGCCGTAGAACGCATTGAGCTTTTCAACGGTCAGCATGTGTGGCTCAATCAGCTATGCCAAGATAGGTGTGCATGACCGCCACGTTCTGCCGTACCTCCTCCGGCGTTCCCTCCGCGATCTTTCCACCTTGATGCATGACGATGACCCAGTCGGACAATCGCATGACGATCTCAACGTTGTGCTCGATCAGCAGGATGGTCCGCCCCTCGCCGACCAGCTGGCGCAAGCGCTGGCAGAAGTCTTCGACCATCGCGGGGCTGAGGCCGGCGGTCGGCTCATCGAGGAGCAGGAATTCGCCCCGGGCGGCGAGGAGGCGGCCCAACGCGAGCAGTTTCTGCTGTCCGTAGGACAGGCGCTCCGCAAGCATTCCTTCCTGAGCGCGGATGGTCAGACCGTCGAGAATTCCACCGGCAGCGTTGGCATTGCGGGCATTCTCCTCGCGCAGCCGACGCCCCCCAATCAACGCCCGAAGCATGCTTTCTCCGCTCTGGCCGGGAATGGCGGCCAGCACATTGTCGAGGGCGGTCAGCCGATTGAACAGGCGCAGCTCCTGGAACCCGCGAGAGATTCCCAGTTGCGCCACGCGATGGGGCGGGAGGCCATCGATGCGCTCGCCGCGAAAGCGCGCGCTTCCCGTGTCGGGTGCAAGGTTGCCCGTGACCAAATTGAAAACCGTGGTCTTGCCGGCGCCGTTGCCGCCGATCAGGCTCGTGATCGTCCCGGGCATGACGCCAAATGACAGGTCATCCACGGCCTTGAGCCCGCCGAACGACTTGCTCAGCCGTTCCAGCTCGAGGATGGGTCGTGTCTGGTTGCTGTCAGCCTTCATTTCAGCACATCGCGGTATTCGCCGATAAGGCCCTGCCGCCGGAATCGCGTGAAGAATACAAGCAGCAGGCCGTACAAGACCTGCCTGAGCTGGGGCGCGATCGCTTCCGGGATCGGCAAGAACTTGAAGCTTTCCGGCAGCAGGATCAGCAGCGCCGCCGCCAGGACCGAGCCGTGCAGGCTGCCAGTGCCGCCGACGATCACCAGCGTGATGATGAAGATCGACTCGTCGAGGCTAAAAGCGACCGGATCGATCGCCGTCAGCGAGTACACATAGAGAGTGCCGGCGGCAGCGGCGAAGACGGCAGAGAAGACGAAGATCGCCAGCTTGACGCGAAATACGCTTTTGCCGAGCGAAGCAACCGCCGGCTGATCCTCACGCACCGCCCGCAACAGCCTGCCGAAGGGCGAGTTGGTCACGCGCAGCGCGAGGGCATAGCACAACAGGGCCAGGATCAAGGCCAGACTGAACTTGGCGAGACTCGTGCGGATGGGAATGCCGAATATCTCAGGATGCGGGATTCCATAGAGACCGTTGGGACCGCCAGTCACATCCAGATTCATGAACATGCTGAAGATGATGCTCTGAAATCCCATCGTGGCGATGAGGAAATATTCGTTCCCCAGGCGCAGTGACGGCAGGGCAACGATCAAAGAGACAGCCACGCCGGCGAGGGCAGAGAGCAGCATCGATATCAGCAAGTCATTCGTGACGTGCAGGGCAAGCAGCGCGGCCGTGTAGGCGCCGACGCCGTAGACGCCGGCCTGGGCGATGGAGATAAGGCCCGTGTAGCCGACCAGCAGGTTGAGCGAGATCGTGAGCGTGGCGTAGATGGCGATCAGCGTGCCGATGTAGATCGCATAGTCCATGCCTCAGAGGCCCACCGCCGGCCGCTTCTCGCCGAACAGCCCGCTCGGCCGCACGAGCAGCATCAGAATGAGGATCGAGAAGGAGAGCGCCATCTGCCATTTCGACTCGATCTTCCAGATCGCCACGTTCTGGATGAGCCCGAGTACGAAGCCCCCACCCGCTGCGGCGCCCACATTTCCGAGGCCGCCGATGATCATGGCGATCGTCGCCATTAGGATAATGTCGAAGCCCATGTTGAAGTCGATGATGCCGACATTGAAGCCGATCATCATGGCGCTGGCCCCCACCAGCGCAGACCCGACTATGAAGCTCAGATGGCGCAGCATGCGCGCCGGCATGCCGACGATCTCGGCGAGCTCGCCGTCATTGCCGAGCGCCCGGATGGCAATGCCGAGACGGAAGCGACGGAAAAACAACCACAGCATGACACCAAGCGCCGCAGCGAGGGAGATGATCTGCAGCTGCGGCCCGGTGATGTAGACCGGACCGACGTGATAGACGCTGGCCTGCCCGCCCTGCGAGAGGACGACCGGGTTCGAGCCCCAGATCATTGCCACGGTATGCGTAAAGATGATGAGCAGACCGAACGAGCAGATCATCATGACGAACGGCGACACACCTCCCACGCGCATTGGCTCGTAAAGCCAGGCGTTGATGGCCACGCCCAGAAGCGCTGCCGTCAGCATGGCGGCCAGGAAAGCCGGAACGATCCCGAGATGCAGCGTAACGAGCGCTGTGTAGCCGGCGAACGCACTGAGCGTGTAGACGCCGCCGTGCGCGAAGTGAAACACGCGGCTGGCGGTGAAAATCAGAGCAAACCCTAGGGCGATCAGCGCATACACGCTGCCGGCAATGAGGCCGTTGACGAGGAACTGAGCCAGAACGTTCAAGGTTGGTGCACCAGGGTGTGACGCAGCGTGCCGATGCCCTGAATGATGACCTCCACTTTGTCTCCGGCCTGCATAGGGCCGACCCCGGGAGGTGCGCCCGTCAGGATCAGATCACCCGGCAGCAGCGTCATGACGCGGCTGAAGTAGCTCACCATCTCCTCGACCGGGAAGATCATGTCGCTGGTGTTGGTCTTGCGCTGACGCACCTCGCCGTTGATGCGCAGCTCGATGTCGATGGCGTGCGCGTCGAGCTCCGTTTCGACCCAGGGCCCCGTCGGGCAAAACGTGTCGAAGGATTTGGAGTGGCACAGGTGAAGCAAATTTCCACCCTGAACCTGGATGTCGCGCGCGGTCACGTCGTTGACGCAGGTGTAGCCGAGCAGGTTCTTCAGCACTTCGCTCGGCGGCGTATTGTGCATCGGATGCCTCACTACCACGGCGAGCTCGCCTTCATACTCCACGCGTTGAGACTGCGGCGGTATGACGACCGCCTCGTCGGGGCCGATGAGCGAGCTCGGCGGTTTGAGGAAGAAGACCGGCACGGTGGGGATGGCCAATCCCACTTCCTTCAAGTGCCCGTGGTAGTTGGCGCCACCTGCGACGATCTTTGTCGGCTCACACGGTGGAAGCAGGCGGGTGGTGGCGGCATCGCGCACGTTCGCCGTCGTGCGCACCGCTCCGTAAGGATTTCCTTCGATCTCGCGTATGCGCTCGCCCTCGTGCACCCCCCAGCGCGCGGCATTGGCTGCCGCATCCCAGTATCTGACGATCCTCATGGCGCTCCTTCCCTGTTCAAGGCTAGGCTTTGTTCTCGAGTGCTGCAGCGTTGACCACGTTGATGGGCGCGCCGGCGATAAAGGCCAGCACGTTGTCGATGCTCTGTCCGATCATCCGGGCAGACGCGTCGACCGTGTTCCAGGCGCTGGCGGGTGTCATGACGACGTTTGGCAGGCGCCGCAGGGGATGATCCGGCGGGAGTGGCTGGTTTGCGAACACGTCCAGACCGGCCCCACGCAGGTGGCCGCTCTGCAGCGCCGCCTCCAGCGCTTTCTCGTCGACCAGCTCACCGCGCGCCGTATTGATGAAGATCGCGCCGGGTTTCATGCGGGCGATCTGCTTCTCGCCGATGAAGCCCGTGAGCTGCGGGAACAGCCTCAGATGAATGGAGACGACGTCGGATTGCGCGAGGAGCTCGTCGAGCTCGACGGCCGTGGCGCCGGCGGCGCGTGCACGCTGCGGATCGTTGTTGCGTGACCACGACAGGACGCGCATGCCAATTCCGGCGCCGAGGGGAATGAGGCTCTGCGCGATCGCGCTCAAGCCGATGATGCCCAGCGTCTTTCCGCCGAGCTCGATGCCCTGTTGGGCCTGCCAGCTGCCGCCGCGAATGGCGCGATCCTGCTCCGACACGCGCCGCGAGACATCGAGCATCAGGGCCAGAGCATGCTCGGCCACGGCGCGGTTGCTGCTGCCTACGACATTTGAAACGGCGATGCCGCGCCTTGTCGCCTCGGCAACATCGACGTCCTCCACGCCCGTCCCGGAGATGCAAATCATCCGCAGGTGTTGACAAGCGGAAATCACTGAGGTGGGAAAGCGGGTGAAGGCAGGGCGGAACGATAGCACCACATCGGCCTCGCGGATGCGAGCGACAAGCTCGCCCTCACTCGCTGCGGGTGAGGCGTGGATCTCGACCTCGGCCTTTGCCTTCAGGCGATCAGTATCCGGCGAGTGCCGATAGCTTCCCGTGATGTCGTCAGGGATGACGATCCTCATGCAGTTGCCCCCGTCGCGACGAGCACGACGCCCCCAAAAGCGCGGACGCCGATCGTTAGCGATGACGGGATATCCTACTAACGCAGCAATTTTCGATGCAACAGATAAATTTCGAAAATATGATGGTGGTCGATCTCCTGTGAGGATTGCCTCTTTATGCGCGGTGAAGGTGTTCCGCCCGAAGCCTCCAGCCAAAAGCGAACGCTCGCGACGGCGGTCTATGATCGGCTGCGTGCCGATATTTTGACGTGCGCCCTCATGCCGGGCGAACGGCTTCGCCTGCACCAGCTTGCCGAGCAATACGACTGCGGCGTTGGTGCCTTACGGGAGGCGCTGAACCGCTTAGTCGGCGACGGACTTGTGGCCTCGGAGGAGCAGCGTGGCTTCTCGGTCTCAACGGTCTCGCGCGATCATCTGCTCGATCTCCTCCACATGCGCCTGCTGCTCGAGGAGCAGGGGATCCGCAGGTCGATCGAGCGTGGCGGCGTGGACTGGGAAGTCGGGGTGATGTCGGCCTTCCACCGCTTGAGCAAGGTCAACGAGCGCCATCCCGATGATCCCCGCCTGCTCGACCCGGAGTGGGAGCGCTATCACGAAGCCTTTCACCACTCCCTGGTCGCCGGTTGCCAGTCACCGCTGCTGCTGCAAATGCGGAGCGCCATTTATGCGCAGGGCGACCGTTACCGGTATCTCTACCGTGCCTACCTCGCCGGCCAGCGCGACCACCTCACAGAGCATCGCACGCTGATGGACGCAGCCTTGCAGCGTGACGCCGACAAGACGGTGCGCCTCATTCGCGAGCACCTGGAGCTCACGGTCAATAGCCTGCTGGCGCATGGCATGGAAGGCGTCGTCGACGACGGGAGTTAATCTGCAAGATTTGGTTGATCGGCCCGAAGTTGACGATCGCCATTCACGAGTCCGGCAATGGCAAGAGCGTGGACTGGCTGGAGAAGCTCAGCGGCGAGCCTACAAGCGGGCGTGACCACGGTGCCCATATGACTTGATCGGTTTCCGCGTCAGCTCGGCCGTGGCCCAGCACCCGTCTGGTCCTGGCACAGAGATGCCGAACTCGTCTTCGCTGGGTCAGACCTGTTGCTTCGCTTCAACGTAGCGAGCGAAGTTGTTGAGAATGGCTAGCCAGCCGCCGCGTTGCTGCTCGATGGAATGAGTCGGCTCGCTATCGAAGGTTACGCGCACCCCGACACCGTTCGGCCCAGGAGTAAACTCGACCTGCGCCGTGCGGTCGCCGAACGAATACTCGATCAGCTTGTGCTCGATGATCTTCGTATAGGTTCCGGCGAAATCGAAGCCCATGCTGCCGTCCTTTGCCTCCATGCGTGAGGAAAACGCGCCACCCACGCGCAAATCCACCGTAGCAGCGGTCGTGTGCCAATCGTCGGAGGCTGCGTTCCACTGTTTGATGTCCTCAGGTGTGGTGTAGGCCCGCCAGACCTGCTCGATGGGGGCGGCGACGTTGGTTTCGACCGTGATTTTCATGGCGTGCCTCTCGCGTGGGACAGTGTCACTGCGCTTCTACTTGGGCTAGCCGATTGGTGTGATCAACAGGTGCCGAGCATCTGCACATGACGCAGTTGCGTTGCGCGAATACTACGCGGGACTCGGGATCGTGAGTTGAGGAGCGCGGTTGCGTTGACTGCAGGGCGATGGTCGGCGATAGACGGCTATCCACGTTCAGCATGCAGGACGTAGCTGTTCGGATGGGGGCCCAATACTTCCAGGACCGGCCTGTCTTCGACTCCTTGTAAGTTTGCGCAAAGTTGGCGCGGAGGACGCAATGAAGCGATGCGCGAAAGTCCTCGTTGCGCTGTCGATCCTGCTGGGGGTGGCCGGATGCATAAGCTCCGGCAACGAAAGCATCGCTGACGCCACAGGCGCGACCGTCGCATCACAACTCATCAAAGGTAAGACGACGCAAGCTGAAGTCCGCAGGCTTTACGGCGATCCGATCAAGACCGCGTTCACCAGCAACGGCAATGAAACTTGGGAATACGAATTCTCCAGAATGCAGTCGAAGGTGACGAACTTCATCCCTTACGTAAACCTGGTGCACAGTGGCGCGGAGGGGGACAAGAAGTCGCTTGTAGTCTTCTTTGGCAAGCAGAAGGTTGTCCAGGACTACACCATGAGCACTTCAAAGGTTGACGTGAGTCAGGGCCTCATCACGCGCTGACGGTCGATGCGCCAAAGCCGTTGCGGCGCAGGAGTGAAGGGGACGAGGCCGCCGTACCAGCGTATCGGTATGAGGTATGACGTGGATTTAGCTCAGGACGCGGCACTACGTTCACGGTATGACCCTCTGAGGTCGCCTTCAGGCTGAGCAACCCGATGCTGAAGCTTCGGCCGCATTTCCGTCAGAAAATGCCCCAAAAGCTTGGTTTTGTGGCCACCAACCAGTCCGATGCGTTGCGGATCTGGCGGATTGTGGTCATCTGAATCCCCGCTTGCCACTGGCAGCCTCGCCACAGATCTGGCATACATCCGCTTGTATGCATCGGATCGTTCTCGCCGTTTTGATTGCGTTCGCTGTCGCGGTGGCCCCGGTTGGCTCGGCGCTCACCGCCAGCCAGGCGCTGTACAAGCAGGCAATGGAAGATTGCCACGGCAAGAAATCCGGGCAGGATCACTCCTGTTGCGACAGCAAGTCGAAATGCCCCGAAACCTGCGGCATCAAGTGCTGCAAACTGATGGGCATGATCGTCGTGCTGCCGGTCATCGACGCTCCTCGGTGGACCCCAGTTCGCGTCGCCGATCCGCAGCGGCCGCCCGACTGGCAATTGAGGCCGCGACCACCGCCCCCCCGAGCCTGATCCTCTCGAAACTGACGCAGCCGTGACCCAGCAGGGCCGCGGCGTAGTGCCTTTGTGCACGTCAGTGCGCAACTCACCGACTGCGATCGAGAAGGATCATCATTCCATGCTTTCAAAAGCTCGCTTGCTTGCGGCAGCCGCAAGCCTCGCACTTGCATTTGTCGCAACGAATGCGCGCGCCGGCGCCAGCGACTATGTCTTCGAGCCCCTGTCCGTTGAGGTTCGCAATGGCAGCGGCAGTGAATTGGCGGTGCGCCTCGTCCACAAGCCATCGGGTAAGCCGGTCGTGGGCGCCGTCCTGTTCCGCACACGTCTCGACATGTCGCCCGACAGCATGGGCGAGATGACGGCCAAGCACTCGGCTCTGCCGTCGACTGAGCCCGGTGTCTACAAATTCCGCGCCGACTTGACGATGGCCGGCGGCTGGGCCCTCAAGCTCATGGCCAAGGTACCGGGCGAGACCGACACCGTACAGGGCACCGTCGTCTTTCAAGCGAAGTGAGGGGCTTGCCATGCGGAAAGCCCTGATCGCGGGGATCGCCATCGCGGCGATCCTTATAGCTGCTTTTGCGGGCTATCGGCTCGGAAGCGGCCACTGGCCAACTGCACATGAGCTTTCGAGGCAATCGGGTGCGACAGCCGGTTCGGGCGCAGCCGTCCCGTCCGGTGAGCGAACGGTACTTTATTGGAAGCACCCCGATGGCAAGGCAGATTTTTCGCCCACGCCGCGCAAGACAAGTGACGGTCGCGACTACGTGCCGGTGTACGACGACGAGGAGTCGGACTTCAAGGAGGCCAAGACCGCGGCGAGCACAAAGGGCGGCGACCGCAAGATCCTCTACTACCGCAATCCGATGGGGCTGCCGGATACGTCTCCCGTCCCCAAGAAGGACTGGATGGGAATGGACTACATTCCCGTCTACGAAGGCGACGAGGAAGGCGGGTCGACGATCCGGATCAGCCTCGATCGCGTCCAACGCTCCGGCGTGCGCAGCGAGGCGGCAGAGATGCGCACCATCTCGCGCCCGGTGCGCGCACCCGGCATCGCCAAGCCGGACGAGCGCACACTGCGCACAATCACGCTGCGCGCCGACGGATTCATCGAGAAGCTCTACGCTGACGAGACCGGCAAGCATGTGACGGCCGGAGAGCCACTGTTTCGCGTCTACAGCCCGCAGATTGTCAGCGCCGAGGTTGACTACAGGACCGCAGTGGTGAGTCCGGGCCAGGGTGCGCGCAGCGAGAGCGGCGCGCTGCAGCGGCTCAAGAATCTCGATGTCCCAGACAAGGTGATCCAGGAGCTTCGCGCCGACGCCCGTCCGACGATGTCGATCGACTGGCCCTCGCCGGCCACAGGCGTCGTCATGAGGAAGGATGTCGTCGTCGGTCAGATGGTCAGGGCGGGACAGGAAATGTTCCGCCTCGCCGACCTGAGCAAGATCTGGGTCATTGCAGACGTCGCCGAGCAGGATATCGGCCTGATCCAGATTGGCGCGCCCGCCCGGGTGAGCTTCCACGCGTACCCGGAACAGACGTTCCAGGGCCGGGTCACGTTCGTGCTGCACGAGCTGGAGATGGCGACACGCACCGGCAAGGTGCGTATCGAGGTCGACAATCCCGAACATCGCATCAAGCATGAGATGTTCGCTGACGTGGAGATCGACGCGGGCGCAGGTGACAGTCCGCGCCTGGCTGTTCCGGTCTCGGCGGTGATCGACAGCGGCAACCGGCAGGTCGTCATCATCGATCGCGGCGAAGGGCGCTTCGAGCCAAGGCCTGTCAAGCTCGGCATGCGCGGCGAGGGTTTTGTCGCAATCCGTGAAGGCCTCGAGGTTGGCGAGAAGGTTGTCACGACGGCGAACTTCCTTATCGATGCGGAGAGCAATCTCAAGGCGGCGCTGCGGCGCTTTACTGCCGATGAAGAGAAACCGGCGGTGGAGACGAAGCCATGATCGCCGCCCTCATCAGATGGTCGGCAAACAACCTCGTGCTGGTGCTGATCGGAGCGGCGCTCGCCACGGGAGCCGGCATCTATGCCGTGCGCAACGTGCCGCTCGATGCCATTCCTGATCTCTCCGACACGCAGGTGATCATCTACACGGAGTATTCGGGTCAAGCTCCGCAGGTGATCGAGGATCAGGTTACCTATCCGCTGTCGACTGCGATGTTGTCGGTGCCGAAGTCGCGCGTCGTGCGCGGCTTCTCGTATTTTGGTGCCTCGTTCGTCTACGTGATCTTCGAGGACGGGACTGACATCTACTGGGCGCGCTCGCGGGTCCTCGAATACCTTTCTGCGGCGGCGCGCAACCTGCCCGCCGGCGTGACCCCGACGCTCGGGCCCGATGCGACCGGCGTGGGCTGGGTCTACCAGTACGCCGTCGTCGCCGCCAACCGCACCCTTGCTGAGCTGCGCTCCACACAGGATTGGCAGGTGCGCTTCGCGGTCGCCAAGGCGGAGGGCGTGGCCGAGGTCGCCAGCGTCGGCGGCTTTGTGCGGCAATACAGTGTCGTTGTCGATCCGCGCAGGCTCAGGGCCTTCGATATTCCCCTCGCGAAAGTGCGCGACGCCATTCGGTCCTCGAACATGGACGTGGGCGGTCGGGTTGTGGAGCTGGCCGAGACGGAATTCATGGTGCGCGGCCGTGGCTACCTGCGCGGCATCGCCGACATCGAGCAGATTGTGCTCAAGGTCGAGGGTGGCGCTCCGGTCCTGGTGCGCGACGTGGCGCGTGTCGAGCTGGCGCCCGACGAACGGCGGGGCGTTGCCGAGCTCAACGGGGAGGGCGAGGTCGCCTCTGGGATCGCCGTACAGCGCTACGGGCAGAACGCGCTGTCGGTTATCGAGAATGTGAAGGCCCGGCTTGCCGATATCAAGGCGAGCTTACCAGACGGCACCAGCATCGTGCCGGTCTACGACCGCTCCGAGCTCATTTTTCGCGCCATCGATACGCTGAAGCGGACACTGATCGAGGAGAGCGCGATCGTAGCCCTCGTTTGCGTCGTCTTTCTACTGCATGTACGCAGCGCGCTGGTTGCCATCATCACGCTCCCGCTGGGTGTGCTCATTGCCTACGTCTGCATGCATGCGCTCGGGCTATCATCGAACATCATGAGCCTGGGCGGCATCGCCATTGCCATCGGTGCCATGGTCGATGCTGCGATCGTCATGATCGAGAACGCGCACAAGCATCTGGAACGCGCCTCGCCTGAGAAGCCCAGGGCGGAAGTCCTCCTGGAAGCGGCAAGCGAGGTCGGTCCAGCTCTTTTCTTCTCATTGCTCATCATTACCGTCTCGTTTCTGCCGATCTTCGCGCTGGAGGCGCAAGAGGGGCGCCTCTTCAAACCGCTCGCCTACACCAAGACCTTCGCCATGGCGGCGGCGGCGCTCCTGTCGGTGACCTTGGTGCCCGCGCTGATGATCATTTTCGTGCGCGGCCGCATTGTGCCCGAGAGCAGAAATCCACTGAATCGCTTCCTGATCTGGATTTACAGGCCAATCATCAGCAGCGTGCTCGCCGCTAGGGCTCTGACAATAGGATTGGCGCTCGCTGTGCTCGCTGCCAGCATCTGGCCTGCCCTGCGGCTCGGCTCCGAGTTCATGCCGAATCTCAACGAGGGCACGCTGTTCTACATGCCGACGACGCTGCCGGGTCTCTCCATAACGAAGGCCGCCGAGCTGCTGCAGACACAGAACAAGATCATCAAGTCGTTCCCGGAGGTGGAATCGGTGTGGGGCAAGGCCGGCCGAGCGGCAACCGCCACAGACCCCGCGCCGACCGAGATGTTCGAGACCATCATCAACTTGAAGCCTGAAAGCCAATGGCGGCCGGGCATGACCACCGACAAGCTCATCAATGAGATGGACAAGGCCCTGCAGTTTCCCGGCGTGTCCAATGCGTGGACCATGCCGATCAAGGCTCGCATCGACATGCTGGCAACCGGTATCCGGACCCCCGTTGGAGTGAAGGTTCTGGGTCCGGATCTCAAAGTCATTGAGAAGCTCGCCCGCGAAATCGAGACGGCCATCAAGAGCGTGCCCGGAACAGCCAGTGCCTTCGCCGAGCGCATCATCGGCGGCTACTATCTTGATATCGAGCCCGATCGCAAACAGCTTGCCCGCTATGGACTGATGATCGGCGACCTGCAGCAGGTGGTTGCTTCTGCCATAGGAGGGGAGACCGTAACGACGACGGTGGAGGGTCGCGAGCGCTATGCCGTGAGCCTGCGCTATCCACGCGATGTCCGGTCCGACCCGCAGGCCATCTCGCGCGAGGTGATGGTGCCGCTCACCAACGGTGCTTCCGTGCCGCTGGGCCAGGTTGCCGACCTCACGCTGGTCCAGGGTCCGGCCTCGATCCGCACCGAGAACGCGCAGCTCGCGGCCTACATCTTCGTGGATGCGCGCGACCGCGATCTCGGCAGCTACGTCGTGGAGGCTCGTCAAGCGGTTGCGGAGAGGGTCAAGCTCCCGCCCGGCTACTACGTCGTCTGGAGCGGTCAGTTCGAATACTACGAGCGTGCCAAGCAGCGTCTGATGGTCGTCATCCCGCTGACCCTGGCGATCATCCTGCTGCTGCTATACCTCAACTTCCGCCGCATGACCGAGACGCTGATCGTCATGCTGTCCCTGCCATTCGCCCTGGTGGGCGGCCTGTGGCTGATGTGGTGGCTCGGCTTCAATCTGTCGGTTGCCGCTGCCGTCGGTTTCATTGCGCTGGCAGGTGTTGCGGCCGAGACCGGCGTCGTGATGCTGATCTATCTGGATCACGCGCTCGGCGAACGGCGCGCTTTGGCCGCGCGGGAACGCCGCTCCGTCACGCACGAGGACCTTCGCGCGGCGATCATGGAAGGTGCTGTCGAGCGCGTCCGTCCCAAGATGATGACGGTCGTCGCCATCATGGCCGGGCTGCTGCCAATCATGTGGAGCCACGGCACCGGCTCGGAAGTGATGCAGCGCATCGCTGTGCCCATGATCGGCGGCATGGTGTCATCGACAGCCCTGACTCTCGTGGTCATCCCTGTCGTCTATGCGATTGCGAAGGGTTGGTCGTTGGCAGGTGCGAGGTGATACTCCGCGAGCGAGCCAGACCGAGGTGGTTCCAGGTGCAACGACGACACACGCGAGGGTATTAGGGCGGCTTGGCGCACATGACCGAATGAACGCGCCTGCGCCGACCGGGAAACCGCGCCGGGAGCGAAACCTGAGACAACCGCCGTTCAACCGCCTCCCGGTCGCATGTGCTCTGCACGAGAAGGCGGGATACTGGTCGCATACCGCTTGTCGACCGGTCGATGATTCGGATAGACACGGGGAGATCTTCCGAGCACCAAGACTGCCGGCGCGGATGAGGCGCCGAGGGACAAAGGGCGCCGATGACCAGCCCCCGCATCAAGCTGCACAAAGGCGATCTGCCCCCAGGGCTGCAATGGGGCAATGCCGTCGCCATCGATACCGAGACTTTAGGGCTCAAGCCGCATCGCGATCGGCTCTGCCTGGTGCAGCTCTATGGCGGCGGCGACGAGGTTCACCTGGTGCAGTTCAACGGGTCGGACTGGTCGGCGCCTCGGCTCAAGGCCCTGCTGGCAGACCCTTCAATCACAAAGATATTCCACTATGCGCGCTTCGACCTTGCGGTTCTGGAGCGCTATCTCGGGGTAATGGCTAGTCCCGTCTGGTGTACCAAGATCGCCTCCAAGCTCGCACGCACCTATACCGACCGGCACGGGTTGCGGGATCTCTGCGGGGAGTTGCTCGGCGTCGATTTGTCCAAGCAGCAGCAGAGCTCCGACTGGGGCGCGGCTAATCTGACGCAGCAGCAGCTCGCCTATGCCGCGTCGGACGTGACCCACCTGCATGAGCTGAAGGCGCGATTGGAGGGGATGCTGGCTCGCGAGGGGCGTGCCGAGGCAGCGGCGGCCTGTTTCGCTTTTCTGCCGGAGCGCGCGCGGCTCGACCTGGCTGGGTTCGAGGACACGGACGTCTTTGCGCACTGAGTGGGCTGATTGAGCGCCTTGCCGCGCAGACAAGTCGCTTGTGGCAGGTCGGAATATCACCCAAATTGCTCGGCATTTTAGGCCGCTAGGGCGAATCTCCTGCAGCATTTGCCACGGTGGCGGGAACCAATGGCAGCAACGATCCACGCCAGCAATTTCGATGGGTCCCACGGTGACCGCTCCGCCGCTTCGGTGGCCTCGGCGCAAGAGCGCCTTATGGCCTTTCGCAAGGCGCGGCGTCACACCTGGATCGTGCGCACGCTGAAGCTGGTTCTACCAGGGGCAGCGGTCCTCTCACTCGTGGTGTATGGGGCGCTGGTGCTTCTGGTCGTGGGCTTGCGGCCAAAGAACTTCGATCCGGGCACCATGCGGATCAGCTCCGAGAACCTGGTGATGGAGAATCCGAAATACGACGGCTACGGCAAAGACGGCACGCGCTACCAGGTGCGTGCCCGGAATGCCGTGACTGACCTGAAGATGTCTGGACCCGTGCGGCTCAACGACATCGACGGTGATCTCGTCCAACAGACCGGAACGCTCACCAAAGTCACGGCGAACTGGGGGCTGCTGGACCAGAAGAAGAACGAGCTGGAGCTGTACGAGAAGATCAATATCGACAGCTCGAACGGGATGACGGCGCGACTGACCCGCGCGACTATCTACACCAAGGAAAATCGGGTCATCTCCAACGAGCCGGTCGTGGTCGAGATGCCCACGGGAACGGTTCGCGGCAAGACCATGTCGATGAATACGAAGTCCCGCCAGGTCACGTTCGACGGTGACGTCAGCGTGCGCCTGAAGCCGCCTCCAGGCAGGGAACAGCCTGCGCAGGGCGCCAGGCCGGCGGCCGCATCGCCCTTGCCGGGACTGGCGTTGAGCTCGAATGCCCCGATCGACGTTTGGTCCGATATTCTCGACGTCGACGACAACGCCAAGACGGCTCTGTTTCGGCGCAATGTGAGGGCGCGTCAAGGCGATGCAATCCTCACCGCCCCCGAGCTCGACGCGATCTACGAGGGCCGCGCCAGCAACGCCATTGCCAGCGCGCCGGCGACGCCCAACACCCCCGAGCAGGCAACACGCCTGAAATTCCTCAAGGCCCGTGGTGGCGTGGTGATGGTGCTCAAGGAGGATCGCGCCGAGGGCGAGACGCTGGACTACGACGCCATTTCCGAGCATGCGGTCCTGCGCGGCAATGTCGTGCTCACGTCGGCGAACGACCGCCGCGCGACCAGTGCAGTTGCCGAGTTCGATCGGCTCGCGGATACGGCCCTGTTGACCGGCGATGTTGTTGTGACCCAAGGCAAGAATGTCATGAAGGGGCAGCGGCTCTTCGTCGAGCACAAGCTCGGCAAGACGCGGTTGGAGAGCCCCGCCCAGGCGGGTCAGCCAAGCGGCCGCATCGCCGCCACGTTCTACCGCAACGAAGCAAAGTCCGCGGAAGCCGCGGCGGGGAAGAATGCAAAGTCAGAGGCAGCCGATGCGGGCGCTGGCGCGTTGCCGCTAGGGGCTGCCTTTAAAACCGATCCGAAGGCGCCGATCGACGTCGAGGCCGATACGCTCGACGTGCTCGATCAGGACAAGATCGCCGTGTTCAAAGGCAGTGTGCGCGCCAAGCAGGCCGACTTCGTTATTCGCTGTGCCGAGATGACGGCCCACTACACCGGCCAGACCGGGCTGAGCAGCGCCCCGGCCGCCGGGAAAGGCGAGACGCGGGAGCCCTCGCAGCTCACGAAGATCAACGCCCGGCAAAAGGTGGTGATAACGTCCGGCGATGGCCGGACCGCGACGGGCGATTGGGCGGACTTCGACGTCAAAACCAATATGGCCGTGGTGGGAGGCAAGGTCGTCGTCAGTCAGGGCAAGAGCGTTATTGAAGGCACCAAATTGTTCATCGACATGAACACGGGCCAGAGCCGGATGGAGGTGGCGAACGCCCAGCAGGGAGTAAGCGCCATCAATGGCGCCCCCGCTGGCGCGGCTCCGGCGTGCCCGGAAGGCCAGATCTGCAAGGGCCGCATTCGCGCCGTGTTCTATCCCAAGGAGATCGAGGCAGCGAAGAAGAAGGCGGAAGAGCGCGCTCCGGGAGCGGAGACGAAATCGGATTCCGCCTCCAAGCCGTCGACTGGGACCTCGTCGTGGTCCTCGACGACGCGCCGTTCGGGGGCCGAGTGATGTGAAGCTGCGATCTCTCTTTGGCAAATCGACGGCTCTGCATGCGCGGGCGGGTCGCGCCGGCAACGGCTATGACCACTCGCACGGCGACTATCACCAGGACGAGCAGCCGCAGGCAGACGCCTGGTATGCCGGCGGCGAAGGCTGGCTCACCGCCGAGGGCGTGCAGAAGACGTACAAGAAGCGCATGGTGGTCAAGGGCGTCAGCCTCGCCGTGGGTCGCGGAGAAGCGGTGGGACTGCTGGGGCCAAATGGAGCCGGCAAGACGACCGTGTTCTACATGATCACCGGTCTTGTGCCCGCCGATGCCGGCCGTATCACCCTGGACGGTCGCGACGTCACCAACCTTCCGATGTACCGGCGTGCGCGCCTTGGAGTGGGATATCTACCCCAGGAAGCATCGATCTTTCGCGGGCTGACCGTCGAGCAGAACATTATGGCAGTGCTGGAGCTCGTGGAGCCCAACCGTCGCCGTCGCCGCGAGCAGCTCGACAGCCTGCTAGAGGAGTTCAAGATCACTCGGCTGCGAAAAAGCCCTTCGATAGCGCTGTCCGGCGGCGAGCGGAGAAGGTGCGAGATTGCCCGGGCTTTGGCCACCCGCCCGTCTTTTATGCTGTTGGACGAGCCATTTGCGGGTATTGATCCCTTGGCCGTCAGTGACATACAGGACCTTGTCAGGCATCTGACCGCGCGGGGCATCGGCGTTCTCATCACCGACCACAACGTGCGTGAGACGCTCAGCCTCGTGGACCGAGGCTATGTCATTGCCGATGGTCAAGTTCTGACGCACGGTAACCCCGAGGAAATCAAAGCCAACGAAGATGTTCGCCGCGTATACCTGGGAGACATGTTTGGTTAACGGCCCGCGCGTACCCCTGGACGACGCACGGATCCCGGGTGGCAGGTAGGGCAACGCGTATGGCGCTTTCGGCGAAGCTCGAGCTCAGACAGAGCCAGCAGCTCGTCATGACGCCGCAGCTGCAGCAGGCAATCAAGCTGCTGCAACTGTCGAATCTCGAGCTGAGCAGCTTTGTGGACGCCGAGCTCGAGCGCAATCCGCTGCTCGAGCGGGACGAGGAGAGCGGCGTCGAGCGTCCCATCAATGGGGAGGCGGTCGCTGTCGCTTCTCCCGCCGATGCGGCAGACGGGCTCGACCTCATCCGAGAGGCCGGCAAGGCCACGACCGAGCTCGATGCCGACTACGAGAGCGTGTTTCCCGAGACCGCACCCGCCGATCTAGGTCCTGATTTGATGCCCGGCAGCTGGTCGTCACCGCGCGCCCAGCGCTTGGACGGAGAGGTCAATCTCGAAGCCATCGTGGCCAACGGCGTTTCCTTCAAGGACCACTTGAACGCGCAACTTCCGCTCGCAATCAGCGATCCGGCGGAGCGGCTGATCGGTGCGTATCTTATCGATCACGTCGATGAGGCCGGATATTTCACCGAGGACATGACCGAGCTGGCTAACCGGCTCGGCGCAGCACCGTCGGTCGTCGAAAGCGTGCTTGCCCGGCTGCAGACCTTGGATCCGCCTGGGGTTTTTGCCCGCAATCTGAGGGAGTGCCTGGAGCTGCAGCTCCGCGATCAGGGCCGCTATGATCCGGTCATCGCCAAGCTGCTCGATCACCTGGACCTATTGGCCGCTCGCAATGTGCCCGCTTTGCGCCGGATGGTCGGCGTCGACATGGACGAGCTCGCCGAAATGATCGCCGAGATCAAGGCGTTGAACCCGAAACCGGGGCTCAAGTTCGGGACCGTCGAGGTGCAGCCCGTCGTCCCGGATGTCATCGTGCGGCCTGCCTCCGACGGCAGTTGGGCGATCGAGCTGAACAGCGATACGCTTCCGCGCGTCCTCGTCAATCGTACGTACTACGCCCGGGTCTCGCGTACGACGCGGACGGACCGCGAGAAGGGGTTTCTCCTAGAATGCCTGCAGACCGCCAATTGGCTCGTGAAAAGTCTCGACCAGCGCGCACGCACAATTCTGCGCGTTGCCGAGGAGATCGTGCGCCAGCAGGACGGTTTCCTCACACACGGTGTGCAGCACCTGCGCCCACTGAACCTGAAGACGGTCGCGGATGCCATCAAGATGCACGAGTCGACCGTGAGCCGCGTCACGTCGAACAAGTACATGGCGACGCCGCGGGGGATCTTCGAGCTCAAGTATTTCTTTACGTCCGCCATCGCCGCAGCCGGTGACGGGGCGGCTCATTCTTCTGAGGCCGTGCGGCATCGGATCAAATTGCTCATCGACTCGGAGGGCGCCGGCACCGTGCTGTCGGACGACAAAATCGTGGATATCCTGCAGAAGGAGGGCGTCGACATCGCCCGGCGCACTGTTGCCAAGTACCGGGAGGCGATGCGGATTGCCTCCTCCGTGCATCGCCGGCGCGAAAAGCGGTTGTCGATGCAGAACGCACGGACCAGTTAGAAATCCTCAAGCCGGCCCACAGGATCGGCGTGGCGGCCACGCAACATTGACAGGGGCTGGCGCTCCGATCTAGGGTCCGCCGCGACAAAAAAACACCGGGCAGGGGCCCCTGCGTTGCGGACCGCGCAAGGACCGTTTCTCTCAGCAAACCTGTGTTGAATGGCCTGACTGTGCCATCAGGGGGACGTCGACCGCACGACCAGGGTTCTCCAGCCGCTTTGAAGTGTGTCGCGAGATATCGTTAACGGCGTTCAATTCGGGAGGAAGCAGCTAGACGAGGGGCAGTTTCGGGGGCGGTTCGTAACGGCACGCTTGGTGCATGAGAGGCAGGCAGGCGGTGCCGCGACAGGAAGCGCAAGGACCATGGATCTAGGTGATCTCATTAAGCCTGAGGGTGTGATTGCCTCGCTCAAGGCGAAGAACAAGAAGCACGCGCTCCAGGAGCTGGCTCAAAAGGCTTCCGAGCTTACCGGCATCGACACGCGGCAGATCTTCGAGACGCTGCTTCAGCGTGAGCGGCTGGGCTCGACTGGTATCGGGCAGGGCATCGCGATTCCACACGGTCGCCTCGAGGGCTTGCCGCGCATCGTCAGCGTTTTTGCGCGGCTCGAGGAGCCCATTCCGTTCGAAGCCCTCGACGACGAGCCTGTCGAACTGGTTTTCCTGCTGCTCGCTCCCGAGCACGCCGGCGCCGACCATCTGAAGGCGCTCGCCCGCATTTCACGCGTTCTCCGCGACCCGATCGCCATCGCCAACTTGAAGGCGTCACGGGACCGCGCCGCGCTATATGCAGTTCTGACAGAGCCTGCGACATCGCACGCGGCCTGAGCTGATTGAAGCTCGATCCTCAACCTCGCCATCCTCAACCGAGAACGAGAAGCGCGCCCAGGCTTAGGCCGCCGACGATGATGCGCCACCAGGCAAAGGGCGCAAAGCCGTGCCGGGACACGAAGTTGAGCAGATAGCGCACGACCACTACACCGGCGATGAAGGAAACCACGAAACCGAGCGCGATGCCGCGGATGGTCGCCACATCGAGCTGGCCGAGGTTCTTATAGAGGTCGTAGGCG
>JBLNBZ010000113.1:0-48927 GCA_050260355.1 Bacteroidota bacterium | reverse complement strand
GCCGCCCGCCCAATCACCTAAAGCGACCATAGGCGATGGAACGAGATCGTCGGCAGGCCTCCTGTCAGGAGCTAAGGGCGTGAAGCGGGCAGTGGCTCCCATCGACCGCACGCCCCTCAATCCGCTGGAGCTTAAAGGCGGCGAGCTTCTGGTAAGCAATCTAAGCGCTTCCGCGCGCACGCAACTTGCCGCGCGCGGCTTTGAAATCGGCGGAACACGCAATTTCGCCACCGTCGGGGCGCTCCTGACGAGCATCACCCTACCGGCAGGGATGACGACGACGGAGGCACGCGCATTCTTGCGAGACGCGGCGCCCGACTCGTCAATCGCCGTCAACCATCGCTACCGCCTCTACAATCCTTCGAGCGATGACGATGGATCAGCCAGCGCGGCGATGGAGTCCGCGCGTGAGACCGGCGGCTGCACGTCGGAGCGTTGCTATGGCGCCAACGTCATCGGCTGGAAGGCCCATCTTGCCAAGTGCGCACAAGGGGTCCGAGTCGGTGTGATCGACACCGGAATCGATATGACCCATCCGGCGCTCAAGCGACATCGAATGTACCTCGGCAAGATCGGCCCCGCCAACCACGCGGCATCATCGGAGATGCACGGGACGGGCGTGCTTGCGCTGCTCGCTGGAGACATGAAGAGCAGCACGCCAGGCCTTATCCCGAGTGCCACCTTCTATATCGCCGACATCTTCTTCCCCGATGAGCACGGACGTCCGGTCTCGACGACGATGCATCTGCTCGCCGCTCTCGATTGGATGGCGCAGCTTGACGTGCAGATCATCAACCTAAGCCTGTCAGGCCCAAGGGACGGACTGGTGCAGAACGTTATCTCGAAGATGAGCCGGCCCCGCAAGTCGGCCGACGGGAAGCTGCAGATCGGCGCCGTGTTCGTCGCGGCCGCGGGCAACGGAGGCCCGGGAGCGCCGCCGAGCTATCCCGCTGCCTATTCCGATGTTGTTGCCGTAACAGCGGTCAGCAAAGACCTGCGCAGCTACCGGCGCGCCAACCAAGGGGATTATATCGATGTGGCGGCTCCGGGCGTCGATATCTGGACCGCGTTGCCGGAGGGGCGCCAGGGCTTCCAATCGGGAACCTCGTTTGCCACGCCCTACATGACCGCCGTGGTTGCGGCCCTCTACAAGGGATTGCCGGCCGCGACAAACAAGGAAGAGCTGCTGCAGAGGATCTCGGTGCAGGATCTCGGCGCTCCTGGCCGCGATCGTATTTATGGCCGGGGCCTCTTGCGGGCGCCGACGAGCTGCGAGGCCAGCCCGTCACCGCAGCCACACACCGTGGCGGCGCCGTGGGTGACCACTCATACCAGCGCTGCGGCGCCACAGGCACATAGCGACCTTTGGGTAGTCAACGTCGCCCGATCGCCCGCCCACTGAGCCAGCAAGCAGACCCGATTACGTAATGACCCGCTTCGGGCGGTCCCTAGGTGCGGGGTTCCAGGGGGACGCCGCGAAGCGGGTCTTCGACAAGGGGAAAGTGAGAGGGCTAAATCCCCCTTGCCCCGATCGCCGTCGCGCCGACCCGAGTTTGCGGGGACATCGGAGCAGCGCGGCATCGATCGCATTGCTTGACCGTTGCAGCACCACGGGATTTGTCCTGCCTCGCGGGGGCCGGGCACCCTGTGGCGCTCGTGATCTGGTTTATCGCGTGGTTTGCCACCCTCCCTGGATTAGTGCCTGCTCGCGGTCCTTCTCGATCGGGTCCCCGACCATCACGCTTTCAACCGCGTCTTCGATCTCCTGCACACTCGGCTTCCCTGCGGTTCTGATCCCATCGGGCTCATCGTCGTGCCGCACGGACGCGACAACATCGCGCTCGACGATCCAACTTCCGTCCGGGCCTCGGCATGCGAACCCGATGAAACCCTTCCCTCCGGTCAAAGCCATCTCGTATTGCCGGCAAAAGCGGCCATCGCGATGCTGAAACGAGAACGTCGGCTCGAGCGAGGCGTTGCCTCTCGCAGCCAGCGAGAACCTGCTTCGCCCAGCACTCGGGGTCCTTTCGAGGGCGAGCGCCATCGCCTCGGAGGCAGGACCAACAAGAGAGTCAGGCAGACTTGACTGTAGCCTCCAGATGGCCCCCGCTCCGACGGCGACGACGCCAAGCACGGCCGCCGCGCATGCGGCTGGGGCGAGTCTCCATGTCGCCGACACCGAACTGTCCGCGATTAGATCACACAGGCGCTGCCACAGCGCGCCGCCGCTGCGATACTGCATTTGCGGCGTACTGCCGTCGGGCTGCATCAGCGTCTTCAGAAGGCGATCAGGCACTGGTGCCTCGACGAGCGGATCGAAGAGGCGTGCGAGCGACCTGCCGGTAACCACGAAGGCATCCAGTCGCTCACGCAGCTCCGGGCTCCTCGCTAGCTCGGACTCGACCCTCGCCCGGACCTCCGGATCGAGCGTCCCGTCAGCAAACTGCATCAGCTCGACATCGCTAACTGCGTACATGCCGCGCCTCCCGTGTATGCGTCGGAGCGAGAGGTGCATCGTGGCCCATGAGCTCATGCAGAGTCCGTCGCGCCCGCGCCAGTCTGCTCATCACCGTTCCGATGGGCGTACCCGTGGCCTCGGACGCTTCCTGATACGAACGGCCATCGATGCACACGAGGGCAATCAGCACCTGCAGATCGGCCGGGAGCTTTGCAATCGCGCGGGTCACCGATTCGAGGGTCAGGCGGCTCTCGACGACAGCACGCCCGTCGGTATGCGCGATCTCAGCGATGATGTCCGGGTCGGTCGTCGGACCGCGAACCCGCTGGGCGCGCAATCGGTCCAGCCACAGATTCTGCGCGATTCGGAACATCCAGCTGTCAAACCTCGTCCCGGGCTCAAATTGGTCGACTCGCGATAAGGCACGCATACACGCCTCCTGAACGAGGTCGTCACCTTGGTCCAAGTCGCCGGTCAACGCGTACGCAAATCGTCTCAGACGCGGCAGTAGCTCGACCATTCGGGTGCGGAACTCGTCCGTCACGCGCTTGCCTCCCGCGAGTCAGCCAGAACAACGTATGGGAGAGGCGAATATTCTCGCGCCGCGAAGAATTTCGCCAAATGCGTTGCTTTCCCTGGCAACGATACCAGGCCAACCGGCGAAAACTACGACGAGGCGCGGGTCAAAACAGCTTGAGGCCCGGAGGAAGCGGCAGGCCGCCGGCGACCTCCTGCATTTTGCTCTGCATGGCGAGCTCGGCCTTGGCTTTGGCGTCCTGGAATGCCGCAACCACCAGATCCTCGACCATCTCCACCTCGTCGGGCTTCATCAGGGCAGGATCAATCTTGAGCGCGCGCATCTCGCCCTTGCCGTTGAGCGTGACGCGCACAGCACCCGCGCCGGACTGGCCTTCAACCTCGAGCGCGGCCAGCTCCTGCTGCATCTGCTGCATGCGCGACTGCAGCTCCTGCGCCTGCTTCATCATCTTCATAAGGTCTTTCATCGTATCCTCGCGACCTGCGGCACGGGTTGTGAAGCGGGGAGGAGCAGCCGCTCAGCCACTCGCCTGATCATCGTCGCGGGACCGCCCGCTACGCTTGATTCTGATCTTCGCCCCGGGGAAATGGTCGAGCACGGCTCTCACGGCGGGATGCCCCTTGGCCTCTTCCAGCATCCGTGCCTCCTGCTTGCGCCTCGTCTCGCCGATCGTCGGCTCCCCGCGCTCCGACGTGACTGCCACCATCCAGCGCCGGCCAGTCCATTTGCTGAGCTTCTCGCGCAATTCATTGGCCACCTCGCGCGGCGCCCCATCGAGGAGATTGAGGTCGATGCGGCCGCCCGCGTCGAACCGAACAAGACTCACGTGCTCCTCGAGATGCACCTTCAAGCGCGCATCGCGACGCAGCCCCGCGAGCTCCACGACGTCGGCAAAGGATTGCGGCTGGGCCGGAGCGCGAGGCGCGGGATTCTCATCGAGGTCCTCGGGCTCGTCGACCGGTTCGTCGTCAGGATCGAGGAAATCCGACTGGGCTGAGCCGGCGAAGTCGGTCCGGCCACTTGCCCCACGATCACCCTCGCGCGCCGGCGCGGCAGCCTGCGGCTGGGCTTTGCGCGCGGGAAGCGCCGCTCCGCCCAAGGCGCGGATGATCTCGTCGGGTGACGGCAAATCCGCGGTGTGGGCCATGCGAATGAGGAGCATCTCGGCAGCAGCGACGGGATCGGGCGCCTTGCCCGCTTCCTCGATGCCCTTGAGCAACATTTGCCAGGCGCGGGAGAGAAGCGCCGCGGACAGGCGATCGGCGAGAGAGCGCGCCCGCCGCCTTTCCTCCGCAGGAATCGGGTCGCCGCCGGCATCGACGCCCGCCACCTTCACGCGCGTCGCCAGATGCACGGCTTCCGCCATATCGGTCAGGATTTGAACCGGGTCGCCGCCGTCGTGCAGGAGCCCGGCAAAGGCCTCCAGCGCGGATGCGGTCCCGCCGCCGAAGACGTGCTCCAGCAGATCGAACACCCGGCCGCGATCGGCAAGACCGAGCATGGCGCGCACACCGGCCGTCTCCACGCGGCCACTGCCCATAGCGACCGCCTGATCCAGAATCGAGAGTCCGTCGCGGACCGAGCCCTCCGCGGAGCGCGCAATGAGGGCCAGAGCATCCTCCTCCGCCGTCCACCCCTCGTTGGCGACGATGCGTTTGAAATGCTGGATCAGGGTGGCAACATCGACACGGCGCAGATCAAAGCGCTGACAGCGCGACAGCACGGTCACGGGGACCTTGCGCACCTCGGTCGTCGCGAAGATGAACTTGACGTGGGCCGGCGGCTCCTCGAGCGTCTTCAGGAGGGCGTTGAACGCCCCCTTCGAGAGCATGTGGACCTCGTCGATGACGTAGACCTTGAAGCGTGCCGCCAAAGGCTTGTAGCGGGCGCTTTCGATGATCTCGCGAATATTGTCCACGCCGGTGTTGGATGCCGCATCCATCTCGAGCACGTCGGGGTGTCGGCTCTCCATGATCTCGAGGCAGTGCTCGCCGAAGTCCGGCATCTCGGTGGTCGGGCGATCAGCGAGTCCCGGTTTGGCGTAGTTTAGTGCACGCGCCAGGATGCGCGCTGTCGTCGTCTTGCCCACACCGCGCACGCCGGTGAGCATATAGCCCTGGGCAATGCGATCGGCCGCGAACGCGTTCCTGAGCGTCCGCACCATGGCATCCTGACCGATGAGATCGTCAAAGTTCTGGGGGCGATACTTGCGCGCGAGCACGACATAGGGACGCGCGGCAGGCAATTCCGCGCCGCCACCTCCACCTTCTGTTATCGTAGAGCTCTTCTTGGCCATCAACCGGTCGCCTCCGAACCGGAGCCCCGGCAGCCGGTCCGGCAGGCGGCGCACGTGGGCGCCGCAACAAACGCGTAGGCGGGAGGCTGGACAGTGACCCGCGTCCTGATCGTTAGGGCTGCTTCCTTCCGGACCTGACCCGGTTGGCGAGGGACCCGTCCGCCGCCAACCTCCCTCTCCCCTATCTAATGAAGGCCCTCGACCGTGACAACCACTACCGGCGCCCGGGTGATCACCGCAACGCCCGCATGAGCCACAGCGAGATCTCGGGCCACATGAACAGAGCCGCAAGGCAAATGAGCTGGATCACCATATAGTCCGCCATGCCCTTGTAGATCGTGGCAAGGCTCCATTGTGGGACCACGTTGCGCAGATAGTAGGCCGACATCGCCACGGGAGGACTGAGGAAAGCGGTCTGAAGATTGACGGCAACCAGCGCGCCAAACCAGATCAACATCTCGAGCTTGTTCATCCCGAGCTGCAGCTTCTCCACGACGGGAAGGAAGATCGGGAGGAAGACGAGAACGATCGCGGGCCATTCGAATGGCCAACCCAGGATGAAGATCAGCACCATGACCAGCGCCAGCTTCCACGCATCGGGCCAGGGCAATCCGACGAGTGTATTCGTGATCAGGCTGGCAGCTCCGAGCTTGGTGAAGACCGCGCCGAAAACATTGGACGCCACGGCCAGCAGGAGCACCATGCTCGACGTGACCATGGTGGAGACAGCCGCGTTTTTGAGCGCACTGAAGGTCAACTTGCGATAAATGAGAGCGAGGAGCGTTGCGCCGAATGCGCCGCACGAGGCAGCTTCCGTGGGCGTCGCCAGACCGCCCAGAATCGTGCCGAGCGTGAAGCCGATCAGACACGTCAACGGCACGACACCGATCACGAACTCCTTGAACAACAGCCAAGGGCTTGTCACCCGCTCATCGACCGGCACGGGAGGGCCGAGCGCGGGATTTATGAAGCTGCGGACAAGGCAGTACGCCATGTACATGCCGGCGAGCAGGAACCCCGGACCGAATGCCGCCGAGTAGAGCAAGTTCACCGGCACGCCCATCGTGGGACCCATCACCACGAGCATGACACTTGGCGGAATGAGGATGCCCAGCGTGCCTCCGGCGGCAATGGCTCCGGCCGAAAGCCGTGCGTCGTAGTTGGTCTTGATCATGATTGGCCCGGCCATGATCCCGAGCACGGTCACGGCGGCCCCGACAATGCCGGTCGCCATCGCGAAAATGGTGGCAGTCAAGATGACCGCCAGATAGAGCGCGCCGCGCACTGGCGCCAACACGTTGCGCAAGGCCATGAACAGGCGCTCCATCAGCCCCGCCTGCTCGGTCATGTAGCCCATGAAGATAAAGAGCGGCACCGCGGGCAGGATCTCGTCCTTCATGGTGCCCCAGATCTGCAGGTAGGCGAGATCGAAGGTTTGCTGCCAGCCGAGGCCAAGCCCTCCGAACACCAATGCGAGGAACAACAGTGTGAACGAGATCGGAAAGCCGACAAAGATGACCGCGACCATGCCGAACAGCATGATCATGCCGAGGGTTTCGTTGACGCTCATGCTGGCCTCAGATCTCGATCTTCTCGTGATGCACGAGCTCTTCGCCCGTGCGCGCGGCCCACAAGCTCTTCAACAACTCAGAGACACCCTGCATGAACAGCAGAGCGGCCGTGATAGGGATCACCGCGCGTAATGGCCAGATGACGGGCTGCCAGGCCCCCGAATTCGACTTCTCGTTGATGCTCCATGAATAAAGGAAGTCGTCGACCGACATGAAGAACAGGATCGCCATAGTCGGCAGGAAGAAGAACACATAGGCGATAGTGTCGATCCATCCTTTCTTGCGTGTCGAGAACTTGTCCCACAGCATGTCCGTGCGCACATGCGCGCCCTTGAGCAGCGCGTAGGCGCAGCCGAGCATGAACAGAGCCCCGTACGACATGGTGGTCACGTCAAGCGCCCAGATCGTCGGGTCATCCATCACATAGCGACGGAAGACCTCGGTCACGTTGGCAAAGATCAGTGGAATGATGATGAGCGTGAAGAGATACCCGGTCCATTCGGTGATCTTGTCGATCACGCGTATCGTCAAAAGGTAGCCCGAAGACGGCTGTGCCATGCATTGCCCCGAAACTGCATTCGCCTACGCTTCTTGGCCGACGGCAGTTCGCTGGGTTGCGTTGGGCTGCCGACGGCTTGATTTTGCGTTCCATCGAGGCCGCGTCTGGACGCGGCCTCGGCTCGGCGGGCCTACTTCTTCTCTGGCCAGTAGTGCTCGGCCGCGAGAGCGTAATTCGGGAAGTAGAGGCGTTTGCCGGGCACCACGACCGACGCGTACGCCTTCTGCGATTCCCAGACCTCCTTGAAGACCGGATTGCTCGCCGCTTCCTTGGCGGCGACCCGATCCCAAGCGGCCAGAAACTCTTTCAAGATTTCCGGCGGCGTCTGCTCGATGTTGACCTTGTGCTTCTCTCGCAGCTCGATGACTGCCTCAGCATTCTGCTTTTGCCATTTCGCCCACCACTTGAAGAGCGTCTCGGTAGCCGCCGCTTTCATCAGCTCCTGGTCGAGTGGGCTGATTTCCTTCCAAACGTCACCGTTGATGAGGATCTCGCCGATCGTCACCGACTCGTGCAGGGACGGGGCATAGTGCCACTTCCAGATGTTGTGGAAGCCGAACCGCAAGTCCTCGATTCCGCCTACCCACTCGGCACAATCGATCGTGCCACGCTCGGCTGCGGGCGCAATTTCACCGCCCGGCATATTGACCGTGCGCATGCCCATCTCGTTAAAAATCTCGGCTGCGATGCCGGTCTGGCGGCACTTCTGGCCCTTGAAGTCAGCCAGGTTCTCGATCTTCTTCTTGAACCAACCCAGCGCCTGCGGGCCTGACGGCAAGACGTGGAAAGCCACGACGTTCAGCTTGAGCGTCTCGCGATAGAACTTGTTGTAGAGCTCTTGCCCACCGCCATTCCACATCCAGCCGAGGTAGTCGATGTAGTCCATACCCAACGGACCACCGGGACCGCCTGAGAATAGTATGGCGGCCTTGTTCTTGCCGACCCAGTAACCCGGCCAAGTATGGGCGCCGTCGATGACTCTCTTGTGCGTTGCGTCGAGAACTTCGAACGCGGGGACGACCTGACCGGCGGGCATCGTCTCGATCTTGATGCGACCGGCGGTCAATTGCTCGACCCGCTTGCCCCAATCGACGAAGTTCTCGTAGAGGGTCTGCGATGCGGGCCAAGTCGCTTGCATCTTGAGCGTCTTGGTCTGGGCCGCAGCCGGGCCGCCGACCAGCAGCGCAACGCCCAGACTCAATGCCGTAATGAACCCAGCTTCCGGGGCTCTTACCATGCCGTCCTCCCTAATCTTCTTGGCTTTTGTCTAGCCAAGGTTGCACGAAATAATGTGGTTTCGTCAATCACATGTGGGATCGATCAGGCAAAAAGAATAACTTGGGCCTCGCTTGCCTTTTGTCTCTCGCCGTGCTTATGCGCGCTCTCCGTCAACCCAGCGCCACGCCGTTGCGCGCATATGGCCGGTATGCTCTTTTGCCGAGGGGAGGAGCGCCTGATGCCGACCGTTGCCGCAACGACCTTGCTCGATCGCGCTGGCCCGCGGCGGGCTGACGAGGCCTGGTTGAAAGCCCACGTCGCGGACCCCCGAACACGCTTTCTGCTGCTGGTTGATCTGAAGCCGGTGATCATATCCGGGCCAGATCGGAGCGCCTCGCAATTGCGCTGGCTTTCAGGCCGAGAGGTGGGTGCGCTGGGGCTGCCCGTCAGCGACGCGATGTTCCTCGGCATCGACGCCGAGAACGTTGCGCATTTTGCGCTGTCGATTACGGATCATCTGGCCCGGGCAACATCCGACGCCGTGCAGTTTCTGCGACCGGCGGTCGATCTGCGTTCACTTGCGATGCAAGGCGCTCTGACCCCTGAGGAGTTGTCGCTGGCCGGGCAGGCCCGTGCGCTGGCGCAATGGCACGAGAACGCCCGCTGCTGCGGCAGGTGCGGCTCGACGCTTCTCACTAAGGATGGTGGTTGGCGCAAGAAGTGCTGGGGCTGCGGCCTGGACAGTTTTCCGCGTACGGATCCGGTGGTGATCATGCTGGTCACAGACGGCAACCGCTGCATTCTCGCCCATGAGTACCGCTACGCCGAAAAGATGTGGTCAACGCTCGCAGGATTTCTCGAGCCGGGTGAGGACATCGAGCACGCGGTTCGCCGCGAGGTGCTCGAGGAGACGTCGATCAGAGTCGGCAAGGTGGCGTACCATTCCAGTCAGCCTTGGCCGTTCCCGCATTCACTGATGCTGGGCTGCGTCGGGCATGCGGAGACGACGGAGATCCACATCGACAAGAATGAGATCGCGGAGGCGCGCTGGTTCAGCCGCGAGGAGGCGCAGATGATGCTCGAGCACTCCCATCCGGAGGGACTGACGGCGCCGGGACCTCATGCCATTGCCAATGCGCTGATTCGCAGCTTCGTCGAGCAGAAACTGCCAGGATGAAGGCGTCATGATCGCGCCCCCGATCGCGCGACTTGTACATGCTGACGGCACGAGCGCCGCCGAAAGGCCTCGCCCACATCAGGCAGTAGCGCATCAGTCCCTGCGGGCGCGCGCCTTGCGGGCAATCTCCGCCCGATACGGGCTGGCGCGGTAGGAGCCGAGGATACGCAGCTCGGTGGAGAAGAACGACAGCTCCTCGAGCGCAAGCTGAACCGGGCGCTCGTCCGGGTGTCCTTCGATGTCGGCGTAGAACATCGTGGCCACGAACTCGCCGTTCACCTGGTAGGACTCGAGCTTGGTCATGTTGATGCCGTTGGTGGCGAAGCCCCCCAAGGCCTTGTAGAGCGCGGCAGGCACGTTGCGCACGTTGAAGATGAACGTGGTGACCGTCAGGCCGCCGTCAGGCTCGACCCTGTCAGGCTCGGCCGACAGAATCACAAAGCGGGTCGTATTGTGCCGCTCGTCCTCCACGTCCTCGGCCAGGATGTCGAGCCCGTAGATCTCGGCGGCGAGCCGCGGCGCGAGCGCGGCCCGCGTCGGGTCCTTCCAGTCGGCGACCTGCCGCGCGGCACCGGCGGTGTCTCCGGCAACGTGCGCCCTGAAGCCATGCTTGCGTACGATCTTGCGGCATTGCCCCAAGGCATGGACGTGGCTGTACACATCTGTGATCTGCCCGAGCTTGCTCCCCTTGAGTCCCATGAGCTGGAAGCGGATGGGAAGGAAGTGCTCGCCAACAATGTACAAACCGGAGCTCGGCAGCAGATGGTGGATGTCGGCGACGCGCCCGGCGAGCGAATTCTCGATCGGGATCATGGCGTAGCAGGCATCGCCCGACTTCACCGCGGCGATCGCGTCCTCGAACGTCTGGCACGCGAGCGGCTCGAGCTCGCGGTAGACCTCCTGGCACGCCAGGTGTGAGTTGGCACCAGGCTCGCCCTGATACGCGATGCGGCGCGGCAGATCGCGACTGGAGGGTGCGACCCTCGCAGGGCCTTGGTGGGGGGTGTTCATGGCAAAATGATCAAGCCAGCCAATTCATGAGCTTACAGGCTCGCGCGCGTAGACGACTTGCCGGGCCAGCTCCAACTCCTCCGGAGTATTGACACCGAGCGGAACCCTGTCAACGAGCGCTACCTCGATGCGCATTCCATCCTCGATGGCCCGAAGCTGTTCCAGGCGCTCGCGAAGCTCCAAGATCGACGGTGGCAGGGAGACGAACCGCTCCAGGGCCGCCCGGCGGTAGGCGTACATGCCTTCATGATGAAACAGCGGACCCTCGCCGTAGGGGGCCTCTGCGCGCGTAAAATAGATGGCCCGGAGCCGATCGGCTCCCTTGATGGGCGAGCCCACCACCTTGACGACGTTGGGGTCCTTGCGCAGCCGCGCGTCGGTGATGGCCGCCGCAATGGTGGCGATGTGAGGTCCGCCGTCCTGCAAGGGCGTGGCCAGGGGCGCGATGCAAGCCTGCACGAGCCGCGGATCGAGCGTCGGCATGTCGCCCTGCACGTTCACCACGACCTCAAAACGGCGATCCGGATCGACACGCGTTGCCGCCTCGAACACCCGATCGGTGCCTGAGACGTGGTCGGCGCGGGTCATGACGGCTTCGCCTCCCGCGGCCTGCACGACCCTCAAAATCTCCTCGCTGTCGGTCGCCACAACGACGCGGCCGGCCTTTGCCTCCATCGCCCGGCGCCACACGTGAACGATCATGGGCTGGCCGTTGATGTCCGCGAGCGGCTTGCCGGGCAGGCGCGTAGCCTGCATGCGCGCCGGTATGATGAGCAGAGCGCCCGCCATGCGACCCCAAGTCTTGTCCGAGAAGTGACAATTAGTCTCGGTGCAACCTCCTAGAACAGGTTCAACTTCTGTTGCAAGCATGATGCGAACACCTATAGTGGCGCCGCTTTCGGGGAACTTCTCAATCTGAGACGCGGCTGACGCGACGAACGGGATATCGGCAGCGATGAACGCTTTCGAGTTCAACAAGATCGCGGGTGCGGTCCTGACGGCTCTGCTATTCGTATTCGGAGGCAGGACGCTTCTGCAGATCGCCGAGGGGCATCAGCACCTGGAGAAGGCGGCTTACACACTGCCGCTGCCGAAAGGCGGTGAGGCCGGTGGCGCCGCAGCAGAGGCTCCGAAGTTTGAGTTCGCGCAGGTCGCAGCGCTGCTGCCAAAGGCCAAAGCCGAGGCCGGGCAGGATACTTTCAAGAAGTGCATGGCCTGCCACACACCGGAGAAGGGCGGCCCCAACAAGGTTGGACCGAACCTCTACGGCATCGTCGGCCGGGATGTCGGCAAGCACGCCGGCTTCGCCTATTCGCCCGCGATGAACTCACATGGCGGCAAGTGGACGTTCGAGGAGCTGGCGAAATATCTGCACGACCCCAAGGGTGCCATCCCGGGCAACAAGATGGCGTTCATCGGCATCTCTGACAACGCCGACCTTGCCGATCTGCTCGCGTATTTGCGGACGCTGTCGGACAATCCGGCTCCGCTGCCGCAGTAGCGGTTCGCCGCCAAATCGGCGTAGGCTGTTGGGCTGGCCGCAGGCTCGGCTCAAAGTCGCGTGCGCGCCTCATTTGTGGCGTGCTGTGTGGACAAGAATTAACTTGGCATTGCGCCTGCATGTTCTCATCCTGATTGCATGGCCGACGGGCGTCGCTCGTGCCTGCACCGGCTCGAGGAAAGGGATTCGACGCCGACCCTTATGCGTATCGTACTTCGAGAGTTCGCACTTGCGGCTGCCTTGCTGATACTGGGCCTGTTCGGCCTCACCGCCCCGACAATGGCCGAGCCGGTCCGGCACTACGCCATATCGCGCGTCGGGGCAGTCAAGTTCGGCCCCGACTTCAAGAATTTCGACTTCGTGAACCCGGATGCGCCCAAGGGCGGCACGCTCCGGCTGGCCGACATCGGCGGGTTCGACAATCTCAATCCGTTTACTTTTAAGGGCCTGCCGGCGTCTGGGCTTGCCCTGCTGCACGACAGTCTTATGGCGGCGAGCCTCGATGAACCCGCTACCGCCTACGGACTGATTGCGGAGTGGGTGTCATACCCCGATGACTATTCGTCCGCTACGTTCGGGCTGAACCCTGCTGCGCGGTTCCAGGACGGAACCCCGATTACTGCGGAGGACGTAGTTTTCTCGTTCCAGTCGCAGATCAAGGCGGACCCGGTACGGGCCATCACCTACCGTGACGTGGTCAAGGTCGAAAAGACCGGCGAGCGAGAGGTGAGATTCCGGTTTGCCCGCCCGGGCAACCGGGACTTGCCCTTCACCGTCTCGCAACTGCAGATCGCGCCTCGGCACTATTGGACAGGCAAGACAGAGGCCGGAGAACCGCGCGACATCACGGCGACCACACTGGATCCGCCGGTCGGCTCTGGCCCGTATCGCATCAAATCTGTGGATGCCGGGCGGTCGATCTCCTACGAGCGGGTGAGGAACTACTGGGCGGCCGACATGCCGATCAACCGCGGCATGTGGAACTACGACGAAATCCGGTTCGCCAGCTATCGCGACGACGTCCCGGCGTTCGAGGCCTTCAAGGCCGGCGAGATCGACCTCACGCAGGAGGGCAGCTCGAAGCGGTGGGCAACCGAGTACACGTTCCCCGCCGCGCGCGACGGCCGCGTGAAGCGGCTCGAGATCCCACAAGCGACAGTGGCAGCCGCCCAGGCTTTCATTTTCAATCTGCGCCGCACCAAGTTCGCCGACCCGCGCGTACGGCAGGCGCTGGAGCTCGCATTCGATTTCGAGAGCGCCAACAGGACGCTCTTCAACGGTCTCTACACGCGGCTCAGCAGCTACTTCGACAACTCGGAGCTGGCGGCCAAGGGCCTACCGACAGGACGCGAGCTCGAGCTTCTCGAGAAAGTCCGCGACAAGGTTCCGGCCGAGGTATTCACAACTGAGTACAAGAGCCCGGTCAATGCCACGCCCGAGCAAGTCCGCTCCAATCTTCGCGAAGCCAGCCGGCTGCTCGATCAGGCGGGCTGGGTGCTGCAAGGATCGGAGCGCAGGAACCGCCAGACCGGCGAGATCCTCTCAATCGAGTTTCTCAACTACGATACCGCGTTCGACCGCATTCTCTTGCCCTTCAAGCAGTCACTGGAGAAGCTTGGCATCCGTTTCACGATCCGCATGATCGATGCGCCGCAGTACGAGCAGCGCGTGAAGTCCTTCGATTTCGACATGATCACCGATATCTACAGCCAGACGCATGCGCCCGGAAACGAGCAGCGCGAGTTCTGGGGATCGGAGGCAGCGGACAAGCCGGCGAGCCGCAACCGCACCGGCATCAAGAACCCCGCCGTCGATTTCCTCATCGAGCAGATCATCTATGCTCCGACCCGCGAGGATGTGGTTGCTGCCACGCGTGCACTCGATCGCGTGCTGTTATGGAACCATTATGCCATCCTGCAGTGGTACCGGCCGAGCGAATGGGTCGCCTACTGGGACAAATTCGGCAGGCCGAGCAAGTTCCCCTCCCAAGCCCCCGGCTGGCGTGAAACCTGGTGGCTGGAGGCCAATGTTGCGAAACAACTCGGCGGGACGCTTCGTCGGTGACGTGGACATGCGTATGATGAGACAGCTCGGCGGTTGGTGCGGCGTTTGCCTGCTACTCTGCGCGACAATCGGATCGACCGTCGCGACATCGGCGGAGCAGGCAGCAGCCGAGGATCACCGCTATCATGCTCTTTCGCTCGTCGGCACGCCCAAGTTCGCTCCCGGGTTCGATCACTTCGACTGGGTAAATCCAAACGCGCCAAAAGGCGGCCGGTTGCGGCAACGCGCAATCGGCTCCTTCGATACACTCAACGAGTTCGCGGCAAAGGGTAGCCCGGCCATCGGCCTCCATCTCGTGTTCGATACGCTGATGACCCAAAGCCTCAACGAGCCGGCCACTGATTATGGCCTCGTTGCCGAGTGGGTGTCGATGGCGGACGACTTTTCATCGGCGACGTTTGGACTGAGGCCTGAGGCGCGGTTCCACGACGGCAAGCCGATCAGGCCGGAGGACGTCATCTTCAGCCTCACGGCACTCAAGAAGGCCAGCCCGCGCTACAGCCTCTACTATAAGAATGTCGTCAAGGCGGAGAAGAGCGGCGAGCACGAGGTTACGTTCATTTTCGACAGACCGGGCAATCGCGAGCTGCCCCAGATCGTCGGCAGCATTCCGGTGCTGCCGCGACACTTCTGGGAGGCCAAGGGGAGCGACGGCGAGCCACGTGATCTGACACGCGGCGCGATGGAGGTTCCGCTGGGCTCGGGCCCCTATCGCATCAAGGATTTCGAAGGCGGACGAACGATCACTTACGAGCGCGTCAAGGATTGGTGGGCGCAGGATCTGCCGGTCGCACGCGGGCAGTGGAACTTCGACGAGATCCAGTTCATCTACTATCGCGACAGGCTCCCGGCGTTCGAGGACTTCAAGGCTGGCGGGACCGATTTCTGGGTCGAATCCAGTGCGAAGGGCTGGGCCACGCAGTACGACCTCGACGCCGTCAAACGGGGTCTGATCAAGAAAGAGCTGCTGAAGACGGATCAGCTCAAGCCGATGCAGGGCTTCGCGTTCAATCTGCGCAGGAAGGCGTTCCAGGATCCGCGCGTGCGCTACGCCTTCAACTTGGCCTTCGACTACGAATGGGCCAATCGCAACATGTTCTTCGACCAATACAAGAGAGTGGGAAGCTATTTTGAAAGCTCCGAGTTGAAGGCGACGGGTCTTCCCACCGGGCGCGAGCTGGAGATTCTCGAGAGCCTGCGCGACCAAGTTCCACCGGAGGTGTTCACTGCCGAGTTCAAGAACCCGGTCAACGATACACCCGAGGATTTTCGGCGGCATATGACGGAAGCCCACAAGCTGCTGACAGCCGCCGGCTGGACACCAAGGGACGGCATTCTCACCAACGCCGCGGGCGAGCAGCTCACGGCCGAGTTCCTGCTCGTCCAGCCTGACTTCGAGCGGCTGGTGCAGGCCTACAAGCACGCGCTCGACAAGCTCGGCATCAAGACTACGATCCGCGTCGTCGACAGCGCCCAGTATCGGCGCAGGATCGATACTTTCGACTTCGACATCGTCGTCGCGAGCTTCCGCCAATCGCTGTCGCCCGGTAACGAGCAACGCGAGTTCTGGGGCTCCGAGGCCGCCGACAAGGAAGGCTCGCGCAATATCATCGGCATAAAGAATCCCGCCATCGACAAACTGATCGACTACGTGATTTTCGCCAAGGACCGCGCAGAGCTGGTGGCCGCCACGCGAGCGCTCGATCGCGTCCTGCTGTGGAACCACTACCTGGTGCCGCAATTCTACTCTCCATACGAGCGCGTCGCGATGTGGGACAAATTCGGACGGCCAGAGAAGCTACCGACAGCGACGACCGCGGTGTCTCAGTTCTTGCAGGTCTGGTGGTACGACGATACGGCGGCCAATAAACTCGTCGAGGCACGAAAGTAGCGGCGCAGGAAAGCGCCGGACCAAGGATGCGGGACATGATGCCAAGCATGCGAATTTCGCGGCGTGCTCTGTTGGCTGTGGCTGCGGGCTTGCTCGGGGCACCCGCCGCAGCGATGGCCGAGCCCAGGCACGGGCTCTCCGCCTTCGGCGAGCTCAAGTACCCCGCCGACTTCAAGCACTTCGAATACGTCAATCCGTCAGCGCCCAAGGGCGGACGAATGACCACTATTGGAACGGCTGCGCTGGAGACCTTCGACAGCTTCAATGGTTTCATTCTGAAGGGCGATCCGGCACAGGGTCTGGGGCTGATCTACGACAGCCTTATGGCGGCGTCGGGTGACGAGCCCGATGCAGGCTACGGCCTTGTCGCACAGTCCGCCGATGTTGCGGCCGATGGAATGTCGGTCACTTTCAAGCTGCGGCCCGAGGCGCGTTTCGCCGACGGCAGCCCGGTTACTGCCGAGGATGCCGTATTCACGCTTAAGATCCTCAAGGAGAAGGGCCATCCGAGCTTCCGGGTCCGACTGCGCGACGTGACCAACGTGGAGGCAATCGACCCGCTTACGGTGCGCTACACATTCACTGGAACGCTGGTCCGCGATCTGCCGCTTGCCGTCGCCGGCCTGCCGGTGCTGCCCAAGGCCTATTATTCAGGGCGCGAGTTCGATCAGACGACGCTCGATCCCCCGCTCGGTTCGGGTCCTTACAAGATTGGTGACTTCAAGCCGGGCGGCGGAGGCTTCGTGTCCTACAAGCGGCGCGATGACTACTGGGCCAAGGAATTGCCGGTCAACGTCGGACGGTTCAACTTCGACGAGATTCGCTTCGACTATTTTCGCGACCGCACCGCACAGCTTCAGGCGCTGAAGGCCGGTGACATCGACCTGCGCGAGGAATTCACCTCGCGCGACTGGGCGACGGCCTATGACATTCCTGCGGTCAAGGATGGACGGCTCATCAAGCTGACGCTGCCTGACGAGACGCCGGGCGGCGCGCAAGGCTTTTTCCTCAACACACGGCGGTCGAAGCTCGCCGATATCCGCGTGCGAAAGGCGCTCGGTCTCGCTTTCGACTTCGAGTGGACCAACAAGAACCTGTTTTACGGTCTCTATACGCGTACCGAGAGCTTCTTCGAGAACTCGGACATGAAGGCGACGGGCAAGCCGTCGCCGGAGGAGCTCGCGCTGCTCGAGCCTTTCAAGGACAAGCTGCCGACCGAAGTCTTCGGCGAGCCCTATCGTCCTCCCGTCTCGGACGGCAGCGGCACCGACCGCAAGCTCCTGCGCGAAGCCGGCAGGCTCCTCGAGGAAGCGGGCTATACGATCAAGGATGGCAAGCGCATCAACGCCAAGGGTGAGGTGCTCGAGTTCGAGTACCTGTTCACCGATCCGGTTTCCGAACGGATCGCCGGCGGGTATCAAAAAAGCCTCGGTCTGATCGGCGTGGCCCTGATCCCGCGGCGCGTCGACCCGGCACAATACGAGCGGCGCACCAAGAGCTTCGACTTCGACATCACCACCCGCCGCTACCGGATGGCGCTGACCCCTGGTATCGAGCTGCAGGATTTATGGGGCAGCGACCAGGCCATGATCGAAGGCAGCGGTAACCTCGCCGGGATCCGCGATCCCGTCATCGACGCCCTCATCAAGAAGATCATCGAGGCCAAATCGCGCAAAGAGTTGGTAACGGCAGCCCGCGCTGCGGATCGCGTGCTGCGAGCCGGACACTATTGGGTACCGCAATGGTTCAAGGCGGCACATCATATCGTTTATTGGGACAAGTTCTCGCGGCCCGCGGTCAAGCCCAAGTATGATCGCGGCGTCCCCGATACCTGGTGGTATGATGCCGAAAAAGCTGCAAAATTGAGAACCAACTAAACCAAGCTAAAATCTCGCGCCGCCAGGATCCCGCCAAGGAAAGACGACGTCACCGCAATGGCTGCCTACCTGATCAAACGGCTGCTGCTGATGTTTCCGACCATTCTCGGAATCATGATCATCAGCTTTGCCATCGTTCAGTTCGCGCCGGGCGGACCCGTTGAGCGCGTCATCGCCCAGTTGACCGGCACCGACGTGTCGGCGACGAGCCGCATTGGCGGGGCAAGCAGCGACGGCCTGGGCAGCGGGCGCTCCATGTCAGGGCAGAGCGGAGCGGACGCGTCCGCATCCCGCTATCGCGGCGCCCAGGGGCTCGATCCCGAGTTCATCAAGCAGCTCGAGCGGCAGTTCGGCTTCGACAAGCCGGCCTACGAGCGCTTCCTGCTGATGATGAAGAACTTCATCATATTCGACTTCGGGAAGAGCTACTTCCGTGACGTGAGCGTGATCCAGCTCATCAAGGAGAAACTCCCCGTCTCGATCTCCCTCGGCATCTGGATGATGATCCTGACCTACGCCATCGCCATTCCGCTTGGGATTCGCAAGGCGGTGCACGATGGCGAGAGATTCGATATCTGGACCTCCGGCGTGCTCGTCATCGGCTACGCCATACCGGGCTTCCTGTTTGCCGTTCTGCTGCTCGTTCTGTTCGCCGGCGGCTCGTTCTTCCAATGGTTTCCGTTGCGGGGCCTCACCTCGGACAACTGGAATCAGCTTACGGTGCTCGGCAAGATCAGGGACTACTTCTGGCACCTGACGCTGCCGATCATTGCTATGGCGCTCGGCACCTTCACGACCAAGGCCTTCCTCACCAAGAACTCGTTCCTCGACGAGATCCGCAAGCAGTACGTCATGACGGCTCGCGCCAAGGGCCTGGCCGAGAACCAGGTTCTCTACGGGCACGTGTTCCGCAATGCCATGCTGCTGATCATCGCGGCGTTTCCCGGGACTTTCATCCACGCCTTCTTCACAGGAGCGCTGCTGATCGAAACGATCTTTTCGCTGGATGGTCTCGGCCTGTTGAGCTTCGAGTCGATTATCAACCGGGACTATCCGGTGGTCTTTGCCAGCCTCTATATCTTTTCGCTGCTCGGCCTGCTGGTTAACCTGCTGTCGGACTTCATCTACACGCTGGTCGATCCGCGGATCGATTTCGAGACGCGCGAGGTCTGATCCCGTGGATGCACGGCGCGATGACAGCCTCACGGTCGACAAGGTGGGTGCCCGCCGAACAGGCGTGGCCTTCGCCAGCCTCAGGCATCACCTGCATCTCTCGCCCATCAACCAGCGGCGATGGAACAACTTCAGGGCCAACCGGCGCGGCTTTTGGAGCCTGTGGCTCTTCCTGACCCTCTTCATCCTCAGTCTGTTCGCCGAGTTCATCGCCAACGACAAGCCGATCATCGTCCACTACAAGGGCGAGACGCTTTTCCCGATTTTCGTCGACTATCCCGAGTCGAAGTTCGGTGGCTTCCTGGCGGTTACGGACTACCGCGATCCGGTCATCCTCGACGAGATCAACAACAACGGCTGGATGATCTGGCCGCCGATCCGCTACTCCTATAACTCGATCAACAGGGATTACCCACGCATCAAGGGCTCGGAGGGCTATTGCCTGGGCTTCCCGGCGCCGCCGCCGTGGGCGACGAGTGCAGCGCTTTGCGACGCGCCGGCCGATCAGCTCGCGCGCTATCAGGAGATCGGCAATCGCAACTGGCTCGGCACCGATGACCAGGGCCGGGACGTGGTGGCCCGCATCATCTACGGCTTCAGGATCTCGATTCTCTTCGGCCTCATCCTCTCGATACTGTCGGCCATCATCGGCGTGGCGGCCGGTGCCGTACAGGGCTACTTCGGCGGCCGTGTCGATCTCATTTTTCAGCGCGTGCTGGAGATCTGGACGTCGATCCCATCGCTCTACGTGCTGATCATCATCTCGTCCGTGCTGGTGCCGGGCTTCTGGACGCTGCTCGGCGTGCTGCTGTTGTTCCAGTGGGTCTATCTTGTCGGCGTCGTACGCGCGGAGTTCCTGCGCGGCCGCAACTTCGAGTACATCACAGCGGCACGCGCACTCGGGCTCTCCAATATCAAGATCATGTTCAAGCACTTGCTGCCTAATGCCATGGTGGCGACGCTGACCTTCCTGCCGTTCCTGCTTTCCGGCTCAATCACGGCGCTCACCGCGCTGGACTTCCTGGGTCTTGGTCTGCCACCCGGATCGCCGTCGCTGGGCGAGCTGCTGGCGCAAGGCAAGGCCAACCTGCAGGCGCCCTGGCTCGGCATCTGCGGCTTCTTCGCGATCGCCGTGACGCTCTCGCTGCTGATCTTCGTCGGTGAGGCGGTGCGCGATGCGCTCGATCCGAGGAAGACCTTCCGATGACCGAGTCGCGCAGCCGGCCTTCCGGCACACTCGTCGATGTGCGCAACCTATCGGTCGAGTTCCGTTCGGGTAGCACCACCAGCCGCGCCGTGAAGGGCGTCTCCTTCACCGTCGGCAAAGGCGAGATCGTGGCCCTGGTCGGCGAGTCGGGAAGCGGCAAGACCGTGTCCGCCCTGTCGATCATGCGCCTCCTGCCGTATCCGGCGGCCTCGCATCCGAGCGGCGAGATCCACTTCGAAGGCCACGATCTCCTCAAGCTGCCCGAGCCGGAGATGCGCAAGATTCGCGGCGACCGCATCTCGATCATCTTTCAGGAGCCGATGACCTCGCTCAATCCTCTGCACACAATCGAGAAGCAGGTGGGCGAGATCCTGAAGCTGCACCGCGGCCTGCCGGACGCCGAGATCAAGGCACGCGTCCTCGACCTGCTGTCCAAGGTCGGCATTCGTGACGCGGAGAAGCGGCTCGGCGCCTATCCGCACCAGCTTTCAGGCGGTCAGAGGCAGCGCGTCATGATCGCCATGGCACTCGCCAACGAGCCCGACCTGCTGATCGCCGACGAGCCGACGACCGCGCTGGACGTGACTATCCAGGCGCAGATCCTGGAGCTGCTCAAGCAGCTTCAGGACGAGTTGCACATGGCCATGCTGCTGATCACGCACGACCTTGGTGTCGTGCGCAAGATGGCCGACCGCGTCTACGTGATGAACCAGGGCGAGATCGTCGAGACCGGGGCGTGCGCGGACATCTATGAGCGGCCGCAGCACCCCTATACGCGCCACTTGCTCGCCGCCGAGCCCAAGGGCAAGCCACCGACCGCGAACCCGTCGGCGCCAACTGTCGTCGAGACCGAGAACCTGAAGGTCTGGTTTCCAATCAAGCGCGGGCTGTTGCGCCGCACGGTGGACTACGTCAAGGCGGTCGACGGATTGTCGCTCAAGCTGCGCGCGGGCGAGACGCTCGGCGTCGTCGGCGAATCGGGCTCGGGCAAGACCACGCTTGGGCTCGCCATTCTACGGCTCGTTTCGTCGATCGGGCCGATCGCCTATGTCGGCCGCCGCATCGACGGATTGGGCTTCAAGGAGATGCGCCCCCTGCGGCGCGAGATGCAGATCGTGTTTCAGGACCCCTACGGTTCCCTGTCGCCGCGGCTCTCGATAAGCCAGATCATCGAGGAAGGGCTTGCGATCCAGAACCCGACGATGGGCTACGCCGAGCGGCGCGAGCGCATCAGCCGGGCGCTCAAGGAGGTGGGGCTGGACCCGGCGGCGCAAGATCGCTATCCGCACGAGTTCTCCGGCGGCCAGCGCCAACGCATCGCGATTGCCCGCGCCATGGTGCTCGATCCCAAGTTCGTCATGCTGGACGAGCCGACGAGCGCGCTCGACATGAGCGTGCAGGCGCAGATCGTCGACCTGTTGCGCGAGTTGCAAAGCAAGCACCATCTCGCATATCTGTTCATCAGTCATGATCTCAAAGTGGTCCGCGCATTGTGCAACTACGTCATTGTCATGAAGAGCGGCAAGGTCGTCGAGGAAGGCAGCGCCGAGGAGATTTTCGAGCGCCCGAAGGACGACTACACCAAGGCCCTGCTCGCCGCCGCCTTCAATCTCGAGGTCACCAACCGCTCCGCGGTCGCGACCTGATATCTTCGTTTCCCCCATGACCCTGCTCATCATCGGCAGTCAGCGTTCGGAGCAGTTCGCGGCGGCGACCCGCGCGCAGGCGCCCGACCTTGATGTCCGAGTCTGGCCCGACGCCGGCCGCGTCGAGGACATCCGTTACGCTCTCGCCTGGGGTCCGCCGATCGGCGCACTCAAGACACTGCCCGCCCTCGAGCTCATTGTCTCGGTCGGTGCCGGCGTCGATCATCTTTTCAAGGACCCGGAGCTGCCTCGCGTTCCGATCGTGCGCTACGTCGATAAAGACCTGACCGGGCGGATGGTGAGCTACGTGACGTTGCACGTGCTGTGGCATTTGCGGCGCATGAGCGAGTTCATCGTGCTGCAGGCAAAACGCGAGTGGAAGTATCTTCCGGAGCCCGCCGCGCACGAGGTGCGCGTCGGCATCATGGGCCTCGGCGTCATGGGCGCGGCCTCGGCCAAGGCGCTCGCTGCACTGGGGTTCAGGCTGAGCGGCTGGAGCCGAACTCGCCGGAAGATCCCCGGCATGACCTGCTTTGCCGGTCGCGAGCAACTGCCGGAATTTCTCGCCGATGTGGATATTCTGGTGTGCGTACTGCCACTCACGCCCGACACGCGCGGCATTCTCAATCGCGACCTGTTTCGCGGATTGTCGAGGTCCGGTCGCCCAGCGCGACTGCCCGGCCCCGTGCTGATCAACGCCGGACGCGGACCGTTGCAGGTGGAAGCCGACATTCTCACTGCGCTCGATGCGGGGGATCTCTACGCTGCATCCCTCGACGTGTTCGAGACCGAGCCGCTGCAGCAATCGAGTCCGCTATGGAACCACCCACGGGTCGTCATCACGCCCCACAATGCTGCAGAGAGCGAGACGAACGCCATCGTACGCTACATGCTGCGCCAGGTCCGGGCGCACATGAGCGGGCAACCGCTCGAGAACCTCGTGGATCCCGCCCGCGGCTACTAGCGCTGGTCGCGCCTGCCGTTTGGCGAAGCCTCTTCGGCGGCCTGGCGCTGCTTGCCGTGCTCGGCTGGACGATCGCGGCTCGAGCGCAGCTCACCGCGCCGGCGGAGCAGCCTCCTCTGACGGATGAGCAGCGCAGCTTGCTGAGCCAATTCGTGCGCGACAACCCGCGCTGCATCGAGATGACGAATGCGTGCCATGTGTGCGTGCGGACCCCGCCGGCCGAGCCACAGTGCTCCACGCCCGGAATTGCGTGCACCGCATCGGCATGGCAGTGCATCAAAATGAGGGACTAGCGGTGTGATTCGAGCGGCCCCGCGGGCAGGCCGCAGGTCGCGTGTTTGCCCGAGGATCGCTGCAGCGGGGACCTGTTCCATGCTTGCCGACGACGCCTTTCGCGCCCAGCTTCGCCAGATCGTTGGCCAGCTCAGGAGCTGGGCCGCCGCGCAGGCGGGCGCTGCCCGCATCCAGGAGAGCGAGGGCGAGACCTTCTGGCGGCTCCACGCGGCCCCCGCCGCCGACAACGCATGCCCCTTCGAGCTCATCCTCCATCACGATCGGCACTTCGATCTCGCCGCCGGACCGGAGGTCTACGAGCGCATGCCAACCGAGGACCTGGAGCTTATCCCGCCGCTTGTCGAGGCCATTGCCGCCGGGCGGGTGATCAGGCGCACCTGGGTCAGCCGCAACACGGGAGCGGTCCGCTCGGTCGAGACCATCATCACGCTGGAAGATGGGCGCACCTGGCGGCGCGAACGGTTGAACGAGCCGCTTGCCCGCGCCATCGGCGCCGAGGACTGCGAGGCGCACGACCACCAGTATGCGCCCTATCGTCTGGGTTGATCGGCACCGCCAGGCGAAGGAGTGTCGCCGCTCAGGCGCGCACCGACATGCGCTTCACGGCGGCAATCTTGCTTCCGAGACGAGCGATGCGGTCAGCCGCATCCCTGAGCGGCTCGATGGCGACTGCCATGTGATGGGCGTTGGCGTGCACCATCATGACGCCGTCCGTCATAATCCCCACGTGACCCGGCCAGAACACCAGGTCGCCCCGCTCGAGGCCTTCCAGATCCGGCGGCACTAGGACATCGACGCCGAGACTGGCCTGCTGCAGATCGCTATCGCGCGGACATTCCCGTCCGGCTGCCTCGAGCGCGATTTGCAACAGGCCAGAGCAATCGAGCCCAAGGCGCGTGCGCCCGCCCCACAAGTATGGTGTGCCGATGAACCGCTCGGCGATCTCGACGAAGTCGCGAGCAGAGCGGCCCAACTCCGCGACGTGACGCGCCACCACCCAGCCGCCGGTTTTCAACTCCAGAAACCGCTCCTTCTGGCCGTGGGCCGCAAGCCTCGCGTTCATGGTCAGATGCATGATCGGCGCGGATTTGATGTCGGGCACGGGATACACGAACGTTCCGAGCGCGCTAACGCGGTGCGTGTCGGGGTGTAGCTCGCTGCTCAGTGCCTTGGCGGGGACATAGCCGACATAGCCGTCGCGCTGGAGCTGGACCCAGGCCCAGCCGTCGGCCTCATCGAAGACCTTGACGCGCTCGCCGAACAGCACCTCGTTGTCGAGCGGTCCGCCACCGCCCGGCTTGCTCTTGAGCGGGATGACGGCGCGCGCCACCCGCCGCTCCTCGCCCGCCACATAGCGGAGGGCCTCCACGCGTCCTTTCAGGCTCTCCGCCGCAATGTCCGGGCGATAAGGGTTGAGCCGGTGATCGAGCATTGCTGCCATGTCGCCAATCGATTCTGTTGCCGTCACGCCCCCTGGAGCCGCCGCAGCACCTCGAAGACGGCACGCGCCGCCTGCGGCTCGCCGCCCTTGGGTCCGAGCGGCGCGGGCGCCGGACGCCAACCGTAGATATCGAAGTGGGCAAAACGGCGGGCGCGGCGAACGAAACGCTTCAGGAACGCCGCAGCCACGACCGATCCCGCGAAGGAATTGTCGGCGACGTTGTTCATGTCCGCCACCGCGCTGTCGAGCCAGGTTTCATATGGGCTCGTCAGAGGCAGGCGCCAGACCGGATCGCCCACATCCTTGGCTGCGCGCGCGATAACGGCCGCGAGCTCGTCGTCATCGCAGAAGAAGGGCGGCAACTCGGGACCGAGGGCCACGCGCGCCGCCCCGGTGAGCGTCGCAAAGGTCATCAGATAATCGGGCTGCTCCTCGTCGGCGAGGGCCAGGGCGTCGGCGAGCACCAGCCGTCCCTCCGCGTCGGTGTTGCCGATCTCCACTGTCTTGCCTGCCCGACTGGTGATCACGTCGCCCGGACGGAACGCGTCCCCGGAGACGCTGTTCTCGGCCGCCGGGACGAGCACGCGCAGCCGCACATCGAGCTTTCGCCCCATGACCATGTGTGCAAGAGCCAGCGCGGCGGCCGCGCCGCCCATGTCCTTTTTCATCAGGAGCATGCCGCTCGCGGTCTTGAGGTCGAGGCCGCCGGTGTCGAAGCAAATGCCCTTGCCGACGAGCGTCACCTTGGCGGCGTCCGGCCTGCCCCAGGTGAGATCGATCAGGCGCGGGGGGCGCCTGCTGGCGCGGCCGACCGCATGGATCAGGGGAAAGTTGCTCTTCAAGAGATCGTCCCCGACGATTGCGCGCGATTGAGCGCCGTGGCGCGCCGCAAGCGTTTCGGCGGCGGCCTGAAGCTCGGCGGGGCCCAGGTCGTTGGACGGCGTGTTGATCAGATCGCGCCCTTGCCAGATGGCCTCCACCGTATTGAGCACGCTAGCCCGATCCGCGCCGTCAGGTAGCCGCAGGGCGGGCACCGGTTCCCCGGCCTGGGTCCGGTAGCGGCGAAAGCGATAGGCGCCGAGCCCCCAGGCGACGGCCGCAAGCTCGGGGGTGCGCAGCGCGGAGGCCAAGTGATAGGTCCCGGTCGGCAGGACCGGCGGCAGCAAACCGACGAGCTCGGCCGCCTCGGCGCCGGAATCGGCTGGCTGGCCGCCGAGACCCAGGACCGCACCGGCGAGCTTTCCCCCTGCGCCGGGAACCAGTGCGTGCCGCCGCTTGGCACCCTTGAAGCCGATGGCGTCGAGCCACTGGCGCTGGTCGGGAGCAAGGGCGCCCAGGTCCTGGTCCAGCTTGTCTTCGCGCACGAGCCACACGGGCAGCGATGGGCGCTCACTGTCGGACGGCAACAGCAGATCGGCAGGCGTCGGGGAGCTGCTCGTTTCGCTCATGTCTGGGGTCCGATTGAGTTTCTCGAAGAGGTCAGGCGCCGCATTATCGGCAAGACCCCGGCAAAAACAACGCGACTCGCAGGGTGGGGCCCGGCTGCCCGCCGCTCGCCGCGCTGGTTAATCGTTTGTTGATTGCTGTCCCCGAAGCTGACGGAGATGCATTGCGATTCGGGCTCTCCAGCCTGCATCAAGCAACGGGGGCACTGCATGTTGGACAGGCCTGGCGGGAGGCTCGTCCTGCGCCTGAGCGGAGTGGCGCGGGCCGCGCTTATACTGGCGGCTGCAGGGCTTGCCGGCGGCTGCTCTGGTATGAGCAGCCTGGGGCTGGGTGCGTCTGAGCCCGCAGTGGCGCAGGCGGCGCCCGGCGCGGATCAGGGCGGCCTCGGGGAGTTGGAGAAGGCGACCGAATACTGGGGCAAGCAGTACGCGGCAAACCCGCGCGACCCCGACAGCGCCCTCAACTACGCCAAGAACCTCAAGGCCATGGGCCGCAAGAAGGAGGCCCTCGTCGTCCTTCAGCAAGCTCACCTCTATCACGCGCAGAACCGCGAGCACCTATCAGAATACGGACGGCTGGCGCTCGAGCTGGGGCAGGACTCGCTTGCTGCCCGGCTTCTCGAGCGTGCGGACGACCCGATCCACCCTGACTGGCGCGTGCTCTCGGCGCGCGGAACGGTGCTGGCCAAGCAGGGCCGTCACAAGGAGGCGATCGCCTTCTTCGAGCGGGCGCGCGCGCTTGCACCGAACCAGGCTTCGGTGCTCAACAATCTGGCGCTCGCACTTGCCATGGACGGCCAAGCGCAGAAAGCCGAAGGCCTCCTGCGCGAGGCCGAGCAGGCGGGCGACGATCCACGCGTACGGCAGAATCTGGCACTGGTGCTTGGACTGCAGTCCAAGTACGCCGAGGCCAAAGGTGAGGCCGCAAAGGATCTGCCCGAGGAGGACGCCCAGGCCAACGTCGACTTCCTGCGCAGGATTGTGCGGACCGAGCCCAAGGCCGGCGGCACCTCTGAGCCGACGGCGCCCTCAGGCTGGACGGCCGTCGCGACGAGCAGCACCAGTCCGGCTGGCGGCGCGGAGAAGGAAAGCCGGACTCGTTGAGGCGTTTGCGCCGAATGAGCCTGCTATCGCTGAGTATGGCTCCCCGCGGCCGATGACTCGATCGTCGCCAGCGCCGGGTCGCGACCGAAATCCCGGCTACTTCACCCCACGTCCCAGCCGCCACACCTCCTCCTGCACGCGAATGTCGGCCAGCATGCGGTCGAGGAGCAGGCACGTGCGCTTGAAGAGGTCGGACCCGCGGCGATAGTCAGCCGGCGCAAAGAAGTCGCAGCGGCCGGCCTTGAACAATGCCACGCACTTGGCGCGCTTGCCGCCCGGCGGGTAGACGGCGATGGCATGGCCGCCGTTCTTGCGCATGACGGCCATCGACGGCACGTCCGTATCTCCATCGCCGAAGTAGATCATGTTGGCGAAGGGGATTGGACGCTCGGTCTCGGGCATGTGGTCGTTGATCGATTGGCCCAAGTCTTCCACGCCCTTGTTGATGCGGAACAGGTACTGCGTCTTCCCGGTATCGGTGATGACGCGTTTGGGGTAGGGCAGGTCGTACGGATCGAACCAGTACTCGGACGCAAACACGTTGTGGAACCGCCGGTAGATGCGCGTGCCTTCGATGATCTCGGTCAGGCCCGAAGAGACGAGGTAGTGACGCAGCGTGATGCCGTGGCTGCCGGTGGCCAGCTTCACGTATTGAGCGATCTCGTCGAACCATTCCTCGACACCGGGGAACAGCTCCACGTCGCGGCCAAGCTGGACGAGATCGTCGCGATCGATGCGCACGCCCTTCGCCTTGGCCTTCTTGTACATGAGGTGCATGTAGGTGATGAGGCCGTCGGCGCCCTGCTCGCGAGCGAGCGTGTTGGCCTCGGCCCAGAAAGCCTTGGGGTCCTCGCCGATCTTGGGCAGGAACGTGTATTCCTGCATCGGCTTGGGGCTCAGGGTGCCGTCGAAGTCGTAGACAAGTGCAATCGTCTTCTTGTCGAACTGCGCCTTGCCGCCGCCCGACCTGCCGGGCCGCTCCGCTTCGCCCGATGGCTGACCGGCCTCGCTCGAGTCCGCCTGGTGGTCCGATGAACGCTCGACCATGGTGGCTTCTCCTGCCGCACATACGACTTGCAGCAGCACCATCAGCCGATTCGGGTGGCGCGAGGAAGGCGGTCAAGACCACAGTCCTGGCACGATTTTTCCACCGCGTACGCGCTCCTTTGGGAGAGAGGACAGGCGGCGCATGTCGCCGGCGCCTCGTCCTCCCGGCGCGCGTCCCGGCCTATGATTCGAGTAGACGGGCACTGCGGACCTGCCCTACCCATAGGGAGCCAGCCAACTACAATCTGGAGCGAAACCCCATGAAGCTCGTCCGCTTTGGCGCGCCCGGCGCCGAGAAGCCCGGCCTCTGCGATGCGGATGGCACGATCCGCGACCTGTCCGGCCAGGTGAAAGACATCACCGGCGACACGCTTTCCTCAGCAAGCCTCGACAAGCTCAGAAAGCTCGATCCCAAGACCTTGCCCGCGGCCCCCAAGGGCGTGCGCCTCGGCCCGCCCGTTGCGGGCGTGCGCAATTTCATCGCCATCGGCCTCAACTATTCCGACCATGCCAAGGAGACGGGGGCCGCAATCCCCACTGAGCCGATCATCTTCTCCAAGCTGCCGAACTGCATCGTCGGGCCCGATGACGACGTGATGATCCCCAAGGGCTCGACCAAGCTCGATTGGGAGGTGGAGATCGCCTTCGTCGTCGGCAAGCGGGCGCGGTACGTCGAGGAAAGGGACGCCACCGCGCATATCGCCGGCTACACGATCTGCAACGACGTCTCCGAGCGGCACTTCCAGATCGAGCGCGGCGGCCAATGGATGAAGGGCAAGTGCGCCGAGACGTTCGGACCGCTGGGCCCGTGGCTCGTCACAACGGACGAGATCAAGGACCCGCAGGCGCTGCCCATGTATCTCGATGTCAATGGCAAGCGCATGCAGACAGGCAACACGCGCACCATGATCTTCTCCTGCGCGCACATCCTGCATTACGTCTCACAGTTCATGGTGCTGGAGCCCGGCGATGTGATCACCACCGGCACGCCTCCAGGCGTCGGTCTCGGCATGAAGCCGCCCGTGTTCTTGAAAGCCGGTGACGTCATGACGCTTGGCATCGAGGGGCTCGGCAAGCAGACGCAGAAGGTCGTGCCGTTCAAGATGTAAGATTGTCGGCCCCTCTCCGCATCGAGGATGCGGAGAGGGGATTAGCGTTGGAGTAGCTTCATGACATCACTGGCCGGCCGGGTGGCCGTCGTCACGGGCTCGGCCCGCAACATCGGCCGCGCCACGGCACTGATGCTGGCGCGCGAGGGCGCTGCAATCATGGTGCATGCGCGTAGCGACCAGGCGGGCGTCGACGAGACATGCAGGATGATCGCGGCCGCCGGCGGCAAAGCCGACGGACATCTTGCTGACGTATCCACGGAGGCCGGCGCCCAGAGCTTGATCGAGGCCACGGTCAAACGTTTCGGCAAGGTGGATATCGTCGTCAACAATGCGGCCATCCGGCGCAACACGCCCTTCGTCGAGCTGACCTTGAAGGAGTGGCACGAGGTCCTGGCCAACAGCCTCGACTGCGCATTCCTCTGCTCGCGCTACGCCGCCCCGCACATGATCGCCAACAAATGGGGCCGCATCGTCAATCTGGGCGGCATCACGATGTTTCGCGGCACGCCCGGACGCGCGCACGTCGCCGCGGCCAAGGCCGGCATGATAGGCCTCACTCGATCGCTGGCGAGCGAGCTTGGACCACACGGCATTACGGTGAACATCGTCGCACCCGGCACCATTGATACCGTACGTGGCGGCGCTGCAGGTGCACGACCCAAGGATTCAGCCAGCATCGGCATCCCGGTCGGCCGCGAGGGCACACCTGACGAGATCGCGCATATTGTGACGATGCTGTGCCGGCCGGAAGGCGCGTACACGACCGGCCAGATCATCGAGGTGAACGGCGGCGCGCATTATTCCTGACGGCGCGCATCTCGTGGCAGACGTGGCCGAAAAAGGCGGTGGCATCTCCAGCGCAATGACGGCAGCGCACCGATGCGCTCGCCACGACATGCCCAAAGCCCCGGCGCGCACGCGGGAAGGGCAAGGACTTTGCCAGCGGCGCAAATCTGCCAAAAGACGAACGCTAGAGGCCTTAGGCATTGATCTTGCTGCTTGTTGCTGGCCTGCAAGGCTCGCAGGGCACAAATGCATCCCGGCGCGGTCAAGTGGCCGAGGATATCTCCTAAGAGTCTGAGGGCGCAGAACAACGAGAAAGACTTCGAACAACGAGAAAATACGAGGAACCGCCTATGCCGATCATGTCGAACCCCCCGGTCGCAAATCCCAGCAAGCCGAAGCTGAAGTGTCCGCCGGGGGCGTGCGACAGTCACATTCACATCTTCGGGCCGGCCGACAAGTATCCCTTTGCAGCCAACGCGGCCTACCATTCACGTGACGCCCTGCCCGAGACCTATATTGCCTGGCAGAGCACGCTCGGCCTTTCCCGCGCGGTCATCATCCATCCGACCGCTCTCGGCCTCAACAATGCGCGCACGCTCGACACGCTGGCCGCTTATCCTGACCGATTTCGCGCCATCGCCGTGCCCCCGGCGGACGTGAGCAACGCCGAGCTCGATCGCATGCACAAGCTCGGGGTGCGCGGCGTGCGCTTCACCAGCGTTGCCACCTATGCGCATGCACCGCGCCTTAATACCGCGCTGGTGGCGCGTATCGCCGACCGCGGGTGGCACTCTCAGTTCCTGCTGGAAGGAGCCGAGCTCGCCGACATGGCCCCGGCCCTGCTTGCGCTACCAACCGACATCGTCATCGATCACATGGGTCGCGTGCCGGCCCACCTCGGCATCCATAGTGCAGGGTTCCAGGCCCTCCTGCGCATGCTCGACAGCGGCAAAGTCTGGGTGAAGCTATCCGGGCCCATGCGGTTCTCCCGGTGCTATCGCATGCCCTATAAAGACACGCTTCCCTTCGCACGCGAGCTCGTCAAACGGAACCCGGAGCGGTTGGTCTGGGGGAGCGACTGGCCGCACATCAACTATAACCAGGGCGTGATGCCGGACGACGGCGAGCTGCTCGACCTGCTCCTCGAATGGGTACCTGATGAGCCGACGCGGCATCGCATCCTGGTCGAGAACGCTTGCAAGCTCTATGACTTCCCCGCACCATAGGTTTGGACAATACGGATGCGCTTTTGGGCGCGCTCCTGGACAACTCGGACGGGAAACGCGTGAGCGAGAGTGGTAGCATTGTCACCGAGACGGCGGCGCGCATCTTCGCCGATCTGGCGGACCCTCAAACCATCAACAGTGCAAAATCAGCCGAGTGGCAGCTGCCGCTTTGGCAGGCGCTGGAAGACGCTGGCCTGACGCTCGCCTGGGTGCCGGATAGCCTCGGCGGCGCAGGCGCAGGCCTGGGCGACGGCTTCGAGGTTCTGGGAGTGGCGGGGAGGTTCGCCGCCGCGGTGCCGATCGCCGAGACGCTGCTCGCCGGATGGCTGCTGTCGGAAGCCGGTATCGCCGCACCCCGCGGGCCCATGACCGTGGCGCCCGCACGACCTGGCGACCGCATCGTGCTCGACCCCGGCGGCACGCTCTCCGGCCGCGCGCGAAGCATCCCTTTCGCGAGCGACGCGAAGCATTTTGCGGTCCTGGCGCATGCGGCGGGGGGCGCCAGCGTAGCGCTGGTGGAGGCAAGCCGGTGCAACGTTACAGCCGGCCGCAACCTCGCGGGCGATGCACAGTGCGACATCAGACTCGATCGCGTGAAGCCGCTCGCCATCTCTGCCGCGCCGTCCCACCTCGACCAGACCGCGCTCATGCTGATGGGCTGCACTGCGCGCGCTGTGCAGACCGCAGGAGCGCTCGAGGCGATTCTCGGCATCGCCGTGCGCTACGCCAACGAGCGCGTTGCCTTCGAGCGCCCGATCGCCAAGTTCCAGGCCGTGCAGCACAATCTGGCCCGGCTCGCCGGCGAGGTCTCCGCTGCCTTGACCGCCTCCGGGTCGGCGGCCGACGCGATTGCACGCGAAGGCAGGTTCGACGATGGCTTTTTCCTGGAGGCGGCGTCGGCCAAGATCAGGTGCTCCGAGGCGGCACAGGAGGGCTCGGCCATCGCCCATCAGGTGCACGGCGCCATCGGCTTCACCAAGGAATACATTCTGCATCGCTTCACGCTGCGGATGCTGGCCTGGCGCGACGATTTCGGCAACGAGAGCCACTGGGCTGTCGCGCTCGGCAACGCCGTGGCCAGGCGCGGCGCCGACGAGCTTTGGCCGCTGCTCGCCTCACGCTGAGCCGCGCAAGAGTCTGGATGAACACGTATGACGACTGCTCTCCGCTTCGACCAAATCCGGCTGCCCGAGGAATGCGAGGCGCTGCGGCAGGAGGTGCGCGCTTTCCTCGCACAAGAAATCGCCGCCGGCACGTTCAGCCCCGACCGCTCCATCCACACCGAGACGTTCAATCGCGAGTTCAGCCGCAAGGTCGGCGAAAAAGGCTGGATTGGCCTGACGTGGCCCAAGAAGTATGGGGGACAGGAGCGCAGCTTCCTGGAGCGCTACGTCGTCACCGAGGAGTTTCGCGTCGCCAACGCGCCGGTGCGCCTGCATTTCGTGGCCGACCGGCAGAGCGGGCCGATCCTGCTCAAGTACGCGCCCGAGCGCATCAAGGCCGATATTCTGCCGCGGATCTGCCGAGGTGAGGTCTGCTTCGCCATCGGCATGAGCGAGCCGGGGTCGGGCTCGGATCTCTTTGCAGCCAAAACCAAAGCGACCAAGGTCGACGGCGGCTATCTCGTGAACGGCACCAAGATCTGGACCAGCAACGCGCATCAGGCCGATTACATGCTCGGCCTGTTCCGCACCTCGCCGCCGACCAAGGAGAACCGCCGCCACGGACTGACCCAGTTCCTCGTCGACATGAAGGCTCGCGGCATCCAGATCAATCCGATTCATCAGATCAGCGGCCAGCACGACTTCAACGAGGTCGTGTTCACGGACACGTTTATTCCCGACGATCATGTGCTGGGCGAGATCGACGGTGCCTGGAAGCAGGCAACCAGCGAGCTCGCCTACGAGCGCAGCGGGCCTGAGAGGTTCCTCGAGACGTTCTATACGCTGATCGAGCTGGTGCGCATGCTGGGGTCCACACCGGACCTCAGAGCCGCCGAAGGCCTGGGCCGGTTGGTGGCGCAAGTGCATACATTGCGGCGCATGTCGGTGTCGGTGAACGGCATGCTCCAGGCCGGCAAAGAGCCGGTGGTGGAAGGTTCCATCGTGAAGGATCTGGGCACGGTGTGGGAGCAGAAGCTGCCGGGCCGAGTGCGAGAGCTGGCGGCCTTCGTCGACACGGACGAGATTGCCAACCGCGCCACTTTCGAGGAGCAGCTGGCGTTTGCGACCGTGATCGCGCCCAAGCTGACCATCCAAGGCGGAACCACGGAGGTCCTGCGCGGCATCATCGCGCGCGGACTGGGGCTGCGCTGACCCCATGTCCGATTTGCGTCCACTGCTGTCGCCGAAGTCCGTGGCCATCATTGGTGCGGCGCCCGAGGGTCAAGGCCTGCGCGGCCGCATCCTCGAGATCATGCGCGCGCATCCTTACGCCGGCTCTATCTATCCGGTCAGCCGCAGCCATGCCGAGGTGCAGGGTCTGAGGGCCTATCCGAGCATCGGCGACGTGCCGGGACCGGTCGACCTCGCCGTCCTCATCATTCCTGCGAAATTCGTGCCCGAGGAGCTGGTGCGCTGCGGCCGGGCGGGCGCCAGATCCGCCATCGTCATCAGCTCGGGCTTTGCCGAGGAGCCGGGTGAAGCGGGCTTGAGCTTGCAGGACGAGGTGCGCAACATCGCCAAGCGCTACGGCATGGCGGTCATGGGGCCGAACTCGGAGGGCTTCGCGAACCTGGAGGCGGCCCTTTGCCCGACCTTCAGCCCCGCCGTTACCCCGTCCGAGACGCCGCTCCTGCCGGCGTTCCGCGGCAACGGCCGCGTCGCGGTGATCGCGCAGAGCGGAGGGATGGGCTTTGCCTTCTTCGACCGAGGTCGCCCGAAGGAGATGGCCTTCAACTACATCGTCACCACCGGCAACGAGGCGTGCCTGGAGACGTTCGACGTCGTCGAGCACTTGCTCGACGAGGGTCGGACCGACGCGTTCCTCTTGCTGCTCGAGGACATCAAGACATCCGAAACGTTCCGGCGGGCCAGCGAGAAAGCGCTGAGGGCCGGCAAGCCGATCATCGTCAACAAGATCGGCCAGTCCGACGCCGGCCGGCGCGCAGCAGCTTCACACACTGCGGCAATGGCGGGCTCCTATGCGACTTTCCAGGCCATGGCTCGCCACTACGGTCTCATCGAAGGCCGCGATCTGGAAGAGATGGTCGACATCGCGCAAAGCTTCCTCGCGTGGGGCTCGCGGCTGCCGCAAGGCCGACGCGTGGCGATTTGCACAGCATCAGGAGGGGGCGGCGGCTGGATGGCAGATGCCTGCATTACTGCCGGCCTGGAGGTGCCCGAGATCGATGCCGCAACACGCAAGCGCATCGACGCGCATCTACCGTCCTACGGCACCTCGCAAAACCCCATCGACGGCACGGCGCAGGCGATCCACAAGCTCGGCTATGCCGGCATGGCCGATCTGGTGATGGAGTCCCCCGCCATCGACAGCGTCATCGTGATCATGAGCGGGCGGGCCGGCCAGCGGGTCGCCGATGAGCGCGAGACGCTGATCCGGGTCAAGCGGCAGACCCGCAAGCCGATCCTCATGTGGAGCTATACGCTGCCTGTAGCGCAGACGATCTCCACGCTGGCGGAAACGGGCTTCCCGGTCTTCACCAACATGCGCAACTGCGTCAGCTCGCTCGCTGCGATGGCGCAATACAATGCCACGCGCCAGCGGTTCCTCGCAGCACATGAGGTGCACAGCGGCAGCGCCACTGCGCAACGGGAGCAGGTTGCAGCGACCCTGCGCCGCGCGGGGCAGGTGCTGACGGAAGCCCAGTCGAAGCCTCTGCTCGCTGCCTACGGCATTGGCAAGAGCGAGGACCATCTGGCGAAGTCTGCCGATGAGGCCGTGGCCGCATTCAAGGCGTTGAAGCGGCCGGTCGCGCTCAAGGTGCAGTCGCCGGATATCCTGCACAAGACGGACGCCGGCGCGGTCGCGCTCAGGCTCGCCACCTCGGATGAGGTCGCCTCGGCTTACGAGCGCGTATTGCAGAACGCCAAACGGTACGCTCCTGCCGCCAAGATCGACGGCGTGCTGGTGCAGCCGATGGCCCCGCCGGGACGCGAGGTGATCCTCGGCATCAATCGCGACGAGGTGTTCGGGCCGATGCTGATGCTCGGCATCGGCGGAATCCACGTCGAGGTGCTGAAGGACGTGGTGTTCGCGCCGGTACCGCTAAGCGCCGAGGCGGCGCGCGATCTGGTCGGGCGCCTCAAGGGTGCGCCGCTGCTGGGCGCCCACCGTGGAGAGCCGGCCGCCGACATCGAGGCGCTCGTGGACGCTATCGTGCGGCTGTCCCAATTTGCGGCCGATCACGCTGACCAGATCGCCGAGATCGATCTCAATCCTGTTATCGTACATGCGGCAGGCCAAGGCGCGACCGTGGTCGATGCCTTGATCGTGAAGCGGGCACGCTCGTGAGCTTAGGCGCGCCGAAGGGGCCGAAAGGGAAGATTCGCGAGGTCGCGGCCAGGCTCGCGGTTGGGTGAGATTCGGGCGCAAAACCCGAGATGGCACCGGGATAGATGGAGAAGACACATGGGTCCGTTCAAGGATATCGGCGTCGAGCGCCAGGGCTTCGTTGCGACCATCGAGATTCAACGGCCCCCGAACAATTTCTTCGATCTCGATCTCATCAACCAGATCGCCGACGCGCTGGATGCGCTCGATGCCGACAATGGCTGCCGTGCGGTTGTGCTCGCAGCGCAAGGTAAGGCGTTCTGTGCCGGCGCCAACTTCGGCGACGGCAGCAAGCTCGACAAGGATGGCAGGCGGCCCGATGAGAACGCGCTGCGGCACTCGGGCCATCTCTATATGCACGCGGTGCGCCTGTTCGAGGTTAAGAAACCGATCATAGGCGCCATCCACGGCGCAGCGGTCGGCGGCGGGCTGGGGCTCGCGCTGGTGCCTGACTTCCGCGTCACCTGCCCCGAGGCCCGCTTTGCGGCCAACTTCACGCGGCTCGGCTTTCATCCTGGCTTTGGGCTCACCACGACGCTGCCAGAGCTCATCGGCACAAGCCGGGCGGCGATGATGTTCTACACCAGCCGTCGCATCGGCGGTGAGGAGGCCTATCGCATCGGCCTCGCAGATGTTCTCGTGCCCCAGGCCGAGGTGCGCAGCGCAGCACAGAAGCTGGCAGCCGAGATCGCAGAGAACTCGCCCCTTGGCGTCGTGGCCACGCGCGCGACGATGCGCAAGGGCCTTGCCGACCGCGTGCGCAAGGCGACGGAGCACGAGCTCAAGGAGCAGACGCGCCTGCGCGCTACCGAGGACTTCAAGGAAGGCGTGAAGGCCGTCGCCGAGCGCCGCGTGCCGAACTTTGTCGGCCGATAAGCTGCGCGAGATGTAGTGCGTCGCGCGCTCCTCCCTCGGAAGGACACTCGGCGCGCCGGCTCTCGATAGTGGATCAGGATTTGGGAAGGAATCATCATGAGCGCACCAGACTACAAGGATGACCCCGGCCTCGCCGGCAAGGTCGCCATCGTTTCAGGCGGAGGCGCCGTCGGCGATGGCATCGGCAACGGGCGCGCCGCAGCAATACTTCTGGCGCGTGCCGGCACGAAGGTTCTGGTCGTCGACCTCGACGCCAAGCTTGCGCAGCACACGGCGGCGATGATCACGGCGGAAGGCGGAACGGCTGTAGGACATGGGGCCGACCTCACCGACGAGAAGCAGTGTCGCGACACCGTCACGGCGGCACTCGATCGCTTCGGCCGTCTCGACTTCCTGGACAACAACATCGGCATCTCGAGCCGCGGGTCGGTTGTCGAGGAGGATCCGGAGGTGTGGCGCCGCGTCATCAAGGTCAACCTCGAGCCGATCTTCCTCACGTCCAAGTACGCCATCCCGGCCATGATCAAGACGGCGGGGCGCGGCGCCATCGTCAACATCTCGTCGATCTCGGCGCTGAGACCGCGACGGCTCACGGTCTACACCGCCGCCAAGGGAGCGGTGATAGCATTGACGCGCGCCATGGCTGTCGATCACGCGAGCGAGGGCATCCGCGTCAACTGCGTCGCGCCGGGCCCAGTCTACACGCCGATGGTGTATGCCCGCGGCATGAGCGACAAGGCACGGGATCAGCGGCGGCGCGCCTCGCCGCTCGGAATCGAAGGCACGGGCTGGGATATCGGGCAGGCGGTGCGCTTCCTGCTGTCGGACCAGGCCCGCTACATCACGGGCCAGACCCTGGTGGTGGACGGCGGCGTCAGCGTCATGTCGCCGAACCGCGAGAGCGAAGAGCATTGAACAACGATAAGGACTAGCGACCGATGGCCCGAGTCCCCTACCTCGAGAAAAAGGATCTTGCCCCCGAGCACAAGGATCTGCTCGACCGCGACATCAATCTCTACAAGGCGCTCATCAATAGCCCCGGCGGGTTCAAGGCGTTCCGGACGCTCGGCACCTATATCCGCTTCGGCAGCACGCTCGATCCGCGCCTGCGCGAGCTTGCTATCCTGCAAGTGGGGTGGCTGGCGCGCTCGCCTTACGAATGGTCGCATCACGTCAAGATCGGCTACGACTTTGGCGTGTCACCGGATGACATCCGCGGCCTGATCGACGAGACCAACGGCAAGCCGTCGAACCTCGATCCGATGGCGAAGCTCGTCTGCAAGGCCGCGCGCGAGATGACGAACGACATGAAAATGTCTGACGCCAGCTTCAAGGCGCTGCAGAAGGAGCTCTCCCCGGAGCACCTCAACGATCTCGTCATCACGATCGGCTTCTACAGCGCCGTCGTGCGCATCCTCGCCACGCTCGAGATCGACGTGGAGGACAGCTACAAGAAGTACCTCGAGCAGTTCCCCCTGCCCGCCAATTGAAGTGAGGAAACATCATGCGACTGAAGGACAAGACGGCGATCATCATCGGAGCCGGTCAGAACCCGGGCGAGGGCGTCGGCAACGGCAGAGCCACGGCGATCGTGTTCGCACGCGAGGGCGCCAAGGTTCTGGCCGTCGACCGCAACCTGGCTTCCGCCAAGGAGACGGTGGATATGATCACCAAGGAAGGCGGCACCGCTGTCGCCTTCGAGGCCGACGTGACGAAGGAAGCGACGCTCAAAGCCGCGGTGGACGAGGCCATGAAGCTTTGGGGCCGCATCGACGTTCTGCACAACAACGTCGGCGTCAGCATATCCGGTGGCGATGCCAATCCGCTGGATATCACGGAGGAGGCGTTCGACCGGGTCAACGCCATCAATCTGCGCGGCACCATCATGGCGGTGAAGCACGTGCTGCCGATCATGCGCAAGCAGCGCTCGGGCTCCATCATCTCGATCTCGTCGGTGGCGGCGCTTTCCTCGACCTACCCAACCGTCGCCTACAAAACGACCAAGATCGGCATGATCGGCTTCACCGAGATGATCGCCAAGCAGAACGCCGAGTACGGCATCCGCGCCAACGTCATCCTGCCTGGCCTCATGAACACGCCCATGGCCGTCGACACTCGGGCGCGCACCTTCAACAAGCCGCGCGCGGTGGTGGAAGCCGAGCGCGATGCTCGCGTGCCGCTCAGGGGCAAGATGGGTACGGCTTGGGACGTGGCGTATGCTGCCCTCTTCTTGGCGTCTGACGAGGCCAACTTCGTCACTGGCGTTACCTTGCCGGTGGACGGCGGCGCGCTGCTGCGCAGCGGAGACTGACGCTTTCGTCAACCGACCGCGGCCGGCCCGGCCCGGCTGCGGCCAGCCTTCATCCGCCCCGCACGGTGAGAAGGTGCAGAGTGTCGGTAATGCGAACGAGGGGCCGGCCTAGGTGAATCGCCTCACCGCAGCGCCGGCCTTCGACTTGATTATGGGTTGATCCTGAGTACCTCAGCGTCTAGCTTTCCTCCCAACCAATAATCATCCCCTCCGATCCTCAATGGTGATGGATGGGTGGGGGCAACAGGAGGAACGCGATGCGAAGGACGGCCGTCCCATATGTTTTCCTATCAGCCATACTAGGCCTTACGGCTGTCAGCGGCACGGCGCTCGCGCAGAAGTCCGGCGGCACGCTCAGGATCTATCACCGCGACAATCCCCCGAGCGCATCCGTGCACGAGGAAGCGACGGTCTCGACCAACCTTCCCTTCATGGCGCTGTACAACAACCTCGTCATTTATGACCAGACGAAGGAGGTGAACTCGGTCGACACCATCGTGCCGGACCTGGCCGAGAGCTGGGCGTGGGATGGCACGAAAACGAAGCTCACCTTCAAGCTGCGGCGGGGGGTCAAGTGGCACGACGGGAAGCCGTTCACCGCGAAGGACGTCGCCTGCACCTGGAACAAGCTGCTCGGCAAGGATAAGGACACCTTCCGCAAGAACCCGCGTGCCATCTGGTATCAGAACGTCAAGGATATCGCCGTGAACGGCGACTTCGAAGTGACGTTCGAGCTGAACCGGCCACAGCCGGCGCTGCTGTCCATGCTCGCATCCGGCTACTCGCCGGTCTATCCGTGCCATGTGTCGACGCGAGACATGCGCACGAAGCCGATCGGCACGGGCCCATTCAAGTTCGTGGAGTTCAAGCAGAACGAGGTCATCCGGCTCGCCCGCAATCCGGACTACTGGAAGAAGGGCAAGCCCTACCTCGATGCCGTCGAGATGCGCATCATCGCAAACCGGTCGACGCGCATTCTGGGCTTTGTCGCCGGCGAGTTCGACATGACCTTCTCGCAGGACATTACCATCCCATTGCTGAAGGACATCAAGTCGCAAGCGCCGAACGCCATCTGCCCGATCAAGCCGCAGTACGTGCCACGCAATCTGATGGTGAACCGCGAGAAGCCGCCGTTCGACAACCCCGAGCTGCGGAAGGCCCTCGCGCTTGCGATCGATCGCAAACCCTTCGTCGACATCCTGACCGAAGGCAAGGGCGACATCGGCGGCGTCATGCTGCCCCTGCCCGAGGGTCTGTGGGGGATGCCTCCAGAGGTCCTGAAGACCATGACGGGATACGGCGGCGACGTCGAGAAGAACCGGGCAGAGGCCCGCAAGATCATGGAGAAGCTCGGCTACAACGCGCAAAATCCGCTCAAGGTCAAGATTTCGACCCGTGACATCGCCATCTACCGCGATCCCGGCGTCATCCTGATCGACCAGCTCAAGCAAATTTACGTCCAGGGTGAGCTCGAGGTCGTGGACACGACGATCTGGCACGCCAAGGCGGCGCGCAAGGACTACACGATCGGCATGAACTTGACCGGCATGTCGGTCGACGATCCGGATCCGGTCTTCTACGAGAACTATGCCTGCAAATCGGAGCGCAACTACACGCAGTATTGCAATCCGGAGGTCGACAAAATGATCGACGCCCAGTCAGCGGAGCTGGACGTCGAGAAGCGCAAGCAGCTGGTTTGGGCCATCGAGAAGAAGCTCAACGACGATCTGGCGCGGCCGATCATCTATCATGACCGCGCCGCCACCTGCTGGCATCCCTATGTGAAAGGCTTCGTCCCGCACCAAAACAGCATCTACAGCAACTGGCGCTTCGAGGACGTTTGGCTCGACAAGTAACGAGAGCCCGGGAGGGTGTGTGAGTCCGACTGAACGGGGCCCACGCGGCCGGCAGGAGATGCCACATCGGCATCGCTTCTGCCGGCCCAGGCGTTATTGTCGCTTAGGATGACGGAGAGCCGCTTTGGGCGCTTATCTGATCCGCCGTTTCCTGCTCATGCTGCTGACACTGTTCGGCATGTCCGTGCTGATCTTTGTCCTGCTGCGCGTGATGCCGGGTAATATCAGCGACATCCTGTTCGAGTCGGCGGGGCTCGTGAATCCGGCCGAGAAAAAGAAGATCGAAGCGGAGCTGGGTCTCGATCAGCCTCTCGTTGTTCAATACGCCAACTGGATCGGCGGGCTCGCGCGCGGCGATCTGGGCTATGCCTACGTCTCGGAGAAGCCCGCGCTCGACGAGATCCTGCCGCGCATTCCGGTTACGGCCAAGCTCGGCTTGCTTGCCCTTTTCTTTTCAATCGCGTTCGGAGTCCCGCTGGGGGTCATTAGCGCCGTACGCCAGGACACCGGGCTCGATTACACCTTGCGGGTGATCAGTCTCAGTGGCCTGTCACTGCCCTCCTTCTGGCTGGGCCTCCTGATCCTTATGGCCTTCGTTCAGTATCTCGGATGGATCCCGATCTACACGGACAAGCCCGCCAGCTTATGGAGCGAGCTCGGCCTGCTCAGCATCCCCGCTGCGGCCGTCGGCTTCCGCGCCTCAGCGCTCATTATGCGCCTTACGCGATCCTCGATGCTGGAGGTGCTGCGGCAGGACTACATTCGCACGGCCAGGGCGAAGGGCGCATCTGATAGGGCCGTCAATTACGACCACGCCTTCCGCAACGCCGTGCTGCCGGTGATCACGATCATCGGCATCGAAGCGGCCTTCCTGATCGGCGGCCTGATCGTCACCGAGACCGTCTTCAATATCCCGGGTGTGGCGCGTTTCCTGGTCGAGGCAATCCGATGGCGCGACTATCCGATCGTGCAGAATCTCGTGATGTTCATCGCGGTGGTCGTCGTGGTCATCAATTTCCTCGTCGATATGGCCTACGTCCTCCTCGATCCACGCATCAAGTACGAAGATTGAGGCCCCTGCGGAGCTGGCATCCATGGCAGTCGTCGATCATCAGGCTGAGCTGAGCCGGGCCGGCGCCAACGTCAAAGGCTTCTGGTCCAGTGCCGCCTTTCTTATACGGCGCTACCCGCTCGGAGCCGCGGGGGCGCTCATCGTCCTCGTGTTCGTGCTCACGGCCGCGTTTGCCGGGTCGATCACGTCCTTTGATCCAACGTCCACCAATCCGCGCGCTTCCCTCGCTCCACCCGGTGGCGACTATGTGCTCGGCGCCGACTTCATGGGCCGCGACATGTGGAGCCGCATCGCCTATGGGGCGCGCATCTCGCTCGCGGTCGGCGTCGGATCAACGTTCCTCGGCTGCCTGATCGGCGTCGCAGTCGGCCTCATGTCCGGCTATTTCGGCGGCTGGTTCGATCTTCTCGTGCAGCGCCTGATCGACGTCATGCAGGCGCTGCCGCTCCTCGTGATGGCCCTGGTCATGGCAGCCTCGCTCGGGCCGTCGCTGACCAACACGATCATCGCCATTGCCATTCCGCTGGTGCCGAACGTGGCGCGCGTCATCCGCTCCAATACACTGTCGCTGCGAGAGATGCCTTATGTGGAGGCGGCCAAGGCGGTCGGCATGAGCGAGGTGAGCATCGCCATCAGGCACGTGCTGCCGAACACGCTGGCGCCGCTCATCGTGCTGGCAACGGCGCAGCTCGGATCGGCCATTCTGACCGAGGCGTCGCTCTCATTTCTCGGATTGGGCATCCCCGAGCCGCACCCATCCTGGGGGCGCATGCTTTCCGAGTCGGCGGCGGAATACGTGCGCACGGCCCCCTGGCTGGTGATCTTCCCGGGAGTTGCGATCAGCCTTGCGGTTTTCGGAACCAATCTTCTGGGCGACGCGCTGCGCGACTATCTCGACCCGCGCCAGCGAAGCTGAACGCCGGCACCAGCACTGTTTGGAGGACACTCAAGAGAATGGACGCGAAGGCGGAGGCTCAGCCCATAACGACTGACAAAGCGCTGCTCGAGGTCGATGGCCTGCAGACCTTCTTCTTCACGCGCCAGGGCATCGTCAAAGCGGTCGACGGCGTGTCGTTCACGCTGAAGCGCGGCGAGACGCTGGCAATCGTGGGCGAGTCCGGATGCGGCAAGAGCATCACCGCTCTGTCGCTGTTGCGGCTCATCCCCGATCCGCCGGGGCGCATCGTCAGCGGGTCCGTGGTGCTGGACGGCCGGAACTTGATGGACCTCGACGATGCCCAGATGCGCAAGGTCCGAGGCAACGACATATCGATGATCTTCCAGGAGCCGATGACGTCGCTCAACCCGGTGATGACCATCGGCCGGCAGATCGCGGAAGTGATCCTGCTGCATCAGAGCCTCAGCCGATCGGCTGCGCTCGAGAAGGCCGTCGAGATGTTGCGCCTCGTGCGCATACCCGAGCCCGAGCAGCGCATCAAAGAGTACCCGCATCAGCTTTCAGGCGGCATGCGCCAGCGTGCCATGATTGCGATTGCGCTGGCGTGCAATCCCAAAGTTCTGATCGCAGACGAGCCGACCACGGCGCTCGACGTGACCATCCAGGCGCAGATCCTCGAGCTGATCGTCGAGCTGCAGCAGAAGCTCGGAACGGCGGTAATCCTCATCACGCATGACCTCGGCGTCGTAGCCGAGACGGCCCAGCGCGTCATTGTCATGTACGCGGGACGAAAGGTCGAGGAAGCCCCGGTCGAAGATCTGTTCGCCCGGCCGCTGCACCCGTATACGCACGGTCTGATGGCGTCGATCCCGCGGCTCGATCTCATCCGGGGCGAGACCCGCGAAAGCCCGGCGAGGCTGCAGGAGATCGCCGGTATCGTGCCGGCGTTGAGCAATCTGCCGAAAGGCTGCGTTTTTGCGCCGCGCTGCGCCTTCGCCGAGGACCGTTGCCGCGCCGAGTACCCGCCCTACGAGGAGAAGCGCCCCGGACATTGGGCCGCCTGCTGGCGCTCGCACGCGCTCTACGGAGGCACCCATGCTTGACAAGGCGGCAACCCGTCCCGGCAGCGAGGCGCAAGCGACAGCGAAGCCTGCGCTACAGGTGAAAGACCTCAAGAAGCACTTCCCCATCCGCAAGGGTCTTCTGCGCCGTACCGTGGGCCACGTTTATGCCGTGGACGGCGTGAGCTTCTCGATCAACCAAGGCGAAACGCTGGGCCTCGTCGGCGAGTCGGGCTGCGGCAAATCCACGGTTGGCCGTCTCATCCTGCGTCTGATCGAGCCGACGGCGGGCAGCGTCGAGATCGAAGGCCACGACATCACGCGGCTCGGCAAGCGCGAGCTCAGACCCTACCGCCGCCAGATGCAGATCATCTTCCAGGACCCGTTCTCCTCCCTCGATCCTCGCATGAAGGCAGGAGACATCGTCGGCGAGCCATTGCGCGTGCACGGCGTCGGGCGCAGGCGGGATCGTCGCGACCGGGTGGCCGAGCTTTTCGAACGCGTTGGCCTGCGGCGAGCGCAGATGGACAACTATCCGCACCAGTTCTCGGGCGGACAGCGACAGCGCATCGGTATTGCGCGCGCCCTGGCGCTCAATCCCAAGCTCATCATCGGCGATGAGCCCGTGTCCGCTCTGGACGTGTCGATCCAGGCCCAGGTCATCAACCTGCTCATGGACCTGCAGCGCGATCTGGGTCTCGGCTATCTTTTCATCTCGCACAACCTCGCGGTGGTCGAGCACATCAGTCACAAGATCGCGGTCATGTACTTGGGCCGGATCGTGGAGTACGCCGATAAACGCACGATCTTCACGAGCCCCAAACATCCCTACACCGAGGCGCTGCTGTCGGCGGTGCCGGTTCCCGATCCTACCATCAAGCGCAAGAAGCTGGTGGTGCAGGGAGACGTGCCGAGCCCCATGAGACCGCCGCCGGGCTGCTATTTCCACACGCGCTGTCCCTATGCGGTTGACCGCTGCAAGGCCGAGGTTCCGTTGCTGCGCGATGTCGGGGGCGGCCAGATGGTCGCCTGCCATTTGCGCTGAACGACGAAGACGAGCGAGGCAAGCATGACCGCAACGTCCGCACGCGCTGACGCTCACCCCGAGCTCAACCTGACGCGAGAGCTGGCCGCCTGGTCGAGCAGGCTGCAGGCACAGGACATTTCCACCAACGCGTGGACATGGGCGCGGCACGCCATGCTCGACTGGTTCGGCGTAACCATCTCCGGCGCGCGCGAGCCCCTCGCCGACATCCTTGCCGAGGAGTTCGGCAGCGGCGCAAATGCTGCTGGCACCCTGGTCGCGCGCGCCACCAAGGCGACCGTGCACGACGCGGCGCTCGTCAACGGCGCCATGTCACATGCGCTCGACTTCGACGACGTGAACCGGCTGATGCACGGACATCCGACCGTGCCCGTCGCCTCGGCGGTGCTGGCGCTCGGCGAGGTGCTGGGCAAGAGCGGACGGGATGTGCTGCTGGCTTTCATTGCCGGCTACGAAGTGGAATGCCGTCTCGGTGACATGTGCGGAGACGGCCATTACGAGCACGGCTTTCACGCTACGGGAACGGTCGGCACGTTCGGTGCGGCAGCCGGCGCTGCCCGACTGCTCGGCCTCGACGAGAAAAAGACGGCCATGGCACTCGGCATGGCCGCCTCCCAGGCCGCCGGCCTCAAGATCAACTTCGGCACCATGACGAAGCCGCTGCACGCAGGCAAAGCGGCAGCCAATGGCTTGATAGCGGCGCGGCTTGCGGCACGGGGCTTCACGGCGCGCGATGATGCAATCGAGGGACCGCAGGGATTTGCCGCAACACAAGCGCCCGGCTTCGTGCCGGCCGCCATGCGTCCGGATCCGCGCGAGCCGTTGGCCGTGGAGCAGAACCTCTTCAAGTATCACGCTGCCTGCTATCTGACGCATTCCAGCATCGAGGCCATTCGCGACCTCAAGCGCAGGCACGGCATCGGCCTCGACGACATGAAGCGCATGACGCTGCACGTCGACCCCGGACATCTGAAGGTCTGCAATATTGCCGAGCCCAGGTCGGGCCTGGAGGTGAAGTTCGCAATCCGGCACCTCGCAGGTATGGCGCTCGATGGCGTCGACACGGCTGCGCTCGGCACCTACTCCACGGCCAACGCAACGAGTCCACGCTACGTGCAAGCGCGCGAAAGGATCCGCCTCGATACGAGCGAGCCGGGCAAGCGGGCCCGGCACGCCGCGGCGATCTCGATCGAGCTCAACGATGGGCGCACGCTGGCAGCCGAGCACAACGTCGCGCTTCCTGCCAAAGACTTGCAGGCGCAAGAGGAAAAGCTGGTGGCCAAGTACCGCGCACTGGCTGAGCCGGTGATCGGGCCGGAGCGCACGCGGTCGGCGGAAGGGATGCTCCTCGAGCTCGGTGAGCTGCCGAGCATCGCGCGGCTGATGAGCGTTGTGGCGTGAGCGGCGTTCCGTGTCAGCGCCACCGGCCCACGCTCTGTAGCGCCTCCCAGTTCGCCTGCGCGATAAACAGGGCGACCAGAAGCAGGAAAAAGCTGGACGGCAACGCGTAGAGCGCCACGCCGATCGCAACAACGAGGCCGAGGCCGGCGACAATTCTGACCGACCATACCGGCCCCAGCAGCCGGTGGAGCAAGGCATCGAGTGTCTGGCCACCGTCGAGCGGATAGGCCGGCAGCAGATTGAAGCACATCAGGAAAAAGTTGCCGGAGGCGAGCACCGCCAGCGGCATTGCCAGCATGATCTTGCCGGTATCGGCCGCCATATCGGACAGGAAATAGAGACCCTGCCAAAGGCCGAGGTTCACCGCCGGCCCGGCCAGGTAGATCGCCGCGCGCGCGAGTGCGGAACGCGGCAGTGAGTGCGCGAAATGCGCAATGCCGCCAAGCCCGGTCAGGTCGATATGCGATACGTCCGTGCCGAACAGGCGGCCGGCAAGCGCATGGCCCAGCTCGTGCAGCAGAATCGACGCGACGAAGCCGGCGACGATGATGAGACCGGCCGAAAAGAGCTGCGTGCTGCCTGCGGTGAAATACGGATAGCAGAACAGCAGCAGGACCAGGACGAACATCATGTCGAGATAGATCGTGATGCCCGCGATGCGGCCGATCTCCATGCGCGTGAACATCGCCGATTGATCCTCTGCTGCTGCGTCGCGGAACGTAGCCGATTTGCGCGGCTACTGCGATTCCCGATCGAACGGAGCCAATGCCCATCTCCCTCTCCCGCGCGCGGGAGAGGGCCTTGCGCCCTGGGCTTGCGAGGGCCACGAGGAGATGCGGCATTCAATCCTTGCTGTGACGAAGTAGAGCGGCCCGAGCAAGTCCTTGGGCGCGAAGGGTGAGGGCGCTGGCAAAGCCGGCCGCGTCCCCCTCACCCTGTTCGCCGGATGACTTGCTCGCGATTGCCGATCGCGTAGCGCGGCTAAGCCCGAGCGCTCGCAAGTCATGGCGAACAGCCCTCGCCCCACAGGGGGCGAGGGAGAAGCTAGCGCGGCGATCAAGCGTAGCGCGATCTCCGATCGATCCGAATCGAAGCGAACCAGTACCCATCCCCCTCTCCCGCGCGAGGGACTCGCCCCGGCGCAGAGACGAGCCCGCGTTTCGTGCGAATTGCGAAAGGCGCAGTCGGGATTGGGATCGCACCGAGTGCTGTTCACAACCCCTTCGTCAGCAGCACCCAATTCCGACCATCGTTCTTCCAACCCTCCTTGACCATGGGCCGTTCAGCCGCCGCACGGTAGCCATGCCGCTCGTAAAGCCTGCGCGCCCCCGCATTGGCATCGGAGACAACGACGCTCATGCCGCGCTTGCCCAACGCGTGGCCAGTTTCATCGGCCGCGCGCAGCAGCTTCGAGCCGAACCCCTTGCCGCGCAGGTCGGGAACCACGGCGAGGACGTTCACGTACCACGTCGCGGGTGCCAGGTTCTCGAGCTCCTGCAGCGGAACGAACATCGCCGACATCTCGGGATCAATCGCCGGCGGGTTGTCGGGGATCTCGTATCCGATGAGACAGCCGACGCACTTGCCGTCGTGCTCGACGACGATCGCGTTACGATACGAGAAGCTTCCGGTGTCACGCGCCGCCCGCTTGCCGCCGACCTCCCATGCGGTTTCGCCCGGCGCCGCCATCTTTTCCCAGAGATAGAGCGGCAAGCCCTCGCCGGCGTAGTTGACGAGCGTTGCGAGAACGGGGGCATCCGCAAGCACGGCGCGACGGAGCGGAGAATGAAGAGGAGTTGCCATCGGAGCCTCACCACATCGATCAGTAGGCAATCCGCTCGAAGGTGCCGGTGTCCCAGTCGAGCCATTCGAGCTCGCCCTCCCCGATCGAGAACCAGGCGCCGTGCAGGCTGAGGTGTCCCCTGTCGACGGCTGAACGGACGAAGCCGAAGCTCATCAAGTTCTGCAGCGAATACTGCACGGCCCGTTGCTCGAGCGTTTTCCGGCGCATCTGGACGTTGCCCGGGTGCGTCTGCTCCAACACCTCATCGCGAATGCCGCCGAGCAGCTCGACCCACGGACCGATGAAGCGCCCAACCGGGCGATTCTCGCCGGCGGCGAACGCCGCGGCAATTCCGCCGCACATGCCGTGCCCCATGACGACAATGTTGGCGACGCCGAGCCCAGCGACCGCGAACTCGATCGCCGCCGACGTGCCGTGATAGGTCCCAGTCTCCTCGAAAGGCGGCACGATGGCTGCAACATTGCGCACAACGAACAGCTCGCCTG
>JBLNBZ010000112.1:0-31629 GCA_050260355.1 Bacteroidota bacterium | reverse complement strand
GCGGATATTAGGCGCAGAAGCGGGTGGGCTTTCATCTCACGGGCCATGGGGGAAATGGGATGACGCGCGGCCCCTATGTTTTTGTCGCGTTCGTGTGGGTAATTCTCGGCGCCTCGTTCCTGGCGTCGACCGGGCTCGTGATCCATGAGTTCTGGGATCTCGACTGGCTCGGCATTGTGCTTGCGCACAGCCATCTTTTTCTCTTCTTCCCGGTATTCGGCCTGCTGGTTCTGGCCGCCTTCTACCTACCTTCGGTCGTGCTCACGCACATGTACTGGTATCATGTGCGCCCGCTCGGCCGGCTGCGGTTCGTTCTCGGCTTCTTCGTCGTGGTTGCCGCGTCCTTGTTCGTCTCCAACCTGCTGACGTCGGGAAGTCTGCGCGGCATCTGGGAAATCTCGCCCGACGCGCTGCAGAAGGATCGCGGAACGCCGCCCGGCTGCGGTCAGGGTGCCGGCGCTCCGCCCTGTCAGCGTGCAGCGATCCTACCCGTGCTCGCAAAGTTGCGGATGGAGGGGCCGCACCGCATGGGCCTGTCGGAGTTTGCGCGCAACTGCAAGCCCGATCCCCTGCTGCCCTTGCCGCAGACCTTCACCGAGCAGCGCTACTGCTTTCCCGCCCTCGACATGCAGTCAGGGGAAGCCTGCTGCAAGGCGCAGGCGAACTTCGCCAGGGCCGTCGCAACCCTCAGCAACGATCCAGCAACGCGATCACTGGCGGCTGACCGCGACCGGATCCTGCTGCCGTTCAAGGTCTTCTTCATCACCGTCATGATCGTCACGGCGCTGCTGCTGGCATTCTGGCGCCCTCGCCTTGATCATCTCTACGGCAAGCGGGTTCGAGCCCTCGAGCGCGGTATCATCATCGGCGCGGCAGCCCTGCTCTTCTGGCCCGTCATGGACTATGGCTACCAGCAGACGGCCGACATCCTGTTCGGCCGCAACTACGGCGCCTTCACCCCGCGCTGGAGCCTGGTCATCGGTCCCTGGGCGGTGTTCCTGCTGTTCTTCTTCCTGCGCCGGCTCGGCAAAAATCTGGCCATGGTGGGCCAGATCGGCGGCCTTGTGGGCGGACTGTTCGCCGCCCTGCGCTACCAGGATATCAACAACTGGGCGCAGCGCTTTCTCGGCAGCGGCGCCGAGCAGTGGGTATTTTTTGCGCTGATGGCGCTTGCGGTCATAGGCCTTATCGGGCTGCTCTGGCCCATCAAGCAAGTCGAGGACGAGGCGACGGCTGCGGAGAACGAAGCAGCCCGGGCTCGAGTTGATATCGTACCCGGTCGTCCCCGGCGCCCGCGGCTCGCCAGCGGACCGCTCACTTGAGCCGGGCCAGCCGCGCGGGTCGGACATTTCCGACCGTTTCGATTGCTGCAAGACTCGTGCATCGTGCTGCGGCTGCCAGGAAAACCTTGGGCAGGAGTTCGCATGCTGACTGTCTATGACAACCAAGGCACCACCCTGATACGGCGCGAGGGCGAGGTGCCCATCCGGGAAGCCACGGTCTGGATCGACCTCCTCAACCCCACCAAGGAGGAGGATGCCTTCATCGAGAAGCAGCTCGGCATCTCGATCCCTACACGCGCAGAGATGCGCGAGATCGAGGTCTCCAACCGCCTCTACTACGAGAACGGCGCCTATTACCTCACGGCGTTCATCGTCTACAATCTCGATGCGCCGATGCCGGCGACCTCGACAGTCACGTTCATCCTGACGCGCAATCGCCTCGTTACCGTACGCTACGCGGAACCCAAAGCTTTCCCCTTCTTCGTCTCGCGGGTCGAGAAGGAGGCCCTGCCCTGCAACGGCGCCGCCACCATACTGGCCGGCCTGCTCGAGACCATCGTGCATCGCCAAGCCGACCTCATCGAGCGCATTCAGGACGAGGTGGAGAAAACAGCCCAGGGCATCTTCGAGATCAAAGGCGGCCAGCAGACGCGCAACCGGCGCCTCGATCTTCTGCTGAAGGCCATCGGCAAGGAAGGCGACATCACATCGAGGGCCCAGGAAAGCGCCGTCTCCCTGGACCGGGTGATGACGTTCTTCGCCAACGCCGTGCGCGAGCGCAATGATGATACGCGCATCCTCCAGCGCATCGAGACCATTCAGCGTGATATCGCCTCGCTGATGGAGCACATGCGGTTCCTGACGAACCGCGTCATGTTCCTGCTCGACGCCACTCTCGGCATGATCAACATCGAGCAGAACCAGATCATCAAGATTTTCTCGGTGCTGGCCGTCGCTCTCATGCCGCCGACCCTGGTCGGCACCATTTATGGCATGAACTTCAGGCACATGCCCGAGCTCGACTGGATCGGCGGCTATCCAATGGCACTTGTGCTCATGGTGATCTCAGCCATGCTGCCGTTCTACTACTTCCGCCGCCGCGGCTGGCTGTAGCTCCGATCTCTCGACTACTTCCGCCGCCGCGGCTGGCTGTAGCTCCGATCTCTCGACCGAGCAGGGCATTCGGCTGCCGCTTGACGACGACCGCGCGAGGCCGCATGAGCGCTGCCGCCAATCAAGCCATCCGGCTGGAACGCCGCGCGCAACTGTCACAGAAATTTCGCATTTGCGACAATGCGCTGCAGCACGTCGAGATGTGGATAACTTTACGCGCGGCTCACCTTGTCACCGCCTCGTAGTGACCTACGTACTAGGCTCTACCACGTCTAGGGCAGGAGTGGTGCAAATGCATCGACGAGGGTCCCCCAAGGCACGCGATGAGATCGCGAGACTTCAGCTCGAGCGCTTGGCATCGTCCATTCTTGCCAAGTCCCAGCGCGAGCTTGCCGAGATCGCGAGCGTCAACCCAGCCATCTATCGCGAATGGATCGAGGAGATCCGAAAACGCAACGACGAGGCGCAAGCCGAGGTGCAAATCATGACGCAGGCCCTGCAATGCCTGATGAGAGCGCCGAAGTCGCACCATGAGGCCGCGTGAGCCGCGCTCACCCGCCCTATTCGCCAGCCACCAGGATCGGCGCCCCTGCGAGCGGGCGCGACTGCGGGACCAACCCCAACTGACGTCGCGCGTCCTGGCGCAGGATGTCGATCGGCTGGCGACGGCCCTTCGCCTCGAAATGCCAGTAGGTCCAGCCGTTGCACGCGGCCTTGCCCTGCACCTCGGCGCCGAGGCGATGGATCGAGCCTTGCATGCGCTGTGTACTGCCGGCGAGCGCCAGCGTACCGTCGGCGCGCACCTCGGCGCAGATCTTGCCGCGTTCGTCCCATAAGCGTGCGCCCGGCTCGATCATTCTCAGCTCGACGATGGTGCCGAACGGAATGCGCGGCTCGCTGCGTTTCGATGCCGCCGTCTCGAGCGCGGGCGCAGGCAGCGGACGCACCTGGGCGATGCGCTCGGTCGCGGCCTTGGCGTAATCCGGATCGCGCTCGATGCCGATCCAGTGCCTGCCGAGCCGCTTGGCCGCAGCTCCGGTCGTACCCGTCCCGAAGAACGGATCGAGGATGATGTCGCCTGGCCGCGTGGTGGCCAGCACCACGCGCGAGAGCAACGCCTCAGGCTTCTGCGTGGGATGCGCTTTGCGTCCGCCGTCGTCCTTCAGGCGCTCCGGCCCCGAGCAGATCGGGATCAGCCAGTCCGAGCGCATCTGCACGTCGTCGTTGAACGCCTTCATGGCTTCGTAGTTGAACGTCGGCCGCGATTTGCGGTCGCGCGCAGCCCAGATCAGCGTTTCATGCGCATTGGTGAAGCGCTTGCCGCGGAAATTCGGCATCGGATTGGTCTTGCGCCACACCACGTCGTTCTGAATCCAGAACCCCAGATCCTGCAGCGCAACACCCAGACGGAAGATGTTGTGATAGCTGCCGATGACCCAGATGGCGCCGTCGGGTTTCAGTATGCGCCGGCACTCCTCGAGCCAGGCGCGGCAGAAGCGATCGTAGTCGGCGAAGCTGCCGAACTGGTCCCAGTCCTGATGCACGCCGTCCACAACGGTATTGTTGGGACGCAGCAGCTCGCCCTCGAGCTGGAGGTTGTAAGGCGGATCGGCGAAGACGAGATCGACGCTGGCCGACGGCATCTTGGCGAGCTCTGTAAGGCAATCGCCTTGGAGCACACGGTCGACCGGAAGAGAACGCTGACTGCGACGCTGAACCATTGCGAGGACACTCACACAACTTGACGCAACTGTCGGGAGCGGGCTTTCCCACAACCAACCCGCAGGCATCAAGATACACAGAGATTGCGGCCTTGCGTTGTGGCGGCAATACGGAGCGGATGACGGACGCGTACACGGCGTCCGAAGCATGCGCCGGCGCGTGCCAGATCGTGTCCTGTGTCGACGTCGGCGAGTGTCGCGGTGTAGGCGACACGGGCGCCTTCCAGGTTGCGCAGCGTGTCGGCCAGCGCATCGGCCGTCGACCAGCGCACGCCGCCAAAGGGGCGCAGCAGGCGCGGCCGGCGCCGCATGCCGACCAGCCAGAAGCCACCGTCCTCCGCCGGCCCGAAGACGACATCCGCGCTGCCGAGCTGTCTGAAGGCACTGCGCACGTGCGCGACCTCGACGTCAGGAATGTCGGTGCCGATGACACAGACCGGCCCCGCAGGCAGCTCACGCATCGGCTTCAGCATGCGCTCGCCCAGATCGCCCCGGCCTTGCCCGCGCCGCGCAAGGCCGCGCGGCCATGGCCTAAAGCCGCGACCGGCGTCGGGCGTCACGGCAAGCATCGCCCGCCAGAACGGCTGCCGGCCGAGCCGCGCCATCATTGCGGCGGCGGCATGCCGGTAGAACCACACCGCCCGTATCTCACCAACCTCGCGCGCCAGCCGCCTCTTGACCGCACCTGCGACTGGAACCTTGGCCATGATCACGAGCCGGCATGCGAAAGGCGCTGCGGAACGTCGCAGCGCCTTCTTTGCGCGGGATCGCATCAGCGCGTGGTCCCGTGTCCTGCTTAAATCGCCCTCACCGGCACGAAGGCATAGCCCTTGCCGTCCTTCTTGATGGTCCCGGCGCCGGGCAGGCCATAATGGTAGCCCGTGATCATTGTCTTGTCGGCAACCACCCGATCGAAGACCTTGCGGCGGTTGGTCTCCGCTAGCGCACCATCGGTGTCGAACGCGGCATGCCAGCCGGGATTCCTGACGAACAGCGCCGGAATGTTGGTGACATCGCCGAGCACGATGAGCTGGCTGCGGCCGGAGCTCAGCAGATAGCTCATATGGCCTGGCGTGTGTCCGTTGCTGTTGATGGGCTTGATGCCGGCCACGACTTCCTTGTCGCCCTCGTACTGCCTGATGTTCTTCCAGCTCGGGAACACGGCCTGGATGCGCTTGGCGGCTCCGGCTGTGGTCGAAGGAGCCGTCCAGTATTTGTACTCCGCGGCGGGAGCGATGATCTCGATATTCGGGAACAACGGCGCATTGGTGTCCTTCGCCATCAACCCGAAGATGTGGTCGGCGTGGAAATGCGTGAGGATGATGGTGGAGATTTTGGCCGGATCGATGCCCGCCTTCTTGAGCAGGTCGTTTTTGGCGATGAGACCGGCTGTTGGCGCCATCTGCGCGCCGGTGCCCGAGTCGAACATGATGGTCTTGCCCTTGAGCTTCACGACTGTGACCGTGAAGGGGATGGGGACATAGGCATCGGTTAGACCGGCCGCCTTCAGCGCACCTTTCGTCTCGTCGATCGACGCGTTCTTGATGAAGCCCGCATCGTGCGCCTTCTCCCAGGTGCCGTCGTAGAGCTGGGTCACCTCGATGTCGCCGACCTTGAACTTGACGAAGCCTTTGTCGATGAGCTTCTGCGGCGAGCCCATCGGGCTCATCACCAGTCCTTTCCGAGCCTCGGCCGGCGGAACGAACGTTAGCGGCCCGTCGAGACCGAAGGCCGCCGCTGCTGCTGCAGCCGAGATTACGAACTCACGCTTGGAAATACTCCGCATGGCTTCTCTCTCCCTTGAGCGCCCTTCCCGCGGCACGAAGCTACGCGCGCTCGGTTAGCACGACAAAGACGGGCTTGATCGCTTCACGAGGAAGTGATGGCTTGTCGCTCAGCGATAGAGGCGCGCCAGCGTACCAGCGGGCACGCGCAGATAATACAGCGTGAGGCAGGTCAGATTGCGTGCGATACGCCGCAAGTAGCCGTCGCGCCGATAGCGCAGCGCGCTCGTGTTGGCGCGTGCGCGCAGCATGACGGTGCGACTGCGCCCGAGCCGGCGGACGAGGTCCACGTCCTCCATCAGGGGAATCCGACGGTAGCCGCCGACCTGCTGATAGAGCCGCCGCGGAATGAGCAGACCCTGATCGCCATAGGGCAGACGCAGAAGCGTGCAGCGCAACGCCACGCCCAGCTCGACCAGGCGCGGCTTGAGCCCAGGCTCATCGAGCGCAAATCGGAATGCGGCTGCCGCAGGCGCTTGCCGACCCGTATCGACCCGCTCGATGAAGGCCGCCGCCTCCCGCTCCCAGCCCGGCTCCAGGACCGTGTCCGCATGCAAGAACAGGATCCACGGCAGGCGGGTGTGCTCGGCACCTGCGGCGAGCTGCGTGCCGCGCCCGCATGTCGATTTGACGAGCGTGGCGCCCGCTTGGTCCACGATGTCTGTCGTGCGATCCGTGGAGCCGCCGTCGACCACCACCACCTCGCGCACCAGCCCCTCGACGGTCGCAGGCACGAGCGCGGTCAGGCTGGCGGCGAGGTGCGTCTCGGCGTTCAGCGTCGGAACGACGACCGAAATCATGCGGGGCGCCCCTTGTTGCGATCGCAAGCTAGCCTCGGGCCTCGCCCGGCTCAACGTTGCAGATAATGTTCTTGCTATGTTCTCACGCCCCACGTATCCTTGCGGCCATGGAGAAGCCTATAGCCAAATCCATCGCAGGCGCCGACCAAACGGCCGTGCACAGCGAGCGACGGAGGGGACGGGGAGCGCGATCCAACGCCTCGAGCCGGTACGATGCGGCCAAATACGAAGGCTTCGATGATGGCTGGGAGACGCTGGGCAGCCTCGACGCATTCAAGACGTACATCAGTCTCGAGCGCGCGCGCAGCATCGTGACCAGCAACGACAGCCCGGATATCTCCTTCGAGCAGTCGATCAATCCCTACCGCGGGTGCGAGCACGGCTGCATCTACTGCTTCGCCCGACCGACCCACGCCTTCCTCGGTCACTCTCCCGGTCTCGACTTCGAGACCAAGCTCTATGCCAAGTCCAACGCGGCCGAGCTCCTGGAGCGCGAGCTCGCCAACCCGCGCTACGAGCCAAAGGTCATCGCCATCGGCACGGTCACGGACCCCTATCAGCCGATCGAGCGCGAGCATCGCATCACGCGCTCCATCCTCGAGGTGCTGGAGCGCGCGCAGCATCCGTTCGGCATTGTCACCAAGTCGGCAGGCGTCGTGCGCGACATCGACATTCTGTCGAGGATGGCCGAGCGCGGACTGGCCAAGGTCGCCATCTCCGTCACCACGCTCGACCCGCACCTCGCGCGCAAGATGGAGCCCCGCGCGACCACGCCGCCCAAACGGCTGGAAGCCATTCGCCAGCTCTCGGCGGCCGGCATCCCGACGGTGGCCATGGTGGCCCCCATCATCCCGGCCCTCAACGACAGCGAGATCGAGCGCATCCTGGAGACCGCGCACGCTGCCGGTGCGCGCGATGGCGGCTACGTGCTGCTGCGCCTTCCGCTCGAGCTGAAGCAGCTCTTCCGCGAGTGGCTGGAGACCGATTTCCCGGACCGAGCCGCCCGCGTCATCAACATCCTGCGCTCAATGCACGGCGGCAAGGACTACAGCTCCGAGTTCGGTCTGCGCCAGCGCGGCACGGGCCCCTATGCCGAGCAGATCGCGACACGCTTCCGCCTCGCGCTCAACCGGCTCGGCATGAACAAGTACAAGCTCGAGCTGAGAACCGACCTGTTCAAGCGACCTGTCTTGCCAGGCTCTCAGATGAGCCTGCTCTAAGCCGGAATCCCGCGCACCCTTGAGACGCAGAGCAGGTGATCCGCCTCGCTTTGACTCGAGCCCCCGAATCCACTGACTATCCCGCCGAGCGGGGAGCCGGGGGACATGAGGCCGACGTTCGAGCTGGAAGCCAACGAGCTGCAGCTTGCTGGCGGACCGATTGCGGGGGTTGACGAGGCAGGCCGAGGGCCCTGGGCGGGGCCGGTGGTCGCTGCTGCGGTTATTCTCGATCCGGACAACATCCCCGACGGGATTGCCGACTCCAAGGAGCTGGAGCCCGAGGTGCGCGCCGAAGTGTATGCCCGCATCGTCGCCACCTCGCAGTACGCCGTCGGCATCGCCGATGTGGGCCGCATCGACCGCAACAACATTCTCAATGCTACCATGTGGGCCATGGGCCAAGCCGTGCGCAAGCTGATGTCGCGGCCGCGCCTTGTGTTGATTGACGGCAACCGCGCGCCCGACCTGCGCTGTTCGGCGCGAACGGTCGTTCAGGGCGACGCCAAGTGCCTGTCGATCGCCGCCGCTTCGATTGTCGCGAAGGTCACACGCGACCGCCTGATGATCGCGCTCGCACAAGAGCTGCCCGGCTACGGCTTCGAGCGCCACAAGGGCTACGGCACGCCAGAGCACCAGCAGGCCATCCAGCGCCTCGGCGTCACCGTTCACCACCGCCGCTCGTTCAGGCCCGTGCAGCTCGCGCTCGGTCTCGGCTGAGCTGTCCCGCAAGACTGTCGCGGTCAGCCTGGCGCGCGACCTAGCCTGCGGTCTTGCGCCGGTGCTCCTCCAGGCGCGGCATGATCTCGACGAAGTTGCAGGGACGGTTGCGGTTGTCGAGCTGCCACTTGAGAATCCCGTGCCATCCGTCCTTGCAGGCGCCCGGCGAGCCCGGCAGACAGAAAATGTAGGTCCCGTGCGCAACGCCCCCGCACGCGCGGGACTGCAGCGTCGAGGTCTCGACGCTCTTGAACGAGATCATGTGAAAGACCGTCGAGAAGCCCTCGATCTCCTTCTCGAACAGGGGCTTGACCGCCTCCGGCGTCACATCGCGGCCCGTAAATCCGGTTCCACCCGTCGTGATGACGACATCGATCTGTGAATTGGCGATCCAGCCCTGAACACGGGCACGAATCTGGGCGACATCGTCCCTGACGACGGCGCGATCGATGACCTCGTGCCCGCTCTCCTTGATCATCTCGGCGAGGAGATCACCCGATTTGTCGTCCTTGATCGTGCGGGTATCGGACACGGTCAGCACGGCAATGCGCACTGGAATGAAAGGGCGGGTCTCATCGATTCTGGGCATGGCGGCCTCCGGCTTACGCGCTTAGGCTTGCGCGCCTGTGCTGGACATCTGGCCTATTGTCCCAGGTTCGCGCGCCGGCGTCACGCGGCGCTGCGCGACCCGCGCGGCAGCTGCTCGCCGATCGGGAACACCGGCACGCAGAGGTCGGTCATCAACTCGGTTGCGGGCGTCGAGAGAGGATCGTTGAGATAGACCTCGAGATACGGGCGCCGCGGGTCGACCTGCAGACCGTGGCCCGGAACCCACTTGCGGTGAATATAGGAGAAACCGGCGCGCAACGTGCGATGCCGCCCCTTGTGCCGGTGAACGACGTAGGCACCGCCGGGAACCGTGCGGCGACCGATGCCTGGCGCCAGCTCCGCCTCGAAATCGCGAGGCGCCTCGACGCAAGCGTCGTAGCGCCTCAGCTCCGGCTTCGTAGCTGCCGGTGAATCATTGAGAACGCCGTAACCGCGCGTGATGCTCGGCCACAACTGCCGTGCGTCGAGCCATGCGCGCATCTCGGACCAGGCCAAAGGCGCGGATGTTCGATAGGGTCCCAACGCCCGCAAATAAAGCACCTCCACCGGGCGGATGTAGACGTACCCGATCTGCATATGCGCCCTTTGCTGCCAAGGTGGTCCCTGCGGGTGGACTTGGCGAAATGTCAGTCTTTCGCTTGATAGAGATTAAATTGCGAGGTTCTGCCAGAGGCTTAAGACCCATCGGACAATTTAGCTCAAATTGAAACCCTTGCGCCTGATGAAGGCACCGAAGTCCGCCCGTTCGGGTCGCGCATACTGGCGCGCCTTGTCCTCGCTCCAGCCATACGTATCGCTCGCTCCGAACTCGGCGACATTGCGCTGGCTGCGATATGGAAACACCGCGTTGCGCCGCCGGTCGTAGGCCTCCACCACCGCTCTCGTGCAATCGGTGTAGCGGTCTCGATGCACGGTAGCCGAGAGGGGCAGGCGCAGGCTCGTGTAGGGCCGCTGCGACGGCCAGCCGAAGCCGAGGGCGGCAACCGGAAAGACGTGATCGGGCAGTCCGATCATGCGGCTCACCTCCTCGCTATGGTTGCGTATCACGCTGATCGGACAGCAGCCGAGGCCTGCCGCTTCGGCAGCGATGACGAACGCCGACAAGGCGATGCCCGCATCGACGGCCGCATTGAAGAAGGCATCGAGGTGATCGTTGGCAAAGGCATGCCCGCGCCATTCATGCAGCTGACGTTGCCGCCGGTTGTTGCCGAGAAATATGACGAGATGTGGCGCGCTTCTGATCCACTCCTGCTCTGCCAGCAGCTCGTTGATGCGCCCACGCACGACTGCATCCTCGACGATCAGGATGTCGCGCTGCTGCAGGTCGCTCTTGGTCGGAGACGCCAGCGCCGCCGCGCACAGCATGTCGATCAGCCCGGCCGGCACCGGCTCAGGCTTGAAACGCCGGCAGGATCCGCGCGCTGCTAGCTGACCCAATACTGCAGCGGCGTGCGGATCCGAGATCTCGAGGTCGAGCCTTTCACCGAAGCGATGGGCGAAGTCGTCGTTGAGCTTGCTCATGCGAACCGTCCTATTCGGCAAGCGCCGCCTTGATGGCGAGCAGGTCGCGCCATGCGAGCCGCTTGGCGATCGGCGTCCTCAGCAGATACGCCGGATGCAGCGTCGGCATGGCACGGATGGATCGTCCGCCCGACTGCAGCTCGCGCCAACGGCCGCGCGCCTTCATGATGCCGCCCTGCACGTCGAGGACCGCGCCTGCGGCCGGCCCGCCGAGCGTGATGATGATCTGTGGCGCCACCAGCTCGATTTGCCGATCGAGGAACGGGCGGCAGATCTGGGCCTCCTGCGGTGTCGGCGTGCGGTTTCCCGGCGGCCGCCAGTAGACAATGTTGGTGATGTGCACATCGGCTTCGCCGAGCGCGATCGCGGCCAGCATCTTGTCGAGGAGCTGGCCGGCACGCCCCACGAACGGCTTGCCTTCGAGGTCCTCCTCGCGGCCGGGTGCTTCGCCGATGATCATGACCCTGGCCTTTGGGCTGCCGCGATAGAAGCACAGGTTCTTGGCTGTTGCCTTGAGCCCGCAGCCGTCGAAGCGCTTCAAGGCGTCGTGCAGGGCCTCCAATGTCGCTGCCGAGCGCGCGACCTCCCGCGCCGCCATGGTGGCGGCGTCGGGCGCGACCGCGGGAAACTGGCGCTGCGGTGTGGCAACGATCGGCGCACGCGGCGCGTTGGGCACCGTTTGCTGAGACCGCCCCGCGGGCCGGCTGGCCGATGCGCCGCCGCTTGTGTGCAGCGCAACGCGTGGCGCTTCTGCGGCTGCCCCGGCGTTCCCATCCAGACGGAATCCGGCTCCCGGAGCCGCACCGCCGTTGTCGAACCAGTCGGTCGGCGTCTCATCCAATGCCGCATCGACGCCCATCTCGCGGTACCAGGCGAGGAGCGCGATCAGGTCGGCGCGTTGCGCGGCATCGAGCATGGCCGGTCACCATAGCGGCCGGCGCGCGGAATGCCAGCCCTGCGCGACGGCCGGCAACGCCGCGCTTGACGCTTGCGACTGGCTCGACCTATCGAACGGATGACACGCCCACCAACAGGGAGAGCGGCACGAATGGCTGCCAGCGCACCGGAGTTGCCACCACGCGAGGCCATGGAATTCGACGTGGTGATCGTCGGCGCTGGGCCCGCCGGCCTCGGCACCGCAATCCGCCTGAAGCAGCTCGCAGCCGAGCACGGGCAGGACCTGTCCGTCGTCGTGCTCGAGAAAGGCTCCGAGGTCGGCGCCCACATCCTCTCGGGCGCTGTCATCGACCCGATCGGCCTCGCGCGCCTCATTCCCGATTGGAAAGAGAAAGGCGCACCGCTCGTCACCCCGGTCACCGCCGACCGCTTCCTCTATCTCGGACCCGCCGGCGAGTTCCCGCTGCCCAATTTTGCGATGCCGCCTCTGATGAGCAATCACGGCAACTACATCGCCAGTCTCGGCGACGTCTGCCGATGGCTCGGCGAGCAGGCCACGGAGCTCGGCGTCGAGATCTATCCGGGATTTGCGGCCGCCGAGGTCCTCTACGACGACAATGGCGCTGTCGTCGGCGTCGCCACCGGGGACATGGGTATCGGCAAGAATGGCGAGCCGACCGACCGGTTTACGCGTGGCGTCGAGCTGCGCGGCAAGTACACGATCATTGCGGAGGGCGCGCGCGGCTCGCTTGCCAAGCAGCTCATCGCCAGGTTCGAGCTGGCGAAAGGCAAGGAGCCGCAGAAGTTCGGCATCGGCATCAAGGAGCTGTGGGAGGTGAGGCCGGAGAAGCATAAGCCGGGCCTCGTACAGCACACGCAAGGCTGGCCGCTCGACGATCGTACCGGCGGCGGGTCGTTCCTCTACCACTACGGCGCCAACCTCGTGTCGGTCGGCTTCGTCGTCCACCTGAACTACACCAATCCCTACCTGCACCCGTTCGAGGAATTCCAGCGCTTCAAGACCCATCCGGCCATCCGCGGCACGTTCGAGGGTGGCAAGCGCATCGGCTACGGCGCCCGCGCCATCACCGAGGGCGGATGGCAGTCGATCCCCGAGCTTGTGTTTCCGGGTGGCGTGCTGGTCGGCTGCTCCGCCGGCTTCGTCAACGTCCCGCGCATCAAGGGATCGCACAACGCCATCCTGTCGGGCATTCATGCTGCCGAGGCCGCCTTCGCCGCGCTTCAGGCCGGGCGCGCGCATGATCGGCTGGACGACTACGCGGAGGCGGTGCGCACAGGTCCAATCGCGAAGGACCTGCGCCGCGTGCGCAACGTCAAGCCGCTGCTGTCGCGTTTCGGGACCAGGCTCGGCACCGTGCTGTCGGGCATCGACATGTGGCTCAACACCATCATTCCCGGCGTCGGCCTCGGCTATACGCTCAGCCACCGCAAGCCCGACCACGCCACGCTCGAGGAGGCTAGAGGCGCGAAGCCCATCGCCTATCCCAAGGCGGACGGCGTGCTGACTTTCGACCGGCTGACCGACCTGTCGTTCTCGGCCACCAATCATGAGGAGGATCAGCCTGCGCATCTCAAGGTGCGCGATATGGAGCTGCAGAGGCGCTCTGAGCACGATGTCTATGCGGGCCCGTCGAACCGCTATTGTCCCGCCGGTGTCTACGAGTGGGTGGAGGAGGCAGGCAGTCCGCGCTTCGTCATCAACGCGCAGAACTGCGTGCACTGCAAGACTTGCGACATCAAGGACCCCAACCAGAACATCAACTGGACGGTGCCGGAAGGGGGCGGCGGCCCGAACTACTCGGGCATGTAGCGCGCGCCCCGATGCACCGGCCCCGCCGGCGTCATCTGCAGTTGTTCTATCCCCAGATTCACGAGCCAGCAGCTGGACGGGTGCTTGCGCCGTTTAGTGCCGGATTGACGCCTGCGGATCGCTTCTTCAGAATGTCCGGACAAAACGCCGCTTCGCAGCGGGCCGGTAGACAGGAGGAGGCGCTTCATGAAGCTCATGTGGTTTCACCTGATGCCGTACACGGAGCTGCCGGATGACTTCCGGCAGAAGCACCCATCCGTGTGGGTCGATATCCACTCCTCGCTGTTCGACCCCAAGCGCGCCCACCTCATGTACAACGACTTCATGGATGAGCTCGAGTATGCCGCCGAGTGCGGCTTCGACGCCATCTGCGTCAACGAGCACCACTCCAACGGCTACGGGCTGATGCCCTCGCCCAACCTGATCGCCACGGCCCTGTCGCGGCGCACCACCGACACTATGCTCTGCGTCATGGGCAACTCGCTCGCGCTCTACAATCCGCCCACGCGCGTGGCGGAAGAGTTCGCCATGATCGACTGCATCTCGGGAGGCCGTCTCATCGCCGGCTTCCCCGTCGGCACGCCGATGGACACCTGCTACGCCTATGGCCAGAACCCGAGCTCGTTGCGCGAGCGCTACCTCGAGGCGCACGACCTGGTGATGAAAGCCTGGCAGGAGAAGGAGACGTTCGCCTTCAACGGCCGCTTCAACCAGCAGCGCTACGTCAACATCTGGCCCCGGCCCGTGCAGCAGCCGCATCCGCCGGTGTGGATTCCCGGCGGCGGCTCGGTCGAGACCTGGCGCTGGTGCGCCGAGATGGACTACGTCTACTGCTACCTCTCCTACTACGGGTACAAGGCCGGTGCCGCAACCATGAAGGGCTTCTGGGACGAGATGGATCGTCTCGGCAAGGATCGCAATCCGTATCGCGCCGGCTTCCTGCAGTTCGTCGGCGTCGCCGAGAGCAGGTCGGAGGCGATGGAGCGCTACGCGGAGGCGGCCGAGTACTTCTACAATCGCTGTCTGCACGTCGACGCGCGCTTCGCCTCTCCCCCCGGCTACAACACCGAAGCGACGCAACGCGCTGGCCTGCAAAGCCAGGTCAGGGCCGCTGCCGAGGCCGCCGAGAAGGCCAAACAGGATCCGCTGGCTGCCCAGGGCACGACCGGAACGACCGCCGGCACGCGCTTCAACATGGTGGCGCGCGAGATGAAGGATATCGTCGAGCGCGGCTACGTCGTCGTCGGCTCGCCCAAGGAGGTCATCGAGCAGCTCGAGCACGTGGCCAAGTCGCTCAACGTCGGGCACCTCATGATGCTTCTGCAGTACGGCAACATGTCGAAGGAGCTGACCAAGTACAACACCAGGCTGTTCGCCGAGCAGGTCAAGCCGACGCTGTCCAAGCTCTTCTCCGAGTGGGAGGACAGATGGTGGCCCAAGCCCATGGCGAAGTCGTCGCGCGCGGCGCTGCCCGCCTTCCGTCCCGGCGCCGTTGCTGCGGCCGAATGACGAGCTGACCAGCAGCAAGCGCAAGACGGGAGTTAAGCCTTGAGCGAGCCCAAGACCGAGACGGTCGACGTCAACGGCCACCCTTGCCGCGTCTGGAAGAAGGGGCGCGGTCCCAAACTAGGTTTCCTCGCGGGCTTCGGCGGCCTGCCGCGCTGGATACCATTCCTCGACAAGCTCGCCGAGCAGCGCGAGGTCATTGTGCCGTCGCTGCCCGGCTATCCCGGCGCCACCGGTCACACCTTGCTCGACTCCCACCTCGACTGGCTGCTCGCGGTGCGGGAGTTGCTGAGCAAAGCCGGGCTGGACGGTGCCGATCTTGCCGGCAGCTCGGTCGGCGGCTCGTTTGTGGCCGAAATGGCGGCGCTCTGGCCGGAGCGCGTCAAAAGCATCGCGGTCACTGCCCCCTTCGGACTGTTCGACGAGAAGGACCCGCCCACCGATATCTGGGCGCAGAGGCCCGATGACGTGCCTGGCCTGCTCTGCGCCGACGCGCAGATCTACAAGGACCTCAAGGCAGCTCCGCCCAATGCCAACTCCGTCGAGTGGCCCATTGAGCAGGTGCGTGCGTCAGAGGCCGCTGCACGCGCTTTCTGGCCTCTCGGCAATAGCCGGCTCGACAAGCGGCTGGCGCTGATCAAGGCACCGACGCTGCTGCTGTGGGGTGAGCACGACCGCGTCATGCCGCGCAGCTACGCCAATACGATCAAGAAGGCGATCCGAGCCAAGTGCGAGGTCCGCGTAGTGAAAGGCGCCGGCCATCTGGCCGAGCTCGATCGTCCAGACGATGTCGCCAAAGCCATCCTCGAATGGACGGCGTGAGCACCTTTACATCGTTGCCCTACGGAGCCTAGCCATGCCGCTCGACCCAGGTGCCCAGCAAGTCATCGATCTCATCAAGTCGGTCGGCCGGCCACCCTACGAGACGGTCGGACACGAGGAGGCGCGCCGGCTTTACCTGGATGCCCGCCGCGTTCTGCAGCCCGAGCCCATGCCGATCGCCGAGACGCGGGATCTGACCGCGCCCGGACCGGCCGGTTCGATGGCGATCAGGCTCTATCGCGCGCGCGCCTCCAAACCAGGCGAGACGCAGCCGGCCCTCATCTATTTCCACGGCGGTGGCTGGGTGATCGGCAGCATAGACAGCCACGACGGCGTGTGCCGGGGTCTTGCCAATCACGCCGGCTGCACCGTTCTGTCCGTCGACTACCGACTGGCGCCCGAGCACAAGTTTCCCGCCGCGGCGGAGGATTGCATCGCTGCGACCGAATGGGTCTGGGAAAACGCGGCCGCGCTCGGTGTCGACCGCAACCGCCTCGCAGTCGGCGGCGACAGCGCCGGTGGCAACCTCGCCGCCGTCGTTTGCCTCAACGCGCGCGAGCGGGGCACGCCGAAGCTGCGTTTCCAGCTTCTCATCTATCCGGCCTGTGACATGGCCATGGGACACGGCTCCATCGCCGAGTTCGCCGAGCAGCTTCCGCTCACGCGCTCGACCATGAAATGGTTCATCGACCTCTACCTGCGCGGGGCGGCCGACGTGGCCGACTGGCGTGCTTCGCCCCTCAAGGCCAGCAACCTGAAGAGTTTACCTCCCGCTTACGTGCTGACCGCCGGCTATGATCCACTGCGCGACGAAGGCGAGGCTTTTGCCGCCGCCCTGAAAGCCGCTGGGGTGCCGGTCGAGGCCAAGCGGTATCCCGGCCAGATCCACGGGTTCCTGACCATGGGCAAGTTCATCCCCGAGGCCGCCGCGGCCACTCAGGAGCTCGGCGCTGCACTAAAGCGAGCGCTGGCCTGAGCCGGACCGCGATTGGCTTGGCCGTCGCGACAGCAGGCAACGATAGGAGCGGTTGATGACCAAGTGGGGTGTTTTCAGTCTCAGCCAATTCCCCGACCAGTCGCGCCGCGTCGAATGCTTCGACGACGATCTGCGCTTCTTCGAGCTCGCCGAGGAGCTCGGCTACGACAAGGCGTGGATCGCCGAGCACCTTTTCTCCACCTATGGTGTCGTCACCTCGACCCAGGTCTATGCAGCCGCCATCGCCCAGCGTACCAAGCGGCTGCGGCTCGGTATGGCTGTGGTCGTCATCCCGTTCAATCATCCGCTGCGCACGGCCTCGGATTTCGCCCTGATCGACATTCTTTCGCACGGGCGTCTCGACTTCGGGGCAGGCCGCGCCTACCAGCCGCACGAGTTCGTCGGCCTCGGCGTGCCGATGGACAAGAGCCGCGAGATGTTCAACGAGGGCCTCGAGATCGTACTCAAGGCCTGGACCGAGGAGAAGATTTCCTACCAGGGGAAATTCTGGACCATCCCAGAGCCGGTCGAGGTGCTGCCCAAGCCGATCCAGAAGCCGCACCCGCCCGTGTATCAGGCGACCATCTCGCCGGAGAGCTTCGATCAGGCGGCGCGCCTCGGCTTCAACATGCAGTTCGCCTCGCCCTTCACGTACCGCACCTATCGCGAGGCGTGGATGGATCAGCTCGAGGCACACTGCAAGCGCTATGAAGCCATGTGCGTCGAGCGCGGCCGCGATCCGAAGAAGGCCGAGCGCATGATCCTGCTCCCCTTCTTCGTGCACGAGGACGCCAAGCGCGCGCGTGAGATCTACGCCCCGCACGTGGAGTGGTTCTATGCCAAGGTGACCTCGCATCAGCTCGCGAACGCGGCGCAAGGCGGCGTCGTCAAGGGTTACGAGCTGACCATGTCAGAAGGCAAGCGTACGCGTGAGATGGGCTATCTGAGCTTCGACAAGCTGCACCAGTACGGCGCCGCGATCGCCGACGATCCGGCCGGATGTGTGGAGAAGCTCCGTGAGATGAAGCGGCGCTTCGGCATCACCGAGTTTGCGCTATGGTTCAACATCGGCGGCATCGCGCCGGAGCACGTGGAACGCTCGATGCGCCTGGCCGCAGAGAAGGTGTTCCCGCACGTCTGAGTCCGGCAGGAGATAGAGAACATGCAGCTTGGCTACATCGGCCTCGGCAATATGGGCGGCGCACTGGCGCGGCGTATTCTTCGCGTGCACAAAATGCGCGTTTACGACCTCAACCCGGAGGCCATGGCCAAGCTCGCCGACAAGGGCGGCGCACCATCTCAGAGCCCGAAAGCGCTCGCCTCGGAGTGTGATCTGGTGATGACGTGCCTGCCGACCTCCAAGGAGGTCCGAAACGCCATTTTCGGCGCGGACGGCATCGCGGCCGGCATGAAGCGCGGCGGCATCATCGCCGACATGACCACGGGTGATCCCAATGCCACGCGCGCCATGGCCGCCGAGCTTGCGGCGTCCGGCATCTCGCTCATCGACGCGCCGGTCAGCGGCGGCCCTCATGGTGCCGACGCCGGCACCATCGCCATCATGATCGGCGCGCCTGCCGGCCTCTATCAGCGCGTGAAGCCGGTGTTCGAGACCATCAGCCCAAATATCTTCCACTGCGGCGATGTCGGCACGGGCCACGTCATGAAGCTCGTCAACAATGTCATTGCCGCAAGCGTCAGGACGGTCACGTTCGAGGCCGTCGCCATGGGCATCAAGAACGGCTTGAGCTTGAAAACCTGCGCCGAGGTGCTCGCCAAGGGATCGGCGCGCAGCTACTCGACCGAAATCACGCTGCCGCGCCTCGTCAGCGGCCAGATGCAAGCCAACTTCACACTCGGGCTCATGCACAAGGATGTGCGGCTCGCCACCGAGCTCGGCGTTGCCAGCGCTTCACCGATGCCGGTGTCCAACCTCGTGCGCGAGATCTTCCAGACCGCGCTCAACGATCAGGGCGCCGGCGCGGACGTGAATATGCTGATCCGCCTGTTCGAGCGGCAGTCCCAGGTCGAGGTGGTGCCCGGCAAGCGCTAGCACGGGGTCAAGCCGCAAAGGCGTCGTCAGCGCGTCTCGTTGCTCGACAGATTGACCACGCTGCCGCCTACGCGCCCGATGCAGCCCGCCACGCACCTGATCAATTCGTTATCGGCCGGTACGATCGGGCCTCGATTCACCTGGTGCCCGACCGGACCGGTTTTGCCTCGTGACGCCCTACCTGCGTCGGCAATCTCAGCGGGGATGCTGGTGTCCGGATGCTCGGGCGAGACCTCGATCTCGGTGATGGGCTCCTCGGTGGCCACGGGCACCTCGTCCCGGTCTTGGGCTCGCGCCGTCCCGAGTTGCGCCGCGATCATGACGCTCAGAAGTGCACCAGCAACGGCGCTCATCCAGCGCGCAACGTCCGCCTGGTAATACATATTACGGTTCCATCGTCAGTTGCCGCACCCGCAGGTGCTGGACCCGGATGGTGGCAGAACAGCGTAAACCGTTGATTTATCCTCCAGAGGATTTCTTGCCGCCGCCGGCGCCGGGGCAAAGGGCGCGGCGGGCCTTGCCGCCTGCCGGAATCACTCCCATGCTCGTGCGGCGGGGCCTGGGGCCTTGCGCCGAAAGCGGGTTGCTGCGTGCATGGGGCAGAAGCGGACTGAACTGTCGGTCGAGGACCTGGCCAGGGGCGTGCTCGAGGGCAGCCACGCCACGCTCGCGCGGGCCATCACTCTCGTCGAGAGCACCCGCGCCGATCACCGGACCCTGGCCCAGGACCTCGTGCAGCGCCTGCTGCCGCATGCGGGCCGAGCCGTGCGGGTCGGGCTCACGGGTGTACCCGGCGTCGGCAAGTCGACCGCCATCGACCGTCTCGGCACCGACCTCATCGATAGGGGCCATAAGGTTGCGGTGCTGGCCATCGATCCCACATCCAGACGCACCGGCGGCGCCATCCTGGGCGACAAGACGCGCATGCACCGCCTGGCACAGCGCTCGGAGGCCTTCATCCGCCCCTCGCCCACGTCCGGCACCTTGGGCGGGGTGGCAAGACGCACGCGCGAGACCATGGTTTTGGTCGAGGCCGCCGGCTTCGACGTGGTCATCGTCGAGACGGTCGGCGTCGGCCAATCGGAAACCGCCGTGGCGGATATGGTCGACGTGTTCGTCGTGCTGCTCCTGGCGGGGGCCGGTGACGAGTTGCAGGGCATCAAGCGCGGTGTCATCGAGATGGCGGAGATCATCGCCATCACCAAGGCGGACGGCGACAACGTCGAGCGCGCGAAGCGGGCCGCTGGCGAGCTGCAGGGCGCACTCAATATTATCAGCCCGCCGTCGCAGCACTGGAGACCCTCTGTTTTGACCGTGTCGGCGCAGACGAACCAGGGGCTCGACGCACTGTGGGCGGCGATCCTGGAGCATCGCCGCGTCATGAAGGCTGCGGGGGAGCTCGAGGCACGTCGCCGGCGTCAGAGCGTGGCCTGGATGCGCGACCTGCTCAACGAGGGGCTTATGTCGCTGGTGCTGGACGACGACGCCACCGCCCGCCGATTGCGCGAGCTCGAGGGTCGCGTCGCCTCAGGCAAGCTGACCCCGGCGCTGGCGGTCGAGGAGATCCTGGCTCTCGTTGCGCCGAGCCGGCACGGCACCGCTCGCCGACAGGGTTGCTGAGGCAAGCCGCTTGCGCTATCCGACACTGATGTCAGGCAGCCGGCCCGTCATTCTGCTCACCGGATTTGGACCGTTCCCCCGCGTGCCGGTCAACGCCACGTCCATCCTCGTGCCGCGCATCGCCGAGGCCGCGAAAGCATCGTTCCCCGGCATCTGCGCAGTTGTCGAGATCCTGCCGACCGAATGGGTGGCCGGCCTCGCGCGGCTCGAGCAGCTTTATGCGCGACATCGCCCCCACTTGGCTTTGCACTTCGGCGTTTCGCATCGGGCAACCGGCTTTGCGGTCGAGGCACGCGGACGCAACCGATGCGCCCCCTCGCCCGACGGTGCTGGTGCGCTGCCGGCATCCGCCTGCATCTCGGCTGATGCGCCCGAGTTCCTGCCGGCCAACCTGCCCGCTGCCCTGATCGTCGAGCGCCTGCGGCGCCGCGGCCTGCCCGCGCAACTCTCGCGCGACGCGGGCAGCTATCTCTGCAACGCGCTGCTCTACCGTGCCGTGGAGCTGAGCCGGCGCGGGGTCGGCCCTGCCCGCAACGGCTTCATCCATCTGCCCGAGACGCTCGTCGACCCGCGCCGCCCAGATCGGCAGCCGACCTTCGCCTGCCCTCTGAGCTGGCAGCAGGTCATCGACGGCAGCCTGGACATCATCGCGACGTGCCTCGGCCGGTGGCCTGCGACCAGCCGGAGGAGCGCGAGGGGCCTCAGCCCATCTCCGTCCGCTTCGGCGGGTGCGTGACGATCGACTTGAGCTCCGGAGTCGGCTTCTTGAGCTTGCCGAGATCCGGCCGCGGCCGGCGCAGCTCGGGAATGACGGCGAAGGCCTGCTCCATGGCATGCGCCGCCGCCAACACCTCTGCATCGCCACGCGCGCGTCCGACCACCTGCAGCCCGAACGGCATGCCCTTGTGATCCACGCCGGCCGGGATCGAGATCGCCGGATTGGTCGCCAGCGTGATGAAATACGTGAGCGCCAGCCAGTGGTAGTAGTTGCGCAACGGCTTGCCGTCCATCTCGGCGAGGTAAAGCTGCGTCCACGGGAACGGCGTCACCGGCACTGTCGGGGAGAGCACCAGGTCGTAGTCGCGGAACGTCTCCTGGAACCGGCGGTAGATACGCGTCTGCTCGGCATGCGCCCACGCCACGTCGGCGAGCGACATCTTGGCGCCCATCTCATAATTAGCGCGCACATTGGGACCCAGCGAGTTGGGGTCCTTCTCGTAGTCGGCCTGGTAGCGCGATACGAAGCTGACGGCGCGGATCACATCGAAGCAGCGATCGGCCTCGGCGAAGTCGGGCTTCAGCTCGTCGCAGGTGCGAAACAGATGGCGCATGGCAGCGATCCGCTCGCGCATCACTTTGCGGATTGGCCTTTCGACCGGGCATTGGCCGAAGTCCTCCGTCCACGCCACCCGCAACCGCCCGAGATCGCACGGCGCCGGCGTCGCCAAGCCCTGGGCATCCATCGGATAGCCCAGCGGATCGACCGCATCGAAGCCGGCCTGCGCCGACATGAGCAGGCACGTGTCGGCCACGGTGCGACCCATCGGGCCGAGCACCGATATGGCCGACCAGCCGAGCCCGCGACGCTCATGCGGCACCGCTCCAGGCGACGGACGGAAGCCCACCACGCCGTTGATGGCGCCCGGAATGCGTAACGATCCGCCTGTATCGGATCCCGTGCACACCGGCAGCATGTCGGTCGCGAGCGCAACGGCCGATCCGCCAGACGAGCCACCAGGGTTGAGCATGGGATTGAACGGGTTGCCGGTCGCACCCCACACCACGTTGCGGCTGTTGGCGCCGGCGCCGAACTCCGGCACGTTGGTCTTGGCCACGATGATGGCGCCGGCGGCCCGCACACGGGCCACCATGACGTTGTCGCGCTCCGGGACGAAGTCGCGGAACAACGGCGAGCCGTAGGTGGTCAGCAGGCCGCCGGTCTCCTCGAGGTCCTTGATCCCCGTCGGCAGACCGTGTAGCGGACCCAGCGCTTCGCCCTCGCGCGCTGCCTTCTCGGCGGCAGCGGCTTCTTTTCGGGCGCGAGCGAAGCACGTGGCCGTAACGGCATTGACGGCGGGATTGATCTCCTCGATCCGCCCGATCGCGGCCTCGAGCAGCTCGACCGGCGAAATCTCCTTTGTCCCGATGCGCCGGCGCAACTCGACCGACGACAGCGACAGAATTTCGTTTGCAGCACCCATGGCGATTGCCCCCTGACGAGCGGATCAATGCTCGTTTGAGCCTACACGCCAGGAGGTGCCGATGCGAAGCGCAGATTCGGCTCGGGCTATCTTTGCCCGTTAGGCCGCCTCCGCCAGCAGGTTGTCGAGGTCGAGGCGCCGGGTCGACATGCTGAGCTTACCTTCGGGGGTCATTGGCCATTCCTCCTTCGGCCGATCGCGATAGAGCTCGACACCATTGCCATCGAAGTCCCGCAGATAGAGGGCCTCGCTGACGCCGTGATCGCTGGCGCCGTCGAGCGTAATGCCCGCCGCGTTCAGTCGCTTCAATGCGCCTGCCAGTGCCGCACGCGAGGGGTAGAGAATCGCCACGTGATAGAGGCCCGTCGTGTTGCGGGGCGGTGGCAATGCGCCTTCGCTCTCCCATGTGTTGAGCGCGATGTGATGGTGATAGCCGCCGGCGGAGAGAAAGACGGCGCCGGGGCGGGTCTGCATCACCTCGAAGCCGAGGATGTCGCGCCAGAAGCCGAGCGCACGGTCGAGATCGGCAACCTTCAGGTGCACGTGGCCGATTCTCACTCCTGGATCGATGGGGGTCGTCATGCGTTGATCTGCCATGGTCTGGCTCCGAACCGACAAAGCCCGATTTGGACTGATTACCTCTCTTACCACGCAAGACCATCATGCGCGCGCAGCACAATGGATTTGCCGCCGAAGCGGTTGAGAATTGTCGACAGTTGACGATATGATGATCGTCATGCGGTGTCGGTCAGCTTCGGGGGCAGAAGTGACCATGACTTCGGCGCAATGAAAGGCGAGGAGAGGCCAAGCGCGCAAGATAAGTCAGGAGGAACGGCGAAGGAGTGGCCTATGGCTGCTGAGCGGGATAGGGGTGCGATGATTGCGGAGGTCGATGGCTGGCAAATCGATGTCGTGGTGCAGGGATATCCTGGCAAATCCGTGTGCCATGGCGGCTTGGGCTGGAGCACCATCGCTTTGTTGCGCGGGCATGAGCGCGTGGCGCTCATCGATGTCGGCTCGTTCAGTCAGCGCAGCCTGATCATCAGCCAACTCGCGGCCAGAGGCTTGACGCCGGCCGATGTAACCGACGTCCTGCTGACGCATTCACACTGGGATCATGCGATCAACTGGGTGATGTTTCCCAAGGCGCGCATCGCGATCGGGACGAAGGAGCTCGCCTGGTCCGTCAAGGAGCCTTGGGGCACCACGCCGGTCCCTGAGCTCTATGTGCGCGAGCTCGACCGCTCGAAGCAGACCGTCCTGGTAAACGCGGGAGACGAGGTTCTCCCCGGCGTCACGGCCCACGACGCGCCGGGACATACGCCGGGCCACCTCATGTTCGTGCTCAACGGCCGCGACCGCGACGTCATCTTCACCGGCGATTCGGCCAAGAACCGCGCCGAGATCCTCTCGCTGACCGCCGACATGAGCTACGATCAGGCCGTCAGCCGCGCCTCCATGGAGAAGATGTGGGAGCTGTGGCGCAGCAAGCCGAACTCGATCGTCGTGCCGGGACACGACGTGCCGATGCTGCTCGACGGTGGCGCGCCGAAGTACATCGGTGAGCGCGCCGCCGCCATCTCCTCCTGGTTCGGCGACACGCTCGATCAGACGAAGCTGTTCGAGCTGACCGTGCGCTGATCCATCAGATCTCGACGCCGAGCATCAGGCCGATGTTCTGCACGGCCGCGCCTGATGCACCCTTGCCGAGATTGTCGAGCTTGGCCACCAGCACGGCCTGACGCCGTGTCTCGTTGCCGAATACCCGCAGCTCGAGAAGGTTGGTGCCGTTGAGGGCCTCCGCCTCGAGCCGGCCGCCCTTCGCCGACGGATCGGCGGCAGGCACCACCTTCACGTACTTTGCTTCCGCGTAGTGCTGTGCGAGCGCCGCCTCGAGATCGCGCACGCTCGGCCGGCCCGGCAGCGCATCCAGATGCAGCGGGACCGAGACCAGCATGCCCTTGCGGTAATTGCCGACCGACGGCACGAAGATCGGCCGCCGCGCCAATTTCGCATAGAGCTGAAGCTCGGGCACATGCTTGTGCTCCAGGGCGAGGCCGTAAAGCTCGAAGGCTGGTGCCCTGCCCGACTCGTAGGCCTCGATCATCGACTTGCCGCCGCCCGAATAGCCTGAAACCGCGTTGACGGTGATCGGATAGTCGGATGGGACAAGGCCGGCATCGACCAGAGGTCTGATCAGCGCAATCGCGCCCGTGGGATAGCAGCCCGGATTGGTGACACGGTTCGCCTTGGCGATTGCCTTGGCCTGCCCTGTCTCCATTTCCGGGAAGCCGTAGACCCAACCGCTCGCGACCCGGTGTGCGGTCGACGCATCCAAGATCCTGGGGGCGTCATCGCCGAGCTCGGAAGCGAGCGCGACGGCCTCCTTGGCCGCCTCGTCGGGCAGGCAGAGAACGACCAGGTCGACCTCGGCCATCATGGCTTTACGGGCCGCCGGATCCTTGCGCTTATCGGCCGCGATGCTCCTGACCTCGACACCCGCGACAGTCGCCAGCCGCTCGCGAATCTCGATGCCGGTCGTTCCGGCTTCACCGTCGATGAACAGAGTAGGCTTGGTGGCGCCGGCTTTCGCAGTGGTCGATTTGGGGCTCGCCATCTTTTGCATGGGTAGGGCTCCTCGGGCGTCTGGCAATGGCAACGAAGCGGGTGGTGGAAAGCCAGAGCGCGGAAGCAAAAAAGCCGCGCAATGGCGCGCGGCTCGCTTGATCGGGCTACATCAAATGCCCTTCATCGCGACCGCGCTGTGGAGCGGGTACGGCGACGTCGGACGATGATGTCGGCCTTGATGCACATGGCGGCTGTTATGGTGAGTAGCCGGGCAATTGTCAACAGTGAGCTGACGGGCGCAGCCGGACGCGCAACGCCACGGATCGCGCCTCCCGCAGGCAGCAATTCCAGCCGTCCATAAATCAAGTGCAGAAGGGGTGATCGAATTGGCGATGATTGGCTATGCGCGCGTGTCCTCCGAGGGACAAAGCTTGAACGCCCAGGTCGAACAACTTCGGCTCGCCGGGTGCCCCCGCATATTCCGAGAGAAGGTGTCAGGGGCTCGAACGGATCGCCGAGAACAGGCTCGATTGATGGCAGATGTGTAGCCAGGAGACACCGTTATCGTCGTTCGCTTGGACCGGCTGGCTCGATCTACTCGCGACCTGCTCAATTTCTTGGACGAGATCGGGAAGAAGGGAGCCACGTTCCGGTCACTGGCTAATGCCTGGGCGAATACGATTACGCCACATGGACGCCTGATGCTCACCGTCCTCGGAGGACTCGCCAAGTTCGAGCGGTTGCTGAACGTGTCGCGGACGAGTGAGGGGCGAAGGCGCGCAAAAGATATAATGGCGTCTGGTTCGGCAGGAAGCCCAAGCTCACGCCTCATCAGTGACGGGAAGCCATTCGAAGACGCGCCGCCGGTGAGCCGTTGGTCCAGATCGCCAAGAGTTACGCCGTCTCTCACTCAACGATTTCGCGCCTGTAACGCAGGCTGTGGCGCGCACTATGCCACCTGTTGCCAAGACCATTCGCTCATGCTTCCATGCGTGGCGTAGCTGGGGCAAGGCGCACGATTCATGCGTGAGATTCGCACAGATCGATTTGATAATTCGGGACACCGGACGGGTTATACTGTTTCAACAAGTCACGAGGTGAGTCCGGTAATAGGCTACATTATCATTCTCCTCGGATTACTCGCGGTTGCTGGCGCGCCGCTTCTGTTGCCTATTATAGCTCTACCATATGCCATTGGAACATTTCTTGCCGAAAAAAAAAGTCCATGTTTTATTCATTGCTCTTTCATGCATCGCTTCCGCAGGATTAGTAATTGCTGGATGGTATCTCCTTTTTCGTGTTTTACCTCACCGAGCCTGCAAATTTCTGGGGCTGGCACTTTATAGTGTTCCCGTCTACGTTGTCGCGGCTAGCTACACATCAGGGGCGAGGATTAGCGCCGTGTCCCGCATCTCCTTCGAACAAGTTTTTCGATTCCACGATCCAGTTTGGTCAACTTTTTTTGCTGTGATAGCGGGTTTGTTTGGATGGTGGCTATTCGGTTACTTAAGTAGTAGCGCGAAACTCTCGGCTGCATCCGAAATAGAGCGGGGCGGGGAGGCACCTGAACATATTACGGCGCACTAAGTGCTTCGTCCGAAACACACGGGAACGCCCTCGCCACATTGTTGCGCCGTCGCGTGAGCGAAGCAGGAACGATTTAGGGCTTAACGGTGGGATTAAGCAGACGCTTTGCGCGCGTCACCGCCTGTTCCCGCTGGTAAAGCTTGAACAGGAAGGGATTATCCATGCGGGCGAGCATTTTTGCTTTGTTCTTTGGGGTGACGTGCCCGTAGTGTTTCTCAATCTGCTTGGCCCCGGCAGCGCCCGTCGGTTTGTCTTAACATAGTGATATCGCAAGAACTATTTTCGGCATGGCTCAGCGCTTCGAGAACTGGAAGCTGCGGCGCGCCTTGACCTTACCATACTTCTTACGCTCGACCACACGGCTGTCGCGCGTCAGGAAACCGCCCTTCTTCAACACGCTGCGCAGCTCCGGCTCATAGTACGTGAGCGCTTTGGAGATGCCGTGCCGCACCGCGCCAGCCTGCCCCGAAAGGCCACCACCGGTGACGGTCGCCGTGACATCATACTGATCCGCGCGGTTGGCGGCGTTGAGAGGCTGCCTCAACAGCATCTGCAGCACCGGCCTGGCGAAGTACACCGAGAAGTCCTTGGCGTTGACGGTGATCTTGCCGTGCCCGCGCTTGATCCAGACTCGCGCCACGGCGTTCTTGCGCTTGCCCGTCGCGTACGAGCGCCCGAGGGAATCGAGCTTCTGCTGGTAGGTCGGGGCCACCTGGGCCGGGGCCTCACCCTTGAGCTCGCTCAGATCACCAAGTGTCCTTGGTTCCATGGCCATGACTGTCAGACCCTCTTGTTCTTGCGATTGAGCGCGGCGATATCGAGCTTCTCGGGCTGCTGCGCCTCATGTGGGTGCTCAGGTCCCGGATAGACCTTGAGATTGGCCATCAGCTTGCGCTGCAGCGGACCGCGCGCCAGCATCCGTTCAACCGCCTTCTCGACCACTCGCTCCGGGAACTTGCCTTCGAGGATCTGGCGCGGCGTACGCGTCTTGATCCCGCCGGGATATCCGGTGTGCCAGTAATAGGTCTTGTCCTCGTACTTGTTGCCCGAGAACACGACCTTGCCGGCGTTCACGACAACGACGTTATCGCCCATGTCGACATGCGGCGTGTAGGTTGGCTTGTGCTTGCCCTTGAGGCGCGTGGCGACGATGGCCGCGAGCCGGCCGACGACCAGGCCCTCGGCGTCGATGAGGACCCACTTCTTGGCAAGCTCACCGGGTTTGGCGCTATAGGTTTTCATCCCCGCAGTGCTCCTGGAGAGTTTCGGCGCACCCGCTGCGGGCGCAAGCCTGTGTGGCGTGCGCTTCTAACCCAAGCGCGCTGCGAGGTCAATTTCGTTTCCGGAGCGCAGAAAGAAATTCTCGTGCACCACCCGATGGTTAGTTATGAGGTATCATATTACCGCAGTCGTGTGAGCTGCGTCTCTCAGCTGGGGATCGCGTAGGACCCGGTCGCATGCGCGACGATTTCCTCGCTTCCAGAGGACGTTAGCGACACTTCGGCATATGCCAGCCGGCGCCCTAGACGGATGATCCGCGTCTCAGCAATCAAGTCGCGTGGCTCGGGACGTTTCAGGAAGGTGATGTTGAGGTTGGTCGTTACCGCAGGAATGGCTTCTGCGCCCAGCGTGGCGATCAATGCCACGTAGATGCTGAAGTCGGCGAGCGTGAACATTGCGGGCCCCGATATGGTGCCGCCAGGCCGCACGAGGCGCTCGGTGAACTCCAGCCGCACGCGCGCCTGGCGGTCGGCGACCGATTCAATATGGATGGAGCGTCCGCCCGCGTGAATCTGCGGAAAGCTTTCGTCAATAAGCGCGGTGACTTCGGCAACCGACAGTGTGCCCTGCGTGTTCGACGGCTTCGACATCCTTAATGGCGTCCCACTGATGAGATCTGCTAAGACGTGGTGCCCGTTTTAGCCCGAGGCCGTCGCAGAAGGAAACGAGGAGATGATTGCAATGTGGCGTGGATTGCAGATCGCGATTGTGATCGCGGCTGTCTGTGGCATGCATTGGGGCTCAGCGGCTGCACAGGGCACGGCTCCGGCGCCAGGACAGGGAGAGCAGAACTTCAAACAGGTGAAGCTCACCAACAAGCTGGTTGAAGGCTTCCTGGGGGCCCAGAGGGACATGGCGGATTTCGCCGAGAAGAACAAAGCCCAGCCCAGCGACAAGCCAGACCCCAAGATTCAGGCGCAGCTCGACGAGCTTGCCAAGAAGCACGGCTTCGAGAGCTTCGCCCAGTTCGACGACGTGGCATTCAACATTTCCATGGTCATGGGCGGGCTGGACCCGCAAACCGGCAAGTTCACAGACCCTGTCGCAGCCATCAAACAGGAGATCGAGGACGTCAAAGCCGACAAGTCGATCGGCGAGAAAGACAAGAAGCAGATGCTCGAGGAGCTCAACGAAGCTTTGAAGAACACCCCGCCGCTGCAGTATCCTGAGAACGTCGAGGTGGTGAAGCAGTACCGCGAGCAAATCGAGCAGGTTCTGCAATAAGCGATCGGGAACGGCGAGTGCCGGCATGCAGGAGCGGGTAGCAACAAAGAAGAAAATTCAGTCGAAGGCGATCCTGCTCGAAGAGCGCCACGGAGCGATCGTTGTCCTGACACTCAATCGTGCGCAGGCCCGCAATAGTCTCTCCGAGGCGTTGCTGGCCGAGCTTCAGGGGGCCATCGATCGCATCTCCTCCGAGCCTGATGTGCGCGCGGCGATCATCACCGCGAATGGACCGGCGTTCAGTGCCGGACACGACCTCAAGGAGATGACGACGCGGCGTGCCGACCCTGACGGCGGCAGGGCCTACTTTCGCGAATTGATGGACCGCTGCTCGACGATGATGCAGTCGATCGTGCGCTCGCCGAAGCCGTTCATTGCCGCCGTTGAAGGCGTCGCGTCCGCGGCCGGTTGTCAGCTGGTCGCCACGTGCGATCTCGCCGTTGCGGGCGCCAATGCGCAGTTTGCGACACCCGGCGTCAACATCGGTCTCTTCTGCTCTACACCGATGGTGGCGCTGTCGCGCAACGTGCCGCGCAAGCGCGCCATGGAGATGCTGCTGCTTGGCGAGATGCTGAGTGCGCGAGAGGCTGCCGAGTACGGGCTCGTCAACCGTCGTGTCGCAGCAGGAAAGGCGCTGGCGGAAGCGATGGCCATGGCAAAGCTGATTGCATCCAAATCATCGGCAACGATCGCCATCGGCAAGGAGACGTTTTATCGGCAGCTCGAGGCCCCACTCGCCGACGCCTATCGGCAAGCCGCAGAGGTCATGGCGCACAACATGATGTACCGCGATGCTGCCGAGGGCATCGGAGCTTTCATCGAGAAGCGCAAGCCGGCGTGGAAAAACTGCTGATGCGCATGCGCTTCTGCTCGATCGGTGCTGCAGGCTGCGGACTCGAGCGCGGGACCCCGCCATGAATCACGACCGCTATGACGACGCCTATATCGCCGGCATTCTCAACGAGGTGAAAACCATTGCCATGGTGGGCGCGTCGGCCAATGCCAGCCGCCCCAGCTATTTCGCCATGAAGTATCTGCTCGGCAAGGGCTACAAGGTGATTCCGGTCAATCCCTCCCTCGCCGGTCAGCAGATTCTCGGACAAACGGCGGTTGGCGCACTGGCAGACATCGACGTGCCCGTTGACATGGTCGACATCTTCCGCAATTCGGCCGCCGCCCTCGACATCGTGCGCGAGTGCGTGCGCCTCAAGGACAAGCTGCATCTGAAAGTGATCTGGATGCAGCTCTCGGTCCGCAACGATGAGGCTGCGGCCGAGGCGGAAGCAGCCGGCTTGAAAGTCGTCATGAACCGCTGCCCGAAGATCGAGTATGGCCGGCTCTCCGGTGAGATCGGCTGGGCCGGCGTCAACGCCGGCACCATCTCCTCGAAGCGCCCGCAGCTCGGCGCCCTCGGCGTCCAGAACCACATCATTGGCGCGAAGCGCTGAAACCGTCACGCGACGGTCGCGCAAACGGATTGCGCACTCGCATCGTTGCGCGCATTGCGTACGCTTGCTTGCACGGCCACAGTTGATGAACGGGAAATGAACGGAGCCTTTTGGCATCGTTCAGGGTCCCGCCGCCAAGCTGCCATGGGAGAGGGAGGCGTGAGGCTGCGCGTCAAGCGCCAGGAGGTTTTGCCATGAAGTCATTGCTGTTGGCGGCGGGCGCCCTCGCCGTCGTTGCCGCCGGTGCGCCCGCTGTGCGTGCTGCGGACTTGGATTATGGTCGTCCCGACCGCTACTCGTCGCCCTACGATGACCCGCGCTATCGCGAGCTCTACGGCGAGCCGCCGCGCTACACGGAGCGCTACGAGTACCAGGAGCGCAGCAACACGTATCCGGCGCCGGCTCCTTACGCATACCGAGATGGCCCGCCGCGCTACACCGAGGACTATCGCTACGGCCACGATTGCCTGCCGCGGCACGAGGTTCGCCGGCGGCTGAGGCTCGAAGGCTGGAGCGATTTCCATGATGTGGAGCTTCGCGCCAACACAGCTCTGCTGCGCGCGCGTCGCCTGAACGGCGATCTCTACGATCTGAAGGTGGATCGCTGCACGGGCTCCATCATCAGCGCACTGCCGCTCGAGCGCTACGTGCCTGGCCCATATGCCTACGGACCGCGCCGCTGGTCGCGTCCCTACTTCTGAGATCGGCGCCACGGCCGACCAGCGTTTGCGAGCGCATTACCTGCTCGCGCGCTCCCAAATCTCGCGATTCACCGGCGCCATGCCGGTGGACACGGTCTGATCGCGCTTTTCACGGCCGACCGGCTGATATAGCTGTTCTCATCGCC
>JBLNBZ010000111.1:0-33925 GCA_050260355.1 Bacteroidota bacterium | reverse complement strand
GCAGACCCGCCACTCGCGGCGGCGACTGCGGACCGAGCCGTGTTCCCGAGTGCGCGCGCCCCAACGTGTCGGGATCGATGCCGCTCGGCTTGAGCGTCACGATGTGGTGCGGCAGGGTCGCATGCCGCGCATAGGAAGAGATGATGAGCGAGAAGGCCTCGGGCGGCAGCCGGCGCAGCGAGCCGCAGAACACGTTGGCAGCGCCCATCACCCGCGCAGCGGCCGCATTGGCAACCAGGGTCTCGCCGCCGGCCGAGACGACGAGGCTGGCCCGCGGCAGTGCTGCGGCATCGAGGCCGTATCCGAAGGCGAGAAGGGCGCGAGGCGAGACGCGGCGAGCACACAGCTCTGCCAGTGCGCGGCCGGGCAACCACCGCCGCCTGCGTATGACGAGGCTCGTGGTCGCGACGGGCCGCATACGGGCGACAGCCGCGATCACGCCCTCGGCCAGATGATAGTGGCCGGGGCGGCCGTCCGAGAGGAGAAGCACGGGCAGGGGTTGCATGGCGCTCGAGGCTGCGGCGGCGTACGAACCGCGATAGCCCGCGCTGCTGGCGTATGCAACTGGCGCCTCGCCGCGGCGCGGAAACTAGGCCGTACGCTGAGGGATTGCTGCGTCCCAATCCGGGGGTTTGCACCGATTGGTGCCACCGCAGCCGACGCTACTGTGGACGGCGACTGCAATCAGCTCGAAGGGAATCGCAACATGATCACGCCGCTCAGAATAGCTTCCGTCCTCGCCGTGTCGGCGCTCTTCGGATCGTGGGCCGGCATCGACGCCAAAGCGCAAACCAGCCTCTGCTTCGAAAGGTGCACCGGGCAGTATGGTTGGCCGGCGGACCAATGCAGAAGCTTCTGCAGGCGCGGGGGCGCGAAGGGACGTGTCTCCAGCTATAAAGGCTCCGGCTATAGAAGCTCCGTCGAAAAATCCGCCCGTGCCGGCGGGTGCGGCACCTACAAATATTGGAAAGGCAACGCATGCGCGGATGCCAGGAACAAGTAGCTGGCCATCCGCCGGCGGCAATGGGCCTGGCTGATCCCAGGTGATGGTGGGCCCGGCAGGATTCGAACCTGCAACCAGACGGTTATGAGCCGCCGGCTCTAACCATTGAGCTACGGGCCCGGACGCCTTCGGCGACGCGCGCCTCTATATCAGAGTTCCGCCGCCCGGCGAAAGGCGGCTTGGTCCGGCCGCAAATCCCTTGCATGTTGCGCGTGCGCCGGATCAAGAAGGCAATAGGCATGCGCAGCTCAGGCAAATCCCTCATTGTTGTGGCGCTGATCATGCTCGGCGGAGCAGGGCCGCTCTCCATAGCATCGGCACAGGACAAGCGCTTCGAGCGCACAGTGACAGTGGCGGCGACAGGCAGCGTCAGTGTCGAGCCCGACATGGCCTACATCTCCACGGGCGTGGTCAGCGAGGCCGATACCGCGCGCGAGGCCCTGCAGCGCAACAGCGCCGACATGAAGAAGGTCATCGACGGTCTGAAAGATGCCGGCATCGACGCCAAGGACATCCAGACCTCCACCTTCAACGTCGAACCGCGCTACGATCAGCCCAAGGATGGCCGCACGCCGCAGGTCATCGGCTATCGCGTCGTCAATCAGGTGCGCATCGCTGCGCGCGATCTCGCCAAGCTCGGCGAGCTGCTCGACCGCGTCGTGAAGCTGGGTGCCAACCAGATCGGCTCCATCCACTTCGAGGTCTCCGCCGCCGAGACGCTCAAGGACGAGGCGCGCAAGCAGGCCATGGCCAATGCGCTGCGGCGGGCACGCCTCTTCGCCGAGGCCGCAGGCGCAACGGTCGGCGAGGTTCTGACGATCGCGGAGGAGGCTTCTTCTCCGGCGCCGCGTCCCTATGCCGGTCGTGTGGCCATGTCGGCCGACGCAGTCCCCATCGAGCGCGGCACGCAGACGCTCGAGGCGCGCGTGCAGGTGACCTGGGCGCTGCGCTAGACCAGCCTTTGCCCGTTACACGAGCGAGACGCCCTGCGCGCTCTGCCTGATACGGCTGGCGCCCGGCTGCAGGTGCCAGTCCTCGAAGTTGCGCATCTCGCCCATCGCGCGCAGTCTGCGCAGCGCCTCGAGATCAATTTCGCAAGACACCCATCCGGGCGCGTTGAGCTTGCCTTCCGCGAGCACGCCCGTTTCGGAGACGCCGGCCTCCGCCGGAACGTAGGCGCCCGCGATCCCGGCATTGTGGTCGACCGCCGGACACCAGGTCGCATCGCCCACGGTAGGCGAGACGATGCAGGCGCAGGTGTTCTCCAGTGCGCGGGCCAGCGCTGCCGTGCGCACGCGATGCGCGCCGGAAGTACGCTCGGTGCAGGCGGGAATGAGGATGAGCTCGGCGCCGGCCTCGGCCTGCGCCCGTACCAGGAGCGGAAACTCGCTGTCGTAGCAGATGGCGATGCCGATGCGGCCAAGCTCGGTCTCGAACACCCGCAAGGCGTCTCCGGCGGCCATGTCCCAATCGCGCTCGAACGGTGTCAGCACGAGCTTGTGCTGCACGCCGATGCGGCCCGCCGGCGTGATCAGCCGGGCGGCGTTGACGTAGCGGCCGTCGCCGCGTCGCCAAGGGCCACTGCCGGCGATGATGTGCACCCCGTGCTGCGCGGCAAGCTCACAATGCACGGCGTCGACCTCGCGCATCAGATCGGACACCGCCTCGAAAGAGGCCGCGACGTCGGCGGCAATCTTCTGGCCGCGCAAAGCCGCAAGCTCCATGGCGCCGTATTCCGGGAACAGCAGCAGCTTCGCGCCGCCCGCTGCAGCCTCCGCCACCCAGCGTGCGAGCTTGTCGCGCACCGCACCCATGTCGGACAGCTTGTCGATCGGGTACTGCGCTGCGGCGACCCTGATTCGGTCTGTGCCGGTCATGGCTCCAGCGCCTTCATCCAGTACTGCATGGGTTTTGCCGTCTCCTCGGCCTGGTCGATATCCTTCCAGACGAAAGAGCCCACCAGCCCCTCGATCCTCGTGTAGCCGCGCTTGCTCCAGAACGCATCGAGCGGACTGTACCCCTCGGGCCGCAGCGGGTGATCGTCGGGCCGCACCACGGCGCAGAACGTCGTGTGCGTGTAAGGACCGCACACCCTGGCATGGGCCTCGCGCTTATCGAAGAAGGCGTGGCCGAGCCCGCGGCCCCGGTAGGCCGGCAGCAGCACCGACTCGCCGAAATAGAAGATGCGGTCCACATCGTACCCGCGCCGCCGCAGCGGCTCGGCGAACTCGGCGGCGTGGCCTGCCAGCGCCGACGCCGTGGCCGCACCGACCATATCCGCGCCGTCGAAAGCGGCCACGACGACTGCCTTCGGCGCTTGCGCCAGCGTGCGCAGATAGCGCTGCTCGTAGTCGAGCGATCCGTCGTAGAGATAGGGCCAGTCGCGGAAGACTGCGATGCGCAGCCGCGCGAGTGCCGGTATCGCGGCTTCGAGCCCGGCACCAGTCAATGTCTCGATGCGAACCGTCATGCTGCGCTATCGCCGCTGACCTGCACCAGCCACTCGGTCAGATTGTAGTAGGTGGTGACGCGTGCGATCAGCCCGTCGCGCACGACGAAGAACGTGCCGGCAGGGAGCGCGTATGTCTGTCCGGTCGCCGGCGGGAGCCCTTCATCGGTCTCCAGATATGTGCCGCGGACGTTGAACTCGGCGGCGGCGCGCGTTCCGGCCTCGTTGCACATGATGACGATATCGGTGAGCTGCTCACGGTAGCAGCGGGCCATGTGCTCGCCGAATGCCCGGAATGCGGCCTTGCCGGACCGGCGGACACCCTGATTGACGTCGTGCACCACGTCGTCCGCGAGGCAGGCCAGCATGCCCTCGGCGTCACCGCGATTGAAGGCGTCGTAGTAGCGGGCGATCAGGCTTTCAGTGGCGGCTCGGGTCAACAGCGTCTTCCTTCCTGGCAAGCACTCCGGAATATAGGCATCGGGCGTGCCAGTCCAACTCGGTTTGCCGGTCCTGCCGCGTTTGACATTGCTCTTGGGACAGTCACAATCTCCCAAGGCCGGGTCAATGGCCCGAGCGCCGTCGAGGGAGGTGACAATGGTCGCGCAGACGCCGTTCCTTAAGGATCAAGACAAGCTCGGACCGCTGGCCTCGCGCTATCTCAACGTTGCGGAGCTGCCCTGGCAGGAGACGCGCTTTCCGGGCGTCACCATGAAGGTGCTGGTGGAGGACAAGGATACGGGCCTCATCACCGCGCTGTTCCGCTTCGCGCCCGGCACCAAGCTGCCCTACCACGAGCACGTTGCCATCGAGCAGACCTGGGTTCTCGAGGGCACGCTGGAGGACGCCGAGGGGATCGCCAGCGCCGGCAACTTCGTGTGGCGCCCGGCGGGCAACCGGCACGATGCGCATTCGCCCAACGGGTGTCTCGTGCTCTCGATCTTCCTCAAGCCCAACAAGTTCCTCGACAAGAACACCATCGGGTGGGACACCCCGGGCGGCACCTGACGAGGGCGGGTCGATTGCAGCGCAAACGGATCGGGCTCGCCTGAATGCCAATCGCCGAGCACGATCCGTGGCGGCTGCAATATTTCGAGCGCGTGCCTTGCCCCGCGCATGTGCGCATCCCGACCGACGACGGTGACGCTTGGTCCTGGTACCCGGCCGAGCGCTGGGTCTACGACAAGCTCGCCGTCGCCCTCTCGCAGGGCTTCGTCGCCGGCCCGCACGGCTTGGAGCCGCCGTCGTTCCCGGTGTTCTCCAAGCCCATCATGAACCTGCGCGGCATGGGTACAGACAGCCGCGTGCTGACGAGCGCGCAGGAGTATCGCGCGCACCAGCGGCCGGGCCACATGTGGATGCCGGCATTCACCGGCGAGCATGTCAGCACGGACGTGGCCGTCGTGCGCGGGCAGCCGCGGTGGTGGCGCCATGCCATCGGCACCGAGGCCGAAGGCGGTACGTTCGATTGCTGGCAGGTCCTGGCCGAGACGCGCCCAGCGCTGGAGGCGGCTTGCGGGCGCTGGCTTGCCGACCATCTCGCCGGCTACTCGGGCCTGCTCAATCTCGAGACCATCGACGGCAAGATCATCGAGGTGCACCTGCGCTTCGCCGATCAGTGGCCGGACCTGTATGGCGGCGACGCCTGGGTGCGGGCTGCCGTCGAGCTCTACGACAAGGGTGTTTGGGCCTACGCCGACGAGGGGCGGAGCGACGGCTACAGCGTGCCGCTGTTCGGGCCGCACGGGTTCCGCTACCGCCATCCGCCGCACGACCTGCGGGCGCAGGCGCTCGCCGAGCCCGGGATGACGAGTCTCCAGATCACGTTCCACGAGGACTGGGAGCCGGCTTGGCACGCCATGCCGCCCGGCGGCTTCCGTCTCGCCATTGCCAACGGGTACGATCTCGCCTCCTGCCGCCGCGCTCTCATGCTTCTGCAACGCTGGTACGAGGACACCAGGCAGCCGCTCGAGACCTGAACGAGACCGGCTCAGCTCTTGTCGTCGTCCTCGTCGAGATGGAATTGGTGCAGGACGCGATGCACGACCGGCGCCAGAATGATGCCGGTGGCGACGATGATGACGAGACCCGAATACAGGGCATAGGAGCCGGCGAAGATCTTGCCTGCCGTGGTATTGAGCTGGCCCACGGGCCCCATGCCCGACAGGATCATGGCGGCATTGACGTAGGCGTCCGTCCAGCTCATGGCCTCGAAATGGTGGTAGCCCAGCATGCCGCCGAGCAAGGACACGGCGATGATGGCGCCTGCCATGACAACACTGGCTGCCAGCCGGCCGAGAAAGCGCATGCGCGAGGCCAGAGGCTCGCCGCTCGATTCGAAGTCCATCAGTCCGTCCGCCATCGGTGCTCTCCCTTGCGCAGCGCGCCAGATTGCGTGGCGGCTGCAGCGGCGGCAAGCCATCAACGCTGTTGCATGCGACCCTTTGACGACATCGGCGCCGCCCGCTAGTGGCATCGCCCATGTCCGGCTCAGAACCCCTATTCGTAACGCGCCTCTATCGTGCCAGCCTCAGCGGCGCAGCAGGCAAGCGGCTCAACCGCGAGCTGGATCACGCCTGCCGGCTCATTGCGGCGGAGGATCGCGCCGGCCAGGCCTGGTGCCGCAAGCACGGCTACGCCGGCTATACCTCCTACGCCTCGCTCGACGACCTCGTCGTCAGGTCGCCGGAGATCGCCGAGCTGGCTCGGCACCTCGACCGTCACGTGGCGATGTTTGCGCGCGAGCTCGACCTGGAGCTCGACCGCCGCAAGCTCGCGCTGGACAGCATCTGGATCAACATCCTGGAGCCGGGCGGCGTGCACGCAGCCCACATTCACCCGCATTCGGTCATGAGCGGCACCTACTACGTCGCCGTGCCGCACGGGGCCGGCGCCATCAGGTTCGAGGATCCGCGCCTGGGCCTGATGATGGCGGCGCCCCCCCGCAAGTCGAGCGCTCGCCGCCACAATCGCACGTTCGTCGACGTCGAGCCGGCGCCCGGCACGCTGCTGCTCTGGGAGAGCTGGCTCAGGCACGAGGTGCCGCTCAACCGGGCGCGGCGGGAGCGCATCTCGATCAGCTTCAACTACGGCTGGCGCTGAGCCTGGGTCGGGTCTGCGGGCCAGTCGGCAAACGGGTTGTCGCGGCATGCGCCGTAGAGCACGAGGTTGGCGCGGCGCGCCTTGACCGCGTCGGCGATCGCAGAGAGGCGGACGGCATGGCGCGTGAGGGCTCTATTGCCCTCCTCGACCGGGAAGTCGCCGAGCAGCAGGTGGGCCTCGTTATCCACCTCCACGCCGTGTCCGGTCGTGTAGAGCACGGCGATATCGGCGGCGGCCGAGCGTGCCGCGAACTCCTCCAGCGTTGCCTTCAGCTGAGCGTGATTCGGGTCGAGCACCGTCCGTGTCAAGAAGCCGGCATCGCGCAGCGCCTGGGAGATGCGCCCGGCATCGGTTCTGGCTCCCGATAGCGACAGCGCCCCGTGCGATGCGGCGTAATCGGAGACGACCAGCACCAAGGCGACACGGCGCTCGTCGACAGGCTTCGGCCTGAAGCGCCAGTCCGCCGGCTCCACGTCCTGCGGGGCATCGGGCCGCTGAAAGCCCTCGCTCTTGAGCTTGGTGAGCTCGGTCAGCGCGCGCGGCAGCTCGCCGAGCGTCATGCCCGGCTGCTCCATCAGCTCGATCAGCGCGCTGGCGAACGGGTTGCCGCCACCGTCGGCCTGATCATAGGTCTGCTGACCGGACTGGGAGGCGTAGAAGATCAGGGGTGCCGGCGGTGGCGGAGGGGGTGGTCCGTAGGGCTCCTCGTCGCCGGCGCGCGCCATCGGGATGGTCAAGGCCATCACAAGGGCTACGCATGCCAGCGCCATCCATCGGATGGAAACGAACATCGCCTGCTCCCGCCACGGCGCCCCGATCGGCGCCTCCCCACGCCAGTTTAATCCGCCGGCCGGCCGCTGACCACGCGGAAGCGGGCAATGATGCAATCAGAGGCCGTTGCGGAAGGTCCATCCAGGAGTGGGCGCGTGCGTTTGGCGATGCGGCCTCACGGCCCGAAGACGCGCACGGCCTCGTCCTTCACCCCGGCAGGCATCGATGTGGAGGGCAGGTGCGCCTCACTCGCGTTGCTCGCGGCCATGGAAAATGCGTAGCATCAGCAGGCGCTCACCATCGAAGCGGTACTGGAAGACGTAGGGTGCATTCAGCACCTGCAGCACGAGCTGGCGCTATTCCGCTCTTCCCGCGATTGGACGGCCGATCCGCGGAAAAGCCGACAGCACTTGCGCCTTTGCAATGATCTCCTGAGCCACGGCAGAAGCGAGATCGGGATGCTGCTGCTGGAGGAAAGCCGAAAAACGATCGAGGTCGGCGAGCGCGTCTTGCGACCACTCTATATCTATTGATCGCGCCACGGCTTGAAAGCGGACGTGCCCCAGCTGTCCAGCCAGCGCACGACCTTCTCATGCTTGATGGTCGGCTGACCAGCTTGGACAGCAGCCCAGCGCCGGTCGAGCTCGCGGACCTGCTCCGTGTCGCCATCGACCGGCGCCTGGTCTTCGTCCAGATACTGAGCAACGAGGTCCGGCACAGAGACGCCGCGCTCGTCGGCGCGCTTTTTGAGTGCCGCCGCGATGGCCTCGTCGAGCTCGATCATATGGGTCTTGGGCATCAGGGCGGGACTATAGCAACAAACGTGGCGGCGTGCGCAAGTCGAGGCGCGGTAGGATGTGCGCCACCCGCGATGGTCCGCGAAGCGGTACGGGACCGGTTAGTCGGCGATGCGGCCTCACGGCCGGAAGATGCGCACGGCCTCGGCGAGGCAGGCCTCGAAGCCGGCGAGGTCCCGCATCTCCTCGCCGGGCGATGCAGCGGAGCGCACGACCGAGCCGCCGGATCCGATGATCGCCGCCTCGATCATCAGGTTCTCGGCGCCGTCGAAATCCTCGATCTCAACGCCGGGACCGTCGGCATCGCGCAGCGCCGGCGGCCTTTGGCGGTACGCCTCGGCCCGCTCGCGGTAGTCGGCGACGACATTGGTGTAGCCCAGCACCGGCCGACCGAGCGCGCGCATGAAGCCGACCTCGAAGGCGGTGCCCGAATCCATGGAGACGCCGCGGAACGGCGTCAGGTTGGCAATCAGCCCCGCGCACGTGCGCATCAAGGCTTCGTTGGCGAGCGAGATGCGGCGCGCCTGGTTAGGCTTGGTCAGGCCGGCGAGGTCGAGGCTGGGGTCGCACGGAAACACACCCTCGAAGCCATGGGCCGCGCACAGGGTCATCTTCTGCGCCCCGACCGCCAAGGCGTCGGGAAGAAACACCTCAGGGCCGGCGAGGTAGAGGCGGGGAGGGGGCACGGTGATGGCTCGCGTGTGCGCTCAATCGAGGTCGAAGGCGCCCAGCGAGACCGCCAGCTCTGGTGCGGCAAGCGGTTCGAGCCTCGCATCAGCCGCATGCGTGCGCACCTCACCATATCCCGCGGCGGCGGGCTCGCGATGAACCTGCGTCTCCAGGGTCTGCGCGTTGATGACCCAGTACTCGCGCACACCGTGCGCAGCATAGATGGACGCCTTGACGTTGAGATCGTAGGCGAGACTGCTGTCGGAGACTTCGATCACCAGCAGCGCAGTGCGTCCGTCGACGGCCGGCGGCTTCACGGATGCCGGATAGACCATGATGTCGGGTTCGGTCGCGACATCCGGTGCCAGTCTGAGAAACGGCTCGGACGCGACGCGCAAATGCACCGGGCATTGCCGCGACAGCTGAAAGGCTAGCTCAGTGCGAATGATTTCATGGCGCGGCCCCTTTGGCGACACCGGCACGACCTCCCCGCCGATCAGCTCGATATGCTCATCCTCTGCGATGATGCCGTCGGCGACCATGCGCTCGATCTCGGCCACCGTGAAGCGCCGGCGCAAGAGGCCGTCGGCGGCCCGCGTGGTGACGGGAAGGGAGGCGGGTCGAAGCTGCTCGTTCATACCATAAAGTTAGCATATGGGCCGCCACTCTGTCTGCGAGGGCCCGCCTTATGCGCGCAGCTGAGCTGCCAGCCCCGCGTAGTCGATGCTCGCCCAACGCTCAACGATCCGGCCGTCGCGCACCCGCCAGAACGTCATGCCGCGAAACTCGACGCGCTTGTGGGTCGGGGCGATCCCCTGCCAAGCGCCGATATGAACGCCGCGCCACACCACCCGCGCCGCGACGAGATCGCCCTCGGCGATGGCTTCCGCAACGGCATTCAGGTCCCCGAAGGTCGCGTGCAGGCCCCGCGAGTGAGCGATCACCTCGTCCGCGCTCATCGCCCGACCGGTTGCGTGATCGAAAAAGTCCGGCGCCACCTGGGCCCGGATCGCATCCGGATCGTGCGAGTTGGTGACGGTGTCGTAGTGGGCAAGAACGAGGGCCTTGTTGGCTTCGGGTGTGCCGGACATGCAAACAAATGAAAACGGCCGGGAGGCATATCCCGGCCGCGTTTCTTTGTGAAGACCGATCGCCTTCAGTTGTCCAGGAATGACCTGAGCTTCCGGCTCCGGCTCGGGTGCTTGAGCTTCCTGAGCGCCTTGGCCTCGATCTGGCGGATGCGCTCGCGCGTCACGGAGAACTGCTGGCCCACTTCCTCCAGCGTGTGGTCGGTGTTCATGCCGATGCCGAAGCGCATGCGCAGCACACGCTCCTCGCGCGGCGTGAGCGAGGCGAGCACCCGCGTCGTCGTCTCGCGCAGGTTGGACTGGATGGCGGCATCGATCGGCAGCACCGCGTTGCGGTCCTCGATGAAGTCGCCGAGATGGGAATCCTCCTCGTCGCCGATCGGCGTCTCGAGACTGATCGGCTCCTTGGCGATCTTGAGGACCTTGCGCACCTTCTCGATCGGCATGGCGAGCTTCTCGGCCAGCTCCTCGGGCGTGGGCTCGCGGCCGATCTCGTGCAGCATCTGGCGGCTCGTGCGCACGATCTTGTTGATGGTCTCGATCATGTGCACGGGGATACGGATGGTGCGCGCCTGGTCTGCGATCGAGCGCGTGATCGCCTGCCGGATCCACCACGTTGCGTAAGTCGAGAACTTGTAGCCGCGGCGGTACTCGAACTTGTCGACCGCCTTCATCAGGCCGATGTTGCCCTCCTGGATCAGGTCCAGGAACTGCAGGCCGCGGTTCGTGTACTTCTTGGCAATGGAGATGACGAGGCGCAGGTTGGCCTCCACCATCTCCTTCTTGGCCTGACGCGCCTCGCGCTCGCCCTTCTGCACGTTCTTCACGATGCGGCGGAACTCGGCGATCTCCAGGCCCGTCTCGCTCGCCAGATTGTGGATGTCGCTGCGAATGGTCTCGATCTGTGTGCGGTCGTTCCTGACCATGCGCTCCCACGCCTTGCGGCCGCACGTAGCCATGCGGTCGAGCCAGGTCTGGTCGAGCTCGTTGCCGTAGTACTCTGCAATGAAGTCCGCGCGCGGCACGCCATAGCTGTCGGCGAGGCGCATCAGGCGGCCCTCGAAGCCGATCAGGCGCTTGTTGATGGCGTAAAGCTGCTCGACGAGGCTTTCGATGCGGTTGTTGTTCAGCGAGAGGCTTTTGACATCCTTGATGATGTCCTCGCGCAGCTTGTCATAGGTCTTCTGCTCCTTGCGCGAGCCCTGCTCGCCGGCGACCTGCTGCTCGAGCTTCTTGTCCTGCTGCTTTCTGAGCTTCTTGTAGGTGGCGGCGATGTTGTCGAAGGTCTCGAGCACTCTGGGCTTGAGCTCGGCCTCCATGGCCGCGAGCGAGAGCGCGTTCTCGTACTCGTCCTCATCGTCCATCTCGCCGTCGGGCGGAGCCTCGCCATTGAGGTCCTCGCCGTCCGCGTCGCGGGCCGGTGCCGCCCCGGGGATCGACGGTGGCTGCCCGTTGGGGACCGTCGCCGGCACGATCTTCGCCTCGGGGCCCTCGTAGGTGGCTTCGAGATCGATGATGTCGCGCAGCAGAATCTTGCCGTCGTTGAGCTCGTCACGCCAGATGATGATGGCTTGGAACGTCAGCGGGCTCTCGCAGAGGCCCGCGATCATGGCCTCGCGGCCGGCCTCGATGCGCTTGGCGATGGCGATCTCGCCCTCGCGGGAGAGCAACTCCACCGAGCCCATCTCGCGCAGGTACATGCGCACCGGGTCATCGGTCCGCTCGGTCGGCTCGGCGCGCGTCTCCGTCTTGGCCGGCAGATTCGGCGCAACGAGGGCGCGATTGTCGTCCTCGTCGGGGCCGGCATCGTCGGCGGCATCCGTGGCGGCCGGCTCCTCGCCTTCCTCGCTTTCGACGACGTTGATGCCCATGTCGGACAGCATCGACATGGTGTCCTCGATCTGCTCGGACGACACTTCCTCGGACGGCAGCACCGAGTTGAGCTCGTCGTACGTCACATAGCCACGCTGCTTGCCGACCTTCAGCAGGCGCTTGACGGCCTGGTCGGACAGATCGAGGAGCGGGCTGTCCTTCTCGGCGGGCTCGGTCGCAGCAGCCACGTCATCAGCCTTGTTGGGGATGCTCTCCGCCCGGCGAGTGGGCGCAGGGCGCGGCTGCCCCGAACGAGTCATTGCTGCCATTGCTTCCAGTCCTTTCTGAACGGAAACTCGCCGAGGCGCACACGGTTCGGTCGACCGGTCACCGGCGCGCTCGGCTTTCCCTCGTGATGCTTACCGCCGGCATCGACTACGATCTCCCCGTATTGGGCGATCAAAGCTCCTGCCGGCCAGTCACCTTCCCCAAACGTATCCCTGCAGAGGCTCCAGCCATTAAGGCCGGGTCGGACCCCGCTCTCACTCCCTAAACGTCGATGGAGGCCTCCATGCCGTCGCTCCGGTTCAGCAACTCCTGCAACTCGTAAATGCGCGCCAGCGCATCCTCGCTGCCTTCCGCATGCCAAGCCTGTTCCGCAGCGGCCATCGCCCGCCGCAACCCCACCTGCTTCTCGTGGAGCGCGAGGGCGTGACGCCAACCGGTTTCGACGGCGGCCCGATCTGCCTCTGGTTCGGCGAACCTGTCGCCTTTATGCGTGATCGCACGCTCGACGAGGGCAAAGACCTTGGCCAGACCCTGTCCGGTCAAATGGGCGTGAAGGTCCTCTCTGTCAAGCACATTGTGCTCGACATGCAACGATAACAGAGCGTCTCGGAGCTGAGCTAACGGCTTCGAGGTGAGGGGGAGGGCGGCGATCGTCTCCGCGTGCTCATCGATCATCCATGGATGGTTAAGCAGGACACGGAGCAAAAGCGCTTCACGATAAGGGGCATTCGCCGGCCCGGCCGTGACCAGGGGACTAGCCCTCAGGCTCGAGCTGGGGAGCATCTGGCCGCCCGTTTGCCATGGCCGGCTCGGGCGGGCGGAACCCGGTCGCCGGTCCGCCCGGCGTTGGCCAGATGCCCCACGCTGAGGCAGATATGCAACACTCCGGTCGCCGCGCCAGTCCCGCTGTCCGCGACCGTATGTCCCCCACGCGTTGGCGAGCCTCGATCGCATGTCGCGCTCGTAGTGGCCGCGGACCGTCGCGTCCTCGATCCGGCCGACGAGGGTCATGAGCTGCCGCTCCAGGCGGGCCCGCCGTTCGGGGGTGGACCAGTCGCCAGCACCCCATTCGCGGTCCCACAGGATGTCGGCCAGGGGACGGGTCTGGGCCAGCACCGCGCCCATGGCTTCGGCGCCCTCCTGCCGGATCAGGTCGTCCGGGTCGAGGCCGTCGGGCAGGAATGCGAAGGCCACGCTGACACCGGGCTTGAGCCGGGGGAGGACCGTATCGACGGCCCTGAACGCCGCCTTGCGCCCTGCGCTATCGCCGTCGAAGCACAGGACCGGCTCCGGGGCCATGCGCCAGAGGAGCTGGACCTGCCCCTCCGTGAGCGCGGTTCCGAGGGGGGCGACGCTCTCAGCGAAGCCCGCCTCGTGCAGGGCCAGGACGTCCATATAGCCCTCGGCCGCGATGATACGTCCGCGCTCGAACGCGGCCTGCCGGGCGCGGGACGCATTGAACAGCACCGAGCCCTTGTGGAACAGCGGCGTCTCCGGCGAATTGAGGTACTTGGCCGGGGCATTGGCATCGAGCGCCCGCCCTCCGAAGGCGATGACGCGACCCTTCCCGTCCTGGATCGGAAACATCACCCGGTTGCGGAAGCGGTCGTAGGGGACGGGGATGTCGTCGCCAGCAACCAGCAAGCCCGCCGCGACCTGCTCCTCGGGCTTGAAGCCTTGCGCGGTGAGATGAGCCTTGAGCGCGGATCGCCCGGCCGGCGCAAACCCCAGGCGGAACTCGGCCAGCGTCTCTCGGCGCAAGCCTCGCCGCTCCAGGTATCGGCGGGCCTCCTGGCCCTCGGATCCCTTGAGCTGGGCCTCGAACCACAGGGCTGCGGCTTCGAGCACGAGGTACAGGCGGGCACGCAGGTCGGTCTGCTCGGCGGCCCTGTCCTCCCCCCGCGGGGGCGCCGGCATCGACAGTCCCGCTTCCGAGGCGAGCCGCTCCACGACCTCGGGAAACGACAGGCCTTCCGTCTTCATCACGAAGGTAAAGATGTCGCCGTGCTCGCCCGACGCGAAGCAGTGATAGAAGCCCTTCTGGTCGTTGACGAAAAAGGACGGGGTCTTCTCGGCCTTGAACGGCGACAGCCCGCGGAACTCGCGTCCCGCCTTCTTCAGCGCGACCTTGCGGCCGACGACCTGGCTGACGGACAGCCTGCTGCGGATCTCGTCGAGGAATTGGGGGCTAAATCGCATGAGCGGTCAGCATGACTCCTTGGTGCTGACCTAGCGCACTTGGCGATTCGAATCTTGATCCGACAGGGGTAGGGCGAGCCGGACGCCCTCATCGCACCCGTAATCCACAGGTCTCTTGCTGCGAACCGGCGGCCGCTATTTCAGCAGCTCCTTCACCAGCGCGCTCGCCTTGCCGAAATCCATCTGCCCGGCGTACCGCTGTTTGAGGAGGCCCATGGCCTTGCCCATGTCCTTCGGGCCCTGCGCTCCGGCCTCCTTGATGGCCGCTGCGACTGCCTCCCGCATCTCCGCCTCGCCGAGCTGCTTGGGCAGGAACTCCTCGATGATGGCGATCTCGGCCTTCTCGTTCTGGGCAAGCTCCATGCGCCCTGCCTTCTCGTAGGCATCAATGGAGTCGCGACGCTGCTTGATCATGCGCGCCAGGATCTGGGCGATGTCGGCGTCAGTGGCCGCCGCCCCCGGTTGCCCGCCGACCGGCTTGATGCCGAGGTCGTGGTCCTTGATGGCCGACAACATCATGCGCACGGTGGTCAGCCGTTTCTGGTCCTTGGCGCGCATGGCGTCCTTCATGGCTTGGGTCAGGCGCTCGCGCATCACAGGCTCCGCATCTCGATCCGCATGCGTTGATGTAGGGCAGGCATAGGGGGAGGGGCAAGGCTCGATCGTCCGGCCGCCTGCCGCGCGCCGTTGACCGCACCCATCCGCATCCCTAGTTTCCGCACGCAAGCGGCCGGCGGGCCAACCGGCTGTGGGAGACGAGCGCTATGACCACGACTGCAGGATCAGCTTTGCAACCGGCACCCTGGACGGACGCTCCGCTGACGGCGCGTCTGGTGCTTGCCGACGGCAGCGTGATTGCGGGCCAGGGCCTCGGGGCCACGGGGGCGGCGGTCGGCGAAGTCTGCTTCAATACGGCCATGACCGGCTACCAGGAGATCCTCACGGACCCCTCCTACGCCGGCCAGATCATCACCTTCACCTTCCCGCATATCGGCAACGTCGGCACCAACCAGGAGGACACGGAGACCTCCAATCTCGCGTCCCGCTCCGGCGTCAGAGGCTGCGTGCTGCGCGCATCGGTGACCGATCCGTCCAACTATCGCGCGGTCGAGCATCTCGATCGCTGGCTCAAGAGCCGCGGCATCATTGCCATCGCCGGGATCGATACCCGTGCGCTCACCGCCCGCATCCGCGAGCTCGGCATGCCCAACGGCGTCATCGCACACGAGCCTTCGGCGCAGTTCGACCTCGACAAGCTCGAGGCAGACGCCAAGGCCTGGCCCGGCCTCGACGGCATGGATCTGGTCCCCGAGGTGACCACCGGCCAAAGCTACACCTGGGACGAGATGCGCTGGGTGTGGGGCAAGGGCTACGGCCGCCAGGCGGACCCGCAGTTTCACGTCGTCGCCGTCGACTACGGGCTTAAGCGCAATATCCTGCGCCGGCTGGCCACCGCCGGCTGCAAGGTGACGGTCGTGCCGGCAACCGAGAAGGCCGAGGAGATCCTGGAGCGCAAGCCGGATGGAGTGTTCCTGTCCAACGGTCCCGGCGACCCGGCCGCCACCGGCAAGTACGCGGTGCCCGAGATCAAGAAGCTCGTCGACAGTGGTGTGCCGGTGTTCGGCATCTGCCTCGGGCATCAGATGCTGGGGCTGGCGCTCGGCGGGCGCACGCTCAAGATGAAGCAGGGCCACCACGGCGCCAACCACCCGGTGAAGGACTTCACGACCGGCAAGGTCGAGATCACCTCGATGAACCATGGCTTCGCGGTCGACCGCCAGTCGCTTCCGGACAATGTCGAGGAGACGCACGTCTCCTTGTTCGACGGCAGCAACTGCGGCTTGCAGGTGAAGGGCAAGCCGGTGTTCTCGGTCCAGTATCACCCGGAGGCCTCTCCGGGGCCCGAGGACAGCCACTACCTCTTCACGCGCTTCGTTAATCTGATGCGCGCCCGCAAAGGACAGAAAGCGGTGCCCGAGCGCTGATCCAGCATTTCCCGTCGCAGTAGGTTCCTGGTAGCGTGTGGCAATGAACGAGCTTCTGGGACAGCCCCGCATGCTTCCGACGACGCAGGCAGCCGAAGGACTGCCGCGGCTGCGCTGGAGCAATGCCGATCTGGATCGGCTGATCGATGCCGGCGTGTTGACCGAGGCCGATCGTGTAGAGCTGATCGGGGGAGAGCTTGTTCCGATGGCGGCCAAGGGCAATCGGCACGAGAACGTAAAGATCATACTCACGAATTGGATGTACCGCCGGCTGCCCGACGGCTTGCTGCTTGCCGTCGAGCTCGGCTGGCGGCCAAACCAGGACACCTACCTGGAACCGGACATACTGATCTTCAACAATGTGGCCGAGCCCAGCGGGGTTGCACCATCCGACGTGCTGCTGGCCGTCGAAATCGCCGCGTCCAGCTTTGGCTACGATGTCGGGCGCAAGTCGCAGGTCTATGCGGAGCTGGGTATCAAGGACTACTGGGTGATCGACGCGCAGACATTGGCGGCGCGTGTGTTTCGCGAGCCCTCCGGCGCCGGCTATCAGAGCGTCGTCGAGGTGCCGGCCGACGGCGCATTGGTGCCGCTTCTGGTCGCGCCGCTCGCGTTGAAGCTGGCGGATCTGAAAATTGGCTGATCGCTCGCGTCTGCGCCATCGTTTGCGAGCCGGTCTGCTTATCGGCTTGACGCTCAGCACGGCCGCCGCTGTGGGCGGCATGGCTCGGGCGGAGAGCCCGCCCCCTGCCGGGTTGCCGCCGGGGTTTCAGTGGTCCTCGAGCGGACTGCGCGACCATCCCCTGGTGGGCCGGCTCTGGTCGACGGCAACGCGCTCGTTTGTGCCGCTCGCCGCCTTCGAGGATGCGATGGGCCGCGCGACTTTCCTGCTGCTCGGCGAGGTGCACGACAACCCCGACGCGCATGCCCTGCAGGGCTGGGCTGTCAGCGTCCGCGCCAAGCGGCAGCCGCTGCCCGGCGTCGTGTTCGAGCACATCACCACGCGCCAGCAGTCCGCCCTCGACGAGCTCGACGAGTTGAAGCGTTCGGCGGGCCGGCCGGCGACGCCCGATGACCTCTTTCGCCTTCTCGAGTGGAAGAAGGGCAGCTGGCCCTCCGAGGACGTCTTTGCCCCGCTGTTCAGCTCCGTGCTGGCTGCGAACGTGCCGATCTATCCCGCGAGCCCGCCGCGCGAGCAGGTTCGCGCGGTCGCGCGGGGGGACAAGAGCCAGCTTTCCGAGGACGAGCGCGTGCGTCTGCAACTCGACGCGCCGATGCCCCAGGACCTCGAGCAGTCGCTCGCCGGCGAGCTGAGGGGGAGCCACTGCGGCGCCATTCCCGAGCAGGCCATCGGCCCAATGGCCATCGCCCAGCGCTATCGCGACGCGGCCTTCGCCGACGCCATGCTGGCGGCTGCCGACAAGCACGGCGTGGCCATTTTGATCGCCGGCAACGGGCACGTGCGCACCGACCGCGGTGTGCCCTGGCATCTGCGTGCCCGGGCGCCGGACAAGCCCATCGTATCGATCATGTTCCTGGAGGTGGAGGAGGGCCAGCTCGAGCCGGATGCCTACCCGCCCCACGATCCCGCCGGTAAGGCTGCTGCCGATTTTGTCCTGTTCACGCCGCGCGTGGAGCGCGGGGACCCTTGCGAGGGCATGACGCCCGCCCGGAAAAAGGGCTGACTTTTTACGCCATCATGATGGCCGGTGCCGCGCCGCTTCGGATCGGGCGGCTCCACCATTGAGCGTTGGTTTCTCAGCGGGGCCTATAGCCATACGTGCTGCGCTGCATTATGAAGCCCGCTCATGCCCAAGCGTCCTGATCTCAAATCCATCCTCATCATCGGTGCAGGTCCCATTGTCATCGGTCAGGCCTGCGAGTTCGACTATTCCGGCACCCAAGCCTGCAAGGCACTGAAGGCCGAGGGCTACCGCATCATCCTGGTCAATTCCAATCCGGCCACGATCATGACGGACCCGGAGCTGGCCGATGCCACCTACGTCGAGCCCATAACGCCCGAGATCGTCGCCCGCATCATCGAGAAGGAGCGTCCCGACGCACTGCTCCCGACGATGGGTGGCCAGACCGCGCTCAACACGGCGCTCGAGCTGCATCGGCGCGGCGTGCTTGCCGAATACAACGTCGAGATGATCGGCGCGCGGGCGGAGGCTATCGACAAGGCCGAGGATCGCCAGCTCTTCCGCGAGGCCATGCAGCGCATCGGGCTCGACACGCCGCGCTCGATGCTGGCTCACAACCGCGAGGAGGCGCTCGCTGCGCTGGAGCATGTCGGTCTGCCGGCCATCATCCGGCCGTCGTTCACGCTCGGCGGCACCGGCGGCGGTGTCGCCTACAATCGCGAGGAATTTCTCGAGATCATCGAGCGCGGGCTCGACGCCTCGCCCACACACCAGGTGCTGGTCGAGGAGAGCGTGCTGGGCTGGAAGGAATTCGAGATGGAGGTCGTCCGCGACAAGGCGGACAACTGTATCATCGTCTGCTCGATCGAGAATGTCGATCCGATGGGCGTGCATACGGGCGACTCGATCACCGTGGCGCCCGCGCTGACACTGACCGACAAAGAGTACCAGATGATGCGCAACGCCTCGATCGCGGTGCTGCGCGAGATCGGCGTGGAGACCGGCGGCTCCAACGTGCAGTTCGCCGTCAATCCGGCCGACGGCCGCCTGGTCGTGATCGAGATGAACCCGCGCGTCTCCCGCTCATCGGCCCTCGCCTCCAAGGCCACGGGCTTCCCGATCGCCAAGGTCGCAGCGCGCCTGGCCGTCGGCTACACGCTGGACGAGCTGGAAAACGACATCACCGGTGGCGCGACGCCCGCCTCCTTCGAGCCGACGATCGACTACGTCGTCACCAAGATCCCCCGCTTCGCCTTCGAGAAGTTTCCGGGCGCCGAGACCACGCTCACCACCTCGATGAAATCGGTGGGCGAGGTGATGGCGATCGGGCGCACGTTCGCCGAGAGCCTGCAGAAGGCGCTGCGCAGCCTCGAGACCGGCCTCACCGGCCTCGATGACGTGACGCTCGAGGGCCTCGGCACCGGTGACGACAAGAACGTCATTCGCGCCGCCATCGGCCGGCCCACGCCCGAGCGCATTCTCAATGTCGCGCAGGCCATGCGCCTCGGCATGGATCACGAGCAGATCCGTGCTTCATGCCAGATTGATCCATGGTTTCTGGCGCGCATCCAGGAGATCATCGACACCGAGGAACGTGTCAAGGCGCACGGACTTCCGCAGTCCGCCGAGAGCTTCCGCTCGCTGAAGGCGATGGGCTTTTCCGACGCTCGCCTTGCGCGGCTTGCAGGGCTGCCGGAGGCCGAGGTGCGCAAGCGGCGGGTGGCGCTCGGCGTGCGTCCCGTGTTCAAGCGCATCGATACGTGCGCGGCCGAGTTCGCCTCTCCGACCGCCTACATGTACTCCACCTACGAGCGCGGACTGCTGTCGGAGCCCGTTTGCGAGGCCCAGCCATCCGACAAGGACAAGATCGTCATTCTGGGAGGCGGGCCCAATCGCATCGGCCAGGGCATCGAGTTCGATTACTGCTGCTGCCACGCCTGCTTCGCGCTGTCGGACGCGGGCTTCGAGACCATCATGGTCAACTGCAATCCGGAGACGGTGTCGACCGACTACGACACGTCCGACCGGCTCTACTTCGAGCCGCTGACGGCGGAGGACGTGCTCGAGATCATCAGGGTCGAGCAGTCGAAGGGCCAGCTCAAGGGCGTGATCGTGCAGTTCGGCGGCCAGACTCCGCTGAAGCTTGCCGAGCCGCTCGCTGCGGCCGGCGTGCCGATCCTCGGCACGTCGCACGACGCCATCGACCTCGCGGAGGATCGCGACCGCTTCAAGGCCCTGATCGAACGGCTCGATCTGAAGCAGCCCGAGAGCGGCATCGCCCGCAGCCCGGCCGAGGCGCGCAACGTCGCCGAGGCAATCGGCTACCCGATCGTCATTCGTCCCTCCTACGTGCTCGGGGGGCGCGCGATGGAGATCATCCCCGATGCGGCCGAGCTCGACCGCTACATCCAGCGGCTGTCGGCCGCGCTCGATCGGCCGTCCGAGCTCACCGTGTCCGACAAGCGGCCCTTGCTGATCGACCGCTACCTGTCGGACGCCATCGAGGTCGATGTCGACTGCCTGTCCGACGGCCGCGACACGTTCATCGCCGGCGTCATGGAGCACATCGAGGAGGCCGGCATCCATTCCGGCGACTCGGCCTGCTCGTTGCCGGCGCACTCGCTCGACTCCGCCATCATCGTGCGGATCGAGAAGCAGACGCGGGAGCTTGCACGCGCCCTCAACGTGGTCGGCCTGATGAACGTGCAATACGCGGTGAAGGGCGGCGAGATCTACATCATCGAGGTCAATCCGCGCGCCTCGCGCACCGTGCCGTTCGTCGCCAAGGTCATCGGCGTCCCCGTCGCAGGGATTGCCTCGCGCATCGTCGCCGGCGCCCCGCTCGCGAGCTTCGGCCTGAAGCAGCAAAGGCTCAAGCACATTGCGGTCAAGGAGGCCGTGTTCCCGTTTGCCCGATTCCCCGGTGTCGATCCGATCCTCGGGCCCGAGATGCGCTCGACCGGCGAGGTGATGGGCATCGACCGCGACTTCGCCCTGGCGTTCGCCAAGAGCCAGATGGGCTCGGGCACGGCGTTGCCCGAGTCCGGGACCGTGTTCGTGTCGGTGCGTGACTCCGACAAGAACAAGATCCTGGGCGCCGTGCGCGATCTCGCCGACATGGGCTTCCGAATCATCGCCACGCGCGGGACCAAGCGCCACCTGGAGTCGCACGGCATCCCGTGTGAGCAGGTGAACAAGGTCCTGGAGGGGCGCCCGCACATCGTCGACGCCATGAAGAACGGTAATGTGCAGCTTGTTTTCAATACCACCGAGGGCGCCAAGGCGCTGGCCGACTCCAAAGACATCCGCCGGACAGCCTTGCTGAACCGCATTCCCTATTATACAACTTTAGCGGGCGCAGTTGCGGTGACAGCAGCCATCAAGGCGCTGAGAGCCGACATCCTGCAGGTCGCGCCGCTCCAGAGCTACGTGAGCCGCGCATCCTGACTGGGCCCCAGCGCGTTCTGACCAGGCTGTGGGCAAGGCTCTGGTCAAACCTCTAGGACTGAGTGAGACTATGATGAGGCGCCGGCTCGTGGGCCGGGCGACCGGGAGACGTGAGTGATGGCAATGGAAAAGGTGCCGATGACCATCGAGGGGTTCAAGAAGCTCGAAGAGGAGCTTCACCGCCTCAAGTCCGTAGAGCGCCCACGCATCATTCAGCAGATCGCTGAGGCGCGCTCGCATGGCGACCTGTCGGAGAACGCCGAGTATCACGCGGCCAAGGAGGCTCAAGGCCTTAACGAGGCCAAAGTCGCCGAGCTCGAGGACAAGGTTTCGCGTGCCGATGTCATCGACCCGTCCAAGCTCTCGGGTGACACGGTGAAATTCGGCGCCACGGTCACGCTCGAGGACGAGGATTCGGGCGAGAAGGTCAAATACAAGATCGTCGGCGACATCGAAGCCAACGTGCGCGATGGCAAGGTTTCGATCTCCTCGCCGATTGCACGGGCTCTGATCGGCAAATCGAAGGGTGAGTCGGCGGAGGTCACGACGCCGAAGGGCTCGCGCTCCTACGAGATCCTCAAGATCGAGTACAAGTGAGCCGCGCCGGCAGGCGTGCCGCGATCAATCCTGCGCGGAGACGGCCAGGGCGACCGGCACGCCGGCCTCGAACTTGGCGCGGCGGATGGTGACGGCCGTTTTGACGCTGGCGACGTTGGGCGCCGCGGTGAGCTCGCGCAGGACGAAGTCTTGGAAGCTCGTCATGTCGCGGGCCACGCATTTCAGCATGTAGTCGATGTCGCCCGACAGCATGTGGGCCTCACGCACCATCGGCCACTTGAGGATCAGGTCCTCGAAGGCACGCAGGTCGGCTTCCGCTTGGGCATGCAGGCGCACCATGGCGAAGGCCGTCACCTCGAAGCCCGCCATCTTGTCGTCGACGGCAGCATAATAGCCGGAGATCAGGCCCGACTGCTCCAGCGCCTGCACGCGGCGCAGGCAGGGCGGGGCGGTCAATCCTACGCGTGCAGCCAGGGCCACGTTGGTGATGCGGCCATCGGCCTGCAGCTCCTTGAGGATGCGCCAATCGGTAGCATCGAGGCGGCTGCGCATTGGGACTATGCGAGACCCTTCTGTTGGAGGCGCGGCCCGAGTCGCGCGTGACAGAAGATTACGCTTGGGCGCAGATGCCGCAAGTTTGTTGCTTGGATGATCGATCGCCAGGCGGCTTGCAGACCCCGGGGGCGGCGGGATGAACGATCGGCAGAGCATGGGCAAACCGCTCGCCGGCGCGACGGCCTGGATCATCACGGACGAGAAGGCGGGCATGCAGGTGCAGGCCCGCGGCGTCGCCGATGCGCTGGGTGTGGCCGCGGAATGGAAGCAGGTCCGGCCGCGCCGTCCGTGGAGCGTGATAGCGCCATGGGGCCCCGTCGACCCTGCCGAGCGGTTCGGCAACGAGCAGGGTACCTTCGGCCCGCCGTGGCCGAGGCTCGCCATTGCCACAGGCCGCCAGTCCATTCCCTATCTGCGCGCGCTGCGCCGCCGGGCAGGGATTGCGACCTACACAGTCGTCTTGCAGGACCCGAAGACGGGCGCCAATACCGCCGACCTGATCTGGGTGCCGGAGCACGATCGCCGCCGCGGTCCCAACGTCATCACCACGCTCACCGCCCCGCACAGCTTCTCGCAGGCGCGGCTGGTCGAGCTGCAACGCACGCTCCCTCCTTTCATCGCCGCGCTGCCGCGACCGCGCATCGCCGTGATTCTCGGCGGCAAGAACGGCGTCTACCGTTTCACGGAGGCCGACGACGACCGGTTCGAGGCGTCGCTGCGTTCCTTCGCGCGGCTCGGCGCCAGCTTCCTCGTCACGCCCTCGCGCCGCACCCACAAGCGCCTGCTGGCGGCCGCAGTGCGGGCCACTGAGGGTGCACCGCGCTTCATATGGGACGAAACAGGGGACAATCCCTATCCCGCATTCCTGGCGCATGCCGACCAGTTCGTCGTCACCGCCGACAGCGTCAACATGACGGGCGAGCCGTGTGCCACGGGGCGCCCGGTCTGGGTGTTCCAACCCTCCGGCGGCTCGGCCAAGTTCGAACGATTCCACGAGTCGCTGCGGCGCTATGGCGCGACACGGCTGCTGCCCGAAACGGTTACCAAGCTTGAGACGTGGACCTACACGCCGCTAGACTCCGCGCAGGAGATAGCTCGCGAGATCGAGCGGCGCCTGACCCGGCGCAAAGCCATGCTCGGGGGACTCGTGTCCGGGAGGGGGCACGCGCCGGACTGAAAAAAGGGGGACGATTGCAATGGGCCATCTGGCGATCGACAAGCTCAAGGCTGCCAAGATCGAGACCACTCCCTTCATGTATACGATCGTGCCAGGCTTTTTGGGGCCCGACATGGTCCGCCGCATCAACGCCACCTATCCGAAGATCGAGAAAGGCGGCAGCTACCCGATCGAAAGCCTCGATGCCGACATGGCGATCAAGGAGGTGATCGACGAGCTCGACGGACCCGAGTTCGAGGCGGTCATCGCCGAGCGGTTCGGCGTCGATCTGTCGGGCAAGCCGAAGATGTACTCGCTGCGCGGCTACACGCGCGCCAAGGACGGCCAGATCCACACCGATTCCAAGGACAAGATCATCACGGTGCTGCTATATCTCAACGAGAACTGGCAGCAGCCGGGCGGGCGCCTGCGCATCCTGAGGAACGGCCATGACGTCGACGACTTCGTCGCCGAGGTGCCGCCCGACAACGGCACGCTGCTCGTCTTCAAGCGCTCCGACAACAGCTGGCACGGGCATCATCCCTTCGAGGGCCAGCGCCGCTCGCTGCAGATGAACTGGATGACGAGTGAGGGGTCCAAGGGCTGGCACAAGGTGCGCCACACGCTCTCCGCCGCCATGAAGAAGTTGAGCGCGGCGTAGCGCGAGACTTGGCACTCCTCGGGCCTTCAGGCGTGAGGAGGGAACACGATGCGCAAGGTCCTGCGTTCGGTCGTCGTTGGGCTGGCGGCTTGGCTCGGCCTCGCCCAGACACCCACGGCAGCGCAGACCCTGCGCATCGGCCTGCAGGAGGACCCGGATCGGCTCGACCCGGCGCAGGGCGGCACGTTCGTCGGCCGTATCGTCTTTGCCGCCCTCTGCGACAAGCTGATCGACATCGATGCGAAGCTCGGCTACCTGCCGCAGCTTGCGACCGAGTGGGCGTGGGAGAACGACGGCAAAGCTCTGAAGCTCAAGCTGAGATCCGGCGTCGTCTTCCATGACGGGGAGCCCTTCAACGCCGACGCGGTGAAGGCGAACCTCGACCGCTACCGGTCGGCGGACTATTCACGGCGCAAGAGCGAGGTCAAATCGATCGCGAATGTCGTCGTCGTCGATCCGCTCACGGTCCGCATCGAGCTGTCGGAGCCCGACGCGCCGTTGCTCAGCGTGCTGGCGGATCGCGCCGGCATGATGCTGTCGCCCAAGGCGTTGGCTGCCGCCGGGCAGAACATCGCCAACCATCCCGTCTGCGCAGGCCCCTTCCACTTCGTCGAGCGCGTGGCGCAGCAGAAGATCGTGGTGCGTCGCTTCGACAAGTACTGGGACGCTGGCCGCATCCATCTCGAGCAGGTTGTCTTCGAGCCCATGCCCGATGCGACCGTTCGCACCGCGAACCTGCTGGCCGGCGGCCTGGAGCTGGTCGAGCGGCTGCAGCCCACCGATCTCAAGCAGCTCAAGCAGGACAAGCGGGTCAAGGTCGTGTCCAGCACGGCGCTGGCCTACAACACGATGTCCATCAATCTCGCCCATGGTCCGCGAGCGGCCCAATCGGTGCTCGCCAAGGACCCGCGCGTCAGGGAAGCCTTGGAGCTTTCGCTCGATCGCCGGGCGCTCATGCAGGTGGTGTTCGACGGCGAGTTTCAGGCCACCAATCAGCCGCATGCCGTCGACAGCCCGTGGTACATCAAGGAGCGACCCGTGCCGGCGCGTGACGTGGCGCGCGCGAAAAAGCTTCTCGCCGATGCAGGGATTCCGCGACCCGCGTTCACGCTGTCGGTCCCGAACAGCCCGCTGGAAAGCCACGTGGCGCAGGTGATCCAGTCGATGGTCAGCGAGGCCGGGTTCGACATGAAGATCGAGGTGCTCGAGGCGAGCACCTTGACCGGCAACGCCAACAAAGGGAACTACGAGGCGGCCATCGTCATCTGGTCAGGACGTGCCGATCCCGACGGCAACATCAGCATTTGGCTTGCCTGCGATGGGTTCCTCAACTGGGGTAAATACTGCAACCAGCAGCTCGACGGCTACCTCGCCGCAGCCCGCCGCAAAACAGATCCCGCGCTGCGTCTGGCCGACTATGCCGCAGCCGCGCAGATCTATCTCGACGATCGGGCCCACATCTTCCTCTACAATTACAAGTGGCTCTGGGGCGTTGCCGAGAAGGTCGACGGTTTCTCGCCGCACGCCGACGGCATCATTCGCCTGCAGGGCGTGAGGCTGAGGCCCTGAGCTGCGGCGAACGGCGGGATCGCGGCACTGGCGAGCCGCTGTCGCTTCCACTAGGCTTGCGTCAACCGACAAGCCAACCCGGGAGGTTTTGCATGCTGATCGTGACGTCGGCGACCGACGCCATGCAGAAACGGCGCCAGGTTCAGGTGAACGGCAAGGAGTACACGCTGAACGAGTTCGTCGGCTCGATGCCACTGCGCGGTCACTACCAGGAGGGCAACGAGGTCAACGACGACGGCCGTCCGCAGGGATTTCTCGTCACGCAGCCGCCCGGGTCCGTGACGCCCGCCCACTTCCACGAGCCCAACCAATTCCAGGTGTTCGTTGCCGGCTCCGGCCGGCTCGGCGCCAGGCCGGCGCCGCCGCTGACGGTGCAGTACGCCAACGGCCACACGCCCTATGGTCCGATCGTCGCCGGTCCTGAGGGCCTGAGCTACTTCACGCTCCGCCAGCGCTGGGATCCCGGCGCCAAGTACGTGCCAGCAGCTTTGGACAAGTTGAAGAAGGGCAATCAGCGCACGCGGATGGTCAGCGGCATTGCCGTTGCCGACGACAGCGAGCGCAAGCTGCGCGGTTCGGTTCAGATGGAGATGATTGTTGCTCCTGAGTCTGACGGACTGGCCGTCTCCATGTGCCGGCTCGGACCCGGCCATGCCGTGCCGGCGATGCCGCAATTGCGCAACGAGGGCGGGCGCTACCTGCTCGTCGCCAGCGGCACGGCGCTGCACGAGGGTAGGGAGCTGCCGAAATGGTCGACGATCTTCATCTCGCCCGCTGAGGAGCTGCCGCCGGTCCAGGCCGGCGCGGACGGCCTCGACCTGCTCGTCCTGCAGTTTCCGCGATTTGCCCCCATCCAATCGAGGCCGGCGGCGTGACAAGGTAGCACGCCGGATTTATTCCCGTCGGCTCGTCAACCGAGGAGCGGCTCCGCGGATTCATGCCCTTCCCTATCGTGCCATTGGTCGTCGCGACCGCCCTCTTCATGGAGAACACGGATTCCACGATCCTGGCGACGGCCCTTCCCACCATTGCCCGCGATCTCAACCTCGATCCGATCTCCCTCAAGCTCGCCGTCACGTCGTATCTGATCAGCCTCGCGGTTTTCATTCCGGTCAGCGGCTGGGTCGCCGATCGCGTGGGCGCATGCACAACCTTTCGCGTGGCGCTCGTCGTCTTCATGCTGGCCTCGGTCGGCTGCGCGTTCTCCGCCTCCCTCGGTCAATTCGTGCTCTGGCGGGCGGTGCAAGGCGCGGGCGGCGCCATGATGGTGCCGGTCGGCCGCATGGTGGTGGTGCGCGCCGTGCCGAAGAACGAGCTCGTGCGTGCGCTGTCGTTCCTGGCGATGCCGTCGCTGATCGGGCCGATGATGGGGCCGCCGCTCGGCGGCTTCATCGTCACGTACACCGACTGGCGGTGGATCTTCTTCGTCAACATTCCGATCGGTGTTCTCGGCATCGTCCTGGCGACCTTGTTCATTCCCGACAACAAGCACGAGACGGCGCCGCTCGATGCCAAAGGCTTCGTGCTGTCCGGATTGGGGCTCGGAGGACTGGTGGCGGGACTAGCCGTCAGCGGCCGCCGCATTGCGCCGCCCGAGGTGGCGTTGGCGTGCCTGGCCGTCGGCGCCGTATCCCTTTATGCCTACGTGCGCCACGCCTACAGCATCGCCCAGCCGCTCCTCGACTTGCGGCTTCTGCGATTCAAGACGTTCGAGGCCGGCATCCTCGGCGGCACGCTGTTCCGGCTCGGCGTGGGGGCGACGGCGTTTCTGCTGCCGCTGATGCTCCAGCTCGGCTTCGGGCTCGATGCCTGGAGCTCCGGGCTCATCACCTTCGCCGGGGCGATCGGGGCTTTCGCGATGAAGCCCGTGGCGCGGCTGTTCCTCCACAAGTACGGCTTTCGCCGGTTATTGATCGCCAACGGATTGATCGCGTCCGGCCTGCTGATGGTGAATGCGTTCTGGACGGCAGCCACGCCGCACCTGCTCATCTCGCTGGTGCTGCTGATCGGCGGCTTCTCGCGCTCGCTGCAGTTCACCAGTCTTTCGGCGATCACCTATGCGGATCTGGAGTCGCGCCAGATCGGCGCCGCAACCAGCATGGCGACCGTGGCCCAGCAGGTCTCCGTCAGCTTCGGCGTGGCCATCGGCGCCATGGTGCTGGAGGCGTCCGAGTGGGTCGCCGGGCGGCACACGCCCGTTACCGCCGACTTCTCGACGGCTTTCATTGTCGTCGCCATGCTGTCGTCGTTGACGTCGCTGGCGATGCTGCGGCTGCCGGCGAGCGCAGGCGAGGAGATCAGCGGGCGGGTCGCGGGGCCGCGCCAGATTGCCGATCCGGCATCCTCTCCGTCCGCCGGACGCTGAGTCAACTCGGCGCCGGCGGTTGCGCCTGGCTGAGCCACGTCTCGATCGCCTCGGGCAGGCCATCGATCGGGCGGAAGCCGTTGGTGACGAGCGCATAGGGTCCCGCGCCCGTACCGACTACGAGACAGGGAAAGCCCTGCACGCCGGCATCCTGCGCGGTGAGGAAGTCGCGGAACGTCTCGTTGCGGGTCTCGGAGCCGAGGAACTCTGCCGAGAACGTCGGCTGATCGATGCCGGTCTCGTCCTGGGCGAGCCGCGCAAGCACGTCGGTCTGCGTCACGTCCTCGTTGCGGGCATAGAACGCGCGCTGGATCGCCGACATGAAGCCGAGCGCTTGGCCGGGAGCGAGCCGCCGCATGGCCACCACGGCGCGGCAGGCCGGCTCCGTATCGTACACGAAGCCCTCGCGATCGAAGAAGGAGAAGTCGAACGGCTGGCCCGAGGTCTCACCGACGCGCGTCCAGGCGCCGCGGATATAGTCCTTGTCCTGCTCGCGCATGGCACGCGTGTTGCCTGCGCGCAGCCCGCCCATCACCAGCCTGAGGCCGATGCGGCCCTGAAAGCGGTCGGCAAGCGCCGCCATCACGGGCGAGAACCCATAGCACCAGGAGCACATAGGATCGGCGAAGTAGACGAAATGGGTTTGGGTCATGCTGCGCACCCGGGCGGCTTGCGGCCTGCAGGAAAGGCCTTAACCTTGCCTCGATATGGATAGCACGCGGGTGCTGCGGCCCCGAGTAACAAATGCGGCAGCTTGTCCGGCTCGTTTCGCGTTCCCACATTTCCAGCTCCGTACGGACGATTGGTCCGCAGCAGTCGAGGTCGCGACGGCGTGTTCCCCCTTCGAGACAGTGTTGCGCGCTCGCGCGATCCGGTGGTGGTGTGGGCGATCATCGCGCTGAATATCGCCGTGTTCGGCTATCAGCTCACGCTGAGCGGGCGCGAGGAGCAGATTTTCCTGCTCGAGCACGCGCTCGTTCCGCTGCGCTATTTCAGCCCATCCTGGGCCGCTCAGTACGGGCTGTCGCCGTTGGACGTGACGCCGTTCCTGACGAACACGTTCATGCACGGCGGCTGGCTCCACATCATCCTGAACCTGTGGACGCTCTACATCTTCGGGCCCGCGCTCGAGGATCGGCTGGGGCCTGCCCGGTTCCTTGCCCTCTACCTGGCGGCCGCCGTGATCGCCAGCGCGACACATGTGGTCTTCAACGCGACCTCGCCCATACCGGCGCTGGGAGCGTCGGGCGCGATCGCCGGCGTAATCGGCGCCTATGCCGTCCGCTTCCCCTATGCCTGGGTCCGCGTTCTCGTGCCGATCTTCATCTTCCCGTTCTTCTTCAGCATTCCGGCGCTGATGTTCGCAGGCATCTGGTTCTTCTTTCAGCTGCTGCAGGGAACGAGCGAGCTGTTCCTCTCCAGTGCAGGGGGAGTGGCCTGGTGGGCCCATATCGGCGGCTTCCTGGCGGGCGTTTTCCTGCTCGGCCCCTTGCAGCCGCAGTCGGGATCGGCCGCCGCCGGCGGTCCCTGGGCCAATCGCGATTACGAGCGCCAGTTCGAGCGGCGCGCCCAGCTCATGGGGCCCGGCTCAGGCTGGTGGTCGTCGCGCTAGCCTGGCGCATCGGCACTTGAGGCTGCCCGCGCGCATGCGCTACAAGCGCGGCGATCCCCAATTCCTACTTGTTCCTAAGGAGTGCGCCCGTGGCGAACCCGCAGTACGTCTATCACATGCACCGCCTGTCCAAGACCTATCCGGGCGGCAAGCAGGTGCTGAAAGACATCAACCTGTCCTTCTATCCCGGCGCCAAGATCGGCGTGGTGGGGCTGAACGGTGCGGGCAAGTCGACGCTTCTGAAGATCATGGCGGGGGAGCTCGAGGACTTCCAGGGCGAGGCGTGGGCCGCCGACGGCATCAGGGTCGGCTATCTGCCGCAGGAGCCCGAGCTCGATGCGGACAAGGACGTGCTCGGCAACGCCATGGAGGGTGTGGCGGAGAAGAAGGCGCTGGTCGATCGCTACAACGAGCTGGCGGCCAACTACTCGGACGAGACCGCCGACGAGATGGCGAAGCTGCAGGACGAGATCGAGGCGCAGGGGTTGTGGGATCTCGACACGCAGGTGGAGCAGGCGCTCGATGCCTTGCGCTGCCCGCCGAGCGACGCCGACGTCACGAAGCTCTCCGGCGGCGAGAAGCGGCGCGTGGCGCTCACCAAGCTGCTGCTCGCCAAGCCGGACATTCTGCTGCTCGATGAGCCCACGAACCATCTCGACGCGGAATCGGTGGCCTGGCTCGAGCGCTACCTCAAGGAGTACTCCGGCTGCATCATGGTCGTGACGCACGACCGCTACTTCCTCGACAACATCACGGAGTGGACGCTGGAGCTCGATCGCGGGCAGGGCGTGCCGTACAAGGGCAACTACTCGAGCTGGCTGGAGCAGAAGGCCAAGCGGCTGGAGGTCGAGAAGGGGCAGGAGGAGTCGAAGCAGCGCACGCTCAAGCGCGAGCTGGAATGGATCAGGTCGTCGCCCAAGGCGCGGCAGGCCAAGTCCAAGGCGCGCATCCAGGCCTACGAGAAGCTCGCGGAGGAAGCGGGGCGCGACGAGGTGGGCAAGGCGACGATCCAGATCGCTCCGGGACCCCGGCTCGGCGGCTTCGTGGTGGAGGTCGAAGGCTTGTCGAAAGGATTCGGCGATCGCCTGCTGATCGACAACCTGTCCTTCAAGCTGCCGCCTGGCGGCATCGTCGGCGTCATCGGCCCGAACGGCGCCGGCAAGACCACGCTGTTTCGCATGATCACCGGGCAGGACAAGCCGGACAAAGGCACCATTCGCCTGGGCGAGACGGTCAAGCTCTCCTACGTCGACCAGTCGCGTGACCACCTCGACGACAAGAAGACCGTGTGGGAGGAGATCTCGGGCGGTCTCGACCAGATGATGCTCGGCGGCAAGAAAGAGGTCAACTCGCGCGCCTATGTGAGCTGGTTCAACTTCAAAGGCCCCGACCAGCAGAAGAAGGTCGGGCTGCTCTCGGGCGGTGAGCGCAACCGCGTGCATCTTGCCAAGATGCTGAAGGAGGGCGGCAACCTGCTGCTGCTCGACGAGCCGACCAACGATCTCGACACCGAGACGCTGTCGGCGCTGGAGGCGGCTCTGGAGGACTTTCCCGGCTGCGCGGTCGTAATCAGCCACGATCGCTTCTTCCTGGATCGCATCGCCACGCACATTCTGGCGTTCGAGGGTGACAGCCACGTCGAGTGGTTCGAGGGCAACTTCGCCGATTACGAGGCGGACAAGAAGCGCCGGCTCGGCGACGCCGCGGTCGAGCCGCATCGCATCAAGTTCAAGCGGTTCGAGCGGCGGTAAGAGGCCCGCGCAGCGGCGTCAGCGCGCGCTGGAGTGGGGATGCCACAGGCGCCGGCGGTTGCTGGCGTTGCCGGTTCAGAGCGCGGCGCCACCGATCACGCCACCGCGCGCTTCTCCTTTGCGAAGGGACTGAGGCCAAGCCACCGCTGCATGGACTCGGCGAGGGTCTTGTCCCCAATCAGCTCCATCTGGCGCGCCTCGGTCTCCTTCTCGACGGTCGAAAGACCCATCCAGACCGCGGTCATGCTTCTGAGCGAGCTGCGCACGAAGAGATCAATGTCGAAGCCGGGATTGGTCGAGCACAGGTCGACCTTGCCGTCGTCGATGACGAGCCACCACGATCGCTTGCCGGAGTTGACCTCGGGAAACAGGAAGCTGATCGTGCAGCGGCGCGGAGGCAGCGGCGTCGGATCCAGGTTGCGGCGCATGTCCCACATCAGGAGCGACGGATCGAGGTTCTTGAGCGAGAGGGAGGATTCGACCCAGCGCTGTCCCCACATGCCGAGCGACATGACGACGGGCCGCAGATCCTCCCCGGCTTCGGTGAGCCTGTACTCGAACACCCCGGCCTGAGCAGTCGGAATGGCGCGGATGACGCCTCCCTCCTCGAGCTCCTTGAGGCGCTTGGACAGCAGCGTGGGCGACATCAGCGGCACGCCGCGTCGCAGCTCGTTGAACCGCGTGCTGCCGCAGAGCAGCTCCCGCAGCACGAGCACCGTCCAGCGCGAGCAGACGATCTCGGCTGCCATCGCCACCGGACAGAACTGGCCGTAGCTGCCCGGGGTGTATCGCGTCTCCACGGCTCTTCTCCCCTCAAAGTCTGCTGACAGTCATCAAGCTGATCACCTGCTACAGATAATGTAGTGCGCGCCCTCGATGGCGTCACCGCTGCATAATAAATCGCTGTTATCACAGTCCCTTAGAAGCGTCGCATTAGCATTTTTGCTGATCGCTACACTTCCTGAACTGGATGCTCGGCGGCTTTGGCGGGCATGTTGTGCGCCGACAGTTCACCCCCATTCATTGAAGGGAGATTTTTCATGAACGCGACCACAGCCGTCAAAGCCGACCCGGCTCCCGAGAAAAGCCTCGTCGACATCGCGCACGAGCTAGGCCCGATTTTTGCGCGAAGGGCACAGGAAGCCGCCGACGAGGATCGCTTCGTCGCCGACAATTTCGAGCTGCTCAAAGTATCGGGGCTCGTCGCCGCAGGCGTGCCGACCGCGCTGGGCGGCAGCGGAGCCGATGTAGACGAGCTGGCCATGATGCTGCGCACGCTGGCGCGCTACTGCGGCTCGACGGCCCTCGCCTTGTCCATGCACACGCATCAGGTGGCGATCCCCGCGTGGCGCTGGGCGCATCAGAAGCTCACTGCCGCCGAGCCGCTGCTGAAGCGCGTCGCCAACGAGAGCATCATCCTGCTCACGAGCGGAGGATCGGATTGGATCGACGGTTCGGGAAAGGCGGAGAAGGTCGAGGGCGGCTACCGCATCACGGCCCGCAAGGTGTTCACGTCGTCTTCCCCGCTGGGCGATCTTTTCATGACCGGTGCGGTCCTGCACAGCGAGGGGGAGGCGCCGACCGTCCTGCATTTCGCCCTGCCGATGACCTCTCCGCACGTGAAGGTGCTCGATACGTGGCGAACGCTCGGCATGCGCGGCACCGGCTCCCACGACGTTCAGATCGACGGGCACGTCGTCCCCGAGGCCGCGGTTGCCGCGCGGCGCAAGGCGGGAGAGTGGCACCCGCTGTTCCAGATCATCGCCACCATCGCGTTCCCGCTCATCTACGCGGTCTATCTCGGCGTGGCAGAGCGCGCGCGCGACATCGCCATTGGGCTCGCCAAGAGGAAGGAGCCGGATCGCCACGCGATCGAGCTTGCGGGGCGGATGGACACGGAGCTGACGGCGGCCCGCCTCGGTCATGACCTGATGCTCGCTGCCGTGCGCATCAACGCGCCTTCGGCGGCGACCGTCAACCAGGTGATGATCGGCCGCCAGCTCGTGGCGCGGCATGCGATCGCGGCCGTGGAATATGCCATGGAGGTTGCCGGAGGCGCGGGCTTCTATCGTGCCAACGGGTTGGAGCGTCGGTTCCGCGACATCCAGGGCGCGCGCTATCACCCTCTGCGTTCGGGTGCGCAGGCGGAGTATTGCGGCGCGATGGCGCTGGGCCTGCCGGTGGACCGCATCTTCTGATGCGCGCCCCGGCGCGGCCTCCCCCCCGCGCGCGGGGAGAAGGTTTTGAGCGGTGAGCGACGGGTCGGGTCGAGCGGGAAAGATCCCGGATAGCCGCGCTTAGAGCGCGGCTTCCGGGCCCGCAGCGGAGGGCGGTTGTCCTAATCTAGGGACGTGCGCTCGTGGAGAGATGGATCCTCGGGCCGAGCCCGAGGATGACATTTGCGGGGCGGCTGTGCTTGGCGACGCCGATACTCCCGCAACCCTC
>JBLNBZ010000110.1:0-3611 GCA_050260355.1 Bacteroidota bacterium | reverse complement strand
CCCCGCATGCGCCATGAGCGCATGCGGAAATGGGCCGGGATCCAGATGCGCTTCCACTTGCTCTATCGTAGCCCTAAGCTCGGACGGCAACGCAGCGTTAATATGCGCCCGTGAAAGATCCCTGCGTCTACATCCTTGCCAGCCGCCGCAACGGCACGCTCTATGTCGGCGTGACGAGCGATCTCCATGGTCGCATGGCCGAGCACAAGCAGGGTCTCCTCGACAGCTTCACCAAAAAATATGGGGTCACTCGCCTCGTCTACTACGAAATGCACGATGACATGTTGGCTGCGATCCGCCGCGAAAAGCTGATCAAGGGATGGAAGCGGGCATGGAAGGTGCGCCTCATCGAGCAGATGAATCCCGAGTGGGTCGACCTGTTCGGCGAAGCCAGCGGTGACCTGCGCGATGGTCCCGCGGATCGTGCACGCCAACGCAACTGAAACAACGCAAGCGGAGCCGCATCTGGGTCCCTGCCTGCGCAGGGATGACGCGGAGTGTGGGGCACTGAAGTCACCTCCCCACTGGCGTCATCCCGGCGCCGCTCGTGCGTTCCACGCACGAGCGGGAATCGGCCGGGATCCAGATGCACTTCCACTTGCTCCGCGCGAGTTGCCCCGCCCCCTACCCGAAATGCTTGCTCAGCTTCAGCGCCTGCCCCTGATAATTGCTGCCCACGTCGCGGCCATAAAGAATATCCGGCACCTCGGTCATGCGCTCGTACACGAGCCTGCCGATGATCTGCCCGTCCTCGAGAATGAACGGCACCTTGTGGCTTCTCACCTCCAGCACCACGCGCGCGCCCGAGCCGCCCGCCGCCGCGTGCCCGAAGCCCGGGTCCATGAAGCCCGCGTAGTGCACGCGAAACTCGCCCACCAGCGGATTGAACGGCACCATCTCGGCTGCGTGCGTCGGCGGCACGTGCACGGCCTCCTTCGACGCCAGAATGTAGAACTGATCCGGATCGAGGATCAGCCGGCGCGCGCCGCGCACCGTGATCGGCTCCCAGAAATCGAGCGTTGCGCACGCGCCGGGCGCATCCACGTCGACGAGGCCTGTGTGCCGCTTGGCGCGATAGCCGACGAGCCCGCTGCTGTCGCCCACCAGGTCCACCGACAGCGCCACGCCGCCCTGAATGTCGGCGGGCGCATCGCCGCTCACCAGCTTCTGGCTCGCGTGCAGCGCGGCGAGCGCCGTATCGCTCTCCACGGGTGCGCCGACGCGAAAGCGGATCTGGCTCAGCATCGAGCCGCGCCGCACCACCACGGGAAACGTCTGCGGGCAGATCTCCGCGTACAGCCGGCCATGGTAGCCGGCGGGAATGGTGTCGAACGAGGTGACGCCGTCGGCGATCACGCGCGTGAACACGTCGATGCGGCCGGTCGAGCTTTTCGGATTGGCCGCCGCCGAGATGCCGGGCGGCAGCGCCAGGCTTTCCAGCAGCGGCACGACGTAGACGCAGCCCGTCTCCAGCACGGCGCCGTGCGTCAGATCGATGGTGTGCAGCGACAGCTCGGAGAGCTTGAGCGCCACGTCGGCCTTTGGCCCGGGCAGGAAGCTCGCGCGCACGCGGTAGGCGACCTCCGCCAGGCGCAGGTCGAGACTCGCCGGCTGAATCTGTCCAGCCGCCGGTGCCATGGCCGGCCTGATGCCGCCGGATTCGATCAGCGCACGGATCGCCTGCGATGGAAGGATGCCCGATGCGTCTGCCGCCGCTGCGTCGTCCATTGGCCGCGTGGCAGCCCCGCTCGTCTCGCGTCCCGTTTTCTTCGGCTGCGCCTTCCCCATCGGACCATTCTCCACGTGCGCCATCTTGTGGTGGACGATGGGATGCCGATCAACTCCCTGCCCCATCCGTGAAAAGCAACGGGACGAGGGAAATATCGGCAGCTCTCGCGCGCTCAGCTCGATGGCAGGCTCGCAGCACTAGCCCATCGCCCCATTGACGCCAAGGCCACGACTGCGCTAATCCCCGTTGTGGAACTCGTGGTGATTTGGCCGGCCGGCTTGCAGCCACGTTAAATAAGTCGCTAAAAGGGCCGCGCGGACCCGGTAGTGGGCGCCCGGCTTGAGGCGCCAGCGAGCCGGGATTTTTTATTGCCGCCACCTGCAGCGCAGGCGCGGCAAGGGAGACCGCGCATGACGACGAAGCCAGCCTCGACACGCTCCATAGATCCGTCGCTCTGGCGCACCGAGACGCGCCTCGTGCAAGGGGGCGTCGACCGCTCGCCGCACGGCGAGACCTCCGAGGCGCTCTATCTGACACAGAGTTACGTCTACGACACCGCCGAGCAGGCGGAGGCGCGCTTCAAGGACGAGGACCCGGGCTACATCTACTCGCGCTTCTCCAATCCCACGGTCGCCATGTTCGAGGAGCGTATGCGCCTGCTCGAGGGCGCGGAGGCTGCGCGCGCCACGTCCACCGGCATGGCCGCGGTCACCTCGGCGCTGCTGTCCTATCTCAGCGCCGGCGATCACATCGTCGCCGCGCGTGCGCTGTTCGGCTCCTGCCGCTACGTGGTCGAGGAGCTGTGTCCCCGCTTCGGCATCGCCTCCACGCTGATCGACGGTCGCGATGTCGGCGCGTGGGAGGCGGCGGTGACACCCAAGACGAAGGCCTTCTTCTTCGAGACGCCGGCCAACCCCACGCTCGACCTCGTCGACATCGCCGCCGTCTCCCGCATCGCCAGGCGTGTCGGCGCGCTCGTGTTCGTCGACAATGTGTTCGCGACGCCCCTGCTGCAGAAGCCGCTCCAGCACGGCGCCGACGTCGTCATCTACTCTGCCACCAAGCACATCGATGGCCAGGGCCGCTGCCTCGGCGGCGTCGTGCTGTCCTCGCAGAAGTTCCTCAAGGACCACCTGCACACGTTCCTGCGCCAGACCGGCCCGTCGCTGTCCCCGTTCAATGCCTGGGTGCTGCTCAAGGGCCTGGAGACGCTGCCGCTGCGCGTGCGCGCACAGTGCGACAGCGCCGCCCGCCTCGCTGAGCACCTCGCCACGTCCCCCCGCGTGAAGCGTGTCCTCTACTGCGGCCGGCCCGATCACGCCCAGGCGGCCCTTGCCAGGCGTCAGATGACGGGCGGCGGTCAGGTCATCACGTTCGATCTCGACGGCGGCAAGCCGGCGGCGTTCCGCTTCATGAATGCGCTCGAGATCGTGCGCATCTCGAACAACCTCGGCGACGCCAAGAGCCTCATCACGCATCCGGCCACGACCACGCATCAGCGCTTGAAGCCGGACGCGCGCGCCGAGCTCGGCATCAGCGACGGCATGCTGCGCTTGTCCGTAGGCCTGGAGGCCATCGAGGACCTCATCACCGACATCGATCGCGCCCTCGCCGCGATCTAGCTCGCTCTCCGCGCGAGACGGCCCCTGCCTTCGCGGGTGGGGAACGCCGTGTGCGGGTTCGGCGGCCCAACTTGCGAAGGCGATGCCTATCCCTTTGCAGGGACGACGCAGAGTGTGGGGCACCGCGCCGCCTCCCCACTGGCGTCCTCCCGGCCCCGCATGCGCCATGAGCGCATGCGGAAATGGGCCGGGATCCAGGTGCGCCTCCGCTCATGCTGGGCGAGTGATGATGCAGCACCTACCACGCATCATCCCCCTCT
>JBLNBZ010000109.1:0-10546 GCA_050260355.1 Bacteroidota bacterium | reverse complement strand
GAGCTGGGAGTTGCGGCAGGCGATCCGCACCGGCGACACCGCCACACTCGAGAAACGCGTCGAATGGCCGTCCGTGCGTGCAAGCCTGCGCCAGTCCTTCGACGAGGTGCAGAAGGCCATTACCGAGCTCTCGGACGCCGCAGGCGTACCCAAGCCCAGCCTCTGGCAGCGCATCGTGAGCGCGACCGTTCCGATGCTCTCCGGCACTGTCATCGATCGCTATGTGACGCCGGCGGGTTTGCCGCAGCTCTACGCCTGGCGCGAGACGTGGCGGAACACCGTGCGCCCGACCATCGGCCTGACTGAGCCGCCGATGGCGCTCGCCGGCACCACGTGGGAAGGCACCGCGCTCGACAAGGTCGTCACCGTCCTGCGCCGCGTCGATCGCGCCGCTTTCGTCAGCCCGACGCGCGTGGAGCTCGAGCTGCGCGACCGCTACGTCAACGAGCGCAGCTATCGCGCTGTGTGGCAGCTCAAGGGATGGACCTGGAAGCTGACCGAGCTGTACGTGCGCCGCGTCCCCAAACCGACGCCCCCCGCCGCCAACGCCACATCTTGAGCACCCATATTTGCGTCATCCCGCACCAGCGAGGCGCAAGCCGAGCGCAGATGCGGGATCCAGCGTAAGACTCGTCGAAGACGCTAGCGGACTTCGTAATCGCACGGACGCGGGCTCCCTCTCCCCGCGGGGGAGAGGGGGGCATGGGCTCGGCTCGATCGGAAATTGCGCTGAATTCTTACCCGAGTGCTCGCGCCCTAAGCCTCGATACGCTGCAGCGCCACCTTTAGGCGCGACTGCTTCGTCTCGAAGTCGGCGCCGCGCTCCTTCAGCTCCTCGACCACCTCTGGCGGCGCCTTGGCCATGAACTGCGGATTGGCGAGCCGGTCCGTCACCTTCTTGATCTCGGCCGCGACCTTGTCGATCTCGCGCGCGATGCGCTTCCTCTCCGCATCCATGTCGATGACGCCCGCGAGCGGCAGCGCCGCCGTCGCCTCGCCGACCACGATCTGCGCCGACCCCTTCGGCGCCGCGGCGGCGAACGCAATGCTGTCGAGCCGCGCCAGCCGCTTGATCGTCTCCTCGTGGCGTTGCGCGCGCGCCTTCGTCTCCTCTGCAGCGCCCGCCAGCACGAGCGGGATCTTCGCGCCCGCCGGCACGTTCGCGTCAGAGCGCACCGAGCGCACCTCGGAGATGAGGCGCACGAGCCAGCCGATCTCCGCATCGGCGTCCGCGTTGGCAAGGCCCTCGAGCTGCGGCCACTCGGCCAGCGCCAGCAGGCTTTCGCGCGCTGGGCCCTGCTCGCCGGTCTTGGCCCACAGCTCCTCGGTCACGAACGGCATGAAGGGATGCAGCAGCTTCAGGATCTGGTCGAGCACCCACGCCGTCGTGGCGCGCGTCTCATCGCGCGCGGCGGCATCGCTGCCGGTGAGTAGCGGTTTCGCCAGCTCCACGTACCAGTCGCAGAACGTGCCCCATACGAACTGGTAGAGGGCGCCTGATGCCTCGTTGAGCTTGTAGGCGGCGATGCTTTCGGTGACGGCCTTCACCGCACGCTCGGTCTCGCCGGCGATCCAGCGGTTGAGCGTCTGCCGCACGGACTTCGGATCGAAGCCCGCCACGCGCGCGCAGCCGTTCATCTCGGCAAAGCGCGCCGCGTTCCACAGCTTGGTTGCGAAGTTGCGATAGCCCTCGATGCGCGACCTCGCAAACTTCACGTCGCTGCCGAGCGAGGCCATCGACGTCATCGAGAAGCGCAGCGCGTCCGCGCCGAACTCGTCGATCAGCTCCAGCGGGTCGACGACGTTGCCGAGCGTCTTCGACATCTTGCGGCCCTTCTCGTCGCGCACCAGGCCGTGGATCAGCACGTCGCGGAACGGCACCTCGCCCATGAAATGGATGCCCTGCATCATCATGCGGGCGACCCAGAAGAACAGGATGTCGAAGCCGGTGACGAGACAGCTCGTAGGATAGTAGCGGGCGAGCTCCGGCGTCTTGTCGGGCCAGCCGAGCGTCGAGAACGGCCACAGCCCGGAGGAAAACCACGTGTCGAGCACGTCGGGGTCGCGGCGCAAGTAGATTGCGGTGAACTTCGGCGGACCCGCTCCATCTGCTTTATGAGACACCGACGGTCCCAACGGGAGATCGCGGAGCTCGTCCGAGAGAACCTCTATGCCGATGTTTGAAGGGTAGCGTTCCTTCGCTCGCTGAATTGCCTCTTGCTCAGTTGGTGCGACGAAGACTTCGTATTGGTCGGGTATTGGAAAGCCGTCCCCACCGAATTTGGGCCCATACCACGCCGGAATCTGATGGCCCCACCAGAGCTGGCGCGAGATGCACCACGGCTGGATGTTCTCCATCCAGCGGAAGTAGTCGTTGGCAAAGCGATCCGGCACGATGCGCGTCTTGCCCTCGCGCACGGCCGCCATCGCGGCCTTGGCCAGCTCCGCCGCGTTGACGTACCACTGGTCCGTCAGCCACGGCTCGATCACGGCGCCGCCGCGCTGCGCGTGCGGCACGGCGTGCGTATGCGGCTCGATCTTCTCGACCAGGCCCAGCGCCTCCATATCGGCGACCACCCGCTTGCGCGCGGCGAAGCGATCGAGCCCGCGATACTTCTCGGGCGCGTTCTCGTTGATGCGCGCCTTCGCGTCGAGCACGTTGATCACCGGCAGCTTGTGCCGCTTGCCGACCTCGAAGTCGTTGAAGTCGTGCGCGGGCGTGATCTTCACCGCGCCCGATCCCTTCTCCGGATCGGAGTACGCATCCGCGATGATGGGAATCTCGCGTCCCACCAGCGGCAGCACGCACATCTTGCCGACCAGATCCTTGTAGCGCTCATCGTCGGGATGCACGGCCACCGCCGTGTCGCCGAGCATGGTCTCGGGCCGCGTCGTCGCCACCACGATAAAGCGGGCGGGATCATCCTTCAGCGGATACTTGAAGTGCCACAGGTGGCCTTTGATCTCGATCGAGTCCACCTCGAGGTCCGACACGGCCGACTGGAACTCCGGGTCCCAGTTGACCAGCCGCTTGTCCTTGTAGATCAGGCCTTCGTTGTAGAGATCGACGAAGACCTTGAGCACCGCCTTCGACAGCCCTTCGTCCATCGTGAAGCGCTCGCGCGACCAGTCGCACGAAGCCCCCAGCCGCTTGAGCTGGTTGATGATGGTGCTGCCGCTCTCCTCCTTCCACTTCCAGACCTCTTCGACGAAGCGGTCGCGGCCCATGTCGCGGCGGTGCTGCTGGCGCTCCATCAGCTGGCGCTCGACCACGAGCTGGGTGGCGATGCCGGCGTGGTCCGTGCCCGGCTGCCACAGCACGTCCTTGCCGCGCATGCGCTCGAAGCGGACCAGCACGTCCTGCAGCGTGTTGTTGAGCGCGTGCCCCATGTGCAGCGAGCCGGTGACGTTCGGCGGCGGAATGACGATGCAATAGGGCTCGGCGCGCCTGCGCTCCGGCCGGCCAGCCTTGAAGGCGCCTGCCTTCTCCCATTCCTGATGAATGCGCGCCTCGATCTCGGCGGGCTGATAGGTCTTCTCGAGCATTGGATTGGCTTCCGCTCTCGCCGCAGTGCCGGCGGTCGTACGCTCGCCGCTCGCGACCTGTCAACCGCACCAGGCACGCCAGCGGCGTATCACCTCGGGCCCGCGCGCCTCGTCCGTTCCCCTTCCTCTTGCGGAAAGGGTTAAGGGGTGGGGGCAAGACACAGAAATGCGGTCTTGCGGCCTCGCCCCACCCACCCTCAATCCTGGCGCCAGGCCTCGATAGAATGCTTCTCGCGCCGGCGGCCATCCCATTGAGTGCAGGACGACCCAAGCGCCAGCCACGTCCGTTGCCGCTCGAGCTGCTATCGACCGGCCGCGCCGCTACGCGCCCGGCACGTCCTTGTTGGGCAGCGGAGATTTGCTCATCTCGTCGCGAAGAACCTGCTGCACCATGCGCGGCAGGTTGGCGTCGAGCCACTCGCGCAGCATCGGCCGCAGCAGCTCCGCTACCGCCGCCTCCAAGGTCCGCGCGGACTCGCCCGAGATTTGAGCGCGCGCTGTCATCTGCACGGCGCCGGCGCTTGCTGAGGACGTCTCGCCGGGCCGGGCTGCCGCGGCGTCGCTGCTCTGCGCCTTGATGCTCCCCGGCGCCGCAGCGCCATTCGCGGAGGCAGCCGGCGTTCCACCGTCGGCCTTTCTCGCGCCCGCCTGCTGAGCGTCAGACCGTTCCCCTGTGGGAGCGCGAGACGCGGCGGTGCGCGCTATCGGCGAATACGGCTCCAAGGCATCCGACGACGGCAACACAGCGGCGGTGCGCGCGACAAGTCCATCGCTGATCGGTTTGGGCTGGGGCTTCACGGGCTTGCTCTCCAGCGTCGCGGCGTCGCGGATCGACTTCAGCCCGAGAGCAGCCGGGCCCTCCATGTCCGCGGCAGCCTTGCCGAGGTGCCGCACCACTTTCTCGCGCGCCTCGATCAGCGCCGGATCGGCCTCCGAAGGTGCCGCAGCCGCTCCGTTCCCTGCCACTGTCGGTGCGCGTCCCGCCGCGGCTGCACCCGAAGCAGCACCATTCACCGAGCCTACAGGGTCGCGGTCGAACGTCGGTAAGAACGGCTTGCGGCCGTCCCGCGCATTAGCGCCGTCGTTCGGGCTCGCCGGCGGAGAGCCCGGCACTGGCGCGGCCTGCGCGGTCTTGGCGGACTGCGCACCGCCAAACGGGTTGGAAAAGCTCCAGCGGCGTTCCGAGGCAGGGTTCGCCGCCGGCAGCTTCGTGCTCGGCGCGCGCTCAGAAGTCGGGCTCACCGGCAGCCCGAGCGCATCGTCGATAGAGATGGCATCACCGCCGTTTGCGCGCTTCGGCGCGACCGGACCCTGCGCGGCCCCCGATGCGGGCACGGAGGCATTGGCGTAGTTCGCCTGCGGCGTCTCGGGGCGCGTCCCGATTGGCTCCTCCGAGATGATCTTTCGGATCGAAGCCAGAATTTCTTCCATGCTTTGCTCTGCCGGATTGTCGGCGCCCGACATACTCACCTCATGCTTTCCGGCGTGAACCCCGCTCTGCGCTCCCCACGGTTGTCGTGGCGAGATGGCCGCTCCTACTACGCGAGCAAAATGGCTTCAATCGCCCTCGGCGCCTTTTCCTCAGGCGTGAGCAAAGTCTCGCTGCCATGCGACCCGATTACGGACTTACCAAGGCAGAGTCATGGCAGCACCGTGAAAGTGCTACTTTTTGGGCTTGGAAACCTTGGTCGACCAGGTGTCCTTGGGCTCGGAGACCACCTTCCCCGGGGAGACGTCCTGCTGCTCGCTACGTCCGTCCGGGTGCGTGATGCTGATTCCGAACCACTTCCGGCGCACCTCGTTGTAATGCGCCTCCGGGTCATAGACGTCTGCCAGCAGCGACATTTCCGCGGCGCTCAACCGGCCAACGGCCGAAAGAACGCCGTAGGCCGCGACCACGGCATTGCGCCGGTCGGTAGCAAGCTGAACCTCGGCGTTGAGAAGCTCCTGCTCCGCATTGAGCACGTCGAGCAAGGTCCGCTGCCCCACGCGCTCCTCCTCGCGCACTCCGGTCAACGCCGTACGGTTGGCATTGACCTGAACCTGATCGCTCTCCACCGCAGCGCGCGCGGCAACAAGCTGTGACCAGGCGGTAATTGCGAGCGCCTGGTTCTCGGTCCTGGCTTGCTCCACCTCCTGCAGCCTGCTCACGTGCGCATGCTTGGCCTGGCGCACGCGCGCCCGCACCTCGCCGCCCTCGTAGAATGGAACCACCACGCGCCCGGTCACCGATGTGGACTCGATCTCGTCGAGTCCGCTGGTATCGAAGCGCCGATTGTAGTCGGCCTCGAGCGAGACCGTCGGCAGCAGCTCACCCCAGACCAGATCCACGTTGTAGCGCGCCGCCTGCTCGAAGTAGAGCGAAGCGACCACAGCCGGCGCCTCCTTGGCACCGATGGCAATCGCCTCATTGAGCGACGATGGCAAGCCGCGTATCGCTGGCGGCTCGGCCAGATTGCTCGGCGGATGGCCGATCACGCGCTCGTACGTCGCGCGGCTGGTCTTGAGGTTGGCACGAGCCAGATCGAGCGCCGACACCGCGCCGGCACGGCGCGCTTCCGCCTGAGCCACGTCGGTGCGCGTCACCTCACCGACCGCGAAGCGGTCCTGCGTGGCTCTGAGCTCGCGCGTGAGCACGTTGACGTTGTTCTCGCGCAGCCGAACGATGGCCTGGTCACGCACCACGTCCATGTAGGCCGTCACGGCCTCGAGCAGCACCGACTGCTCCACAATTCTGAGGTTCTCGCGTCCCGCCCGTACGGTCGCCTCGGCCACGCGCACCGAGTTCAATGTGCGAAAGCCGCTGAAGACGGGCTGCGTGGCCGTGACCCCGTAACCCTTCGGATGAGTCTCGCCACCCAGGCCCGGGGGCCTGGTGTCCGTCTTCTGGTAGCTGATATCGGCCGAGCCTGTGACGGTCGGCCTGTAACCCGATTTCGCGCGCGCGACCTCTTCATCGGTAGCGCGCAGCCGGGCCCTCTCCGCATCGAGCCTGGGATTGAACTTGTATGCTGCCGCCAGTGCTTGCTGCAGCGTCTCGGCAGACGCCGGCGATGCGGCAAGCGCCGCCACGACCAGCAGAGCGCTGCCGAGCATTGCTGCGGCGCGGTCGCCTGCTTTCGGCACTGCCGTCCGATTGATGGACGCCCCCGTCATGTCACCCGCCGTTGCTGCGCATACGCAGGATGCACGCGTAACCTTCCCCCGATCTCGACCGGGCCCAATTGGCGCTACACCGATTCTGGCGCTTCTGACCAATAGAAGAACGATTCGGGCCGGGGAAGGTTGAAAAACATAGCACCACGGCAGTATTCCCTCCGGGCGTTGCATGTCGTCCACACCTCCCCCCTCCTACGGGATGCGGCGAGCCACGATCAAGCACTTGATCCGTTTGGCCTTTGCGGTGGCATCGGGTCACTCCGCGAGGGCCCTTTGTCGATCCGAAGCTGAGGACCGGTTTGCCACACCGGCCGCGGGTAACGGACAGCCTGCGGGCGTGGGCCACAAGGCCCACCGATCAGAACACGAAGCCTGGAGTCTTTCCCATCCCGGGGAGGGTTGGCGCAGCCGCGTCGAACATCGGCCGGCCGTCGAGTACGCCCCCGTTGCGTCGCCAGAGCATCGCCTTTCCGACGTTGTTCTCGACCCGGATCGCTACCAGGCGCCCGCCGTCCTTCAATGAATCGAGCAGCGGTTCAGGCGGCGCCGCCACCCCGCCGTTGACGCAGATGGCGTCGAACGGCCCCGCATCCGCGAGGCCCGCTGCGAGCCGACCGGTTCTGACCTCCGCATTGGAGACTCCGAGTTCCGCCAACGTCTTGCGGGCCCGCTCGGCGATTGTAGCGTCCTCCTCGAGGCCAATGACGCGCGCTGCAAGCCGCGCCAGCACTGCTGTCGAGTAGCCGGTGGCGCAGCCGACATCGAGCACCAGATCCTTCTCGCCGAGCTCCAGCAGCTGCACCATCTTGGCAAACGTGCGGGGCGCCAGGATGAAGCGCGAGGCGCTCCCCTCGCCGACCATCAAATGGTCGTCTATATAAGCGGTGGCCTTGGCCTCGCCTGGTGCGAAGACCTCCCTGGGCACTGCCAGCATGGCGCGTATGATCCGCCGGTCGGTCACATCGGCCGTGCGGACCTGAGAGTCCACCATGTTCGTGCGCTGAACCGCGTAGTCGATCATCAATCCCTTGCCCTTGGCCCTCGGCCCTTGAAAGTGGCGACGCGGACGGGTGCGGAACTTAACTAAGGCGTTGCAACAAGGCTAGTGGCCCGAAAGCCGCGATGACATTGCACGCGCTGCGCCACATGTGATAGATGGCACTCCTCACCAACGGCGCAGGCAACACCCTCTCGCTGGCTCGCTGATTCCAGCGCATGAGGTGGTATAGCCTGCACCGCGATTGGCCACGTGGCGGAGTGGTGACGCAGCAGACTGCAAATCTGTGTACCCCGGTTCGATTCCGGGCGTGGCCTCCAATCCTTTCAATAAGTTGCGCCAGCGTCGAGCGGGCCGGGCTTTGGCTTTGACCTGTCTCTGACTTGGCGCTGCGGCGCGCATGTGTGGGCAGACTAGTCTAGCTCCGCGCCGCCTCGAGCAACAGGCCTCCGATGCCAAGCCTTCCGCCAGCGCGGGGCGACGATAACACCGATCAGAGATCGCCACGGTTCGCCGCTGCGCTGCACAAAGTTTTCGCATGATGCAACCGCGCCGGGCAGAGCGGTGCGCGCCATGGAGGCGCGGCGATTGCCGTGATCGGTCGTAAGCGGCTGATCTCGCCGCGTTTCTTTCGCGAAGCTTGAATTGGCACAAACTTTGTAGCGCTGATCACCGACACGGCTTTATCGAGGTGATGGCACCGCATGGTTCACCCAAGGACCAGACGGCACCGCCGCTGACCTCAGGGAGCGCACAGTCGCTCCTTGAGCAGCGGCTTTTTTTGTTGACCGACGGAAGGGCCTTTCTGCGTCCGCCGTCGCACCATCGACGCTGAAGCGACGAGGACGGGGACTGGATGCAGACGAGAGCAAGACACCACGCGACCGAGACGACGAGCATCACGCGCCGCGAGCTCATGAAGTCGGCTTCCGCCACCGCGGCGACCGCTGCCCTCATGTCGGCGGTGAAGGCAGCCTTTCCGGCTGGCGTCTTCGCGCAAGGAACAGGTCCCGAAGTGAAGAAGGCCGTCCTCGGCTACATCGCCCTCATCGACGCATCGGCGCTCGTGATCGCGAAAGAGAAGGGTTTCTTCGCCAAGCACGGCATGCCGGACGTCGAGGTTGCGAAACAAGCCTCGTGGGGTGCCACGCACGCCGATGTACCTGCTGGCACGGCTCAACCTCGACGCCCAGGCCGTGTCGGTCGCCAACGAATACAAGGATCTGAAAGTCACCACCGACGCTTCCCCGCTCAAGGCCGCCTTCGAGAAGAAGAAGGCCGAAGGCAAGGTCGCCATGACATTCCCCGGAGGCACGCACGATCTATGGATTCGCTATTGGTTGGCCGCTGGCGGCATCGATCCGGATCGGGACATCTCAACGATCGTGGTGGCGCCGCCGCAGATGGTGGCGAACATGAAGGTCGGCAACATGGACGCCTTCTGCGTGGGCGAGCCTTGGAACGAGCAGCTGGTCAACCAGAACATCGGCTTCACGGCCTGCACAACGGGCGAGATCTGGTTCAAGCACCCGGAAAAGGCGCTCGGCCTGCGCGCCGCTTGGGTCGACAAACATCCAAAGGCAACGCAGGCGCTGCTCATGGCCGTGATGGAGGCCCAGCAGTGGTGCGAAAAAATGGAAAACAAGCAGGAGCTGGCCGAGATCGTCGGCCGGCGGCAGTGGTTCAACGTGCCGGTGCCGGACATCATCGGCCGGTTGAAGGGGGACATCAACTACGGCCATGGCCGCGTCGCCAAGGGCACCAACCAGTACATGAAGTTCTGGAGCGAGCACGCCTCGTATCCGTTCAAGAGCCACGACGCAAGGGCAAGTTCGAGCCCTCAACGGACGTCAAGGCGCTGGTGGACAAGGTCAACCGCGAGGACCTATGGCGCGAGGCGGCAAAGGCGCTGTCGGTGCCGGCCTCCGACATCCCGTCCTCGCCATCGCGCGGCAAGGAGACCTTCTTCGACGGCAAGGTCTTCGATCCCGAGGATCCGATGGGCTACCTCAAGTCGCTCTCGATCAAGCGCGCGGCGGTCTGACGCCGGCGCCTGCTTTTGGTGGGGGAGGGACAGGGAGGGGTGGATGGCGGAGCACCGCTCGATGATCCCGGAGGACGCGCCGTTCTCTCCCGCGCAACGGGCGTGGCTCAACGGCTTCTTCTCCGGGCTGCTCTCGCTCGACGCCATGCCGGGAGCGACTCCCGCCGGCGCGATCCCCGAGGCGGCAACCCAAGCCCTTGCCGCACGAGCAGCGCCGGGATGACGGCTGAGATGGGCGCGGCTTGTGGTTCACACTGCCGACACAACGCAAGTGGAAGCGCATCTGGCTCCCGGCCCATCTTCGCATGCGCTGTCGCAAATTCAGCGCCGCGATGACGCGAAAGCCGCCCCCAAGCGCCGAACAGTCCCTTCTCCCCACCTGTGGGGAGAAGGTTAGGATGAGGGGCAGACGCGAGCTCGGATCATGCCGCGAACGACCGAGGACATTCCTGACACTTTGGACCGGCAACATCCCTGACACTATTCGGGCTCGAGGTTACCCGGTTTCATCGTTGAGCGCAGCCGCCAGGCGGAGACGGCGCTGCCGCCAGCGCATCATCCCGACCAGCAGCAAGTGCGCTTCAACATCTTCCGCGCGGCCTACAACGAGGAGCGTCCGCACGAGGCGCTGGGACAGACGCCGCGACGCACGTAGGCGTGAAGGCCGTCATGCAAAGGATTTTCGATGAGGTCGGGCTGCCCGACGCCATCCGCTGCGACAACGGCGCCCCGTTCGGCTCGACGGGCGCAGGTGGCCTGTCGCGACTGTCGGTGTGGTTCCTGAAGTTGCGCATCGAGCC
>JBLNBZ010000108.1:0-3436 GCA_050260355.1 Bacteroidota bacterium | reverse complement strand
TGGACAAGGTTCGGGCCTGAAAAAAGGCCCTCCCGAGCCGGCCCCGGCGCAGATAAGCTAGCGCCGCAAATCCGGAGGATGCGCGCATGGATGCGAGGGTACCTATTGGCTATTCGGCCTGTCCGCACGATTGCCCATCGACGTGCGCGCTCGAGGTCGAACTGCTGGGCAACAACCGCATCGGCCGCGTCCACGGGGCCAAGTCGAACTCGTACACAGCCGGCGTCGTCTGCGCCAAGGTTGCGCGCTACGCCGAGCGCGTACACCACCCGGATCGCCTGCTGTTTCCTCTGAAGCGCAAAGGGCCCAAGGGATCGGGCCAGTTCGAGCGCATCGACTGGGACGAGGCCCTCGATCTGACAGCCGAGGCGTTTCTCGCGGCCGAGCGGCAGCATGGAGCCGAGAGCGTATGGCCCTACTACTACGCCGGCACGATGGGCCTCGTCATGCGCGACGGCATCAACCGCCTGCGCCACGCCAAGGGCTACGCCGGGCAATACTCGACCATCTGCACGACGCTGGCGGAGGCGGGGTTCCTCGCCGGCGCCGGCGTTGCGCGCGGGCCCGACCCGCGTGAGATGGCCAAGTCGGACCTGATCGTGATCTGGGGTACCAATCCGGTCAATACGCAGATCAACGTGATGACCCACGTCACACGAGCGCGCAAGGAGCGTGGCGCCAAGCTCGTGGTGGTCGACGTATATCGCAACGGAACCGTCGAGCAGGCGGATCTGCAGCTCGTGCTGAAGCCGGGAACGGACGCCGCGCTGGCGTGCGCGGTGATGCACGTGCTGTTCCGCGACGGCTATGCCAATTGGCCGTACCTGGAGAGGTACACCGACAAGCCACATGAGCTGGAGCGGCACCTGCAGACGCGCACGCCCGAGTGGGCGAGCCGCATCACCGGCATTCCGGTCGCCGACATCGAGACCTTTGCCCGCTGGGTCGGCACTACGCCGCGCAGCTACTTCAGGCTCGGCTACGGCTTCGCGCGCTCGCGCAACGGCTCGGTATCGATGCACGCGGCCTCTTGCATCCCGGCCGTGACCGGCGCATGGCTCCACGAGGGCGGGGGCGCGTTCCACAAGAACAACGCCATCTACCACTGGGACAAGACGCTGATCGAAGGCCTCGACGCGAGGAAGCCCGACGTTCGCCAGCTCGATCAGTGCCGCATCGGCCCGGTGCTCCTCGGTGATCCCGCCGACTTGAGAGATGGGCCGCCGATCAAGGCCCTACTGATCCAGAACACCAACCCAGTCCAGGTGGCTCCCGAGCAGCGCAAGGTGAAGCGTGGGTTTGCCCGCGAGGATCTGTTCGTGTGTGTGCACGAGCAGTTTATGACCGCGACCGCACGCATGGCCGATGTCGTCGTTCCCGCGACCATGTTCCTCGAGCACGACGACGTGTACCAGTCGGGCGGCAACCAGCATATTGTGCTCGGCCCCAAGCTGATCGAGCCGCCGGGCGAGTGCCGGTCAAATCACGAGGTGATTTGCGAGCTGGCTCGGCGCGTCGGCGCAGAGCACCGCGGTTTCGAGATGACGGCGCGCGAGATCATCGACGAGACGCTCAACGCGTCAGGCTGGGGGACGCTCGAGGAGTTGGAGGTCGCCAAGTGGATCGACTGCCAGCCGGATTTCGAGACGGCGCATTCTCTCAACGGCTTCGGTCACGCTGACGGCAAGTTCCACTTCGCGCCGGACTGGACCGGCGTGAAGATGGCGAACGCGGGCCCGATGGGACCCTACGCCGACATGCCGGAAATGCCAGACTTCTGGAATGTGATCGAGAAAGCGGACGAGAAGCATCCCTTCCGGCTCGCGACCTCGCCCTCCCGCAGCTACCTCAATTCGAGTTTCAACGAGACGCCATCGAGCCAGGCTAGGGAGGGCCCGCCGGCCGCGCTCATCCATCCGGCCGACCTCGAGATGCTCGGCGTCGCCGCCGGAGGCCGGATCGTCATGGGCAACCAGCATGGCGAGATCCGCCTCTTGGCGCGGGCCTTCGATGGGGTGCAGCGCGGTGTGGTGATCGTGGAGTGCATCCCGCCCAACGACCACTTCGAGGGTGGGGAAGGCATCAATACGCTCACCGGCGCCGATCAACCGGCTCCCTTCGGTGGCGGCGCCTTCCACGACAACCACGTGTGGATCAAGAAAGCATAAGTTCCGGGCCCCTCTTCTCGTGAGCACGAGCTGAGGGAGCTGGAAGCAACGCGTCTGGAGAGGAAGAGGAATGCCGAAGGGCACACGCACCGCGCTGGTTACAGGCTCGAACAAGAATATCGGGCGTGCCTGCGCACTCGCGCTGGCGAGGCAGGGCTGCAATGTCATCGTCAACGGCTCCAAGGACCGCGCCGCGGCCGAGGCGGTGGCGAGCGAGGTGCGCGCGCTCGGAGTCGAGGGCCGTGTGGCCATGGGCGATGTGGGCAAGCGCGAGGACTGCCTGCGCATGGCCAAGGATGGCATCAAGACGTTCGGCGCGATCAACGTTCTCGTCAACAACGCCGCGATACGCGAGGACGGAGGCTTCCTGGAGCTGCCGGAGGAACAGTGGCGCCGCGTCATGGCCATCAACTTCGACGCCGCCTACTGGCTCGCGCGCGCCTGTCTGCCCGGCATGATCGAGAAGGGTTGGGGACGCATCATCAACTTCGCCGGCATGAACGCCATCCACGGCTACAATGGCCGCGCGCACGTATCCGCGTCGAAGCATGCGGCGTGGGGCCTCACCAAGGCGCTGGCCAAGGAGTTCGGAGCCAAGGGCGTCACCGTCAACATCGTATCGCCGGGACCGATCATGGGCGAGGCTCAGGATGCGATGCAGGCCGCGCACATTGCGCCGATGAAGGCTCGCGTTCCGGTGGGCCGGCTCGGCACGCCGGACGAGGTGGCCGCAGCCGTGGCGCTGCTCGCCTCGGATGCCGGGGCTTTCATCAATGGGCAGATGATTCAGGTCAACGGCGGCGCAGAGACCTGAGGGCGGGCGGCGTGGTCCCTGTCGCAGGATTGCGCGACTCCAGCGGCGGTATTGTGGGCGTGCTTGGCATGTATCTCGACATTACCGATCGTAAGCGCGCGCAGGAGGCCCTTCGGGCGAGCGAAGCGAAATACCTCGACCTCTTCCAGTCGACCCGCGACGCCATCCTCACGCTCAGTCCACTCTCGACGACGTTCGAATCTGCCAACCCAGCCGCCGTTCGCCTATTCGGGGCCGAGAGTGAGGCTGCTCTTTGCTGCATGCAGCCGTTGGAGCTATCTGCCGAGCGCCAGTCGGACGGGCGCGCGTCGATGGAGAAGAGCCGCGAGATGATCGACACGGCCATGCGCACCGGTTCGCATCTATTCGAGTGGATTCACAGGCGGGCAGATGGCAGCGAATTCCCGGCGGATGTGCTGCTGACGCGCGTGCCCCACGGACAGGGGACGCTCCT
>JBLNBZ010000107.1:0-35648 GCA_050260355.1 Bacteroidota bacterium | reverse complement strand
TTCGGCGGCGGGCAGCGGCTTCCCGCCGCGGGTGGCCAAGCAGCTCGCCGGGCGATTGGGGTTGAGGTGCGCCCGATAGAGCGCCTCGCAGACGTAGATGTTGCCGAGCCCTGCGACGATGCGCTGGTCCATCAGGAACGCCTTCAGATCCGCCTTCCTGCCGTGGGCCTTGCGCGCCAGGTACGCCGCATTGAGCTCGTTACCGAGCGGCTCGACGCCGAGCCCTTTGAAATGCGGGTGCATGGCGAGCTCCGCCTCCGGCATCAGCGTCATGTAGCCGAAGCGGCGCGCGTCGTTGTACGTGATGGTGACCCCGCCCGCCATCGTGAACACGACGTGGTCGTGCGTGGGATCGGCGCCATGCTCGTAGGTGAACTCGCCGAGCGGGCGGCCATTGGGGCGCCCTGGCGCCGAGATCGTGAACCGGCCCGTCATGCCGAGGTGCATGGTCAGCACCTCGCCGCTGTCGAGATGGGCGAGAATGTACTTCGCACGCCGCTCGAGACGGTCGACCTTGCGGCCCTCGAGGCGCTCCGTGAAACGCTCCGGCAGCGGAAAGCGCAGATCGGGGCGGCGCTGCTCCACCTTTTTGAAGCGGCGGCCGGCGAGAACAGGCTCGAGACCGCGGCGAACCGTCTCGACTTCGGGAAGCTCTGGCATGGGCGGGTTATACTTTACGGCAATCCAGCGCCGCCAGTGGCCAGGCTCAAGCCGTAGCGGCCCGCATGCCTGCGAGGCGCCGGCGAACGACGTCGATGTGCTCGCGCAGATCGTAAAGCTGATTGGCGAAGCCCAACGGAACGGGCAGCCGGTTGACGGCCCGCTCGATGCGGTCGATCTCGTCCATCGCCGCGGCCACCTCAGTGGACTTCGAGCCCTCGCCGACCCTTGCCTCGACCCGCTTCAGCTCGCTGTACCAGTAAACTATGCGGCGCCTCACACGCCATGTGTACAGGACCGGCGCGAAGCGTAACGCGGGGATGAGAATCCCAACTACGGGTAGCACCAGGATGACCAGCCGATCCACGAGCGTAGCCAGCCAGAACGGAAGGTACCGCTGCAGGAACGGCGGCCCCGACCGATAGACCCGCGCCGCATCGCCGGAGAGCGGGAATTCCTGATCCTCGGAAATGGGAAAGACACCCGCCCGCTGAAGGATGTCCGCCTCTCCGTTGGCGTTCAGCACAGGTTGTCCGTGCACGCTGATCACAGCCTGTGTCAGCAAGTTGGCGAGCGCAGGGTGCAGCTCCCGGCGCACCACCAGCGCTGCTGTCGTCGCCAGCATGAGCGTGTCAGACGGGGGTATGTTCCTGGCGAAATCGACCACGCCCTGCTTCAGCTCCAGGCGCGTGAGGAAGGGGAAGCGCTGCACGTAAGCATCGGCCTGGGGGAGGTTCATCAAGCGCGCCTTGCCGCCGTTGAGGAGGCGGCGGATGGTCCTCGCCTCGGGCGCTAGAACGAGGAAGCCCGCGTCGGCGCTGCCGGTCTCGAACGCCTCGACATAATCGGGCAGTGCCATGTTGATCAGCGTGGCGGTCTCCCTCGTAACCCCGCTCGCGGCAAGCAGGCGTTGCGCCAGGACGGCCGTCGCGCTGCCGTCGGGCCCGATCAGCACGCGTTTGCCGACGAGCTCCGTAAGCCGCTCGAGCTTCGTGTCGCCATGATAGAACACCCAGATTGGCTCGTAAAACACTCGGCCAAGGGAGCGCACGTCGGGCGTGTCCTTGGCGCTGGCGATGCCGCCCTGAACGAATGCCGCGGCCACAGGCGAGGTGCCATCCCTGATGAGCTTCAGGTTCTCCATGGACCCCTGGGTCTCGAGCACCTCGAGGCGTATGCCATTGGCGGCGAGCACGCTGCTGTAGCGCTGTGCGGCCTCGTAGTAGGGGCTGCCTTTGGTCGCCGCGGCAAGGACGAGGGTCTTGGGCGGCGCGGGCGCGATGTATTGAGCAGCAAACCAGAACGCGGCGAGGACAACTGCGAGCGGCAGTCCCACTGGCAGCACGAGCTCACGCAACGCCGAGCTGAATTTCCCACGCATCGTGTTCCCATCCACAGGCTGAGCGCCTTATGCCAGAGTTACACAAGCATCCGAGCCGGAGCGACGATACGATCTGCGCGCCGTGCGCGAGGCTACACGAGCAGACGTACGGCGTATGGAGATATGTGGGGAGGTCGCCGGCGCCGTCCGCATCAACGTGGATAGCGGGAGTGCCGTGCGTCGCCGCCGTGCGGCCGATAAAAGCCAAGTGGCCCCATCCTTGGGGAAAGATGGGGCCACCATGGGACGACGCTTGGATTGATTGGTCGAGTCCTCTGGGGTGAGGCACAGGACCAATTTTGCGGAGCCGAAGAACTCCGCGAGACAGATGGTAAAGTGATTCGCCTTGCTGAAGTTGTGCACGCATTTCAAGCCAGGGGGCGGCCGGAGCTGTGGATCGGCCGGCCCGGTGCAAAAAGGGGGGTACAGCCCATGGTCGAACGCCAAGGCTATTGACCGAGGACCGGATTTTCCCGGGGCAGGGGCATCGGCGACGGCCGGGTTTTCAGAATCTCGACGGGCACGCCCGTCCTGGTGCGTGGCGAGACGATCGGCGCAGGCGCAAAGGCCAGCGCCGCAATTCCGATGATTGCGAGAATGGAGAGCTGGGTCGAGATGCTTTCGATCCAATGCTCGGTCGACAGTTTTTGACGCGGCTCTGCCACGCAGACCTTCCAGGGCCAGGCATCGTGGAACCGCATCGGCATCGCCAGCGGCGGGAGACCCAGCGCCGAATTTCAACAACGCAGGCTCGATGGAGTTCCAGCAGGGGGTCAGACAAAGCCGCGGGCCGCGCAGGCCGCGCCGCGCGATAGGCCGTCAGGCCAGCACCAAGTAGAAGAGTGCAATGGCGACCAGCACGATAATGATCGGCACCAACTCGTGGCGGCTGGGATCGGGGCCGCGCCTGAAGCTTTCGTCCCTGAAATCTTTGGCCATGGATCTAGCATACCCCAGAATGCCGGCCATGGCCTCGAAGGCGTCAGCCGGGCGGCCGGCAGGCAAGCGCCGCGTGCGAGCGCTTCATGATCTGATGCATCTTCTCGCGCAAGGCCTCAGGCTCAGTCGTGCCGGTCTTGGCCAGATGCAAGGCAATTTTGGCGAGACTTGTACGGGCAGCCTCCACTGCGGGCTTTTGCCATCCATTGAAGTGCCCCTCGATCGCCGCCCATTCAGCGTCGAATGCCTCACTCAGTGCCCTGACGACCTGCGGCTGGAACTTGGCGCGCTGAAGCATGTGAACAGCTCTCGGCATGGCTGCCTCCCTGCCAGAGTTACTTAGGCAGCATGCTGCCTGTGCGCGGATGAACAAAACATGAAGGGCTGCCGCCTGAGACCCATTTCCGTGTGCGGGACCACCGCCCGGCTCCTCGCCCGACACCGCTGCCAATCCGGCCGAAGTATGCCAGTTTACCTGGCCGCTCGATCTCAAAGCTTCAAGGGGGCTGAAACTTGCTGCCCACGCCGTCCACGATCCTCGACTGTGTCCTCGCACAGAAGCGAACCGTCGCCGCCCTGTTCGACGAGTTGCGCACGCAAAGCTTCGACGGCACCGGTATCACGCGCGACACGTACGGTTCGGGCGAGCAGCTTGCGCATCGCACCATCGCCGCGCGCGCCGAGGCGATGGGCCTCGAGATAAGCCGCGATCACGCGGCCAATCTCTATATGACGCTGCCAGGCACTGAACGCCAGCTGCCGCGGATCGTGATGGGTTCCCACCTCGATTCGGTGCCGAAGGGCGGCAATTTCGACGGAGCCGCCGGCGTCATCGCAGGCCTTGTCGCGATCGGCGTCCTGCAGCAACTCGGCCTGCGCCCGCGCTGCGACGTTACAACGATGGCCATCCGCGCCGAGGAGAGCGTCTGGTTCCAGGTCTCCTACATTGGCAGCCGCTCGGCATTCGGCGTGCTGCCGCAGGGCGCCTTGGGAGCAAGGCGCGTCGACACGGGCCGCACGCTGGCCGAGCACATGGCCGAGTGCGGCGCCGACATCGACGCCGTGCGCGCAGGCAAGGCCTGGCTCGACGCCCGATCCGTTCGCGCCTTTGTCGAGGTTCACATCGAGCAGGCGCCACAGCTCGTCGAGGCGGGCCTGCCGGTGGCGATCGGCACCGGTGTGCCCGGCAACTTCCGCTACCCCTACATCAGCATCTGTGGGAAGTACGACCACGTTGGCCTTCCCCGCCGCTTCCGCCGGGACGCTGTGCTTGCGGCAAGCGATTTTGCGCTAGGCCTCGACGCAATCTGGAAAGCCTGTGACGAGAAGGGCCAGCTTATGGCCTTCACCATTGGCCGGTTTCACACGGACCCCAAGGAGCACGCGCTCACCAAGATCGCCGGCGAGATGACGCTCAGCCTGGACGTGCGAGCCTACGACGCCGAGCATCTGGCCAAACTCGAGGAGGCGGTCCTCGAGTTGGTCCGACAGATCGAGAAGGGCCGCGGCGTCACGATCGATCTGGGCACGCGCGCATCCGCGGGCGTCGCGCCCACGCATCCCGACATCCTTGCCATGCTCACCCGGTCCGCGCAGGACCTCGGCATTCCTGCAATGCCGCTTGCAAGCCCCGCCTCGCACGATACGGCGACGTTCACCCTGGCCGGCGTTCCATCGGGAATGCTGTTCGTTCGCAACGCGAACGGCAGCCACAATCCCGACGAGGCAATGGAGATCGACGACTTTCTGCAGGCTGCGGCGGTCCTGACGCGCTGGCTCGCCGCGCAATCGCAGTCCTCGCCCTGACGGCCGGATGCCGTCAGGTGCGGCGATACGGGTAGCAGCGCCCAGGATCCAGCGTCAGGCCGAAATGGGCGCCCAGCTTGCGGATGGCGTCGCCATACTCGAGATAGGGATCGCTGTTGCCACGCCCGACAATGACGGGCCTCAGGCTGTGCTCGCTCTCGCCCGCGGGAGGCAGCATCGCCGTGACGAGCGGCTTGCCCTCCTTGTCGCGCAGAGTGAGGAACATCGGCATCACGCGCTGGATATGGGCCTTCAACCCGATGTTCTGCTCGATAAAGTGCCCTGTCCGCGGCGGCACGTAGGATTGCACCGCTCGCTGATAAGCCTGATGGAAATGCTTCTCGACCGCGTGATCCATGCTCTTCGATTCAAGCGCGGCTTCGGCCTCGGTCTCCAGGCGGAACCAGGTGTTTGGCGGGCTGTCGCATACGTATTGCATTGGCTGCTCCTGCGAGAAGCTATGGCTCTCGACATGAACAAGAGCCCCCTGTGCCTGCGCAGCGGCGTTGCTCAGCGCATGGCGTGGTTCGTGCCAGCAGCACCCGCTACAGTTAGGCCGGAATCTCGATTGATCAATGCGGTTTCGGCCCGCACCCCCTTTACAAGCGTTTTGCACCAACGCCCGCAGCCTTCGGCGGTCTGTGCTGGTGCTCCCTTGTTGCGGGCTATGACTTCGTCATGCCCGTAATGCTCTGACTGACGGCGCGCGGATCACGCGTCGGCCAGCGTCCGGCGTCCACCTGCGCCAGGAAGTCGGCGACCGCACGGTTGAAGGCGTCCGGCTCCTCGATATTGATCGTATGCCCCGTATTGGGAACCACCAGCAGCCCCGCCGACGGCACCGTCCGCTTGATGAACACGCCCGGCAGCAGGCACGGCCAGTCCTCGTCGCCCGTGACGACGAGCATCGGCACCGTCAGCCGCTTCAGCTGCTCCTCCAGGTCGAACAGCGACGGCCGCTCGCGCTGCACCCCGAGCTGGGTGTTGGCCGAGCCTTTGGCGGAATGCTCGCCAAGCTGCCGCTTGAACTCGGCGAAGCCGCGCGGGTCCTTGTTCTCGAGCTGAACGCGGGTCGGCCCGTAGGCGTAGGCTTCGGCAAACGCCTGCATGCCGTCCTTCTCGAGCCTGCCGGCGATGACGGTGGCCTCCTCTTTGAAGCGCTCGCGCTGGTCCTTTTCGGCGCCATAGCCGACGCCCGCGACGAGCAGAGATCGCGCGCGATCCGGGTAGGTCAGCCCGAAATGCAGCGTGGCGAAGCCGCCCATCGACAGGCCGACGATATGGGCTTTCGCGATGCCGAGGTGGTCGAGCACGCTTCTGATGTCGTCACGGGCGCGCGCCTGCGAGTAGGCAGCCACGTCCTGCGGCACCTCGGAGGGCGGAAAGCCTCGCGCGGCGTACGTGATGCAGCGGTAGCGCCGTGCGAGGTAGCGCACCTGCGGCTCCCAGCTGCGGTGATCGCCGGCAAACTCGTGCACGAAGACGACGGGTGTGCCGCTCCCGGTCTCTTCGTAGTGAAGCCTGACCTTGTCATCCGTCGTCAGGAACGGCATGGCGGGGCCTCCCAGATCGCGTTTCCTCACTTGCCAGCCGATACTCGCAAACTCCGGCGCAGCATTCCAGTCGCGTCACCACGCGACGCCGCCTCTGTCCGCGGAAATGCTCCGGCCGCGCCTTGACTACGCCAAGGATTGGCTGCAGACAGCGCGTCACACGCATTCGTGCGTGGCTTTAAGCGCGGCGGCCATTTGAGGGCCCGCCGGCACGCTCTTTCCCTTGAACCGCTGCTATCCTGCCCCATGCCGCCGATTATTTCCATCTCGCGTCTCTCCAAGACGTATGCCTCGGGGTTTCGCGCGCTCACGAGCATCAATCTCGAGATCGAGCACGGCGAGATCTTTGCCTTGCTGGGACCGAACGGCGCCGGCAAGACCACGCTGATCAGCACCATCTGCGGCATTGTCACTGCCAGCGAGGGCACCGTCACGGTCGCCGGCCACGATATCGTCACCGATTATCGCGCCGCGCGGTCGCTGATCGGCCTCGTGCCGCAGGAGCTGACGACCGACGCCTTCGAGACCGTGTGGGCCACGGTGACGTTCAGCCGCGGGCTGTTCGGCAAGCCCCCCGATCCGGGTCACGTCACCAAGGTGCTGAAGGACCTTTCGCTGTGGGACAAGCGCGACAGCAAGATCATGACGCTATCCGGCGGCATGAAGCGCCGCGTCCTCATTGCCAAGGCTCTTTCGCACGAGCCGCAGATCCTGTTCCTGGACGAGCCGACGGCAGGCGTCGACGTCGAGCTGCGCCGCGATATGTGGGGTGTGGTGCGCGACCTGCGCGCTTCCGGCGTCACCATCATCCTGACGACCCACTACATCGAGGAAGCCGAGGAGATGGCGGACCGGATCGGCGTCATCAACCACGGCGAGATCATCCTGGTCGAGCGCAAGGCCGATCTCATGCGCAAGCTCGGCAAGAAGCAACTGACGCTCCATCTTCACAACAAGCTCGATGCCGTCCCTCCCGCTTTGGCCGCGCATGGCCTGACGCTCGCCGCCGACGGAAGCGAGCTCGTCTACACGTACGACACGCAAGGCGAGCGCACGGGCATCACGGCGCTGCTGGCCGAGCTCAACAAGGCAGGCATCCGCTTCCGCGACCTGCAGACCACGCAGAGCTCGTTGGAAGATATCTTCGTCAACCTGGTGAGCAGCCGGCAATGAACTGGAGAGCTGTCCGCGCAATTTACGTGTTCGAGATGGCTCGCACGGGCCGCACGCTGCTGCAGAGCATCGTGTCGCCCGTGATCTCGACCTCGCTCTACTTCGTCGTCTTCGGTGCGGCCATCGGCTCGCGCATCAGCGAGATCGACGGCATCAGCTACGGCGCCTTCATCGTGCCCGGACTGATCATGCTCATGCTGCTGACGCAGAGCGTCGCCAACGCGTCGTTCGGCATCTATTTCCCGCGCTTTGTCGGCACGATCTACGAGCTGTTGTCGGCTCCGATCTCCTTTTTCGAGATCGTGCTCGGCTACGTTGGGGCTGCTGCGACCAAGTCGATCATCCTGGGCCTCATCATCCTGGCGACCGCCTCCGTGTTCGTGCCGATGTACATTTCTCATCCCTTCTGGATGATCGCATTCCTCGTGCTGACCGCCGTGAGCTTCAGCCTGTTCGGTTTCATCATCGGCATCTGGGCCGACGGCTTCGAGAAGCTGCAGCTCGTGCCGCTCCTCATCATCACGCCGCTGACCTTCCTCGGCGGGACCTTCTACTCCATCCACGTGCTGCCCCCCGCCTGGCAGACGATCAGTCTGTTCAATCCGGTCGTATATCTGGTGAGCGGCTTTCGCTGGAGCTTCTACGACCAGGGCGATGTCAGCATCGGCCTGAGCCTCGCCATGACGCTGCTGTTTCTGGCCGTGTGCCTCGCCATCGTGTGGTGGATTTTCAAGACCGGCTACCGCCTCAAGAACTGATCATCCGGCGGTCACACGGCAGTCGAGCGCGATCGCCGCTCGGTCCCGCAGGGAGCTGGCTCAGGCCGCGGACCGGGCCGTGGCCGTGCACCAGAACTGATACATGCTGCCGAACAGGCGCGGATGCTCGAGCTCGAGCGCCGCCCATCGATCGAGCGAGCCAGGCCACACCTCCGAGGCGTAGCTCCGTTGCAGCCGCTGAAAGGGAATGTCGAAGAAGCCGCGGAACTCGAGGCCGTTCTCGGCAAGAAAGCGCGCGATGTCGGGAAGCGTATAGCAGCGCTCGCTGACGTGGAGGAAGAAGTCGCGGAAGCCGCTCGAAGAGTAGAAGTCGAGCCCGTTGCGGAACTCGGTTCCCGGTGCTCCGTCCGGCAGCTCGACCAGGTGCCGGCGGTAGTTGCGCAGCGCCTCGTCGCTGCAGCCGGCGCCCGGATGAGCCGGCGCAGTCTTGAGAGCTGTTAGGCTTTGGCGCGCGATGGCGCTGTAGAGGCCAATGAGCATCAGCCCGCCGGGCGCCAGGCATCGCTTCAAGGATTGCCACGCACCGAACGGATCCTGCATGTGATGCAGAACGCCGACGCACTCGATCACCTGGAAGCGGCTGGTGAAGGGCGGTGAGAAGGATTCGACATCGCGCAGGTCCCCGCGCAGGAACGTGATGTTCTTGGCCCCCATGCGGTCGGCCATGCGCGACGCGTAGCCGAGACTGGACGCCGAAATGTCGATCGCCGTCACGTGCGCGTTGGGACCGTAGTCGAAGGCCGCCGAAATCGCCTGCCGTCCCGTGCCGCAACCCGCGATCAATACCTCGAACGGACCATCTAGGGCGCGCAGCTCCTCCGCTCTGAAGATTCGCTCGAGCTTCTTCAGGTACTCCCCGGTGCGAAGGGTCAGGACGCTGGTCCAGCGCGGATAAGGGCTTGCCTCGTACTGATCCGCGACGCGCCGCGATGTCTCATTGGAAATGGTGCCAAGCCGGGGAATTCGACTGGCGCGCGCGCGAATGTCCTGCGCTTCGCTCAGGCGCTCTGCGACCGCCTCGCGCAAAGCCTGCGGCTGGATATTGCCGAGGGTGCCGGGCTCCATGCCAGGATCGAGCGTCTGCTCGGGGGGCCGATACATCGACCTCAACAGGAAGACACGGCCCCCCTCCAGGTCGCCCTCGAGCAGCTTGGCTGCATCGACCGGCCGGTCGCCCAGAAGGCCGCTCTCCTCGGCCTCCTCGAACCACACGAACTCGTTGATCCAGCACTGCCGCATCAGCGCCACGGCGAATTGCACGAGCGCCGGGTCGTCGAAGCGAGAAGGAGGCGTTTCCAGCAGCAGGACGCGCCGCAAAGCCGTGAACAGCCGCTCAGCGTCAGGGTTGCTGACGACACCACGCCGCAACACCTCGATGAGCACCTCGTTGCGCAGCAACTCGCCCGTCCGCCGCAGGCACAGGATGCGCGCGGCCTCCGTCCAACCCCGGACACGCCCGGTCTGCAGCGCGTCGCGCATCGGAGAGGTGCGCGAAAGATGGTGGAGGATCGCTGCCGAAAGCAGGTCCCTGTCGGCGGTATCGTGTGCGAGCGCCGCCCGCAGCCCGGCGCTGTCGAGCCGGGCGCTGTCGGGCAACGTTCCACGGTCGAGCAACTGACACAGACGTCGCGACGCCGACGTCATCTTGGGGTCGAGGCGTAAGGCTTTGGTCAGCTGCTCGGCCGCATGATCGGTCTCGCCGAGCGCCTCGACAACGACAGCAAGCTCGAACCGGCGCTGTGCATTCCGGCTATCGGCCTGCACCGCCGCCAGGAAGCATTTCCGAGCCGTCGCAAGATCGCCGCGATCGATGGCAGCCGCACCGCGAGCAGCCCACTCGCTGGCGCCCCCCGGCCGCTGCGACGACGATCGCGGTTGCATTGTTTGCCCCAAATTGCGCGCAGCCGATCCCACCCGCGGAAGCGCACCTCCACGGCAAGCCGCGACTGAAATGCTCGCAAGCACACGAGATCAGTGGCTCCGCACGCCGACGCCGGCAGGCGGACACCGATCGGTTTCGAGATGTCTCTTGGTTTCGGTTTCTTGCCCGACTGTAGTTAACCCATGCGCACCACGTGACGCGGGCCGCGCACTAACCTTGTGCGCGCCGCGCATTGCGGCAACGACACCCACCGTCCATGACCAGCATATGAAGGCAGGATCAGCATTTCGTGATTTGCCCGAAGCCCGCCCGAGGCTCTACGGAGCTTGCGAAGCGGCTATTGGAGACGCGAATGCATAGGCCGCATATCACTGCCGACAAGAACGACTAGCTGCATGGCGAAGTTGCACCTGCAGGGATTTCAGGAGATCGTCTTTTCAGAGCCGCGCGGGGCGGAGGAATTCCTTTCACAAATTGCGGACAGCGTTTCGGCGGTCCGCTTCAATGGCCCCGCGAGCGAGTTCCATATGAGATACACCGGTGGCTCCTTGGGCCACTGCGCTCTGCACCGGGGAGAGCACTCCGGCCTGTCTTTCAGCGTCGCACGCGCCGACGAGTTCCATATCATTCTACCGTTGCGGCACGACGTGCGCTTCAGCGGCAAAGCCGGCGTGGAGGCCGCAGTGGCCGGCCGCTCGGTTCTTCTGCTTCCGCCGCGGCTCGAAGGAGGCGTCGAGACGCCACTCGGTACGCACGCGATCTCGCTGATCGCGCCGGCGGCGTCGGTTGCCGCGCACGCTGAAAAATTGCTTGGCAGCGGAAAGCAGATCAACGTCTCGGGACAAGTGACCGTGCTCGATACGGCGAGTCCGATAGTGTCGACGCTCGGGCGCAACATCTCAACCGTGCTGCGGGAGATGCTGCATCTGTCCAACACCGGGCTGTCGGCGCTTGCGGCGGCCAACTTCGACGAGCTGCTGCTCGGGCTTGCGAGCGCGGTCATCTGGCCCGTCGTCTTGAGCAGCGGCACGGAAAAGTCCGCCGACCCGGCGCCGACCATAGTTCGCAGGGCGCGCGACTACATCCGCGCGCACGCCGAGGAACCAATCCGACTTGCGGATCTCGCGCGCCAACTGGGCATCACGCTCAGAGCGCTGCAGATCGGTTTCCGGCGCCACGTCGGCTGCTCGCCGCGCGACTATCTGATGGCCTGCCGCCTGGAGCTGGCCAGGACCCGGCTGCTGGCCGCCGACGCAAGCACGAAGGTCGCCACGGTGGCGTTCGATTCCGGATTCACCGACCTGGCGGTGTTCTCGATGAAATACCGCCTGGCATTCGGCGAGCTGCCATCCGAGACATTACGAAAGCGCCAGTAGCGCCCTCGCGCGAGTCCACCCGGGCGCGCTCTAGCGCGATGTAGCCTTGGTGCCGGACGGGCGGGCCGCCGACACCTCGCGCACTTCCGCCTCGATGGCTGCGAGCAGCCTATCCACCCACTCGCGAGGGACCTCGCGCGTGATGAATACCAGCCGTGTGCTGCGGTCCTGCGAGGGCCAGCGCGGCAGCCAGGCCGGCGGGTGGAAGACATGCTGTACCCCGTGCACGACAGCCGGCCGCTCCGGGCTTTCGGCAACGTTGACGATGCCCTTGAGCCGCAGCAGATCGGCGCCGCAATGATCCGCGATGGCCTCGAGGAACAGCGTTAGCGCTACGGCAGGCACCGGCTCGCTGCGCACAATGGCGTAGCAGCCGATGCTGCTGGAATGGCGATCGGCGTCGTGCGCGTGAGAGTGCGCGTGATCGCGCGGCGGCTCGCCGAGCCAGCGCTGCACGTCCAGGGTTTTGGTCGCCAGGTCCCAGGCACTGCCATCGAGCACTTGCGCCGGGTCGATCAGACCGCGCTTGGAGACCAGCACGGGCGCCACCGGATTGATCGCTCTCAAGCGGCTCACCAAGGCCTCGGGCGCGCTGCCCAACAAATCCGTCTTGGTCAGGATGAGCCGGTCCGCGACCGCGATCTGCTTCATCGATTCCTTGTGATGGCGCAGCGTGTGCTCCGCATTGACCGCGTCGACGGTGGTGACCACCTGGGCCAGCACAACCTGCTGCGCGGTCGACGCGTCGGTCATGAGCGCCTGCAGGATCGGCGCCGGATCGGCAAGTCCGCTGGTCTCGATCACGATCCGCTCGAAGCGAGGCACTGATCCGGCCTCACGCCGCCGCAGCAGGTCATCCAGCGTCAGGCTCAGATCCCCGCGGATGGTGCAGCACAGACAGCCGGTCTGGAGCTGGACGAAGCTCTCCTTGCCTGCCTCGACCAGGTCGTGATCGAGGCCCACCTCGCCGAACTCGTTGATGATGACCGCGGTCCGCGAGAGCTCCGGCCGGGCCAGCCACTGCCCGAGCAGAGTGGTCTTGCCGCTGCCGAGGAACCCGGTGAGCACAAAGGCGGGAATCATGACGCCGCCCCCGGCGACGGCGCTATGCGCAGCGGCAACCGCGCGTAGCCGGGGTCGATGGCCCTGCGCACCCCGCGCAGCACGCCGGCCACCGAGCCGGCGCCGCGCGCGCGTCCATCAACCGTCACCATCCAGCGGAACGGCATACCTGGCGGCGCAGGCTCGACGCAAATCTCGCTGCCCGCGGCGCTGATGGCAATCGCGCCATCCGCACCGCGCCGCACATCGCCGGCAACGCGCCACGCCGGCAGGCTCGCAGCCAGCAGCTCGTGCAGGCGATCGAGCGTTGCCGGACTCACAAAGCGGGCCCCTCGAGGATGGTTTGCGGAATCTTGCGCTTCAGGTATCTGCCGTCGTTGGGCGCGCCGAAGTATTGCCCATTCTCGACCATGACCTTGCCGCGCAGGATGGTCGTGACCGGCCAGGCGTGGATGTCGTGACCTTCCCACGGCGTATAGTCGGTCTCGTGCAGGTCCTCGGCGCGCACCTTGCCGCGCCGGCTCGGGTCGAGAATCGTGATGTCGGCATCGCTGCCCGCCGCGATGGCCCCCTTCTTCGGATAGAGGCCCATGATCTTGGCCGCATTGGTGGAGACGAGGTCGACGTAGCGCGGCAGCGAGTAGCCGCGGCGCACGACCATCTCCGTATACATGACGCCCAATCGAGGCTCGACACCCGAGTTGCCTCCGGTCGTGTCATCGATGCGGTTGCCGATCGTCTTGTCGCGCAGCGTGCAGCAGAGCTCGTCGGTGGCCACGCAATGGATGAGGCTCGTCAGTGTGCCGTCCCACAATGCCTTCTGGTCCTCCCTCGACTTGAGCGAGGGGTAGGTGTGATAGATCTGCCCGTTCGTGCGCTTGTAGTCCTCGGCCGAGTACAGCAGGTACTGGTGCAGCGTCTCGCCGTAGATCGGCAGGCCCTTGGCGCGCGCCTCGCCAATGGCGGCGACGCCCGTGCCCGCGGAGACGTGCATCATGTAGAGCGCCGTGCCCGGTACGCTCTCGGCGAGCCGCAGCACGCGGCGGAAGCTCAGGTCCTCCGACAGCGCGTTGTGCACCTCCGCCAGGTGCTCGAAGCCGACGCGCCCCTCGCGGATCAGCTTCGCGTACATGTGCATGACGATGTCGTTGTCCTCGGCGTGGATCACGCCGAGCCCGCCGTGCTTGGCGAGCACCTTGAACGCCTCCCAGATGTCGCCGAAGTCGATCATACGGCCGCTGCGGCTCGGCAGGATGTTGGTGGTGAAGATCTTGAGCGTGGGGTAGCCGGCCTGGATGGCCTCCGCGAGCTGGCCTGAGAATTCCGGGGGCGGCTCGCTGTGCAGCATGATGTGGTAGGCCCAGTCGCAGGGACTCTTGCCGACGAAATCCTTGTCGCGGGTCTCGATCGCCTGCAGGGCGGTGGCGCCTTCCCGCCAATAGGCAAAGTCGATGAACGTGGTCGTGCCGCCGAACAGCGCCGCCCGGCCGACCTGCTCGGGACCGGCGGTAACGAGCGGCGTGCCGTCCGGCTTGATCCAGACGTGATGCAGGTGCACGTGCGGGTCGATTCCGCCAGGCATGACGATCTTGCCCGAGGCATCGATCGTGCGCCGCGCGAGGCCGGAAGCCAGCGCGCCCGGCGCGGCCACCGCGGCGATGGTCTCACCTGCGATGGCCACGTCGCAGCGCTCCACACCGTGCGGCGTGACGACATCGCCGCCGCGAATGATCAGGTCGAGCATCGGTGCTCCTCCACGTTGCGCACCCAGTAAAGCAGATTGCGACGGGTACGCGCCACGCCGCCGTACGTGGCGACCCTCCTGGAGGTTCGGGCGCCGCAGGCGTAGCCTGACCGGGATCGCGGCAATGTTTCTTGACAGCCTTGCCGCCCTTCCTACTTTGTCCGGACAAATTCAGCTACCTGCCCGGAGGCTTTCTGCTCGAATGCCCGCGTATTCCCAGCTCCGAAACATCGATCCCGACGACGAAGCCCAGCTCCTGGACACCATCGACCGGTGGGTCGAAAAGGAGGTGAGGCCGATCGCCAAGGAGTACGACCACGCCGATCGCTATCCGACCGAGACCGTCGAGCAGATGAAGGAGCTCGGCCTGTTCGGCGCGACGGTCTCCCAGGATTACGGCGGCCTCGGCCTGCCGGCGCGGACCTACGCCAAGATCGTGATGCGGATCTCGCGCGACTGGATGGCCATCACCGGCATCTTCAACTCGCACCTGATGCTCGCGTTGGCGATCGAGAAGTTCGGGACCGAGGCGCAGAAGGCCACCTGGCTGCGCAAGCTGGCGAGCGGAGAGGTTCGCGGCGGTCTGGCCCTGACCGAGCCTGACGCCGGCACCGACCTCCAAGGCATTCGCACCACCGCCCGGCGCGACGGCAGCGACTACGTCATCAACGGCACCAAGACGTGGATCTCGAACGGCATCGAGGGAAGCTGCGTCGCCCTCCTGGTCAAGACCGACCCGGAGGCCCAGCCCCGCCACAAGGGCATGAGCATGTTCATTGCGCCGAAAAAGGAGGGCTTCACGGTCGGCCGCAAGCTCGAGAAGCTGGGGTACAAGTCGATCGACTCCGGCGAGCTGGTGTTCGACAACTACCGCCTGTCGCAGGATCACCTGATCGGCGGCGTCGAGGGCCAGGGCTTCTACCAGGCCACCGGCGGGCTCGAGCTCGGCCGCATCAACGTGGCTGCCCGCGGCGTGGGCGTGGCGGAGGGCGCACTCAAGCTCGCGGCCGAGTACGCCCAAGTGCGCAAGACGTTCGGCAAGCCCATCTGCGAGCATCAGGCGATCCAGCTCAAGCTCGGCGAGATGGCCACGCGCGCCCGCGCTGCACGCCTCCTCACGCTCGATGCGGCAGCCGCCTTCGACCGCGGCGAGCGCTGCGACATGGAGGCCGGCATGGCCAAGTACTTCGCCTCCGAGGCTGCGCTCGAGAACAGCATCGAGTCGCTGCGCATCCACGGCGGCTACGGCTACTCCAAGGAATTCGACATCGAGCGGCTTTACCGCGACTCGCCCCTGATGTGCATCGGCGAGGGCACCAACGAGATGCAGCGCATCATCATCGCCAAGCAGTTCATCAAACGGAACCCGATCGCATGAAGCCGCTCGAAGGCATGCGCGTCCTGACGCTCGAGCAGTTCGGGGCCGGACCTTATGGATCCATGCTCCTCGCCGATCTCGGCGCCGAGGTGATCAAGATCGAGAATGCCGAGTCCGGCGGCGACGCGGGCCGCCATGTCGGACCGTATCTGCTCGGCGAGAACGACAGCCAGTATTTCCAGACGTGGGGCTCCAACAAGAAGAGCGTCACGCTCGACCTCAAGTCTGAAGCCGGCCGCGAAAGCTTCCGCCGTCTCGCCGCCACCGCCGAGGCCGTCGTCAACAACCTGCGCGGCGACCAGCCGGAGAAGCTCGGGCTCGACTACAAGAGCCTGCAATCCGTCAATCCGGCCATCGTCTGCCTGCACATCTCGGGTTACGGCCGCGACACCTCGCGCAAGGGCTGGCCCGGCTACGATTTCCTGATGCAGGCGGAGACCGGCCTGATGAGCCTCACCGGCGAGCCCGACGGACCGCCTGCCCGCTTCGGCGCGTCCATGGTCGATTACATGACTGGCACCACGGGCATCGTCGGCCTGCTCGCCTGCGTTATGCGCGCCAGGGCCACCGGCAAAGGCTGCGACGTCGACACCAGCCTCTTCGACGTCGCTCTGCACCAGATCTCCTATACCGGCGTGTGGTATCTCAACGGCGGCGACATGCCTTCGCGCCTGCCCCGCGGCTCGCACCAGTCGCTGACGCCGGTGCAGACGCTCAAGACGAAGGACGGCTGGCTCCAGGTCATGTGCATGATGGACAAGTTCTGGGAGGAGCTGGCTCGTCGTATCGGCCGCGCCGACCTGATCGGTGATCCGCGCTTCTCCAGTGCGGCGGCACGCCGGGAAAACCGCGCCGCGCTGACGCAGGAGCTCGATACGGAGCTCATGAAGCGGACGACGGCGGAATGGCTCGACGTGCTGCGTGGCGCCGTTCCGGTCGCGCCCGTCTACGACGTGGCCCAGGCTTTCGCCAATCCGTTCGTGGCCGAGACAGGCATGGTCCGCACCGTGCCGCATCCGGCCAAGCCCGACCTCAAGCTGCTGGCGAGTCCGCTCAAGATCGACGGTGTCAGGCCCGAGCAGAAGGTCTGCTCTCCGCTGGGCGCCGACAACGAAGCGATCCTGGGCGCCAAGCCGGCCCAATCGGCGGCAGAGTGAAAAGCCATGAAGCTCGAAGGCATCAAGGTTATCGATCTATCGGTGTTTCTGCCGGGCCCGTATCTGACCCTGGTCATGGCGGATCACGGCGCCGACGTGATCAAGATCGAGCCGCCGGGCGAAGGCGATCCGGCGCGCTACATCGGCCCCGCCGATGGCGACTCCAGCGTCGTCTTCCGCAACATCAATCGAGGCAAGCGGAGCGTCGTCATCGATCTCAAGTCGCCCGAAGGGCGCGAGCGGTTGCTCGAGCTCTGCGAGGACGCCGACGTGTTCATCGAGAGCTACAGGCCCGGCGTGATGCAGCGCCTCGGCGTCGACTACGCCACCGTCTCGCAGCGCAATCCGCGCATCGTGTACTGCTCCATCAGCGCCTTCGGCCAGGATGGGCCCTATCGCGACCGGCCCGCGCACGACCTCGCCACCCTGGCGCTCAGCGGCGCGCTCAGCATCACGCTGGGCCGCGACGGCGTGCCGGCGATTCCCGGCATTGCGGTTGCCGACATCGTCAGCTCCCTGCACGCGCTGTCCGGGGTGCTGATGGCCCTTTATCGGCGCGAGAAGACCGGACGCGGCGACCGTATCGATGTCTCGATGCACCACGCCGCGCTCGCCGCGATCCCGAACGTCCTGGGGCACGCCATGCTGCGGCGCCCGCAGCCGAACCCGAAGCACGAGCGCACCACCGGCGGCTCTGCGTTCTATCAGATCTACGATACGAGCGACGGGCGCTACCTGGTGCTCGGCGCGCAGGAGATCAAGTTTGTGCGCAATCTTCTGGGCCGCCTCGGCCGGCCGGACCTCGTGCCGCTATGCGAGCAAGGGCCCGGTCCGCATCAGGCGCCGGTCATCGAGTACCTGCGCGGCGTATTCCGCGAGAAGCCGCTGGAGCACTGGCGATCCTGGTTCGATGGCATGGACGTCAGCTTTGCGCCCGTGAACTCCTTGCGCGAGGCCCTCGACGATCCCTCCATCCGCGCGCGCGGGCTCGTGCTCGTGGATAAGGAGGGCAAGGAGCACATTGCGCCCGTGGTTCGTTATCTCGATGAGCCTGCTGTGCCGCGCCTGAAGGCGCCCTCGCTCGGCGAGCACTCGGATCTGATCAACCCATAACCCGACCGGAGCCTTCATGTACGGCAGCAAGGAGATCAAGCCGGGCCGCTATCGCGAGGATATCGGCCGGACCTACGACGAGTTCGTCGTCGGTGACGTCTATGAGCACAGGCCAGGCCGCACCATCACCGAGGCCGACAATGTCTGGTTCACGCTGCTGACGATGAACACGCACCCGCTGCATTTTGATAACGAGTATGCTGCCGGCACCGAGTTCAAGCGCCCGCTCGTCAATAGCTGTCTCACGCTCGCCATCGTGACCGGCATGAGTGTCAGCGACGTCAGCCAGAAGGCCATCGCCAACCTCGGCTGGAGCAACGTCAAGCTGACCGCGCCGGTGTTCGTCGGCGACACCATCTATGCCGAAAGCGAGGTGCTGGCGAAACGCGAATCCAAGAGCCGCCCGACCCAAGGCATCGTCACGGTCCGCACGCGCGGGCTCAAGGCCGACGGCACAGTGTTCATGGAGTTCGAGCGCAACGTCATCGTCCCCAAGTCCGGCTCGACCACTTGAGGCATGCGCGGGTTGCCGACCGCTATGGCGTGTCATGGCAATTGAACCTCGCCCGACGCCGCTGCCGGCGGCTCAACCCAACGGCAAGGCAAGCTGGCCGCTGCTCTCCGGACCGAGCCGCACGCCCTCCATCTCGAGCAGACGCTGCTTCGTCGCGGCTCCCCCGTAGGCCGAGAATCCACCGACCTTGTTCCCGCTCGCCAGCACGCGATGGCAGGGAATGATGATGGGCACCGGGTTGCGCGACATCGCCTGGCCGACGTCACGCGCGGCGTCCGCATAGCCGGCTCGCTCGCCCATCGCGCCGTAGCTCACCGTCTCTCCCCAGCCGACGGTACGCAAGGCCGCGTAGATGTCGCGCCGGAACGCATCGACGCCGCTCAAGTCCACGGCCACGTGTGCGAACTCCGTCGCGCTGCCGGCGAAATAGCGCTGGAGGCTGGCGATGGCCTGCTGCACCTCGAGTGGCGGCTCTGCCGGTTGAGCCTGACCGGCCGTCCGCAGCAGCCGCCGCTCAGTGGCCCTGCGGTCGCGCTCCGGCAACTGCAGCCGCGTCACGCCTTGATCGCTCCAGGCGAGGCCGCACGTCCCGATCTCCGTCTCGAACAGGCAGTAGTGCATGGGCGCTTGCCCCTTCGCTGCTGCTTCAGCGGCTCCAGAATACCCCGGAATCTCGCGCGCCGTCTCCACCTGGCAACCCTGTCCACCGTCGGATGGCACGTAAGCACGATCACGAGTCTTTGCAATCGGGGCGCAACTGCCGCTACCCTGCCCGCAACCGACCTGCAGCTCGACCGATGAGGCTAGACAACGATGCACGGTACGGATCAGGCGAGGACGACCCGGGGTGAGGACTGCGTCGCGCGCGCACGCAGCGTGACAGAGGTGTTGCGCGCGGCGGCCGACCGCATCGAATCCGAGCGTCGCCTTCCAACTGATGTTCTCTCCAGCCTGCACGATGCGCGCCTGTTCCGGCTGCTGCTGCCGCGCTCGCTCGACGGTGACGAGCTGGACCCATTGCACCTCGCGAAGGTGACCGAGATCATTGCCGCCGCCGACGCCAGCACCGCCTGGTGCCTCGGACAGGCCGCCGGCTGTGCCATGTCGGCGGCCTTCCTCGATCCGCGCATCGCCCACCGCATCTTCGGCCCGCGCGAGGCGGTGCTGGCCTGGGGCGCGGGCGCACAGGGCAGGGCGATCGCGGTCGACGGCGGCTATCGCATCACCGGAACGTGGACGTTCGCCAGCGGCCTGCACAATGCCACCTGGCTCGGCGCTCACAGCAAGGTGTTCGAGGCGGATGGCCGGCCGCGCCTCAGGCCCGATGGGCGCCAGCTCGAGCGCACGGGGCTCCTGCCTCTCGACCAGGCGAAGGTGCATGATGTGTGGCAGGTGATGGGCCTGTGCGGCACCGGCAGCGACAGCTACGAAGTATCGGACCTGTTCCTGCCTGAGGAATACACGTTCGACCGCGAAGGCACGACCGATCTGCGCGAGAGCGGCACCGTCTACAAGTTCCCGGGCTCGCTCGTTTATGCCGGCGCGTTCGGCGGCGTCATGCTCGGCATTGCCAAAGGCACGCTCACCGAGCTCGCGGCCCTCGCCAAGACGAAGACGCCGCGGGGCGCGCCGTCCTCGCTGCTCGAGAGCCCGGTGTTCCAGACCCAGCTTGCTCAGCTCGAGGCCCGTCTCCGCGCCGCCCGCGCCTACCACCACAGTACTTTGGCTCGGGTCTGGGACGAGGCCGAGCGGCTGCCGGCGCTCACGCTCGACCACCGCATCGACATCAGGCTTGCCGCGACGCATGCCATCAACCAGGGCGTCGAGATCGTGACCGAGGCCTATCGCGTGGCAGGGCAGACGGCGATCTTCGACACCAATCCGTTCGAGCGGCGGCTGCGCGACGCGCTCACCGCCTCACAGCAGGTGCAGGGCCGCGCCACGCACTACACCACGGTCGGACGCCACCTGCTCGGCCTTGCGCCGGACACTATGATGTTCTTGTGAGCGCTCGCTTCTCGAGACGCGAGCGCGGACTTGAGACAAGTCCGCGCCTCTATCGCGCATTTCGATCGAACCGCGCCGATGCTCATCTCCTTCTCCCTCGCGGGGGTCCGTGTCCCGTGCGATTGCGCCAGATCTCCCTCGAACCCGGCCGCTACCCATCCCCCTCTCCCGCGCCAGGGAGAGGGCTTCGCCTCCTGGACTTGCGAGGGCCGTGAGGAGACGCGGGCCTCAATCCTTGCGGTGAGGAATCGAAGAGCGGCCCGAGCAAGTCCTTGGGGGGCAGGTGTCGCGCCAGACGCGATTGTGGTTGGGTTTTGTGGATTCCCCCCACCCTGACCCTCCCCCTCCAGGGGGGAGGGGACGAAAAGTCGATGGGTCATTTTCATGTTCGCTCCCTCACCGTCCAGGAAGATCGCTTTCCTGTTCCCTCCCTCCCCCTCGAAGGGGGAGGGCCGGGATGGGGGTGTGTCGACGCGTGGGCGCATCCGCTTCTGCCCGGTTCGGACGGCCGTGCCGAGCGCTCGCAAGTCATGGCGAACAGCCCTCGCCCCGCGGGGCGAGGGAGAGCCTGGCGCAACGATCAAGCGTGGCGCGATTTCCAACCGAACCGATGCGAGAGGCAGCGCGCATCCCGCGTGCATCGCAAGATACGCTAGGCCAGCTTCTCGTGCACGAAGGCGATGATGCGCTCGAGGCCGGCCTTCGCGCGCGGTGAGGCGGCATTGCGGATGATGAAGCCGTCCACCTCTCCTTCGTACAACGCAAGCTCGACGGAGCCGCCCCGCTTGCGATAGGCGGCCACGAAGCGATCGAGGTCGGCGCGCGGATGCACCATGTCGTCGGCACCCTGCGCATAGAGAACCGGCGGCATCTCTACGCTCTCGCCCTTCTCCAGTGCCGCCACAGGGCTGCCCTCCTGCATGGCCTCCTCGCTGCCCCAATACTGGTCATGCAGCGGCACCACGCGATTCAACACCTCTGGATACTTGCCGCCCTGCGCCAGCACACGCTTGGCATAGCGATAGCGGCCGAGCGGATCGATGACCGGCCAGCACAACACGACACAGCCGACCCGAGCGTCGTATTGCTGCCCCTTGCCGAGCGGCAGCGCGGCATAGCGAGAGTCGGCGGGCCGCATGGCGCTCAGCATCGCCTGATGTCCGCCGCTCGAGATGCCGATCATGCCGACGCGATCGGGTCGAGCCTTCAGGCCAACCGCCTCGGACTTGAGCCAGCGCACGGCATAGTTGATGTCGCCTATCGAGGCCGGATAGCCGGCCTGCGGCGGCATGCGAAAGTCGAGCGCGGCAACCAGGACGCCGCTCTTGGCGAGCGCCTCGTTGATCAGCGCATCGTTCATGCGGTCGCCGTTGCACCAGGCGCCGCCGTGCAGATCCACCATGATCGGGAACGGCCCGTCGCCGCGGGGCTTGAACAAGCGCGCCAGCAGCGGCTTGCCGTCGTGCCACAGGTATTCGACGTCCTCGACATCGATCGCGTAGTGCGGGCGGCTCTGGGCAGCGCGGTCTGTGGCCGTGGTCACCGTCATGAGCATTTCCTCCAGCCGGACGAGGTTTCCTTGCGACTCGATCGTTGGCTTGCTGCTGCGGCGCTGCGCGCAACGCCGGGACAAGCGGAGTCTGGCATGCCGCGGTTGCCCCGTACAGCGCCAGCCGCGAGCCTCGCCGCCTCCATGGTCGAGATTGCGAGGCATTGACACGGCGCGCGGCCTGGGTCGCAATGATGGCCGGCCGCGATAGCGTCGCATCAACAGCGAGTTGCCCTCATGGATCATCGCGCTGAGCCGGACCCGGTTGCGCGGGCCCGGGAGCTTGGACCCGCAATCGCCGCCGCGTCCGACACCATCGAGCGCACGCGCCGCATTCCCGAGCCGCTGCTGACCCAGCTCCACGAGTCGCGCTTGCTCCGCATGCTGCTTCCGCGCTCGGTCGGCGGCGACGAGGTCGAGCCCGGAACCTACTTCCTGGCCGTGGCCGAGACCGGCCGCCACGACGCTTCGATCGCCTGGAACCTGTTCGTGGCCAACAGCTCGGCTCTGATCGCACCGTTCCTCGACTTGGGAGTCGCGCAAACCATTTTCGCGGACGCACGCACGATTGTCGCTTGGGGACCGCCGAATGCCTGCCGCGCCAAGGCCGTCCCGGGCGGCTACCGCGTCAGCGGCCGGTGGGATTTCGCCAGCGGTTGCCGCCAGGCGAACTGGATGGGCGCGCACTGCCAGGTCGTCGAGGAGGATGGCTCGCTCCGCCTCAACCAGTTCGGCCGGCCGGCCGTGCGCACACTGCTGTTTCCCGTTTCCAAGGCTACGCTGATCGACACCTGGAACACCATCGGTCTGTGCGGCACCGCTTCCGATTCCTACAGCGTGACCGACCTGTTCGTTCCCGAGCCCTTCAGCAGCACGCGCGAGAACCCGGCCCTGCGCCGCGACCGCGGCCCGCTTTACGCCTTCACGATGCAGGGGCTTTATGCCGTCGGCGTCGCCGGTGTGGCCATTGGCATCGCCGAGGCAATGCTTGAGGCTCTCCTCGCTCTCGCGGCAAAAAAAGCGCCGCGTGGCCAAGCGCGTCTCGCCGACCAGGCCGCCATGCAGAGCGGCGTGGCGCGTGCGGAGGCCAGGCTCGGTGCGGCTCGTGCTTATGTTCTGGAGACCCTGGCGTCGATCTACGCGCGCGCCGACGACGTCGAGCCCATCGGCGTGCGCGATCGCGCGCTCGTGCGCCTCGCCTGCACCAATGCGATCCACGGCGCCATCGAGGTCGCGGACTTCATTTACAAGGCGGCCGGCGTCGATGCCATCTTCCCCGGCAGCCCCTACGAGCGCTGCTTCCGCGACATCCACACGCTGTCGCAGCAGATCCAGGCGCGCGACTCCCACTACGAGGCCGTCGGGCAGGTCCTGCTCGGCAATCCACCCGACGTCTTCTTCTGAGCCTGGCTGAGCGCGGGATCGAGCCGGGCTACTTGCCGATCTTGTTCCAGCCGCGCCCGGCGTCGCCGAGCGCCTCGTATCCGCTCTCGGTGACCAGCACCGTGTCCTCGAGCTTGATGAAGCCACGCTTCGGATGGCCCATCGTCGTCTCGATCGACACCACCATGCCGGGCTCCAGCGGTCGGTCTGCATCGTAGGCCGTATAGGACATGCGGCGGTTCTCCATCAGGCGCGGCGCCTCGTGCGTCACGAGACCCATGCCGTGCGCCATGAAATGCGAGTACGCCTTGTACGGCGAGGCATTCAGCATGTCCTCCGCGATGGTGATGATGTCGCCGCCGCGCCCGCCGGGCTTGACGGGCTTGCGTGCCGCGAGCTGGATCTCGTCGATGAAGCCCAGCAAATCCTGCAGCTCCTGGTCGGGCTCGCCCATGATGCCCATGCGGCACAGATCACCGATGTAGCCCTTGTAGTTGCCGCCGGAGTCGAGCGACATGATATCGCCGCGCTGCAGTTTCTGCCCGGATGGCGCGCGATTGAGGCTGCTTCCCGCCGTGATCAGGCAGTAGTCGAACACGAGCCCGCGGCTGACCTCCTCGCGGCGCAGCGCCTCGGCGATCTCGAGCTTCGTCATGCCCGGCTCGCACTGCCTGAACACGGTCAGCATCGAGTCGACCACGCGCTCCGACGCCTCGCGCAGGTACACGATCTCCTCCGGCGTCTTGCGCGCGCGCAGCCGCTCCAGCGGGAACACGGCATCGACGACCTCGCAGTTCGACAGGCCCTGACGCAGCACCGCCTCGCCGTCGGCCGGCAGGAATGCGGATTCCACGCCGACCCTGCGCACGCCGCTTAGCTTCTTGATGTGCTCGGAGGCCTTCTTCATCGTCTCCTTGCTGCCGACCTCTGCCAGCTCGAGCTTGCTCGGCCAGAATTTGCCGAGCTCCTTCTCATAGCTTTCCATGCCGCAGCCGAAGTAGGCGGCATTCTCCGGCTTGCCCTTCTGGTAGACGAGCGCAGGCAGATAGCGGCTGACACCCACAGCATCCATGGTGTCGAAGAAGAAGAAGCGATAGCCGCCGAGCAGATACTGCACATTGTGCTTCGACGTGGCGACCAGCACATCGATGCCGGCGTCATCGAGAAGCTTGTCGAGCTGCTTGGCATCGAACGGCATGGGCTTGCGGGTCGCCGTCTCTGTGACTGCCATGGTGTTCTCCCTGTCAGCGCTTCCGAGTTTCTGCCGCGATATTGTGCGGCATTATACGCCGCGCCTGCGACCCGGGGCTAGCGCCCGGCCAGGCGGTCCCACCCCTTGTCGGCGATTGCGGCCAGCTTGTGCTTCATGATGCGCTGGCTCGGCGTGCGCTCGAACTCCCTCACGAGCACGATGTAGCGCGGCAGCTGATACGGCGCGAGGCGGGCCTCGAGCCACCGCGACAATGCCGGCTCGTCCAGCGTCGCACCGGCACGCGGCTTGACGAACAGCTTGATATCCTGCTCGCCCACGTCGGCCGCCACGCCGATCATGGCGCAGTCCTCGACGTCCGGATGCTTGGCCGCCACGTGCTCAACCTCGAAGGCGGAGACGTTCTGGCCCTTGACGCGCACGCTGTCGGTCATGCGCCCGTGGAAGTAGAAGTTGCCGCCGGAGTCGACCGAGCCCAGGTCCCCCGTATGGAAGGCGCCGTTGCGCAGCGCTCGCGCCGTCGCCTCCGCATTGTTCAGATACCCACGCGTCAAGGCGCCGGGCAGGGTCGTGCGCACGACCATCTCGCCCCTTTCGCCGGGCCCCACCGGAGCACCTGCAGCATCGACCAGCTCGACCGTGAACCACGGTAGAGGGTGGCCCACCGAGCCGACCACGCCGCGGTCGTTGTAGGTGGTGACGCTGGAGCACTCGGTCATGCCGTAGCATTCGCGGATCTCGACGCCGAAGCGCTGCTCGAAATCCAGCCACACCTCGCGCGGACACCCGCCGCCCCATGCAATGCGGACTCCATGCTGGCGATCCAGCGGCGATGGCGGCTGCTTCAGCAGCATCTGCAGGATGCCGCCCAGGAAGTGGATGTGGGTGGCGCCGGCCGCGCGCACCTGCTCCCAGAAGCGCGAGGCGCTGAACCGCCGCGTCATCTCGAGCCTCACGTCCCTGATCAGCGGCAGCACGATCATCTGCGCCCCGCCGATGTGGAACAGCGGCTCCCACATGAACATGACATCGCCGGCCCGCGCGCCGGAAACGAGCGCCACCGCCTCTCCCGAAAGCCTGAGCATCCGGTGCGAGACGATCACGCCCTTCGGCGGCCCCGTCGTGCCGGACGTGTACATGATGGCGAATGGAGCATCGGCATCGCGGGTGGCGGGGCCCAGCTCGAGGGGCGCATCAAGCCTCGCCTGCTCCAACTCGCTCGCCGTCCGCAATCTGGCCGGACCTGCTCGGCTCTCGCCCACCACCGGTGCCAGATCGTCCTCGCAGACAACCAGTGTCGGCGTCGCATGACCCAGGATGTAGGCGAGATTGTCGCCGCGGCTCTGCACGTTGATGGGCACCCACACTGCACCGGTCCTGGCGATGGCGAACAGCAGCGACAGCGACAGCGGACTGTTGTGCAGCATGAGTGCGACGCGGTCGCCCGCCCGCACGCCCTCGCGCGCGAGCCACGCCGCAAGCCCCGCGCCTCGGCTTTCCAGTTCGAACATCGTGATGGGCTCGCCATCGAAGCGCGCGAACAATCGATCGGGCGTGCGCTCGGTGGCTTCAGTCAGCAGGCCTGCGAAGCCGTCATCGGTGTCCGGCAACCTCTGTGAAGCCAGTGGCATGGGTCCAGCGTCACCGCTGCTGCCCGCGCGCTGCGCGCCGTGCTGCACGCTCGGCGAAGAACTGGCGCATCGCCGCCTGCGGCTCGCCAGAGGCGTAAGCCTCGGCCTGGATGGCGCCACCGTTCTCGAAGGCTTCATCGAACGCGGCCTGCGTGACCTGCCGGAACCGGCGCTTGTTGAGCCGCATGGCGATCAGCGGCTTGGACGCCATCAGCTCGGCGACCTCACGCGCCTTGGGCATGACTTGGCTTGGCTCGTCGACCAGGTAATGAATGAGCCCGATCGCGTGCGCCTCCGCCGCTTCCATCATGCGGCCCGTAAGCGTCAGCTCTATCGTCCGCGACAGCCCGATGCGCGGCAGCATCAGCATCGGCCCGGTGACGCTCGGAATGCCGGCATTGATCTCGGGCTGGCCCATGCGCGAGCCGGGATGGCCGACCCGCACATCCGTCAGCAGCGTGAATTGGAACGCCGACCCCGCCGCCACGCCGTTCAGCGCGGCGATGAACGGCTTATCCAACAGCCGCGCCGTCTCATAGAACAGCCGCCAGGACTCGAACCAGTTGGCGCCATCCTGGCCCGACTTGAACTTCTCCGTCTCATCCAGGTCCTGTCCGGCCGAGAACGCCCGGTCGCCCGCGCCCGTGATGATGATCGCCCGCACATCGGCGCGCGTGTTCCAGGCGTCCAGCGTCGCCTTGACCTCGGCCCGCATGGGCGTGTCCCACGCGTTCAGCTTCCACGGCTTGTTCAGCGTCAAGGTGCCGATGCCGTCCGTGATCTCGGTGAGGATCGCTTCGGTCATGCCGTGCCTTTCTCGCAACCGGAATGCATGCTGCGCGCGTCGTTGGTCAGTCCTGCAGGAATCGCTCGGGGTGCAAGCCGCGATAGAACCAGTGCACCAGCGTTACCATGTCGAACACGGGAACGCCGAGCCGGCGCCTGATGTCGTGCGAATAGGGCGACAGGTTCGTGCACTCGCAGACGATGGCGCCGATGGAGGGATCGTTGCGGACCATACGCTCGGCCACCTCGAGCACCTCACGCTCGAGCGTCTCGAACGTGACGCTGGTATCGCCCTGCCGGATGGAGCGCTGAAACTCGGAGTCCGCCGGCATGCCGAGCACAGGCGTGCTCGGATCGATCCCGACCTTCTCCAGGTAAGGCGCCGTCAGCGACTCGGCCGAGAACGTGAGGATGCCGACGCGCTGTCCCTTGCGCAGCAGCCGCTGCACCATCGGCACCTGCAGCAGGGCGCTGGTCGCCACCGGCACGCTGCAATGATCGGCCAGCTCCTGCTGATAGAGCGAAAGGAACCCGCATGTGGTCGTGATTCCATCGACCCCCTCGGCGATCAATTCGTCCGCTGCATCCTTGAAAAGCTGCAGGAGATCGTGGCTGGTGAGGTTGGTGACCTTGTCCGGCACCGCGCCGCGGACGACCTTGTACTGCACGGGGAACGGCCACGTCCTGGCATTGCCGATATCCCCGTTGAAGCGCTCGAAGTAGGTCTCGAGCATCAGGATGCCGATCGGCGCGCCGTAGTAGATGCGCTTTCGCTGGGTCACGGATGCCTTCTGCTGCTCGTGCATTGCCTTTTACTACTGTCGCACATGGCCGCCGTTTGCGGCAGGGGCTGCATAGCGTTCCGGTGAAGATGGCACTACCATTTTGCGCCGGGGCTGCAATCACCCGGCGGCGCAACTCAGGCATGACGCACCGCGGCCGGCGCAAGGAATCGTCGTGACGGCAGGCAGCGACATACTTCTTTTCGGCACCGGCAGCTTCGCTGCCCGGATTCTGTTCGACATCGCAGCCACTGCCTCAAGCCCCGTTTCGATCCTCATCGCCGGGCGGAAGGCGGATCGGCTGGCCTGGCTCAGGACGGCCGCCAATGCGCGCGCGGCCATGTTCGGCCGGCCGGCCAGCTTTGAGACGGCCATCGCCGATCTCTCTTCATCCGAGGCCGCGGCGGGGATCATCGGCCGTTGCCGCCCAGCCGTCATCGTCCAGGCAGCCTCCCTGCAGACGGCCTCCGTCATCAGCAGCTCGGGCAATGCATGGGCCAACCTCGTTGCCGAAGGCGGCCTCAGCGCCACCGCCGTCTTCCAGGCCGTCTTGTCGGCCCGCGTCGCCCGCGCCGTCAAAGCAGTGCATCCGCAGTGCCATCTCATCAATTGCTGCTTCGCCGATGTCGTGAACCCGCTCATCGCGGCCATGGACCTGCCGGTCACATGCGGCATCGGCAATGTGGCCATCCTCGCCACGGCATTCGCCGGCCATCTCGGCATTCGCGAGGGCGGACGCGTGCAGGTCCTCGCGCATTATCAGAACATCGCCCCCTGGCGGCGTGCGCCCGACACCCGCAAACCCAAGGAGCCGCCCGCTCGCGTCTGGCTGAACGGCAGCGAGATCGACGACGTCTACGCCCGCTTCGCCGGCGTGCAGCTCACACCGGAGCCGGTGATCGATATCTCCGGCGCCAGCGGCGTCCCTCTCATGCTCGCCATGGCCGCGCAGCAAGACTGGCGCGGCCACGTGCCTGGACCGGGCGGCCTGCCCGGCGGCTATCCCGTCGCACTGCGCGATGGACAGCTCGGTCTCGACCTGCCGCCCGGCCTCTCCCGCGATGAGGCCGTCCGCTGGAACGCACAGTACGAAGCCGACAACGGCCTCATCGTCGACGCCGCCGGACGGGCCAGCTTCACAGGCCGCCTGCACAACCGCCTGCGCATCCTAAGTTCCAGCATGGCCGAGGGGTTCAATGTTCGCGACCTCGAGGACGTCCACCGCGAGATGCTGGCGTTGCGTGCCCGCCTCGAGCAGCAATCGGCCTGAGCTGGCCCGACCCGGAGGTGCACGCCAATCCGTCGAGCGCAGCCCGCGCTTTCACCGTGACACGCCCCAATTCCCGCGCGACAATGTTGGATCGGTCACTGCGGGGCCTGCTCCAGGGGGCCGATCAGGTTGGACAGTACGCGAGGGGTCCCCATGCTGAGACGGACAATGCTGTTGACGTTGGGCGCCGGAGCGATGGCTCTGACGCTGACAACCGCTCACGCGCAGACGCAGGAGCCCATCGTCTTCGGTTGCATCACGCCCTTGTCGCCACCGGGCGAGACACTGCTCGGTCAGCTTATCAAGCGTGGCGGCGAGCTCGGCGTCGAGTACGTCAACGAGAAGGGCGGCGTGCTCGGCCGCAAGGTCGTACTGTCGGTGCAGGACAGCGCCGGCAAGAACGAGAACGGCGTCGCCGCCTATCGGCGCCTCGTCAGCAACGAGAAGGCCGTCGCCGTGTTCGGCTTCGTGCACAGCGGCGTCAACCTTGCCGTCAACGAGATTGCCAAGGAGATGGGCGTCCCCACCATGGGCACCCAGACCGGCGCCGGGGACATCACCGCGAAAAGGTACGACATCGCCTTCCGCACACACGCGGTCGATCCGCCGCGCGCTGCGACGTGGCTCGGCTGGATCAAGAAGTCCGGCTACAAGCGCATCTCCCTCATCGCCGAGACCACCGACTACGGTATCGGTCTGGTCAAGGCCACGGAAGCCCAGAATAAGAGCGGCAACATGGGGCTGGAAATCCAGACCATCATGTTCGACCGCACGACAACGGATCTGTTGCCGCAACTGCTGCAAGTCAAGGCGTTCAAGCCGGATGCCATCATCAATATCGGCGTGGGCCAGCCGCTCGACCTGATGATCACGCAGGCGACGACCGTAGGTCTGCTGCCCGGCGTGCCGATGGTCACCTCGTACGATGCCCCGGCGCGCACCCAGTTCTGGCAGCTGCACAAGGATGCCGGCGTCGGCATCCACTTCATCGCCTTCTACACGCCGAAGTCGAAGCTGAGCGACGCCGGCGAATGGCTCGCCAAGAAATATCAGGAGAAATACAACGAGCCGCCGGTGTATGGCGCGCTCAATGGCTTCGCCAACGTGCTCGTCTTCGCGCAGGCCATCGAGGCGGCGAAAACGACGGAGTCCAAGGCCCTCGTCAAGGCGCTGGAGGCCGGCTCGTTCAAGGGCTGGTCGGCCGTCCCCGTCACCTTCCCGCAGGCCGATGGCGTGCTGTGGCACAACTGGTCGCCTCCGCTGATGATCGTGAAGTACACCAAGAGGGATCAGACCGTCGCCGACGCCGAGGTCGCTTACACACTCGGCGAATAGTCAGCCGAGCCCGCTCTCGATCCGTCCAAGGCCCGCAAGAGGCCGTGGACTTCCGTCTCGATGGGCAGGGATAGGAGATGTTCAGCACCGAGCTCTTCGCGCAGACGCTCATCGCCGGGCTGATGATCGGCGTGCTGTACGCGCTGATGGCGCTCGGCATCACGTTCATCTACAGCATCGTCAAGACCATCAACTGGGCGATGGGCGAGTTCTACATGATCGGCAGCTATATCCAGTTCGCTGCCGTCACGTTCCTGCTCGGTCCAAGCTACTGGTGGCTTGCCGCCATCATCTCGGCAGCCGGCACGTTCCTCGTCGGCTACCTGCTGGAGCCGATTTTAATCAAACCGATGTACCAGCGGCCGATGGAGCGGCGCGACGACTATGCCATCGTCGTCACCATCGCCTTCCTGCTGCTTCTGCGCAGCCTCGCCGTGGCGGTGTTCGGACCCTACCAATTCCGCCCCGAGAGCACCCTGCCTGTCGTGTGGGTGGGACCGCTGCCCCAGGAAGGTGCGCGCGTCGCGGCGTCCATCTGCGCGCTGATCGCACTCGCCGTCTTCTACATCGTCCTCAAGCGGACCTGGGTCGGCCTCGCCCTGCGCGCCACGGCCCAGAACCGCGTCGGCGCGCAGACATCGGGCATCGACGTGTTCCGGCTCGACGCGGTCGCCTTCGCCATTGGCGTGGCCTTGGCGGGCCTGTCGGGCGCGCTGCTCGCCCCGCTCTTCCTCGTCTATCCGACCAACGGCGCCGTCACCACCGTCAAAGGCTTCGAGATCATCGTCATCGGCGGTCTCGGCTCGATCCCGGGCGCCTTGATCGGCGGGCTGATGCTCGGCGTGGTCGAGAGCCTCGGCGCCGGTTTCATATCATCGGCGTATCAGAACGCTTACGGCTTCCTGTTCGTCATTCTCATTCTCCTGCTGCGGCCGAGCGGCTTGTTCGGCGAGCGCGAGCGGGAGGCATGATGGCAGCCACCTCGGCGCTTCTCGCGGCCAGCGGACTGACGAAGCGCTACGGCGGTCTCGTCGCCAACGACTCCGTCTCCCTGACGCTGTCGCCCGGAGAGATCCGCGGCATCATCGGTCCCAACGGTGCCGGCAAGACCACCTTCGTCAACCTGATCACCGGCATCGAGCGCCCCGACGCGGGCGACGTGGTGCTGTCGGGCGAGCGGCTGGCGGGACTCTCCCCCGACGCGATCGCACAGCGCGGCCTGGTGCGATCCTTCCAGGTCGCCCGCGTGTTCGGCAACCTCACGGTGTACGAGAACCTGCTCGTGCCCTACCTCGCCAGCGGCAGAACATCGGGCATTGCGGATGGACTGGAACGTGCGGCCGAGCTGCTGCGGCTGTCGACACTGGCGCCCATGTCGGGGGCGCTGGCGAAGTCGCTCTCGGGCGGGCAGCGCATGCTGCTGCAAGCCTGCGCCGGCTTCATGGTCCCCGCCATCTCGGTCTACGTCCTCGACGAGCCGTTCGCCGGCATCAACCCCGTGGTCAAGGACACGCTGATCGATCTCATCGTGCACGAGAATCGCGAGCACGGCACCGCCTTCCTCATCGTCAGCCACGAGATGGACGTCGTGCGCCGGCTTTGCCCGAAGGTCACGGTGATGATCGCAGGCAAGGCTGCCGCCGAGGGTCCGCTCGAGGAGGTCGCCAAGCGCGAGGACGTGATTACCGCCTATCTGGGGCGGGCACTTGCATGACCGAGCCGCTGCTGAGCGTGTGTGACGTGCATGCCGGCTACATCCCGGGCGTCGACATCCTGCGCGGCGTCAGCCTCGACGTCCATCCCAATCAAATCACGCTCGTCGTCGGTCCCAACGGCTCCGGCAAGTCCACGCTCCTGCGCACGATCTTCGGTCTGCTGCGTGCCCACCGGGGCACCATCACGTTCGGCGGCAGGGATACGGCCGCCATGAAGTCCAACGATCTCAAGACCGGCGGCGTCAGCTACGTGCCGCAGGACATCAACAGCTTCCCGCAGCTCACGGTGGAAGAGAATCTGATGATGGGCGCCTGGGTGTTCCGCCGCGACAGGGCACGCCTGCGCCAGCGCCTCGAGCACGCCTATGCGACGTTTTCCGCGCTCGCCAGCAAGCGGCACGACCGCGCCGGCTCGCTCTCCGGTGGCCAGGGCCGCATGCTCTCGGTCGCACGCGAGATGATGACAGGGCCGACGCTGCTGCTGGTCGACGAGCCGACCGTGGGGCTTGCTCCCAATCTCGTCGAGCAGGTCTACGAGATCCTGTTGACTGCCAAGCGCGCGACCGGCGCCGCCATCCTCCTCGTCGAGCAGAACGTGGAGCAGGCGCTGCCGCTCGCCGACTACCTCTACATGCTCAACCTCGGCAGCGTGAAGGCCGAGGGTCGGGGAGCCGACTTCGACGATGCGCGCGTGCGCACACTGGTGCAGGAATGTCTGCTGGGCTGAGCAAAGGCTGGGGAGCGTTTGTCGACTGGCGCCGCCTCTGCGTCGTGTCGGCGATCGTTGCGGTGCCGTTGCTGATCCCGCCGCTCATCGTCGGCGAGTTCGTCCTGCACGTGCTCACCATCAGCGCCTACTACGTCATTCTCGCCGCGAGCTGGAACCTGCTCGCCGGTTTCACCGGTCAGTTCTCGCTTGCCCAGCATGCCTTCGCCGGCGTCGGCGCCTACGTTTCCGGGCTGCTGATCTACCACCTGCACACGCCCCTCTGGATCAGCGTGCCGGCCGGCATCCTCGCCGCCGGGCTCAGCGGCTACATTCTCGGCCGCCTCGTCCTGCATATGCGCGCGATCTATCTCGCGATCGCCACCTGGGCGTTTGCCGAGACGTACCGCATCATGCTCGCCGCCGCCTACGATTTCACGCGCGGCGACTTGGGCCTCAGCGTGCCGGCCCTCTACGGCAGTCTGCGCACGAGCGCGTACTACTACACGTTCGTCGGCGCCGCCGCGGCTTGCCTGTTACTGATGCACGTGGTTCTGAAGTCGCCGGTGGGCTTCTTCATGCGCGCCGTCAAGGACGACCAGTTGCGCGCCGCGTCCCTGGGCGTCGATACCACCAAGGTCAAGCTGTTTGCCTTCGTGGTGTCGAGCACCATGGCCGGTCTGGCGGGCGTGCTCTACGCCCACTACGTGCTCACGCTCACGCCGGCGCTCGTCGACTTCAGCGAGATGGCCAAGATCATCGTCATGGTCGCGATCGGCGGCTTGGGCTCCTTCGTCGGCCCGATCCTGGCCGCGCCTCCGATCAACTTCCTCTCGACCTATCTGCAGGCGTACGGGGAATGGAGCATGGTCATCTTCGCGGCCATCGTCATCGCCGTCATGCGCTCCTATCCCGGCGGACTGTCGGCCCTGATCGAGAGTGCGACGCAACGCCTGCGCGCACGGCCTGCGAGCGGCACAGGCAAGCCCGCCGCCCCGCAGTAAGAGGGCGGCACGCTCATTCAACCTCGACCCTAAGGATTGATCCTGTCCTGCAGCCGCTTCCAGCCGATCGCCAGCGCGATGCCCGTAGCGCGCCAGCCGTGCAGCGGAATGCGCTTCATGGGCGTCGCCGGCAGCGGAATGTCCGCCTCTTTCGCGCCCGCCACGCGCTCGGCCAGCAGCTTGCCCATCATCGTCGACATGGCCACGCCGCGTCCGTTGTAGCCGAGCCCCGCATAGAGGTTGGGAGCCAGCTCGTTCATGTGCGGCACGTGGTCGGTGGTGATCGCGACGTTGCCCGCCCAGCGGAACTGGATGCGCGGCTCGCCCAGGATCGGCATCAGGGATTTGAGCCGCGCGAGCACAGGGCTGAACGCTTGCGGGTCCTCCCTCTCCTGCTGGTTGGCCCGGCCGCCGAAGATGAGGCGGCCCTGCGCGTCGATGCTGAACCAGTTGAGCACGCGGCGCGTCTCCGACACGCCCTCGCGGCCCGGCAGGATGACCTTGCGCAGATTGTCGGACAGCGGCTCGGTGGCGACGACCGACGAAAGCACCGGAATGATCGTCTCCGCCAGACCCGGCCAGAGCCGGTCCGTGTATCCGTTCGTGCACAGCACGGCATGCGACGCAGTCACGCTGCCGCGGGAGGTCGACACCTTCCAATGCTGGCCTGCGCGCTCGAGCGCAAGCGCAGGGCTGTCGCTGTGGATTTTGGCGCCCGCCGCCGCCGCCGCGCGGGCGAGACCCCGCGCATAGGACAGCGGATTGATCGTACCGCCGCGCCGGTCGAAGAACGCGCCGACGTAATCGCCGCCGCCGATGCGTGCGCGAACCTCGTCGGCATCGAGCACGGCAACATCGGCGCCTTCAGCGGTCCATTCCTCGGCCTTGTTGCGCACCTCGGCGAGGCCCTTCGGACCTGGCGCGCCTTGGATCCAGCCATTGCGGCTCGCCTCGCACTCGATCCCGTGGCGCTGAATGAGGCTGAACACCAGGTCGGCCGTGGCGCCGACCGTCTGCGTGAGCCTGCGGCCCCGTTCTTCTCCATATTTGGCGCGCATCTCCGAAGGGCCGAGCTTCAGGCCCGGAATGACCTGTCCTCCGTTCCGGCCCGATGCGCCCCATCCCGGCTCGTTGGCCTCGAGCAGCTCGACGCGGAGGCCTCGCTCGGCGAGGTGCAGTGCCGTCGACAGACCGGTAAACCCTCCGCCGAGGATGACGCAGTCCGCCTTCACGTCATCGCTCAGCGGCGGATAGTGCGCGGACGGCGTTGCGGTGGAGGCCCACAGGGATTTCGGCAGCGGCTTCATGCGTCAGGTCCCTGCGTCAACTCGAGCACGCACCTTGCCTGCGGCCTGTCCGCCAACGCAACGATTATGTTCTCCCGACAGGATGGCGCCCCATGAGTGTCATCCTCGGGCTCGCCCGCCTCGGGTTCTATTTCTCCGTGCGGGCAGGGGACGAAACGCGTGTTCGCGGCACCGCCCTCCCCACCTGCGTTCCCGGATAGCCGCGCTCCAAGCGCGGCTATCCGGGATCCTTCCCGTCCGACCCGACCCATGACTCACCACGCGAGCGACCCCACTCAGCACGCCCATCCTCGCGGTCTTTGAGACCCGAGGCTTTGCATCTTCTTTCGTCTTCCCCGCCCACGTGGGGCGGAGCGGCAGGGGCCGTGACCTGTAAGAGACGGGGATGCGGCGCCTGCCGCCCCACGCTCTACGAACGGACTGCCGGCCGCCAGTCCCCGGTCATC
>JBLNBZ010000106.1:0-38324 GCA_050260355.1 Bacteroidota bacterium | reverse complement strand
GCAGGATGGCAAGCTGCGCACTCGGCATGATGCGCTTCATGAACAGGTTGGCGTCGAGACAGGGCTCGTCCTCGTCTCCCACGATCAGCAGGATCGGAACCTTCACGGCCCTGAGTTGCTGCTCCAGCTCGTAGAGCGATGGCCGCTTGCCCTGCACGTTGCGCATCACACGCGCGGAGCCCGTGGGCGGATGCTCGCCGAGGTGCTGCACGAAGGTGCGCCAGCCTTGCGGGTCCTTGTTCAGAAGCTGGACGCGCGTCGGCCCCAGGCCCATCTGCTCCGCGGCGAGCTTGCTCGCTTTCTCCATGAGGCGCGAGCTGGCGAGGGCCTCCTCCAGGAACTGCTTGCGGGTCGAGGGATGCGATCCCGACCCCGCGCCCGCGGGAACGGCCGAGCGCAGCCGGTCGGGGAAATGAATGGCGAGCTGCAGGGCTGTATAGCCCCCCATGCTGAGGCCGACGACGTGCGCGCGGTCGATCTGCAGATGATCGAGCACCGCGATGGCATCGAGATTGGCAAGCTCCTGCCCATAGGCATCGTCCCCCTCCGGAACGTCCGAGGGAGGATAGCCACGCGCCGCCATGCTGATGCAGCGATAGCCGCGGCTGAAGTAACGCACCTGGTCGGCCCAACTGCGATGATCGCCGGCAAACTCGTGCAGGAACAGGATCGGGGTTCCATGCCCCGTCTCCTCGAAGTAGATATTGGCCTGCTTGCTTTTCGCGTAGGGCATGGCGGCGGCTCCTCCTGTCGTCCTTTGGTATTTTTCCCCGGCCGATCATGCCCCGGACCGCCTGCAGGGGCAAACGACGCCACGGCAATGCCTTGAAGCAACGCCAGATTTACCCGGGTCGACTAAGCCCTTTGACGAGGCGCGGGGGGCCGTGCTCCATTGCCGCTCTTCGCGCGCATCGCGAACCTGACCTTGGGGCAGCCGGGACCGATAACGAGGGATATCGCATGGGTCGCAAGGCACAGTGGCGGAACGTGGAATCGGCGCGTGGCAGGGTCCTGGCGCCGGTCTTTGCAGCCCTTTTTCTTCTCCTGCCGCTGATCTCGTCGCCGGCTGCCGCCGACCCGGCCGTGCAGTTCATGCAGCGCCTGGCCAATGAGCTGCTCGTGGCGACACGGGCGAAGTCGCCGCAGCTCATCTCCAACGTCATCCAGCGCTATGGCGACGTCTCCTATATCGGCAGCTACTCGCTGGGCAACTATCGCGCCCAGCTCGCCAACACCGACCGCCCGCTCTATCTCAACGGCATGGTTCGGTTTCTAGGCCGCTATGCGGCAACGGAGGCCCCCAAGTATCCTGTCGCCCGCTACGAGATCATCTCCCCCAGCATCGAGGGCGCCAACGGCCTCATGGTCGACAGCAAGATCACCTTGCGCGACGGAACGACCTATGACGTCCGCTGGCTGCTCACGAAGTACGGCAACACCTACCGTGTGCGCGACGCCATGGTCTACGGCTTTTGGATGACGCCGTTCCTGAAAAAGCTGTTCGAGAGCTACATCGGCGAGAACGGCGGCAACGTCAAAGCGCTGGTGGTCGTGCTCAACCGCTGAGCGCGCGTCCGTTCGGATTGGCGCCGAGCAAAGGGCCTTTCCGCCCGAATTTGCATCGTGCTAGGCTCCCCGCGCTGCTGGCGACCGCCGGCACATAACAAGACACATGGCTCCGGGGAGGACTGATGTTTCTCGAATTCAAGCCGAGACGACGCACGCCCGCACTTCTGACCGCAGCATTCTGCGGGTTGCTGCTCACCATGGGCCCGGCTGCGGCGCAAAAATCCTCAATCACGCTCGGCTCGACCAATTCGACCTCCAGCCACTACGGCGCCGCCGTGGCGATGGGCAAGGCCATCAAGAAGAACCTGCCCAACGCCAACGTCAACGTCATCGAGACGGGCGCCAGCGTCGACAACGTCCGCCGCATGGCCAAGGGCGAGATCGATTTCGGCCTCGTCATGGTCGACACGAGCGTGCAGGCCGGCAGCGGCACCGGCCCCTTCAAGGACAAGGCCGTCACTGACCTCGGTGCGCTCTACGTCTATGACGTGGTCGTCCTCAACGTCGCCGTGCGCGTGGACAGCGGCATCAACAACCTCACCGACCTCAAGGGCAAGCGGTTCAGCGCCGGCATCCGCGGCAGCGGCGCCGAGCTGCTGACGCACGACATTTTCAATGCCGTGGGCGCTCAGACCGAGTGGGTGCCGGGCTCCCTCAGCGATGCGGTCGAAGGCATCTCCAACCGCCATCTCGTCGGCTATTCCAAGTACGGCGTCGGCAGCGGTCTCGACGCCACCATGCGCGAATTGCTGACCAAGACGCCGATGAAGTTCGTCAACTTCACCGAGGAGCAGAAGGCCCAGGTCCTCGCCAAGGTGAAAGGCGTCGACTTCATGACGATCCCGGCCGACACCGTGCCTGGCCAGCCTGCGGTGCTGGCGCCGGTTGTGCCCGCCACCTACTCCGCGCGCATCTCCACCATGGATGACGCCACGGCTCATGCCATCGCCAAGGCCATCTATGAGAACCGGCAGTTCCTGATCGACGTCTTCCCGCACCTCAAGAGCTTCGACTTCAAGAAGCAGGCGCTCAACGTCGAGAAGCTCGGCATCAAGCTGCACCCAGGGGCGAAGAAGTTCTGGGAATCCCTACCCTAGGGCTTCGCCGATCCATTTCCTCAGGCACCGGAGAGCGGAATGCAACCGGAGACGCAGGACCCGGGTGGTCCGGTATTGAGCGCTTTTCGGCGCCTGCTCGAAGCAGGCCTCGTCGCCTACGCACTGTTTCACCTGATCACCTCGATCGCGCCGCCGCTCGAGCCGTTGCAGCAGCGGGCCATCTTCATCAGCTGCGGCCTGGCGCTGGTCTATTTCTCGACCGCCCTGGCCGCGGCCCGCACCTCGGGCCTGCGCACCGCGCTCGACATCGCCCTCGGCGCTGCAGCCCTTCTCGGCGGCCTCAACATCCTGCTGGAAGCCAACCGCCTGATGGACGTGATGAACGATCTCACGACGCTCGATATCACGCTCGGCGTCGTGACGATCCTCGTTGCGCTCGAGGCCGCGCGCCGCTCGGTCGGGCTTTCGCTGCCGCTCATGGCGGTCATCTCGCTCGCCTACTATTTCTGGGGCCACGATCTGCTCGGCGGGAGCTGGCAGCCGCCCAAGGTCTCCCTGGATACGGCGATCAGCACGCTCTACGGGTCCACGCAGGGCATGTTCGGCCTCCTCGCCGACATCGGCACGCGCGTGGTGGCCATCTACGTCGTGCTGGGATCGCTGCTGATGACGCTCGGCGCGGGCGACGTCTTCATGCGCGCGGCCACGGTCATCGCGGGTCGCACGTACGGCGGCCCTGCCAAAGTCGCCGTCGTCACCTCCGCCCTGTTCGGCACGATCTCGGGCTCGGCGGTCGCCAACGTCATGTCCGTGGGGACAATCACCATCCCGACCATGGTTCGCGCCGGCTATCGCAAGGACTTCGCCGGCGGGATCGAGGCGTCCGCCTCGGCCGGAGGCCAGATCATGCCGCCGGTCATGGGCGCCGGCGCCTTCATCATGGCCGAGTTGCTGAACATTCCCTATGCGTCCGTCGCCCTCGCCGCGGCGATTCCGGCGATCCTGTACTTCAGCGCCATCTACTTCAGCATCGATTGCTATGCGCGCGGCCACGGCTTGAAGCCCATGCCGCGCGAGGACCTGCCCCGCGCCCGCGACGTTTTCCTTTCGCGCGACGCGATCGTGGCGTTCGGCCCGCTTCTGCTGCTGGCCTGGCTCCTGTTCGACGACTACACGCCGACGCTGGCGGGTGCGGCCGCCACGATTGCCTTGATCGTGATTGCCGCCGTGGTGCGGGTGGTCGGCTGCATCACGGGCGGCGCAAGTTTCGCTGCCGAAGCCCGGGCCTTCGGCACAGCCGTGTGGACCGGGTTCGTCGACGGCGCGAAGGGCGTGGTGGCCATTGCCGCCCTGCTTGCCGCGGCGGCCTTGCTGGTCACCGTGCTCACGGCCTCCGGGATCGGCGTCAAATTCTCCCAGCTCCTGCTCGGCCTGACAGGCGAGAGCCTGATCGTCGTGCTCCTGATCACGGCAGTCCTGTGCATCATGCTCGGCATGGACGTGCCGACGACCGCATCCTATCTGCTGACCGCCTCGGTTGCGGCAGCGGTGCTGATCAAGCTCGGGCTCGCGCCGCTCACCGCGCATCTCTTCATCTTCTACTTCGCCATCCTTTCCGCCATCACACCGCCCGTGTGCGCCTCGGTGTATGCGGCAGCCTCCATCGTCAACGAGAACTTCTGGAGCGTGGCGGGCCAGGCGCTGCGCATCGCCGGGGCGGTATTCTTCATTCCCTTCATGATGGTCTATCGGCCCGAGCTGCTGCTGAACGGCGAACCGCAATGGATCGTCTACCACGTGGCGATCACATGGGCCGCCATCGTTGCCATGAGCGGCGGCGCCATCGGCTATCTGCTCGGACCGCTCGGATGGCCGGGGCGCCTCTATCTGTTCGCCGCGGCGGGCATCCTGTTCTATCCGACCTTCTGGGCCGATGGGATCGGCGTCGTCATGATCCTGGGGTTCCTCGGATGGCGCTGGCTCGTGCCGGCGCACTCTCAATCGGCCGCGCCGACCTGAGCCGCGGAGGCCGCCGCATCAGTGCATGACGGTGCCGCCGTCGACGGCGATGGTCTGCCCGGTCGTGAAGGCGCTGTCATCGGAGAGAAGCCACAGCACGGTGCCGGCCACATCCGCCGGCTCCAGGTTGCGCTGGATGGCCTGGCCCGACTTGATGACCTCGAGCGCCTTGTCGTGCTTGTCGCCGAAGAACTCGCGCGTGCCCTCCGTCAGCACCGCCGACGGCGCCACCGCGTTGACCCGAATGCGGTCGCGGCCCAGCTCGCGGGCGAGGCCGCGCGTCAAACCGATCACGGCGGCCTTCGACGTGGTGTAGTGCAGAGCGAACGGCAGGCCGTAGGTGGCCGCGAGCGATGCGATGTTGACGATGCTACCGCCGCCCGCCTTGCGCATCTGCGGCACCACGGCCTTGCAGCAGTTCCAGATGCCCTTGACGTTGACCGCCATGGCCGCTTCCCAGTCGGCCTCGCTGATGGCATCGAACCGGCCGCCGCGCAGCGTCGCATAGAGCGCAGCATTGTTGATGAGGCCGTCGATCCGGCCGAAGGCGTTGGCCGTAGCGCGGGCAAGCTCCTGCGTCTCAGCGGCCGAGGACACGTCCGTCTTGATAGCGATGGCCTTGCCGCCTTCGCTCTTCACCTGCTCGGCCGTTGCGGTGCAATCGGCCAGGTCGCAAGCCGCCACGTGCGCGCCGCGCCGCGCCAGCGCCAGCGCGTACTCGCGCCCCAGGCCGCGCGCTGCCCCGGTCACGATCACCACTTTCCCGGCAAGGCTCATAACGTCCATCCTCATTCTCTGACGGTCTGCTGCCCGTTCGAACGACGGCGTCGATGCTCTTGCGGGCCGGCATGAAGCAAACCCCCAATACGCCCCGCGCGCAAGCCGCCCCGGCAACTCCAATCCGCTGGAAGGCAGGCGCCTACGACAGCCAGCGCTTGCGGCGCTTGTAGTGCTTCACGTCGCGGTAGGACTTGCGCGAGCCGACCTCGTTGAGGCCCAGATAGAACTCGCGAATGTCGGAGTTCTCCCGCAGTTTCGCCCCCGAGCCCTCGAGCACGATGCGTCCGTTCTCCATGACGTAGCCGTGCTCGGCGATCTCCAGCGCCAGGGCGGCGTTCTGCTCGACCAGGAGCACCGACAGCTTCTGCTCCGACACCAGGCGCCGGACGATGCCGAAGATCTCCTCCACCAGCATCGGCGCTAGCCCGAGCGAAGGCTCATCGAGCAGGATCACCTTGGGATCCGACATCAGCGCGCGGCCGATGGCCAGCATCTGCTGCTCGCCGCCCGAGAGATATCCGGACTGCTGGTTGCGCCGCTCCTTGAGCCGCGGGAAGTAGCTGTAGACCCGCTCGATGCCGTCCTGCACACGCGCCCGGTCGCGCTGGACGTGCCCGCCGGCGATCAAATTCTCCTCCGTCGTCAGGTGCTCGAACACGCGGCGGCCTTCGAACACCTGGGCGATGCCGCGCCGCGTCAGATCGAAGGCCGGCATGCCATCGATCCGGTTGCCATCGAGCATGATCGAGCCCTTGGTCACCTCCCCGCGCTCGGTGCGCAGCACGCCCGAGATGGCCTTCAAGGTCGTGGTCTTGCCGGCGCCGTTGCCACCGAGCAGCGTCGTGATCGCGCCTTCGGCGACAGCCAGCGACACGCCTTTCAGCACCAGGATGACCCGGTCGTACACGACCTCGATGTTGTTGATCGTCAGCATTGCGACCCCGATGGGCCTTAGGAAAATCGCGGGCGGCCCCGCCTGCCGCCCGCGCCCCCCTGTTAGTTTTTCGTCATGGCAAGGTGTTTCTTGATCAGCTCGCGATAGGGCTGCTTCCAGTCGCCCGCCGGGACGAACTTGCCGCCTTTCACGGTCCAGATCCGCACCCAGCCGCCGCCCTCGTGGTCCTCCGGCGTGATCTTCATCGGTGGCACGATGCCGCCCAGCGTGAAGTTGCTGATCGACTCCATGCCCTTCTTGACGTCCTCGCTGGTCGGGGCCGCACCGCCCTTGGCCTTGATGGCGTTGCGCACGGCCTCCACGTGCAGCGCCGCCACCATCACACCGCGATTGTAGAAGACGCTGGTGTCCTGCTCCTTCGGATGCGGCTTGCCCTGCGCCTTGTACATGGCGTTGATCTCGCCGATCACGGGATAGTCGGTGCCGACGCCGGCGAACTGCATGACGTTGTAGCCTTCGGCGAACCCGAATCCGCCTGCCGCCCGAACGTCCGCCTCCGAGGCACCCCACACGAAGGCGACGACCTTGCTCAACGGATAGCCCTTGCCCTTGAGCTCCTTGACCGCCACCGACGGCGAGCGTCCGAACAGATGCGTAATGACGAAGTCCGGCTTGTACCGCGCCGTGATATCGAGCACCTGCGCACCCATCTCGACACCGGGAGCCGGCACCGCGAACGTTCTGAGCTCGAAGCCCTCCTGCTTGGCGAGGTCCTCGAACAGCGGCAGCGGCTCCTTGCCGGCCGGATTGTCATAGAACAGGTAGGCGATCTTCTTGCCCTTGAGGGTGCCGCCGAGCTTCTCCTTGGCGAAGGCGACACCGGCTGTCGCCTGCGACCAGTAGCTCGCTGCAATCGGGAACACGTAAGGATAGCGCAGGCCATCGGCGGCCGCGGCGGTGCCGAATCCGGGCGAGGTGCCGAGGATCTTGTCCTCCTCCAGCTTCTTGGTCAGCGCGGCCGTCTGCGGCGTGCCATAGAGCCCCTCGAGCACTGCCCCTTCCTTCTTGAAGCGCTCGTGCGCCTCCATGGCCGGGGGCACCTTGTACTCGTTGTCGACCTCGATCACCTTGATCTTGTAGCCTTCGACACCGCCCTTGCTGTTCACCAGCGCGACGTAGTCGTGATAGCCCGGGCACAGGAAGATGCCGACCGTCTGGGTCGCCCCGGTGCGGTCGCATTGCAGTCCGAACACGACCTGCTTCTCCTGCGCGCACGCAGCGCTTGCCGACAGCGCCAAACCGGCGGCAACACCCGCCGCGCTCAGCCATTTCCGCAGTGACATCGACATGAGGTACCTCCCTGGCTTGGTTCTTGTTGGATCTTCAGTACGAGAATGGCCATACCCTGAAGTAGTTGCGGATGTTGCGCCAGAGCCGGTTCAGGCCTTCCGGCTCCACGACGAGGAAGAAAATGATGAGGGCGCCGAACAGGATCAGGCGCAGGCTCGAGGTGATGTTCGCGAGCTCGGAAGGGTCGAAAAACAGCTCGCCGAAGCTCTCCACCACCACCCGGATGACGATCGGCAGCATGGTCACGAACGCCGCGCCGAGAATGGAGCCGAGCACCGACCCCAGCCCGCCGATGATGATCATGGCCAGATAGTCGATCGACACGACGATCTGGAACTGCTCGTAGTTGGCGATGCCGAGATAGTACGTGTAGAGCACGCCGCACACGCCGGCGTAGAACGACGAGATTGCGAACGACAGCAGCTTGTAGCGAAAGATGTTGATGCCGATGATCTCGGCGGCGATATCCTGATCGCGGATCGCCACGAACGCGCGTCCGATGCGGCTCCTCACCAGGTTCAATGTCGCGACGATCGCCAACGCAGCGAAGAACAGCAGGAAGAAATACAGCTCGCCCTGCGTCTTGAGCTGCATGCCGAACAGCGCGGGCCGCGGCACCTCGATCGAGGCCTGTGCCCCGCCGGAAATGGCCGGCACGTGATTGATGGTCCACTCGATGATGAGCTGGCCTGCAAGCGTAGCGATGGCCAGATAGAGGCCCTTGATGCGCAGGCTCGGTATTCCGACGATGGCGCCGATGAGCGCCGCCATCAGTCCGCCCGCCGGCAGCGTGATCCAGAACGGGAGATCGAGCCTCACGGCCAGGTTGGCCGCCGTGTAGGCACCGACCGACATGAACGCGGCGTGCCCGACCGAGATCTGCCCCGTGTAGCCGACGAGAATGTTCAGCCCCAGCGCGCCGACCACCGCGATCAGCACCAGGTTGATGATCGACAGGTAATACTCGTGCAGAGCGCTCGGTAGAACGACGGCGAACAGGACCGCGATCGCGAGCACGGCCCACCGGGCGATCGGCAGGGGATAAAGCGCCATGTCGGCGGCGTAGCTCGTCTTGAAGACGCCAGCCTCGCGATGGAACATGCGCCGGCTCCTACACGCGCTCGATCTTGTGCTGCCCGAACAAGCCGTACGGCTTGAACATCAGCGCCGCGATCATCAGGACATAAGGGGCGAAATCCTTCGTGCCTCCACCCACGTAAGGGTCGAGGTAGCCGGCCGCGATGCTCTCCACCACGCCGACGATCAGGCCGCCGACGATCGCGCCCACGATCGAATCGAGCCCGCCCAGGATCACGACCGGGAAGACCTTGAGCCCGACCAGCGCCAGGTGGGTATCCACACCGAGCATGCTGCCCCAGATCACGCCGCCGAGCGCCGACACCACCCCGGCCATGGCCCACGCCAGCGCGAAGTAGCGCTGCACGTTGATGCCCATCGCCATGGCCACCTGCTGATTGTCGGCGACCGCACGCATGGCGACGCCCATTCGACTCTTCAGGAAGAACCAGGAGAAGGCCGCCAGAAACACGAGGGAAACCACGACGCCCAGGACCTGGATCGGCGGCAGCGTCGCCGGCCCGATCGAGTAGGGCTCATCGCCGATCGGCAGCGACAGCGCCTTCGTCTCGGCGCCGACGGTGATCGGCGGCAGGCCGCGCAGAATGGCGCCGAGCCCGATCGTGGCCATGATCACGGCGACGATCGGCCGTCCGAGCAGCGGTCGCAGCACGACCCGCTCGAGGGCGAAGCCGAACGCGACCATGACGCCGACGGCGGCTGCGATGGCCAGATAGATGGAGGCGCCTTCGATGCCGGCCACTGCCGCCGCGACGAAGCCCGCCAGCATCACGAACTCGCCCTGGGCGAAGTTGATGGCGTCGGTTGCCTTGTAGACGAGCACGAAACCGAGGGCGATCAGCGAGTACATGAGGCCGATCGCGAGCCCGCTGACAACAAGCGTGAAGGCGAATGAAAGCTCGTCACTCATCGCACCGTCCCGCTCATGCAGCCTTCCGCGCCACCGCACCCATGCCTTGCGGCACGTCGTGGATGGCAATCGTCGACGTCAGATCGCTCTTGCGCCCATCCTCGAACGTGATCTGCGTCGTCAGCTCGACCTGATCGTCTCCGGCATAGAAGGCGTCGATGATCTTGGCGTACTTCTCCGCCACGAAGCGGCGCCGGACCTTCCGCGTCCGCGTCATCTCTGCGTCGTCCGCCTCCAGCTCCTTGTTGAGCAGCAGAATGCGCCGCACGCGCAATCGCTCCGGCAGCGACGCATTGATCTTTGCGACCTCCTGCACGGCGAGCGCCGCCACCTCCGGCTTGCGGCTCAGATCCATGAAGCTGGTGTATGGCAGCCCGCGCCGCTCCGCCCAGTTGCCGACCGTGCCGAGGTCGATCGCGATCATGGCGGCAACGAAATCGCGGTCGTGGCCGAACGCCACGGCCTCGCGGATATAGGGGCTGAACTTCAGCTTGTTCTCGAGGAACTGCGGTGCGTAGGGTGCGCCGCACGCGAGCTTGCCGACGTCCTTGGCGCGATCGATGATGGCAAGATCTCCGCGCGGATCGATCAGCGCCGCATCCCCGCTTTTGAGCCAGCCGTCGGGCGTCATCGCCGCGCGGGTTTCCTCCTCCTGCTTGTAGTAACCGATGAACACGCCCGGCCCCTTGATCTGCAGCTCGCCGTTGTCATCGATGCGCACGTCGACGCCGGGAACGGGATTGCCGACGGTGTTGGGGTCGGCGCGGTCGTCGCGCTGGAAGGCGACGAGGGCGCTCGCCTCGGTCGCCCCGTAGATCTGCTTCAGGTTGACGCCGAAGGAGCGGAAGAAGCGGAACGTGTCGGGCCCGAGCGGCGCCCCGCCCGTGTAGCACCAGCGCGCGTTGCGCAGGCCGAGCTGATCGCGCACCGGTCCATACACGACCGCCTCGCCGATGCGATAGGCAAGCCGCGTGCGCAGCGGCACGGGCTTGCCGTCCGTCCGCAGCAGCTCGCGCTTCTCGGCCACGGCGCGGAACAGCTCGAAGAGCCGCCGCTTGAGCCAGGACGCATCGGCGGCCTTCACCTGGAGCTGGGTCAGCAGGCTCTCCCAGATGCGCGGCGGCGCCAGCAGCGCATTGGGACCGAGCTCGCGCAGATCCCGCTGCACCGTCTCGGGGCTCTCCGGGCAGTTGACCGTGACGCCGGCCGCCAGCGCCGTACTGAGCGAGAACATCACGTCGCCGACCCAGGCCATCGGCAGGTAGGCGAGCCAGTTGTCACCGCGCTTGACCGATTCTGCGGACAGGAAGCACTCCGCCGTTGCCACCATGTTGTGATGGCTGAGCAGCACGCCCTTGGGCTGGCCGGTAGTCCCCGAGGTATAGGCGATCATCGCCACGTCGCCGGCTGACCCTGCCTCGAGCTCGCGCTCGAAGTAGCCGGCGTCCTGCTTCGCGAAGTCCCGCCCCATCGCCTGCACGCTGGCATAAGATTTCAGGATCGGCTCGTCGTACCCGCTCATGCCGCGAGGATCCTCGTAGATCACCCAGCGCAGCGCTGGCAGATCGCGCCTCAGCGACAGGATCTTGTCGACCTGCTCCTGATCCTCCGCGACGATGATCGAGACCTCCGCGTGGTTGAGCACGTAGACGATCTCGGAAGCGATGGCGTCCTGGTACACGGGCACAGCCGCGCCGCCCAGCGCCTGCGCCGCGAGCTGTGCCCAGTAGAGCCGCGGGCGGTTGTCGCCGACCACCGCCAGCTTGTCCCCGCGCCTGAAACCGAGCGCGGCGAGACCAAGCGACAGATCGCGCACGTTGCCGAGGCACGCACGCCAGTCGAATGTGCGCCAGATGCCGCGGTCCTTCTCACGCATCCCCGGCCGGCTGCCGAACGCGCGCGCGTTGCGCCGCAGCAGCTTCGGCAGCGTCGAGGTCGCCTTGTCATCCGCAAGGGGCATGCGCCACCCCCTTCTTGACGCCGAGATAGGCCTCGATCACCGCCGGGCTGCTCTGCACCTGGCTCGGCGTGCCCTCGGCGATCTTGCGGGCTCGGTCGAGCACGACCACGTGGTCGGAGATGTCCATCACGACCCCCATGTCGTGCTCGATCAGGACCACCGTGATGCCCCGCTCCTGGTTCACATCGAGGATGTAGCGCGCCATATCCTCCTTCTCGTCCTGGTTCATGCCGCCCATCGGCTCGTCCAGCAGCACGATGCTCGGCTCCAGCGCCAAGGCGCGCCCAAGCTCGACGCGCTTGCGCAGCCCGTAGGCGAGCGCGCCGGTCTGCTGCTTGCGCAAGTCCTGCAGCTTCAGGAACTCGATCAGCTCCTCGCAGACCTCCCGGTGCCGCACCTCCTCGCGCTGGGCCAGGCCCCAATAGACGACGCTCCTCAACACCCCGGAGCGCATGCGCACATGCCGGCCGAGCATCAGGTTGTCGAGCACCGTCAGCCCGCTGAACAGGGCGATGTTCTGGAACGTGCGCGCAATGCCGAGGGCCGCGATCTCGTGCGGGCGCCGGTGCGTGATATCGCGCCCTGCGAGCGCGATGCGGCCTGTATCGGGCTTGTAGAAGCCCGAGATCATGTTGAGGAGCGAGGTCTTGCCGGCCCCGTTCGGACCTATGATCGACAGGACCTGGCCCTTCGGCACGGCGATGGATACGCCGTCCACTGCCGTGACGCCGCCGAACCGCTTGGAGACGTTCTCGACCTTCAGCTGGATTTCGGCTGCTGCGTTCGCGGTTGCCGAGGCGACCTCGATGGCGGGCGGCGATCCCGCATCGGCGCGTGCGGTCGACGCAATCGTGCTCATGCGCCAAGCTCGCCAATGGCGAAACAGGGCTGCAAAACGCCAAAGCCGGCGTTCCCGGCGGACCGGCAAAGCCTCACTACGTTTCCCTCCCTACCGCCTGCTCCCGGGCTTGGTGCCGGTTTGCTGGCCAACCTGCATCTCGGGCCCCGACGCCATTTCGGTCGGGTTGCTCACGATCTCGTCAGGCCTCGGATCGATTTACGCGATCCTTGTCATTTCCGTTGTTGTTCAGAGGCGACAACTCCGCTCATTTCACCTGCGTTTGTCAACGCCCAATTCGTCTTGGCTCCCTACTCCGCCGCACTGCGCACGCCGGCCTCGACCGGCAATCCGAGCGCCCTGCGCAGCGACTGGTGGTAATGGATCATGGCGGGCTCGTTGCGCCCATAGACGGTCTCGCTCTGGGCGCCGGACGTGAAGCCGATCTGCATGGTTCTTCCCGCCGGGAAGTCCTCCGTCAGCACGACCTTGATGACCAGATCGAGATTCTTGTCCCAGTGCTCGCGCTCCTCCTCCGTCGTCGGCGCCTTCGGAACATAGAACCCGGTCTCCATCACCGCGCGATCGGTCCGGCCCTCGGCGGGGAAGACGCGATGGATTTCGACATGATCGCCCTGCGCCACGAACAGCGTGTTGGGGAACAGCGAATAGACGATCGTGGTGTTCCACATCAGGTCCCAAGTCTCCTCGGGCTGGCCCTTGAGCCGCTCGAGCTTCTTGCGCGGAAAGATCAGGCGATGATTGAGGCCGAACGCCTCGAAGTCGGTGACGTTGCCGTGCAGGATCCCGGTCAACGAGTCCCGATGCAGAAAGCCGATGTGGTAGCCCTCGTGGAACGTATCGACGAGGATCTTCCAGTTCATGGTCTCCGGCACTGTGCGCCGGGCGTAAGGATGGTAGCTGGCGAAGTCGTAGGAGCCGAGCTCGGTCCCGAGCCCACCGAGCCAGGGATCGATATCGAACGTTGCAGCGCCGTCCTTGGCCGGCGTCGGGATCACCCACACCAGCCCGTGCTTCTCGCACAGCGGCAGCGCGACCAGCCCCGGGCGCTCCGCCCGCACACCCGGAAAGGCCGCCTCGTCCGGAATGCCGCGGATCCTGCCGCTGAGCTCGTAGGTCCAGGCATGATAGGGACACGAGAACAGCCGGGCCGAGCCGCAGCCGTCCACGACCTTGGCTCCACGGTGCCGGCAGACATTGAGAAAGGCACGCAGCTCGCCATCGCGGCCGCGCACGATCAGGATCGGCACGCCTGCAAAATCGTCCGTCCTGTAGTCACCCGGATTGGCCCAGTCGCTGCCAAAACCCATCAGCAGCGGATAGCGCCGGAACAGCACATCCTGCTCCTGCTGCAGGCGCTCGGGGCTGGTGTAGGCCGCAACCTCATTGCGCCAGGGCGCCTCGGCCAGCGACGTCGTCTTGTTGTCGACGTAGTAGAGCAGCCGCTTCAGCAGCCCGACCTGGAGATTGCGGTCCATGAAGCGTTCTCCATCCCTGCTTGCGATGCCGCTCTGCCGGCGACGTGGGCGCAAATCTGGCAGAGCGCCCGCGCGACCGCAAGCGCGTCCTTGGTGGGCCAAAAAGGGCGTGCCGGCCTCACCTTGACAGCACTTGCTCGAGCTTCCGATACTGCAGGCTTCAAGCCGCATGATGCGCCTGGTGAAAGCGTCAGGGAACGGTCGTGCTGATCGTCTCTGGATCAAGGCGCATGCCGGGCCACCAGCACAGCGGCAAGCCTGGAGAGGACGTCCACCCCTCATGAGCAAAACCCTGCGCGGCGCCGATATCGTAGCTCGCTCCCTCGAGCAGCTCGGCGCGACCAAGATCTTCACGCTGTCCGGTAACCACATCATGTCGCTGTTCGATGCGGCGCTGGACACGAAGCTCGACCTCGTGCACGTGCGCCACGAGGCCGCCTGCGTGCACATGGCCGACGCGTGGGGACGGCTGACGGGCGAGCCAGGCATTGCCTGGGTTACGGGAGGTCCGGGACACGCCAATGCCGTCGGCGCCCTGTATACGGCGCTGGCGCAGGAGTCGCCCATGGTGCTGCTGTCGGGGCACGCCATGACCACCGAGATCGGCCGCGGTGGCTTCCAGGAAATCCGGCAGGCTGATATGGCGGCTCCCGTCACCAAGGCATCCTGGACCGCGCAATCCGCCGCCACGCTGGGCGAGGACATCGCGCGCGCCATGCGCATCGCCACGACGGGCCGTCATGGTCCGGTGCACGTGAGCCTGCCGTCCGATCTGCTCGAGGACACGGTGGGCGCCAACGCCGTTCGCTGGCCCGCTGCCGGAGCGCCGGACGCGACGTCCCGCCCGATGCCCGCGGCGATTGCCGACGCCATCCTGTCCGAGCTTGCGGCAGCGTCACGGCCACTGATCCTCGTTGGCCCGCAGATGGCGGCCCCGAAACGGCGGGGGCTCGCAGCCGAACTCGAGCAGGCCACCAACGTTCCGGTCGTCTTCATGGACAGCGTGCGCGGCGTGCGCGACGCAACGCTCGGCGCTTATGCCGACGTCCTGCGCCGCGCCGATCTGCTCGTGCTCATCGGCAAGCCGCTGGACTATACCCTCAACTGGGCCGCCCCGCCGACAGTCGATGCGGACTGCCGCCTGATCGTCGTCGACCCGCAGGGCAGCATCGCCGAGCGCGCACAGAAGGAGAAAGGCGGCGCTGTTGCGTTCGCCTGCGTGGCCGACGCGCCGGCATCCATACGGACCCTGATCGACAGTGCTGGCCGGCGGGCGCCGAGGCCGGCGCAATGGCGCCAGGAGGTCCGCACAGCACTCGACTCTCGGCCGAGCGCCTGGAACGAGATCAAGTCGCAGACGGCCGGCCGGCTGCACCCGGCGGAGGTCTTCCGCACGCTCAAGCCCTACGTCGAGCGCGATCCCAACACTGTGCTGATCTGCGACGGCGGCGAGTTCTCACAATGGAGCCAGGCGATGCTTCGCTCCTCCCGCCGTCTCATCAACGGCATCGCCGGCGCCATCGGACCGGGCGTGCCGTTTGCCATCGCCGCCCGTTGCATCGAACCCAAGGCGCCGGTCATCGCCGTCCTGGGCGACGGCACGTTCGGGTTTCACATGTCCGAGTTCGACACGGCGGTGCGCAACAACCTCCCCTTCATCGCCATCCTCGGCAATGACGCCTGCTGGAATGCCGAGAGCCAGATCCAGCTGCGCGAGTACGGCCGCGATCGCATGCACGGCTGCAACCTGCTGCCCACGCGCTACGATCAGGCCGTGGCGGCGCTTGGCGGCCATGGCGAGATGGTCGACAACCTGGCCGCCCTGCCGGGCGCGTTCGAGCGCGCGCTTGCGAGCGGCAAGCCCGCGTGCATCAACATCATGACCGAGAGCATCGCCGCGCCTACGGTTCGCAGCAGCTGAGGCTTGCACGACGGATCGTCAGCGCGTGCGCGGTGCCTGCTTGCGCCGGATGCTGCGCCGGTAGGCCGTGGGCGACATCCGAAACCAGCGGTGCGCCGCCCGCGTAAAGGCGCTGAGCTCGGAGAACCCCAGCATGAAGGCGATCTCCGTCATCGTCAGGTCGGTGTCGCGCAGATAGCTCTCAGCCAGACGATGCCGCGTGGTGTCGACCAAGGTCTCGAACGTCGTGCCGGCGCGCTTCAGGCGGCCCTGCAGCGTACGCGGCGAGATCCCGAACGCCCCGGCGATCTGCTCGAGGCCACTGCCGCCGTTGCGCAGTCGCGCCGCGACTTGTCGACGCGTCAGCTCGACAATGTCCGCCACCTGGCGCTGCTCCTCGAGCAGGCGGTCGCCGAGCTGGCCGATCAGATCGAAGAGGCCGGGCTGGCTGCCGGCAATCCGCCGATTGAGCGTATTGGTGTCGAAAACCAACTGGCTCAGTGGCCGATCGAAGCGCACGCGCGGCCCGAAGATGCGCCGAACATCGTGCGGACAGGGGAAGGCGCGATGGTCGAACTCCGCCGATAGCGGGCGAAGATCCACGCCGGCCCCTTGCTGCAATCGAATGAGCAGGGCGCCTACCGTCAGGCCCGAATATTGAAGCCGGGGCGCCGTGAAGGTGTCAGGGTAGCGCCACGAAAGAACACCGCGACCCGCCTTCTCGGTGAACGAAATCGTGATCGGAGAGACGAACAGGTCCGTGTAGCGCTCAACGCCGCGCAAGGCATCCCGAACGGTCGGCGCACTCATCACCAGGTGGCCGAGAACACCGGCGGAGCCGGCAGGGAGGGACTCGGCAAAATGCAAACCGAGGCACGGGTCTCCGGCTTCCTGCGCTGAAATGTCCAGCAGGGTCGCAACGGCGTTGAGCGGCAGGCTCCGGCCGGAGTCCTTGAGATCCGCCAGTCGCAAGCCCGCTTGTGGGAGCAGAGGGCGGATGTTCACGCCCTTCGAGGCCAGGAATGCGTCAAAACGCGCGAGGATGCTGGCTTGGACTCTCGGCTCGGACGACATCGTCTGGCCCCGGATGGATGGCGCCCAACTGCATGCCCCCGACCCTCCTTACCCCTAAGGTCAAGATCGGTGTGCCCAATGTCAAGCTGCACCGAGACTCGCGCACTTATATGCACGGCAGAGCGGTAGGACGACTGACGATCCGCCGCCACCCCCAATCCTATAGCCAGACATAGAGGAGTGCGAAACAGCATGCACGACAATTCCGGAGGCCGCCTCGATCAGTCGGTCCTCCATCTGTTGCACCGGGCCGGCCAGGTAGCCGACGAGCTCTTTGCCGCGGAGATGGCAGGCGGAGAGCTCACCCCCCGCCAGTTTGCGGTTCTCGCCGCGCTGGCCAAGCACGAGACTGCGAGCCAGACCGATATCGTCAGAGAAACCGGTATCGATCGCTCAACGCTTGCCGACATCGTCAAGCGGCTGGTGCAGAAAGGCGCTTTGGCGCGCCGGCGTGCCAAGCACGACGCTCGCGCCTACGCGGTCCGCCTGACGCCAGCGGGACAAGCGATCCTCAAGCAGGCCGAGCCTGCCGCGCAACGCGTGAACGATCGACTGCTGAAGCAGGTCGGCGGCACGCGCCGCGCCGAGCTCGTTGACGCGCTTGCCAATATCGTCAAGGCGCTCAGCCCGAAGTCCGTCAAGGACGTCCCGAGACTTCAGGCGCGCGCTTAGGTCGGCGCGACAAGGCATCAGCGGATCTACGCTTGTGCCGGCAAGGCGCGATCGACGATTGCCCGCGCGTCTGCCCATTCGACGCCCTGTCCGTAGGTGTGTCGGAAGTCGCCCGATAGGCGGCTGCCGATGAAGGCATCGGCGACAGCGGCAGGCGCATGCGCGCGCAGGATCGCCCCGGCAGCAACCAACGCCAGACGTTCCACGAGAGCGCGTGCGCGCACGTCGAGCTCGCGCGGCTCGTGGAGCATTTGCTGCACTCGCGCCAGCGCCGCCTTGAGCGCTCGGTCATCGGCCACACTGTCGTCCAGCTCGGCGATGACCGAGGCGGCCGCGTCGGGCTCGCGTTGCAGGACGCGCAGCACGTCGAGCGCCATCACGTTGCCGGAGCCCTCCCAGATCGCGTTGACGGGTACCTCGCGGTAGAGCCGCGCCAGCATGCCGTCCTCGACGTAGCCGTTCCCGCCCAGACACTCCATCGCCTCGTACACGAGGCCCGGAGCGATCTTGCACACCCAGTACTTGGTGACCGGCGTCATCAACCTTCGCCAGGCGGTTGCCTTCTCATCGGTGGGCTCGTCGCCGGTCCGCGCCAACCTGAAGACGAGCGCGGTCGCCGCCTCCACGTCGAGCGCCATGTCTGCGAGCACCTGCCGCATGAGGGGTTGGTCGATCAGGTGCTTCTGAAACACGCTGCGGTAGCGCGTGTGGTGAATGGCCTCTGCGGTCGCTCGCCGCATCAGGCCGGCCGAGGCAATGGCGCAATCGAGCCGTGTCACCGACACCATCTCGATGATGGCGGGAACCCCGCGGCCCTCCTCTCCAATGAGCCAGCCATGAGCACCGTCGAACTCGACCTCCGAGGACGCGTTGGAGCGATTGCCGAGCTTGTCCTTGAGCCGCTGGAAGTGGAGGGCGTTGACGCTGCCGTCCGGCAGGAACCGCGGCATCAGGAAGCACGACAGCCCCTTCGGAGCCTGCGCCAGCACCAGGAAGGCGTCGCACATCGGGGCCGACATGAACCACTTGTGGCCCGTGATGATGTATTCCGCGCCTGGCCCACCAGCCCCTGCCGGGACGGCGCTGGTGGTGTTGGCACGCACGTCGGTACCGCCCTGCTTCTCAGTCATCCCCATGCCGATGGTGACGCCGGCCTTCTCGGACGCCGGCCGGAACGCCGGGTCGTACGTGCGCGACAGGATGCGCGGCAGCCACTCCGCCGCGAGCTCCGGTTGCAGCAGCAGCGTCGGCACGGCCGCATTGGTCATGGTGATCGGACAGCAGTGCCCCGCTTCCATCTGGGCCGCCATGTAGAACCCTGCAGCCCGCACCACGCCGATGCCGGAGGCGGGCTTGCCGCTCCCGCCACTCGCCAGGTGCTGCCACACCTTGGAATGCAGCCCCTCCGCGCAGCTCGTCGCCATCAGGGCGTGGTAGGCGGGATGGAACTCCACCACGTCGAGCCGCCGGCCCTGCCGGTCGAAGGCCTTGAGCCGCGGCGGGAACTCGTTGGCGAGCCGGCTCTGCTGGGCTGCTTCTGCGCTCCCGCACTTGGCGCCGAAGGCGCTGAGCCCCGTAATCGCCGCCTCGCCGCCCTCGCGGATCACGGCCTCGCGCAGAGGGCGGTCGGTGGTGAAGAGATTGGTGCCTTCGAACGGCGGACTCTGGTTGGTCACCTCGAGATTGCGAGCGCTCGTGGCCATGAAACGGAACCTCGACTGCCTTGATTCGCATTGGCTCAGGGCAATTTACGCTGTTCGCCGGGCCGGGTCAGTCATTGAAGCGCAAACCGGCGTCTGCTAGGCCTGTCTGGAGGTTTGGCTTGGCCTTGGGCAATCGCAAATGATCCCACGCTACACCCGCCCGGAGATGGCGAAGATCTGGGCGCCCGAGACGCGTTTTCGCATCTGGTTCGAGATCGAGGCGCATGCGGCCTCGGCCATGGCCGAGATTGGCATGATCCCGAAAGAGGCCGCCGCGGCCATCTGGGACAAGGGCAGCAAAGCTGAGTTCGATGTCGCACGCATCGGCGAGATCGAACGCACCATCAAGCACGACGTCATCGCCTTCCTGACCCATCTTGCCGAGCACATCGGGCCCGAGGCGCGCTTCGTGCATCAGGGCATGACCTCCTCCGACATTCTCGACACCTGCTTCAATGTGCAGCTCGTCCGCGCCGCTGACCTGTTGATCACTGACCTCGACCGGCTGCTCGAAGCCTTGAAGAAGCGCGCGTTCGAGCACAAGTCGACCGTCACCATCGGACGCAGCCACGGCATCCACGCCGAGCCGACGACGTTCGGCGTCAAGCTGGCGCAGGCCTACGCCGAGTTCGCGCGCGCCAGGCGGCGCGTGCAGCAGGCCCGCGAGGAGGTGGCCACGTGCGCCATTTCGGGTGCGATCGGCACGTTCGCCAACATCGACCCGCGCATCGAGGCCTACGTCGCACGCAAGATGGGCCTCGTGCCCGAGCCGGTGTCGACACAGATCATCCCGCGCGACCGCCATGCCATGTACTTCGCCACGCTCGGCGTCGTGGCCTCCTCGGTCGAGCGCCTGGCCATCGAGATCCGCCATCTGCAGCGCACCGAGGTGCTGGAAGCGGAGGAGTTCTTCTCCGAGGGCCAGAAGGGATCCTCGGCCATGCCGCACAAGCGCAATCCGGTCCTGACCGAGAACCTGACGGGGCTGGCGCGTATGGTGCGCGCCTACGCGCTGCCCGCCATGGAGAACGTGGCGCTCTGGCACGAGCGCGACATCTCGCACTCCTCGGTCGAGCGCATGATCGGCCCCGACGCCACGGTGACGCTCGACTTTGCCCTCAACCGGCTGGCCGGCGTCATCGAGAAGCTCGTGGTCTATCCCGAGAACATGAAGAAGAATCTCGATCGCCTGGGCGGCCTCATCCACTCCCAGCGCGTGCTGCTGGCGCTGACGCAGAAGGGCACCTCCCGTGAGGACGCCTATGCGTGGGTGCAACGCAACGCCATGCCGGTCTGGCGCGGCGAGGGCGACTTCCTCGCCCTCCTCAAGGCCGACAAGGACGTCGCCAGGACGCTCACACCCAAGGAGCTCGAGGCGCTGTTCGACCTCGACTATCACACCAAGCACGTCGATACGATCTTCGCGCGCGTGTTCGGCGGGACCTGATCCATGCGTATCGCCGTCGTTGCTGATATCCACGGCAACCTCGGCGCGCTCGAGGCCGTTGCCGACGACATCAGAAATGCAGCGCCCGACCTCGTGCTCAACCTCGGCGACTGCCTGTCGGGGCCACTCGACGCGGCCGGCACGGCGGACCGGCTGATGGACCTCGGCTGGGTGACGATCCGCGGCAATCACGACCGGCAAGTCCTGCAAACCGTGGAAAGCATGGGGGCCTCCGACCGCGCCGCCGCCGCGCAGATCAATGAGCTGCATCGTGCCTGGTTGCGCACGCTGCCGCCGGTGCTGGCTGCCGACCCCGATCTCTACCTGTGCCACGGAACGCCGGCCAGCGACGTCACCTATCTCACCGAGCACGTGTTGCGGGATGGCGCGGTGCTGCCCGCGCGAGAGATGCAGATGGCTGCCGCCATCGCCGATACGCCAGGCCGCGTGCTCCTGTGCGGCCACACGCACATCGCCCGCCTGTTTCGATTGAGGAGCGGCCGCATCATCGCCAATCCCGGCAGCGTCGGTTGCCCGGCCTACCAGGACAGCGAGCCCTGCCCGCACGTGATGGAAGCCGGCAGCCCGCACGCCCGCTACATGATCATGGATCAAACCGAGGCCGGCTGGCGCTTCGACTTCCGCGCCGTGGTCTACGACTGGGACCGTGCCGCAGCACTCGCACGCAGCCGAGGCCGCGAGGACTGGGCTTGCGCGCTCGCAACCGGCTTTGTCACCTGATCTCCTGCAGCCGCGCCAGGAACTGGTCCCGCGTCGCGGCAACATCGGACAATCGCTCCACCAGATAGTCAGCGTGAAAGCCCGCCCCGTAGAGCGGCGTCTCCGACCACGTCAACCAGGCTCCCACCTGCTGGCGCAGCGCACGCACCTTTCCCGCGCCTTCATAGCTGCGGCAAGGCAGCGAGTAGGGCAACCGCTTGAGCCCTGCGATGAAGCTGCCGGTTTCCTTGCCTTGCCGCCATGCACGGATGCGCGAGTACGTCTCGGGCGACGAGGCGAAAACGAAGGGCTCCGACGTTGCTGTCGGCCGGCTCGAGGCTCGCGCGCTGGCCATCTCGAGCATCGAGAAGGCCACAGCCTGGGCACCCGTCGCCTCGATGGCCGCGAATGCGGAACGCAGGTTCATGTCCTCCCATGGCGAGCCGGGGATCTCTCCCGGATCCAGCGCGATGATCCAGCGTCCCTCGTTCTCCTGCGCGATCGGCCCCGACGTCAGCATCTCCTCGGGCGCAACGATGCGCACCTCCACGCCTTCCCGCTCCAGGGCCGCGATTTGCACCACGGTTGCCGGCCCATGGCTCTCGCCGCCGATCAGCGCCAGCGGCGGGCGGATCTTCCCCGGTGATCGCAGAGCCTCGTTCATGGCGAGGTCGTGCACGGTCAGGATCGTGTTCTTCTTCCACCTGCGCGTGTTGTTGTAGGTGTAGCCCCCGAACGTGACGCGCAAGCCGCTGGCGTCGAGAAGAAGCTCGAGCTCGGAAAGCGCCCATTCGCGCACGTGCGCCGGGTTGCCAGGCGGACCCATGTGATCGGCCCCGCGCGCCCGCGTCCGCGACGGCGTCGAGATGAGCACAATGGCCTTCTGCTCATAGAGCGAGGCCAGCAGATCGAGCAGCTTCCTCGGGTCCACCAGATGCTCGATCACGTCCGAGCAGATCACAACGGCATCCGCCGGCACCACGTCGGGCATGGCCGGCAGCTCCCCTCGCTCCAGATCGACCTCGATCCAGGTCTCCTGCGGGAACCGAGTCCGGCACGTCTCGATGTTGGACAAATAATCGAGCCCGATCCTGTGCGCAGCGCCGACCGCGAGCAGCTTGCGGCCGCTGCCGCAGCCGACGTCGACCACCGTATTCCGCCCCGACACCCGCAGCAGGTAATCGGCGAAGGCATAAACATCCTGCTGATGCACCACCTTGCCGGCGAGGTTGGGCGCGTCATCGAAATACTTGGGGCTGGCGCGGCTCTTATAGCCGTCGGGCAGGAAGAAGGTGTCGATGCTGCTCATATCAGGATGCAACGCCGCTCACGGGGGATATGCGCGGACTGGGCGCCGAGCCGGGTCATGCGAGCAACGGGCGTAGCGCGGGCTCATGACGGATCGGGGGCAGTCGCCTGCACCGAGGGGATCTGTCGCATGCGCCTGACCCAGACCACGAGCTTGGCCCGATCGAGCAGCACATTCGTCACATTGCGGAACTCGGCGAAATCGAGCGCGATGAACAGAAGGAGCTGTGCCAGATTCAGCGGCCCCTGCAGCAGGGGATGGCCAATCTCCCGCTCCCAGAAGTCGAGCATCCGCAAGCAGCGATCCCGCTCGTGCTGCAGGATGGCCGGCGACCGCTCGTGCTCGGGCCGTCGGGCCTCGCGCCACCACACCGCCACGCCATCCAGCGTGCTCCGCGCCGTGCTTTCGAGCCTGCCGTAGTCCCAGTCGCGGTGCTTGGGCGCAAACGTCAGCCTGGGCCTGCCGTCGAGGTTGTCCAGCCAGGCGCAGATGAGCTGGCTGTCCTCCATGCCGACACCGTCGTCGCGGACGAGATAGGGCACGCGGCCCGACGGGTTGATGCGGTAGTAGGGACTCTCGGGCGTCCGCAGCTTCGCCTCGATCAGCTCGACGCGCCCCTCCAGCCCCTTCTCGAGGACGACGATCCGCGCCAGCCGCGCATAAGGCGATGTCCTGGTGACATAAAGCTTCACAACCCCATCCCCTCTGTGGCGTTCGGCACGCCGCGTTTGCAAGCTCGGCCGCCGGAGCTATCAATAGCCCATGCGCACGTCAGAAATCGACATCCTGATTGTCCCGGGCTGGACCAACTCCGGGCCGGACCATTGGCAATCGCGCTGGCAGCGCCATCTGCGCACTGCACGCCGCGTCGAGCAGGCCGAATGGGATCGGCCGCAGCGTGCCGACTGGGTGGCTAACATCATCGCCGCCACGGAATCGGCAACGCGCCCCGCCGTGCTCGTCGCCCACAGCTGCGGCGTGACCGCCGTCGTGCATGCCGCACCATCACTCTCGTTGCAGCGCGTTGCGGGTGCCTTTCTCGTGGCCCCGGCCGACCTCGACGGCACCGATAGCTGGCCCGCGGCGCACGGCGGCTTCTCGCCGGTGCCGATGCAGCGGCTGCCGTTTCCCTCGCGTCTCATCGCCAGCTCGAATGACCCGCACTGCTCGATTGCCCGCGCGCAGGCGTTTGCCGAGGCGTGGGGCTCGGATCTGTCGATCATCGCCAACGCCGGCCACATCAACACCGCGTCTGGCCACGGTCCCTGGCCCGAGGGGCTGCTGACCTTCGGCCTCTTCTTGAAGAGCCTCGGCCCCGCGTCCCCCGCCACCCACTGACGCCGAAGCCATTTCCCGCTGCCGTTTCACCCAGGACATCGCAAAGCTCGAGCAGGCCGGCGGAGGCTAGCGCCGAGACTTCAACGGCTCGGCGGGCTCAGCGTTGACGCGCCGCTCGCCGGCGCCACACCTTACTTTCGCGCATGCGCCGGGACCGATGCGCAGCCGGCGGCGAATCACTATCATGCTCACACAGTGATTCTGGTGGCGTAGCGCGTTCCTTGGACTGCTGGAGGACCGCGATGAGACGCGACTCGCAAGCCAGCGCTGGTGCCATCGCCGCGTCCTCTGCGGCTCTTTACGTTGCGGCCGCCTCCACCCCGGCGGTCGCCGCCGTGCCGGCCATCACGATCTCTCCGCAATGGCTGTTCGGCCTCGCCTTCGGCGGCCCGACGCTCCTCCTGGCCTTGGGCTTCGGCGCTGCCTTGCTGGTCGACATTTTGCAGCGCAGCAAAGACGCTCCCTAGCCGCCGCGGCCGTCCGGCGGGCCATCAAGAGTTGCCTATGCCTTCTTTTCGCCCTCGATCTGGGCCACCGCCTGGGTCAGAAAGTCATGCATGGCCTTGCGGATCTCGCTGTCCGGTACCGAAAGGCCCTTGTCGGCGAAATCCTTCCGCACCTTCTGGAAGACGTCGTCGTCCCCTTTCTGCGCCAGGTCGGCCTTGCGCACGGCTTTGAGGTAGTCCTCGAGGGCTGGGCCGGTGATGCCGAGCTTGGCTCCGGCCCATTCCGCCAGCAGCTTGTTCCGGCGCGCTTCGGCGCGGAACTTAAAGTCTTGATCGAGCGCGAATTTCTTCTCGAAGGCCCTTTCCCGCTCGTCAAAGGTGGTCATTTTGTCCACTCCAAATTGATCGACGTTCAAACGCCCAGTTTCAGGCCTTTCGGGGCCCGCGGCGTCCGCCGCCATGTGGTTAAGGCATAGCCCGGCGGGGCCGCTGAATCAACCGGCGGTGCGGCTGTTGACCGTGTTGCCACGCGTCCGGCGTTAAGATTGTTTCCCGGCGCCGCTTCGGCTACTGTCCGCCTCGAACACGGGGAATTCTCGAGCCTTCCGCAGCCACGCCATCGGCTGGTTGCCGCATGCAGCAGTTCCAGCGGCCGGCTCGCCAGCGCGAAAGCACTTTCAGTACCTTTCGCGACTGCACTCGCAGCTCATCACTCGCACCTCTCGCGACGAGGAAAGAAGGAAATGAACAGGCGTCGGCGCATTTATGAGGGCAAGGCCAAGGTGCTGTACGAGGGTCCGGAGCCCGGCACGCTCATTCAGCACTTCAAGGATGATGCCACGGCCTTCAACAACAAGAAGCATGCCCTTATCGATGGCAAGGGTGTGCTCAACAACCGCATCTCCGAATACATCTTCCAGCGCCTCGGCGACATCGGCGTGCCGACGCATTTCATTCGCCGTCTCAACATGCGCGAGCAGCTGATCCGCGAGGTCGAGATCATTCCGCTCGAGGTCGTGGTGCGCAACGTCGCGGCAGGCTCGCTGGCCGAGCGGCTCGGCCTCGAGGAAGGCATGCAGCTGCCGCGCTCGATCATCGAGTTCTATTACAAGAACGACAAGCTCAACGACCCGATGGTGTCGGAGGAGCACATCACCGCGTTCGGCTGGGCGAACCCGCAGGAAATCGACGAGGTGATGAGCCTGGCGCTGCGCATCAACGACTTCCTCGTCGGCCTGTTCCTCGGCATCGGCATCAGGCTCGTCGACTTCAAGGTCGAGTTCGGCCGCCTGTGGGAGCAGAACGAGCAGATGCGCATCGTGCTGGCCGACGAGATCAGCCCGGACTGCTGCCGCCTCTGGGACATCACGAGCGGCGACAAGCTCGACAAGGATCGCTTCCGCAAGGACCTCGGCGGTGTGCTGGAGGCCTATCAGGAAGTCGCCCGCCGTCTGGGCGTGCTCACGGAGAACCCACGGCCGAAAGGCACGGGGCCCGTGCTCGTCTCCTCCAAGCCGAGCTGAGCGGAAACGCGTATTCCCTCAGCGCCCGGCCACCTGGCCGGGCAGCGAGAATCATGCGAGAGCCTACGACCGCAAGCCCCCATCGCCCATGAAAGCCCGCATCAAGATCACCCTCAAGAACGGCGTTCTCGACCCCCAAGGCAAGGCCATCCAGAACGCCCTTGCCTCGCTCGGCTTCGCCGGGATCGGCGACGTGAGGCAGGGCAAGTACATCGAGGTGGAGCTGGCCGAGTCCGATGAGGCCGCCGCCAAGGCCACAGTCGAGAGAATGTGCAAGGATCTGCTCGCCAACACCGTCATCGAGAACTACGCCTACGAGCTCGTGAGCTGAAGTGCGGCGGCAAAGGACAGAATGCCATGAGAGCCTCGGTCATCGTCTTCCCCGGCTCCAACTGCGACCGCGACGTCAAGGTCGCGCTCGAGGCGGTGACTGGAAAGCCTGTCAACATGGTCTGGCACGGTGATGCTAGCGTCCCGCCGTCAGACGTGATCGTGCTTCCCGGCGGCTTCTCATACGGCGACTATCTGCGCTGCGGCGCCATGGCTGCGCATTCACCGATCATGAAGGATGTCGTCGGCAAGGCGAGATCGGGCACGCCCGTGCTCGGCATCTGCAACGGCTTTCAGGTCCTATGCGAGACGGGTCTGCTGCCGGGTGTTCTCCAGCGCAACGCCTCGCTGCAGTTCGTCTGCAAGGACGTTTGGCTCAAGGTTGAGAACGCTTCGACCTTCTTCACGAACCGGTACAGGGCCGGCGAGATCGTGCGCATTCCCGTCGCCCATGGTGACGGCAACTATTTCGCCGACGAGGCGACGCTCGACCGCCTCGAGGCCGAAGGCCGGGTCGTCTTCCGCTACGTCGACAAGAACGGTGAGCGCACGGCCGCGTCCAATCCGAACGGCGCCCAGCGCAACATCGCCGGCATCTGCGACGCCACGGGCCGCATCCTGGGCCTCATGCCCCATCCCGAGCGGCTGTTCGAGATGGCGCTTGGCGGCACCGATGGGCGGCGCGTGTTCGAGAGCATGCTGTCGCAGGTCGCTGCCTGAGGCAGCTTGCAGCTCTCGCCTGGGCTAGTGGATTTTCTCCAGCCGGCGCGACACGGCCAGCGCATAGCGCCAAAGCCGGCGGTCCTCGTCGGTCCACTCCTCGGGGTCGGGCTTGTCGCACATCAGCTTCGTGCCCGCCTCCATGGCATCGCCGCGCTTGTTCCAACGCGCGGCGGCCTCCGTTTCGAGCTTGCGACCCCTGAGTGGCATCGTGCTCCCCCGCCACAAAGAATCATCCCAGACGCGTCAAGCTTATTCTGATGGAACCCCGGCGCGCGAGCCCCTATAGGTCGCAGGCTTGATCGAGACTGCCCAAAGTTGCAGCAACGCCACTCATTCGTGCACGGAGCCGGCGCATGCAGACTTCCCGCATCATCACGGTCGTGGGCTGCCACGCGGAAGGCGAGGTCGGGGACGTCATCACGGGTGGGGTGCTGCCGCCGCCCGGTGCAACAATGCTCGACAAGAAGCTGGCCTTCGAGCGCGACTTCGATCACATCCGCCGCCTGCTCATCTGCGAGCCGCGCGGCTCGGTCGCACGCCACGTCAATCTCATCGTCCCGCCGACGCGGCCCGACTGCGCGGCCGGCGCCATCATCATGGAGCCGACCGAGTACCCGCCGATGTCGGGCTCCAACACCATGTGCATCGCCACGGTGCTGCTCGAGACCGGCATTGTGCCAATGCACGAGCCCGAGACCAGGCTGCGGCTCGACATGCCGGCAGGGCCGGTCGACGTGGTGGCCGAATGCCGTAACGGAAAGTGCGTCAGCGTCACCCTCGGCAATGTGCCGGCGTTCGCGGCCAAGCTCGCCGCGCCGCTCGAGGTCGAGGGCCACGGCACCATCAGCATCGACATCGCCTACGGCGGCATGTTCTTCGCCATCGCCGACGCAAGGGCGCTCGGCTTCGAGATCGCTCCGCACGAGGCCCGCGACCTCGCTGTGCTGGGCGAGAAGATCCGCGAGGCCGCACGGGCCCAGCACGACGTTGTGCACCCCGAGCATCCCGAGATCCGCGGCGTGTCCATCGTTCAGTTCGCAGGGCCGTTCGCAGGACCAGATCACGTCAGCCGTAACACATGTATCGTCTCGCCCGGCCGCTCGGACCGCAGCCCGACCGGCACCGGCACATCGGCCCGCATGGCGGCGCTGCATGCCCGCGGCCTGCTCGGCATTGGCCAGGGCATCACGCACGAATCCATCATCGGCTCGCGCTTCGAAGGGCGCATCATTGGGACGACGCTGGTGGGCGCAACGCCCGCCGTGCACACCACCATCAAAGGCCGAGCCTGGATCACGGGCCTGCATCAGTACGTCGTGGACCCGAACGATCCGTGGCCCGCGGGCTACGTCGTCGGCGACACCTGGGGCGTTTCGCCTCACACGACGCAGCGCTGAAGCGACTCCCTGCGTTCGCCTTGACCTGGCCACGCGGACGTCGCCTAAGAGGCAGCTCATCCCGCCGTCGAGAACGCGAGCCTCATGCAACGAGACATTCCAAGACGCGAGCCGCGCAAGGCCGCCATCGCCTTCATCTTCGCTGCCGTGCTGATCGACGTCATTGCGCTCGGCATTGTCATTCCGGTGCTGCCCAAGCTGGTCGAGAGCATGGCGGACGGCAATACACCGCGCGCGGCCGAGATCTTCGGCTGGTTCGGCACCGCCTGGGCGGTGATGCAGTTCGTGACTGCGCCCGTGCTCGGCGCTCTGTCCGACCGCTTCGGCCGCCGTCCTGTTCTGCTCATCTCCATGACAGGGCACGGGCTCGACTACATCCTGATGGCCGTTGCGCCCAATCTCGGCTGGCTGTTCGTCGGGCGCGTCATCTCCGGCGCGACGGCGGCAAGCTTTGCCACCGCGTTCGCGTATATCGCCGACGTGACGCCACCCGAGAAGCGCGCGGAGCGGTTCGGCCTGATCGGCGCCGCGTTCGGCATCGGCTTCGTGATCGGGCCGGCCCTCGGCGGCGTTCTCGGCGCCTACGATCCGCGCCTGCCGTTCTGGGTTGCGGCATGCTTCAGCCTCGCCAATGCCGCCTACGGCTATCTCGTGCTGCCGGAATCGCTGCCGCCGGAGCAGCGCATGAGCTTTGCCTGGAGCCGCGCCAATCCGGTCGGCTCGCTGCGCCTTCTGCAACATCGCCCCGCGCTGCTCGGCCTTGCGGGCGTTGCCTTCCTCTATCAGCTCGCGCACAACTCCCTGCCGGCGGTGGCCGTGCTCTACACCAGCTACCGTTACAACTGGGACACGGCCACGATGGGCCTGGCGCTGGCCGCCGTTGGCGTCGCCTCGGGCGTTGTCCAGGCGAGCCTGATCAAGCCGACCGTTCAGTGGATTGGGGAGCGCAAGACCCTGCTCGTGGGCTTGCTGTGCGGTGCGACCGGATTTGCCATCTATGGTCTGGCGCCGACCAGCGCCATGTTCTGGAGCGGCATCCCGGTCATGGCACTCTGGGGATTGGGTGGCGCTGCCTACCAGGGCATGATGAGCCGGCTCGTCGATGCGTCCGAGCAGGGCCAGCTCCAGGGGGCCAACTCCAGCATCATGGCGCTCGCGGGCCTCATCGGCCCCGGCCTGTTCAGCTACTCATTTGCCTGGTCGATCGGGCCTTCTGCGGTCTGGCATGTGCCCGGGGCGCCCTTCCTGCTCGCCGGGGCCCTGCTTGTTGCCGCTGCCGCCCTCTCCTGGCACGTGACGAGGCCGGTCGCCTCGCCGGCTTCACCCTGACCCCGCGCAAAAATCCAGCATTGCCGCCGAGCCTCCATCGTTCATAACCGCCCGGGTTGGCGCGACAAGGCGGCCCCCAGCGGCTATAAGCTCCGCCAACGAGTCCCGTTTTCTCCCTGGCATCATGAGCGCATCCAAGCCCTCCCCCAAGATCACGCCCGAGATCGTCGCCGAGCACGGCTTCAAGGGCGACGAGTATCAGCGCCTGCTGGCCATCCTCGGCCGCGAGCCGACCTTTCTCGAGCTCGGCATCTTCTCCGTCATGTGGTCGGAGCACTGCTCCTACAAGTCCTCGCGCGTGCATCTGAAGACGCTGCCGACCAAGGGCCCGCAGGTGATCCAGGGGCCGGGCGAGAACGCCGGCGTGGTGGACCTGGGCGACGGCGACTGCGCCGTGTTCAAGATGGAGAGCCACAACCACCCGAGCTACATCGAGCCCTATCAGGGCGCGGCCACCGGCGTCGGCGGCATCATGCGCGACGTCTTCACCATGGGCGCGCGGCCGGTCGCCAACCTCAACGCGCTGCGCTTCGGCGATCCATCGCATCCCAAGACGCGGCATCTCGTTTCCGGCGTCGTCTCCGGCATCGGCGGCTACGGCAACTGCGTCGGCGTGCCGACTGTGGGCGGCGAGGTGAACTTCGACGCGGGCTACGACAACAACATCCTCGTCAATGCCATGTGCGTCGGCCTCGCCAAGAAGGACAAGATCTTCTACTCGGCCGCCAAAGGCGTAGGCTTGCCGGTCGTCTACGTCGGCTCCAAGACGGGGCGCGACGGCATCCACGGCGCCACCATGGCCTCGGCCGAGTTCGACGAGAACTCGGACGAGAAGCGGCCGACCGTGCAAGTCGGCGATCCCTTCACGGAAAAGCTGCTGATCGAGGCCTGCCTCGAGCTCATGGCTTTTGATGCCATCATCGCCATCCAGGACATGGGTGCGGCGGGCCTTACCTCCTCGACGTCGGAGATGGCGGACAAGGGCGGCGTCGGCATCGACCTCGATCTCGACCACGTGCCCCAGCGCGAGACCGGCATGACGGCCTACGAGATGATGCTCTCGGAGAGCCAGGAGCGCATGCTGATGATCTTGAAGCCTGGAGCGGAGGCGCAAGCCGAGGCGATCTTCCGCAAGTGGGGCCTCGACTTCGCGGTCATCGGCAAGACCACCGACACCGGTCGGCTGATCGTCAGGCACAAGGGCCAGATCGAGGCGGACCTGCCGGTCGACAAGCTCGCCAACTCCGCCCCGCTTTACGAGCGGCCTTGGGTCGCTACGACGCCGCCCAAGACCATTCTGCCGGAGTGGGTGCCAGCCCCCAACGCCATCCTCGGCACGCTCAAGACCATGCTGGACTCGCCGCACCTGTGCTCGCGCCGCTGGATCTGGGAGCAGTACGATCACACCGTCATGGGCGACACCATCCAGCGCCCGGGCGGCGACGCAGCCGTGGTGCGCGTGCACGGCACGAGGAAGGCCATTGCCGCCACCTGCGATGTCACCCCCCGCTATGTGCTGGCCGATCCGGTCATGGGCACCAAGCAGGCGGTGGTGGAGACGTGGCGCAATCTCACCGCAGTCGGTGCCGATCCGCTGGCCATTACCGACAACATGAACTTCGGCAATCCCGAGCGGCCCGAGATCATGGGCCAGTTCGTCGGCTCGATTGCGGGCATGCGCGAGGCGTGCGAGGCGCTCAAGTATCCGGTCGTGTCAGGCAACGTCTCACTCTACAACGAGACCAACGGCAAGGGCATCCCACCCACGCCGGCGATCGGCGGCGTCGGCCTCGTGCCCGATATCGCGCGCACCGCAACGATCGGTCTGAAGCGCGAGGGCGATCTGCTGATCGAGATCGGCCGCGAGCAAGGGCACCTCGGCCAGTCGCTCTACCAGCAGATCGTGGTCGGCAAGCTCGAGGGTGCGCCGCCGCCCGTCGATCTCGCCGACGAGATCAAGGCCGGCAATCTGGTGCGCTCGCTGATCCGCGAGGGCAAGACCGGCACGGTGCACGACATCAGCGACGGGGGGCTGCTCGTCGCAGTCGCCGAGATGGCACTTGCCGGCGGCATCGGCGTCGAGCTGTTTCCCTACGAGGGCAAGTTGCCCGCTCACGCCATCTGGTTCGGCGAGGACCAGGGGCGCTACGTTGTGGCGGCGGAGCCTTCGTTGGCGGAGGAGATCGTGGAGCGCGCGCGCCTGCTGGCCCTTCCCGCGCGCATTATTGGGCGTGCCGGCGGCGACGCCCTGACGCTCAAGGGCGAGCCCATGCTCACGCTGGCCGATCTGCGGGCGGCACACGAGAGCTGGCTGCCGGGGTACATGAGCAAGTTGCAGTAGCACTCGAAACCGGAGGTTGCTGCGGCCGCCGCCTTCCCCGAGTTCGCGTTTCGTGCTATATACGCCGCATGGTCAAAAATGCGATTTGCCTCGTGCCGGAGCGTCTTCGCTGCACCCGGGCAGGGGCCGGCCAGAATCTAAAGATCGGCCGCATGAAGGATGGGCTTGACCGGACCGCGCGCCGGCTGGAGCCTCCGGAGTAGCTGCGGCGCCCCCGCGCAACCGATGACTCTTGCTAGCAGGTCCCCCTCCGATGCCCATGGATGACAAAGAGATTGAGCGGCTGATCAAGGCCCGCTTTCCCGATGCCGAGATCACCATCAAGGATCTTGCCGGTGACGGCGACCACTTCGCCGCCCACGTCGTGACCCGCGAGTTCAAGGGCAAGACCAGGGTGCAGCAGCACAAGATGATCTACGATGCTCTCGAGGGCCGCATGGGGGATGTCCTTCACGCACTTGCGCTCACGACTGCGCCACCCAAAGATTGACTTCGCCGCGACCTTCAACCACATCTTTCAGGTCACCGTCCGGCGGCCAGACACCGCCCCAAACACCAGGAAAGGCTCACCCGATGAGCGAGCAGGCAGTCCACGACTGGATCCGCAAGCAGATCGCGGCCAACGACGTGGTGCTTTTCATGAAAGGCACCAAGAGCATGCCGCAATGCGGCTTCTCCGGGCAGCTCGTTCAGATCCTCCAGTACCTCGGCGTCGACTACAAGGACATCAACGTGCTCGAGGACATGAGCATCCGCGAGGGCATCAAGAGCTTCACGCAGTGGCCCACAATCCCGCAGCTCTACGTAAAAGGCGAGTTCGTCGGCGGGTGCGATATCGTGCGCGAGATGTTCCAGCAGGGCGAGCTGCAGGAGCTGTTCGCCGACAAGGGCATCAAGCACACGCCGTCCAAGGCCATCGCCTGAACGCCCCTGCCTTCAAGACGCATCCAGTCACCATTGTTTTGCCGCCGCCGTTCGGCTTAATCCGCCGGACGGCGGTTTTTGCATGAACACGACTGACCTCGGCTCACGTCGCGAGGTGCGGTGAATGACTCTCGGCGGACGCAGGTTCCTTCTGAGCGTCGCCATCATCGGCGCCAGCATCTCGCTGGCGCTCGGCATCAGCCTGCCCAGCATCAAGCTGACGCGGTTCTACTTCTTCTCCACCGAGTACTCGCTGATCTCGACCGTTTACACGCTGGTCGCGCGCAATCAGATCTTCCTCGGCAGCCTTGTGTTCGTGTTTTCGATCGTGCTGCCGGTCTTCAAGATCTGTTACCTCGTGATCCTCACGACCATGCCGCCAGACGTGCTGCAGCGCCAGTATCGCCACCTCAAGGCGATCGAGTGGCTCGGCAAGTGGTCGATGCACGATGTCCTCGTGCTGGCGTTGATGATCTTCTTCATCAAGAGCCAGGGTATGTACGACGCGCGCAGCCTGTCGGGCGTCTACTTCTTCACCAGCGCGGTCGTGTTCATGATCCTGGCCTACGCCTGGCTCAACATCTTCTCGCTCGGCACCCTGCAGGATTCGAGCCTACAGCTCGATCAGGAAAGCTCCGATGGCTTCGGCCAGTCGGCCTGGCGCAACTTCCTGCTTGCGCTTTTCATTCTGTCGGCCGCGATCTGCTTCGCCCTCGGCGTGATCCTGCCGTCGATCCGCTTCACCACCGTCTACGTGTGGACCAACGAGCACTCGATCGCCACCATCATCTGGGCGCTGTACCACAGCCAGGAATGGTTCCTGTGCGCGGTCATCTGTGTGTTCTCGGTGCTCTTCCCGTTCCTGAAGCTGCTTTATCTGCTCACGTTGTGTCTGTCGCCCAACGTGCCTGCAGACTTCCGCCGCAAATCGATCTCGACGATGGAGTGGCTGGGCCGCTACTCCATGACCGATGTCATGGTGCTGGCGCTGATGATCTTCTACATGAACTCGTCGGGCTACACGGAAGCGCGCGTGCTGCCGGGCGTGTACTGCTTTGCCGCCTCGGCGCTGATGACGATGTTTGCTTACGGATGGGCCAACACACCGCCGGTGCGTGCGCGCGATCAGGCTCCGGCCGGCGAGGTGGCTGTGCTTGCCTCCAGAATGCGCAAGGCGAGCTGAGCGGGACACCCTGTCCCGCTCGAGAGGCCATCCGACTGCCCACACCCCACGTCCTCCCAGTGGGAGGGGGTGAGGCGGTGCATCCGGAGCGATCGCAAGTCGCTCAAAGCTAGCGCGAGTAGAACTCGACCACGAGCTGCGGCTCCATGTGCACCTGGTAGGGCACATCGGAAAGCGCCGGAACGCGCGCGAGCTTCGCCGACATCTTGTTGTGGTCGGCCTCGATGTAGTCCGGCACGTCGCGCTCGGGGCTCTTGATGCCTTCGAGCACCAAAGCAAGCTGGCGCGAGCTCTCCTTCACCTCGACGACGTCGCCGACCTTGCAGCGATAGCTCGGGATCGTGACCTTGCGCCCATTGACCGTGACGTGGCCATGGCTCACGAACTGCCGCGCCGCGAACACCGTCGGCACGAACTTGGCGCGATAGACGACCGCATCGAGCCTGCGCTCCAAGAGCCCGATCAAATGCTCCGAGGTCGAGCCCTTGAGGCGGGCCGCCTCCTTGTAGATGCGGTTGAACTGCCGCTCGGTGATGCTGCCGTAGTAGCCCTTCAGCTTCTGCTTGGCGCGCAGCTGTTGGCCATAGTCGGACAGCTTGCCGGCCCGGCGCTCGCCGTGCTGGCCAGGGCGCGAGTTGCGGCGGTTGATGGGACTCTTCGAACGCCCCCAGATGTTCTCTCCGAGCCGGCGATCGATCTTGTGCTTGGCGCGTATGCGCTTGGTCATGTGCCTGCTTTCCGTCTTTTGCTATGCACGGATCGTTTGAGCGCTCCTTCCTCTGCCCATCCCGCTTGGATGGGCCGACAGGCACCCGGTTCGTGGGATGCCGCAGGGGCGCAGAACGGGCCGATAGCCCGCGCGTGCTTCTAAGGGGAGCGGGAGGCCAGCGTCAAGCAGGAAAGCCGGCCCAGGGCAACCGTCTTACTTCTTCTTCTGGTCCTTGGCGGGCACGGATACGGGTGAAGCCTTGGCCGGCACGGACCCGGTCGCCGTCTGTCCCCCGCCGTCGAGCTTCACATAGGCCGCGATCGCCTCGGCGACCTTCTTCCGCTTCTCATCGGGGCAGGCATCCTTTCCGGGCTCGATCGGCTCCAGATAGACGTGCAGTTCGCCGTCCTTCTCGACCACGCGGATCTTGCCGGCCACGGCGTGGATCGTCATCCGATGCAGCGTCGTGATGTAGAGCATCTGCTGATCGGTCCACTTCTTCTTCGCGGCCTCGCGGCGCATGAGCGCGTCGAAATTGGCGGCCTGCTCCTCCCACATCTCGCACACCTGCGCCTGCGCCGAGTTGTAGGCGACACGAATGACCTCTCGCGCCGTTTCAACGGGGATCTGGGCCTGCTCCGGCTTGTTCTTCTTGTCGACCTCGATCACCTTGCCGCTCGGCGCCGTGAACTTGGTCGGCAGAATCTGCCATGCGTAATGCATAATCGTGGCGACCGACTTGTCGCTCAGTCCGCCGGCGGGCTGCCCCTGCGCCATGGCACTCGTCGCCATGCCGCAAACGATTGCACACGCACCCAACAGCGCCGCACGAGCCTTCACCGGCTTGCTCCTCATGACAACAGCCCCCACACGCGTGTCCGCCTAAAGCGGACATGCCCCTCCGCCACCCGAACGTCAGCCCGCGCGTCCACCGCCGCCGGGCACGCCCCGATTCTCTTCCCCTGGACTGGCATGGCTCGGCTCCAAAAAGGGCGAACTTATGGCGACTTCCTCCCTCGCCCCTTCCCCACGGCGAGTGCTGCGACAATCCCTCGCAGCGTCCGTACCTCCTGCTCGGTCGCCTGCATGCGCGCGAACATCGAGCGCAGGTTGCGCACCATGGTTTGGCGCTTGTGCGGCGGGTTGAAATAGCCGAGCCGGTCCAGCTCGCCCTCGATATGCAGAAAGAACCCCTCCAGCTCCTCCTTGGTGGCCGGCTGGGTGGCGCCGAGGTAGAGCCCTGGCGCCAGCGGCGCCTCGTAGGTCGTGACCCGGCCGAGCGTGGCCCTATCCGAGGTTTTCATCCACTCGTAACCCAAGAGCAACACCGATTGGGCGAGGTTCAGCGACGCAAAGCGCGAGTTCACGGGGATCATGACCATGGCGTCGGTGCCGGCGATCTCGTCGGTCTCGAGCCCGTTTCGCTCGCGCCCGAACAGGATGCCGCAACGCTGGCCGGCCTCGATGCGCGCCCGCATCTCCGCCACGGCCTGCTCCGGCGTCAGCACCGGCTTGCGCAGATCGCGCTGGCGCGCCGTCGTGGCGGCAACCCAGTGCAGGTCGCCCAGGGCCTCGCTGAGCGCGGGGAAAGCGCGCGCGTCGTCGATGACGTAGTTGGCGCCCGACGCCGCGATCCGTGCCTTCTCGTTCGGCCAGCCGTCGCGCGGCGCCACCAGCCGCAGCTCGTCCAGGCCGAAGTTGGCACACGCCCGGGCCACCATGCCGATGTTCTCGGCGAGCTGCGGCTCAACCAGAATGACCGCCGGCGTCTCGCCGAGAGCCGCAACCGGCGCACCCTGGATGTGCGCCCTGCGGATGCCGTGCCTGAGCTTGCGCAGCACGCGTCGGGCCCAGAACCAGTAATCCTCCCCGCTCCAGCTTTTCGCCAGCACGTCGAGCGACGGCGTCGCCAGCGTCCGATCGCCTGGTCCGGACAGGCGCACCGCTCCGCTCCCGACGATGATCTCGCGATGCTGCGCGGCAAAGGCGTCGAGGCTGTCTATGCCTTGCAGCCGGGTTTGCCGGCTGCAGCCCGGGCACACCGCACCGTCCTGCTCGCACCTTAGCTCCGCGCAGTAGGTCAGCACCGGCTCGAGGCTGCTGCGGTCGAGGCCGGGGACAGCGAGCTGAGCCAGCCCCTGATCGATCGTGGCCTCGTGGCAGGCATGAACGACCCCGGCCACGGCTACCGCGCTTCCCGCGAGCCGAGGCACCTTCTCCCCGTCCTGTTCCACGATCTCGACGAGCACGGCGGCGCCTGATGGGTGGGTCCTGCCGTCCCACTTAAACGTCCCGCTCCCCAGCGGCAATCGCCGAGCGAGGCCCTGATGCGCGGTTCAGTACGCTTCCCTTGGCCCATCGCCGCCGCTATGTTGCGCCGCGACACCTGACCGTTGACTGGCGCGAGGCAGTTTTCATGCAGAAGATCAAGGTTACCGGCACCGTCGTGGAGCTGGACGGCGATGAGATGACACGCATCATCTGGAAGCTGATCAAGGACAAGCTGATCCACCCGTACCTCGATCTGAAACTTGAGTATTACGACCTCGGCGTCGAGCATCGCGACAAGACCAACGACCAGGTGACGATCGACGCTGCCAACGCCATCAAGAAGCACGGCGTAGGCGTCAAGTGCGCCACCATCACGCCGGACGAGGGCCGGGTCAAAGAGTTCAACCTGAAGGAGATGTGGCGCTCGCCCAACGGCACCATCCGCAACATCCTGGGCGGCGTCATCTTCCGCGAGCCGATCATCTGCAAGAACGTGCCCCGCCTCGTGCCGGGCTGGACCAAGCCCATCATCATCGGGCGCCATGCCTACGGCGACCAGTACCGCGCCACCGACTTCAAGTTCCCGAGCAAGGGCACCATCACCATCAAGTTCGTCGGCGAGGACGGCAAGGTCATCGAGCGCGAGGTGTTCAAGGCGCCGGGCGGCGGCGTCACCATGGCCATGTACAATCTCGACGATTCGATCCGCGAGTTCGCGCGCGCCTCGTTCAACTATGGCCTCTCCCGCAAGTATCCCGTCTACCTGTCGACCAAGAACACGATCCTGAAGCAATACGACGGTCGCTTCATGGAGCTGTTCCAGGAGATCTACGACAAGGAGTTCAAGGCGCAGTTCGAAGCCGCCAAGATCACCTACGAGCACCGCCTGATCGACGACATGGTGGCATCGGCGCTGAAGTGGTCCGGCGGCTACGTGTGGGCCTGCAAGAACTATGACGGCGACGTGCAGTCCGACACGGTCGCGCAGGGCTTCGGCTCGCTCGGGCTG
>JBLNBZ010000105.1:0-29244 GCA_050260355.1 Bacteroidota bacterium | reverse complement strand
AGGCGCGCCATATCCAGCACATAGGCAGGCGTGCGGATATCCGAAGGAAGAGCGGGAAGCATCGGCGCTTGGTCCTCTGAGGCGCCGCAGGCCGGCGCATGAGCGGCCGTTATATGGCATCCCGCCTGCCCCACGGAAAGGGGCACGGACAGCACGCAGAGCGCGGCTCAGTCAAGTCTTGACCGCGAACAGCTCCGCCTGCTCGCCCGTACTGATTTCCTTCACATGCCAGGGCAGACCCTGCTTGCCGAGCTCGTCCAGAAACGGCTTTGAGGGAAGCTGCTCGACGTTGTAGACGCCCTTACCGCTCCAGGCGCCCTTGAACATCATCATGGCGCCGACGACGGGCGGAACACCGGTGGTGTACGACACCGCCTGGGCGCCGACCTCCCGGTAGCACGCGGCGTGATCGCAGACGTTGTAGATGAAGACGGCCTTGTCCTTGCCGCCCTTGGTGCCCCGGATGATGCAGCCGATCGACGTCTTGCCGGTGTAGTTCTCGCCAAGCGACTGCGGCGGCGGCAGCAGCTCCTTCAGGAACTCAATGGGAATGACCGGGGTGCCCTTGTACATGACGGGGTCAATGCGGGTCATACCCACGTTCTGCAGCACCTCGAGGTGCTTGATGTAATTGTCGGAGAAGGTCATCCAGAACCGGATCTGTTTCAAACCGCGGATGTTCTTGACGAGGCTCTCCTCCTCCTCGTGATAGATCAGATAGGACTTACGGGGGCCAACCTCGGGATAGTCGACCATGCACGAGATCGAAAGCGGGTCGATCTCGATCCACTTGCCGTCCTTCCAGTACTTGCCGCGCTGCGTGACCTCGCGCAGGTTGATCTCCGGGTTGAAGTTGGTGGCGAACGCCTTGCCGTGGCTTCCGTCATTGCAGTCGACGATGTCGATGGTGTGGATTTCGTCGAACAGGAACTCCTGCGCGTAGGCACAGAAGATGTTGGACACACCAGGATCGAAGCCGCAGCCGAGCACGCCCATGATGCCCTTGCTGCGGTACCGGTCCTGATAGGGCCACTGCCAGCTATAGCTGAACTTGGCCTCGTCCCGCGGCTCGTAGTTGGCCGTGTCCATGTAATTAACGCCGGTCTCCAGGCACGCATCCATGATCGGCAGGTCCTGGTAGGGCAGCGCCATGTTGATGACCAGGTCGGGCTTCACCCGCTTGATCAGCGCAACCGTCTCCGCCACGTTGTCGGCGTCGACCTGGGAGATGTCGATCGGGCTGACGGTGGCGGCCGCCACCTTCTGGCAGCTCTCCAGCCGCCGCGATGCAAGGTGAATGGACTTGAAGACATCGCGGTTCATCGCGCATTTCTTCGCCACGACGGAACCTGCGGCACCAGCGCCGATAATCAGGACGTTGTCCACCTTCAATCCTCCACTGACGAGGCTTTCCGGCCGACCGCGCGAGGCGGAAAGGAGCGTCGGCGCGCTAGGCGTGGCTCGCTCGGCCAGCGCTTTCTAGAAACTCCGGCACCGCCGGTCAAATAGTCCGCGTGTCCGGCAGTCGCTGGATCGCGGGTTTTGTGACAAACTCGTGAAACTCGTCTCGAAGACGAGGCTATTGCCGCAGATTGACCCGCTTCCCGACGTCCAGCCACAGGGACACGAGCTCGGCTGTCTGCTTCTGGTGCTCCTCGGGCGTGTTGCCGATGACCTGGAAGCCGAGCTCGGCCAGCTTCTGCGCGGTTGCCGGGTCCTTCATGGCGGCAACGAAGGCCTCGCGAAGCCGCTGGCGAACCGCCATCGGCGTCTTGGCCGGCGTATGGACACCCCACACGCTCGTCACGTCGACGCCGCTCACGCCCTCCTCGGCAAAGGTCGGCACGTTCGGCATCGACGGGTCGCGCTTGGTGCCGGTCACGGCGATTGCCCGCAGCTTGCCTTCCTCGACGTGCACGCGTGCCGAGCTGATGCCGCCGAACTGCATCTTCACATGGCCGCCGAGAAGCGACGTCATGGCCTGACCGGATGACTTGAACGGCACGTGCAGCATCTCGGTCCCGGCCTTGAGATTGAACATCACACCCGCGAAATGCGTCGACGACCCGATGCCTCCGGACGCAAAATTGACGTCCTGGGGATTGGCCTTGGCATACGCGATCAGCTCCTTCACGTTCTTTGCCGGCAGTGATGGATGCGCGACGAGGATCACCGGCGACTGCGCGAGCATGGTGACCGCGGCGAAGTCCGCCAGCGTGTCGTACGGCAGATCGTCGATGATCGCGGGATTCTGATACAGGGCGTTGTCGGCAACGAGAACGGTGTGACCGTCCGGCTCGGCCCGCTTGACGAGCTCCGCGCCGATCACGGCCGAGGCATCGGGCTTGTTCTCCACCACGATGGGCTGACCGAGCTCCTTGTGGAGAACCGGCGAGAGAAGGCGGGACAGGATGTCGGTGCCGCCGCCCGGCGCCCGCGGAACGATGAGCCGTATCGGCTTGGAGGGGAACGCCGGAGCCTGAGCGAAGGCCTCCGGAAGCATCGCAGCAAGGCCGGTGGCCGCTGCTGAGCCGACAAGCATGCGCCTCGTCATCTTGGTTGCGGTCACGTCACCCTCCGTCAGCTCTCGTGTGAGCGATTTCTTCAGCGCTGCGCCTCACCTCCGCGCCGCCTGAGGAATGCAGCAAGGTCCCGTGCGCAGCGATCGGGAACCGCATCCGTGATGTTGTGCGGCAATCCTTCGTAGACGATCATTTCATGATCCGGCACCGAGCGGAGGACACCGTAGTGCTCCGGCGACTGGTTCGGATCGCCTCCAGGGACGACGAACAAGGACGGACAGCGAATCTCGCCGATCCGGTCCGTGAAATCGACGCCGGTCATCATACGCACGTAGCGCGCCAGGAACCTTGGATCGTTCCGAGCGGCCACGTCCAGGAACCACTCGATGAATTCAGGCTCCACTCGCTCGACATCGAACCGCTGCCGGATCGTGCGCTTGAGGAAGGACCGCACGCCTTCCTCGACCAATCCACGCTGCCAATCCTCGTAATCGGTGTGCCCCACGGATGACCTCAATCCCGGGATAGCCGCATACGCTGCCAGCGTGCTCACCCTGCTCGGATACGCGATTGCGGCATGCATGGCGATGATGCCGCCGGCCGACGAGCCTGCGACGTGCGCCGCCGCAACGCCGAGATGGTCCATGAGCTCGATGACATCGCGCGACAGCCGCTCTATCGAAAGCCCGTCTGGGCCCGGCTTGTCGGACGCGCCGTGGCCCCGCATGTCCCAGCGCACGACGCGGTAGGACCCTGCCAGGTGCGGCACCCATGCGTAGAGCCGCTCGTGCGTCCCCATCGCCGCATGCAGCAGGATGAGGGTCTGGGCATCGGCCCAGGGCCGCGTGAAGTCGTCGACGACATAGCGGAGTGCGATGCCGTCGCTCGTTCGAAACTCTGACATCTCGCGCGCCATGGCGTCACGCATCCCCCGGGCGGCTCTTGCCGAAGCGGCGCTCGATAAAGTCTTTGAGATCGGCGACGCAGCGCTCGGCCATGAAGTCCCATACGTTGTGCGGCGCGCCCTCGTAGGTTTTCACCTCTATGTCCGGAATCGACGCCCGCATACGATCGAACCCGGCGTAGTCCCCGATCTTGCCGGCACCCGGAATGACGAGCAGCGTCGGACACGTGATCTTGCCGAGCTCGCTCGACCAATCCTGCTGATCCATCAGCGCAATGAAACGGGTCACGAACGGAACGTCGTTGCTGCCGGCCTGATCGAGGAACCACTCCACCAGCCGCGGATCGCACTGGCCGATAGGAAAGCGGTCGCTGATGGTCTCTGCGAGGAACGCCCGGAATCCCTTGGCCCGGATTTGCGGCAGCCATTTGGGCGCCTGCCCGCCCTTGAATCCCGGTGTCGAGCCGTAGAGGCCGAGGCTGCGGACCCTTTCCGGGTGATCCATGGCGAGCCGCATCGCGAGATAGCCGCCGGCCGACGCGCCTGCGAAGTGCGCCTGCGACACGCCTGCTACGTCGAGAAATTCGAGAACGTCGCGCTTCAGCCGATCGATGCTGAGCTCGGTGCTCTCACCGGGCACTTGCGATCGCCCATGACCTCTGAGGTCGAGACGCAGCACGCGGAAGTCGCGCGCCAGCGCTGGAATCCAGGAGAAGAAGCGATCCTTGCAGCCCATCGCCGAATGCAGAAGCACGAGCACGGGCGCCGTGCGCCAGGGGTCGGTGAAGTCGTCGACGACATAGTCCAACCGCACGCCGTCGCTGGTCGTAAAGCTTGGCATCGCTTCCCTCGCACCTGCGCCCCTGCTCGACGCATGCTAGCCCAGCGGGCTGCATCCCGCCTAGGTCCCGCTGACGCCGGCCGGCGACGGGCGGCAGCCCAAGCGCCAAAGAGGTATGCGCTACGCGCCCCATCGGCTAGGCTCGCCGTCCTCGAACGAGCGTTCCAACGCCGCTAGGAAACGCTTCTCTGCTGAAAATTCAACGGCTCTCCGAACCCGACAAAGGTCGCCTTGTTCCTGGAGGAAGCCGGATTGCCCTACGAGGCGATCCCCATCGAAACTCGAAAAGGGAAGCGGTTCGAAGCAGCGTTCCAAACCATCAATCCGAACGCCAAGGTGCCCGCCATCGTCGACGGCGACGTGACCGTGTTCGACAGCAACGCGATCCTGCTCTATCTCACGGAGAGAACCGGCAAGTTTCTGCCAAGGAATACGCCCGCCGCACGTGGCGAGTTCCTGTCGTGGCTAATGTTCGTCGCCAGTGGCGTCGGCCCCTTCTCCGGACAGGCCGTCCACTTCAGGCACTTTGCGCCGGAGCCGGTGCCCTACGCCAATAACCGCTATCAGTACGAGGTCGAGCGTCATTATTCCATCCTCGACGCGCGCCTCGCCAAGCAGCGCTATGTGGTCGGCGATACCTACACCGTCGCCGATATGGCGGCGTGGGGCTGAGCGCGTTTGGCTCCGTTCATCCTGGGCGAAAATGCCTGGAGCAAGTTGCCGAACCTCAAGCGGCTGGTCGACGAGATCAGCGCCAGACCGGCGGCAGCGCGCGCCATCGCCCTGAAGGACAAGTTCAAGTTCAAGGCCGAGATGGATGATGAAGCACGCAGGCCATATGTTCAAACACTTGACCAGAAAGGCCGGCTGAGACGGAAGGCCCGTCTCCTGCAAAGCGTGCGGCGGGACACGACACCGCCCGCGCCTTCCTCACCACTGGCGCAGGTGACAGTCGCCGCTCGGGTAAGCTAGCCTGTTTGCCTCATCTGCCCACCCGGGGGAGCACATGCCCAAAGCGGCACGCTTTGCTGTCCAGCTCGGCGCCGTCGACGCGGATGGCGCCACAGACCATCAAATGTATCGCGAGGCGCTGATCGATGCGCGGCTGGCGCAAGAGCTCGGGTTCGATGCCGTCTGGCTCGTCGAGCATCACTTCTCGGACTACTATCCGACGCCGAACCCCCTGATGTTCCTGTCCCATATCGCAGCAGCGTGCCCGGGCCTCGGGCTTGGCACTGCGGTGATGGTGCTGCCGTGGTACGACCCGGTGCGGTTCGCCGAGGATGTGGCGATGTTGCAAACGCTGACCAGCGGCGGGCTGCACATAGGCATGGGGCGCGGCACTGCCAAACTCGAGTACGACGCGATGCGTGTGGCCATGCCGGAAGCACGCGATCGGTTCCGCGAGTGCTGGGAGGTGACGCAGCTGGCGATGAAGGGCGAGCCCTTCACCTATCAGGGCCGTTACCTGAAGCTCGATCGACCAATCAAGATCAGGCCTGTCCTGACCGAGCGCAAACCGAGCTTCTACGGCGCCATCGGCAGCCCGGAAAGTGCGGAGATCATGGGCGAGCTCGGCCTGCCGCCGCTGTCGCTGTCCCAGTTCCCCGACCATATCCTGGCGAAGATTCTCACCAAGTGGCGTGCCAAGAGCCTCGCATGCGGACACGTGTCAGACGTGACCCTGCCCCTCAGCTCCAAATGCTTCATCGGCGACACCGATGCTGCGGCGCGCGCCGAGGCGCGACATCATCTGTCGCGCTTCTACAAGCTGCAGGCGGAACACTACGCCGTCGACACGACGCCGTGGGCCGACATCGCGGGCTATCAGCAGTTCGCAAAGATCTTCGGCAACATGAAGCAGATGGCCGATCCGGAGAAAATGGATCCGATCCTGGACCGCAACCTGATCGGCTCGCCCGAGACGGTCGCACGACGCATCGCGAACCTCAGAGGCATTGGCTTCGACTATTTCATCGTCTCCAATGCGACTGCGGGCGTACCGCGCGAGGCGAGGCATCGCATGATGCGGCGCTTCGCTCAGGAAGTCGTGCCACTCGTCGAGAGAGCGCCGGTTCCCGCAGCCCCCGAGATACAGGTCCGCGCCGCCGAATAAACGACAAAACGCACGACGGCTCAGCGCGGCCGGCCCCGATCGTGTGCGAGAGGAAGGAAACCCAAAGTGACGCAAAGCGAGCTTTACAAGAAAGGCGAGGCCATCCGGCGCAAGCTCAGGGGCGATGCTGACTTCGAGCGCAATAAGCGTGAGTATGAAAGCGACCCGGTGATGAAGAAGTTCATCGACGTCGCAACCGAGACCGTGTTCGGAGCTCTTTGGGCGCGACCGGGTCTCGACTTCAAGACCCGCTCGCTGATCTGCGTCGTTGCCGATGCGGCGACCGGCTGCCATCCGGAGCTCGATATCCATCTGCGGTTCGCGCTCAAGGAGGGTTGGACCGAGGATGAGCTGGTCGAAGTTCTGCTGCACCTGTCCGGCTACGTCGGCGTTCCGCTCATTCGCGAGGCGATGCTGGTCGCCAAGCATGTGTTCGCCGACGTGAAGGCTCAGAAGGGCAAAGGCGCCTGATCGCTTGCAGCGCGACCGAACGCATCCTGATCGTGCTGTTGAGCGTCTATCGACGCGAGGTCGAGGAAATCATGGCGCTGCCGCGAGCTCGCCCTGATGCGCCTTGACCATGTCGGCCATGCTGTTGAACCGGAAATCGTACCTCGGCATCGTGCCCGGATTCATGGTTGCGCCGAACCCCTGGTCGGCGTGGCGGCGGTAGATCCAGGCCGAGTGCAGGCCGAAGGTGTTGGCGGGCGCGTGGTCATGAAACAGGCTTTCCGCCGTGTGCAGGATCTCGCCCTTTTTGATGCCGAGGCACGAGATGTTCTCGATCATGTACTCGAAATTGCGCGGCGATGGCTTGTATGAGCCGATATCCTCCGCCGTGTAGATCGCATCGAAGGATACCTGAAGCCGCTTGTTGCTGGCGGCAAACGACGCGTTGTCCACGTTCGATAGAATGACGAGCTTGTAGTGCTGCTTGAGGTACTGCAGAGCGGCTGCGGAGTCTGGGAAGGCCGGCCAGTCCGGGATTGATCGGCCGTAGGCGGCGCATTCGTCCCAGGTGACAGACACACCCCACTCGTCGGCGAGCCGCTTGTAGACCACCGCGAGTAGATCACTGTAGCGCTTGGCCGGAGTATAGCGCTGCTGCATGGCCTCGTGGCGCGCGTGCGCTTCGAGGATGTCGTTGCGCTGGAGCGACCGCTTGACTTTCGAGGTCAGCGGTACCAGCGCGTTGACCATCCCGCTCTCCCAATCGATCAACGTCCCGTAGCAATCGAACGTCAGCGCCTTGAAGTCCGATAACCGCATCGCAAATCTCCGAATTCGGCCTGGGCGCCGGGCGCCTGCCGGCCTCCCCTGCCCTTAGCTAGCATAGGTCGCACGACAGGCAACGGACGATACTTCCGCCGACGCCTCCGAAGAAAAATCAGCGACATGCGGGCGGATCCGGTGGCGGATCCGCCCTTCCCCGTGTATTGCCGGTGACAGCGGCGATCTGGCAAGATATTTGTTGGAATATAGCGAGGCATATGGTCTGGTGTGCCCGCCTCATCCTGTTCAACGCACGCACAAGTAGAGGGAACGAACATGGTGCTCTCCCGACGCAAGTGGCTCCTTCGGAGCGTTGCCCTGGCAGCCGTGCTGCTCGCCAGCGGGTCACCCCAGGCGCCCGTCAAGGCGCAGGGCAACGACGTTGTCGTCTTCGCCGCCGCCAGCCTCAAGAACGCGCTCGATGCCATCAATGCGCAGTGGCAGAAGGAGACGGGCAAGGAGGCTGTCATCTCCTACGCGGCAAGCTCGGCGCTCGCCAAGCAGATCGAGCAGGGCGCGCCGGCGCAGATATTCATCTCCGCCGACCTCGACTGGATGGACTATGTAGCGCAGAAAAACCTGATCAAGCCGGAGACCCGCTCCAACCTGCTCGGCAACCGCATCGTGCTCATTGCCGCCAAGGACAAGGCGCAACCGGTCGATATCAAGGCGGGCTTCGATCTAGCAAAAGTTCTGGGCGACGGGCGCCTCTCGATGGCCAATGTCGAGTCCGTGCCTGCCGGCAAGTATGCCAAAGCCGCACTCGAGAAACTGGGCGTCTGGGCGAGTGTATCGAGCAAAGTCGCACAGGCTGAGAATGTGCGCGCCGCCCTCCTGCTCGTGTCGCGAGGCGAGGCGCCGGCAGGGATCGTCTATCAGACGGACGCCGCCGCAGACCCGAACGTCAAGATCATCGGCACATTCCCGCGGGACACACATCCGCCGATCATCTATCCGATTGCCCTGACAGCGACCGCAAGCAATCCCGACGCCGCTGCGTTCCTCGCCTATATCAACTCTGCGGCTGCCAAGCCGCTGTTCGAGGCGCAGGGCTTTACGGTGATCGGGCCGGGCCACTCCTGACAAACTCAAGTGGCGAGCCGATGATGGCTGAGGGTGTCGGTCAATGGACTGGATGACCCTCAGTGCCGAAGAATGGACCGCCGTGCGGCTGAGCCTTCGCGTGGCGCTGGTGGCCACGCTGGTCGGTCTGCCGTTCGGCATCGCGGTCGCTCTGGCGCTGGCGCGCGGCCGGTTCTGGGGCCATTCCCTGCTGAATGGCATCGTACTGCTCCCCCTGATCCTGCCTCCGGTCGTAACGGGCTACCTCTTGCTGATCCTGTTCGGCCGGCGTGGGCCGATCGGCGCCTTTCTCGCTGAGCATTTCGGCATCGTCTTCTCGTTTCGCTGGACTGGCGCCGCACTCGCTTGCGGCGTCATGGGCTTTCCACTGCTTGTGCGCGCCATCCGCCTTTCGATCGAAGCGGTCGACACCAGGCTCGAGGAGGCCGCCGGCACGCTCGGCGCCAATCGCGCCTGGGTGTTCCTGACCATCACGCTGCCGCTGATGGTGCCGGGCATCATCGCCGGTATGATCCTGTGCTTCGCCAAGGCCATGGGTGAGTTTGGTGCCACCATCACGTTCGTCTCCAACATTCCAGGCGAGACCCAGACGCTGCCTTCGGCCATCTATACATTTACGCAAGTGCCGGGGGGAGACGTGGGCGCAATGCGGCTGACGATCGTGTCGGTTGCAATCTCGATGCTGGCGCTGCTCGCTTCCGAGCTGATGGCGCGTTATGTCAACCGGCGCCTGGACATCGAATGACACTTGCGGTCGACATCAAGCACAGGCTCGGCGACTTCCTGCTGGACGCGCGGTTCGAGACCGGCAGCGGCCTTGTTGCGCTGTTCGGCAGGTCGGGATCGGGGAAGACCTCGCTGACGAATGTCATTGCAGGCCTGATCCGACCTGACGCCGGCTCGGTGATAGTCGAGGGCGCGGTTTTGGTCGATACCGGGCGCGGCATATTCGTGCCGCGGCACAAGCGCAGGGTCGGCTACGTGTTCCAGGAGGGAAGGCTTTTCCCGCACCTGACCGTGCGCCAAAACCTGCTCTACGGCCGTTGGTTCGTGTCCCAGACCGGGAGCCGCGGCGAGTTCGACCGCGTCGTGGATTTGCTCGGCATCGGCAGCATCTTGGAGCGCCGGCCGGGCCGGCTCTCCGGCGGCGAGAAGCAGCGCGTCGCCATCGGCCGTGCCTTGCTCGCAAACCCGCGGCTGCTGCTGATGGACGAGCCGCTCGCCTCGCTCGACGAGGCCCGCAAGGCCGAGATCCTCCCCTATATCGAGCGCCTGCGCGATCAGAGTCGGGTTCCCATCATCTACGTCAGTCACTCCATTACGGAGGTCCTGCGGCTGGCTTCGACCATCGTGCTCATGTCCGACGGCAAGGTAGCGGCTGTGGGCCCGACTGTGCAGATCATGCAGCGCATCGATCTTTTCCCGCTGACCGGAAGGGCCGACGCCGGCGCCGTCATCGAGGCCGTGGTGGAGCGGCACGACGAGCGCTTCGGCTTGACCGAGCTGCGCTCACCGGCCGGCGTGTGGAAGCTACCACGGCTCGACGCTTCGGTCGGAACGCAGTTGAGGCTGCGCGTGCGAGCGCGCGACATCATGCTCGCCAGGAGTGCGCCGGCGGACTTGAGCGCGCTCAACATCGTCCCAGGTGTGATCGTGGAAATGGTCGCTGGCGAGGGAAGCATTGTCGACGTGCGCCTCGACTGTGGAGGGGACGCGCTGATCGCGCGCCTCACCCGCTATTCGGTCGAGCGCATGGGACTGGCCACAGGCGCCTTCGTTCACGCACTCGTAAAGAGCGTCGCACTGGACCGAGGCGCTGGCGGCACCATCCAATCGAGCCCCGGCGCGGACGCCGATACCAGAGATATCTGATCCGCCGGCCCTGATATGTGCCCGCCGCCCTTGCGGCGCACTACGTCATGCGGCCAGGTGCGAAACATTCTTGACCACCGTGTAGCACTGCAGGCCTTCGATGCCGCCTTCACGGCCAAAACCGCTGTCCTTGACGCCGCCGAACGGCGTCTCGGCGCTGGACGCGACGAAGTGATTGATGGACAGGTTCCCAACCTCCAGACTCTCGGAAAGCTTCTCGACGTTCTTTGCTGAGTTGGTGAAGGCATAGCCGGCGAGTCCATAGGGCACGGAATTGGCCTTCTCGATGGCCTCGTCCACGCTCTTGACCGGGCTCAGGAGTGCCAGCGGACCGAACGGTTCCTCACGCATGGCGCGCGCGTCGTCCGGCACGTCGGCGATCACGGTCAGGGGAAAATAGTAGCCGAGGTTGCCGATACGGTTGCCGCCTGTGGTGACGCGGGCGCCCTTCGCCTTCGCGTCAGCGACGAGTGCTTCCATCGCCGCAAGACGCCGGTCGTTGGCAAGCGGCCCCATCTGGTTTGCCGGGTCGAGCCCGTTGCCCACTTTGAGCGCCGCAGCCTTCTCCGTGAATGCCGCGGTGAAACGGTCATAGATCGCATTCTCGACGAAGAACCGCGTCGGCGAGACGCACACCTGGCCGGCGTTGCGCGACTTGCCGACCACGGATGTCGCCGCCGTCGCAACCGCATCCACGCCCTCGCAGACGATGACGGGCGAATGCCCGCCTAGCTCCATGATGGCTGGCTTCATGTGCGCACCGGCCAAAGCCGAGAGCTTCTTGCCGACCGGAACCGATCCGGTGAACGTCACGAGCCGGACCGATGGCTGGGGAATGAGGTACTCGGAGATATCCGGGGGCTTGCCGAAGACCAGGTTGACCACGCCTGCCGGCAGGCCGGCATCCGCAAAGGCCTTGACGAGTTGCACGGCTCCGGCCGGGGTTTCCTCCGAAGCCTTGAGAATGATGGAGCACCCGGCAGAGAGGGCCCCGCCTACCTTGCGTGCGGGCGAGCTCATGGGGAAGTTCCATGGCGAGAAAGCAGCAACAATGCCGATCGGCTGGCGCAGCACGGAATGGCGCATGCCGGGCTCGCTCGGGATGATGCGGCCGTAGATGCGGCGACCTTCCTGCGCATCCCATTCGATAATCTCACAGCCGCGGATCATCTCGAGCCGGGACTGCGCAATGGGTTTCCCCTGCTCCAGCGTCATGGCGACGGCCATTTCCTCGACGCGCTCGCGCATGAGTTGAACGGCCTTGAGGATGATTTCGGCGCGCTTGGCCGGCGACGTGCGCGACCAGACCTTGAAGCCCTTCTCCGCGGCCGCGAGCGCATCGTCGAGATCGGCCTTGGTGGCGTGAGGCAACGTGCCGAGCACGCTCTCGTCGGCCGGGTTGATCACCGGTTGACCTGCGCTGCCGGCGCGCCAGCGACCATCGATGTAAAGCTTCAGCTCCGGATACTGTGACATCGCTCCGTCTCCTGTTGCGACCCGACTCCCTACGCTATATTTATGCGTATATAGCGCAGGCGTGTCCCTATTGCAAAATGCGCAATCGAGCAGGACCGTTTCACCTGTGGCCGGCCCTGCATCGGGTCACAAAAGGTCGCAGAGGAAAATGAGATACGCTGTGGTGCGTTGCGCCTTATCAGCCTTTGTCGGACGGCAGACGGCCCGGCAGCGACGCCTTCAAGGCCTTCAGATCAGCCGCAGACGCGGCAGCGGCCGCCCCCTCGATCGCGCGATAGCGGCTCACCACGTCGCGGCCTAGCTTGGTCAGGCGCGCTCCTCCACCACCGGAGCCACCCATCTGCTTGGCAACCAAAGGCTCGCGAAAAATCTGGTTGATCTCGTCGACCAGCAGCCAGGCGCGGCGGTAGGACATGCCCATCTCCTTGCCCGCAGCGGAGATCGAGCCGTATTTCGAAATAAGCTCCATGAGGGCGACCTTGCCCGGGCCGAGCTGTCCAAAGGCACCGAGATCGACGCGGATCGTGAGGCCCGCCTTGCGGCTGGCCCCGCCGCTCGGCTCAGTACGTGTCGTCGTCTGCCGGCTGGTCCGCCTCGGTGCCTGTCGCATTGGTGAATCCGCCCGATCCTGGAAATCTCCTTAGTATATAACGATCCGGCCTGCACCATCACGTGCGAACCGCAATGGTTTCTGCGATAGCTTCCCGCTCAGTTCTTCTGGTCGCTCGCCTCCTCTACCAGCACATCGATCTTGAGCCGCCCCGCCTTCTCGAAAACGAGGGTCACCGGCAACGTATCGTAAGCGGTCAGGCTCTTCTTCAATCCGATCAGGCGCAGATGCAGGCCTTTGGCGGTGAGATCGAGCCTTGAGGCAGGCCCGATCCCGATGACCGCGGACGAGCTCTTGTCCGCACCGCGGGATTGATCCGGGGCAGCGCGGATCTCGACGCGGTGCGCAATCGTGGAGCTCGCGCCGAGCAGCCGATCGGGCTCCCTGCCGGCGTTCTTGATGTCCATGCTGACAATGGCATCCCGCCCACCGGGCTCCGTGCGGTCGAAGGTCCAGGGGTGAACAACCTCAATCGACTTCTGCTTGTAGCCGTGGGCCGAGGCAACGGTCGCCACAAGGGCGAGGCCGAGGCCCAGGAATACCTGTCTCAAAGGGGCAGCCGACATGACGCACTCCGCATTTCGCGTTGAAACTTGAGGGCACCGCAGTACCGAACGGAGCTGCGGTGCCAACATTTGAACGTGGCTTGAGCGACTAAAAGCTCACGGCGATGCCGCCCGTCAGACGGTAGTCCGGTTCGGCCTGAAGCCCGTACATGTTGTTGATGACGGGCACACCTAAGGACACGAAGCCCGACCACTGGTCGACGGACACGCGCGCACCCGGCGACAGATACACGACGTTGCCGCCCGAGTTGTTGTCGAGCACGCCTCCGACGGTCTCGCGTTCGTGCCACTCGCCGTTGAGCTCGAGCACCAGATCGAGGGCCACGCCGTGCGACGACTCCGGAACGTCGTGGTGATGGTCATCGTTGGGGCCGGCGCCGTGATACATGGGCGCAGGCAGTGCGCCCACGTTCATGCGTGAGAAAGGACGCCCGGGCTCGGATGCAGCCCCAACTGCACGGTAGGCGAACGCCAAGTTGTATTGGAACCGATCGCCGAGGCTCGTGTCCTCGCCTGTTCCAGTCCAGGTGTAGAGGACGTTGCCGTGCAGGGACGCGCGACCGCTGAGCCGCTGGGACACCGCCAAGCCTGCCGTCCAGTCCCAGCTCCCGCTACCAGGCTGGAACTCAGCATCAAAAAGCTCGCCGTTCCGATCATGAACGTTGGTACGCCCGGTCGGCGCTTTGAAGCCCGCCAGCAACGCCCATTCCGTGCCCGTAGTCCGTCTGTTCAGGAACCGGTATTGGCCCAGGAAGGCGATATCGCCGATTCCATCCGCGTCGCCGCGGTTGACTGCCTCGTTGAGCGCGACGCCACCCGAGTGCGAATGGGCTCCCTCGCGAATATCGGTGCGCAGCACGTACGGAAGGCGGGCGCTAATGGTCAGGTCGGGGTTGAGGCCATAGGACAGCGATAGCGCCGGACTTTGGATGGTGCGGAGCGTGTGCACATGCTGGTGCCGGCTCGCGTACCACGCCAGCGCCGGGTCGCTGATCGAATTGAAGGCGTTGAACTCGTAGGAGATGCCAGCGACGAGCTGCCCCTGATCCAGTGTGGTTCCCGGAATGGTATTGATTGGACCCGCGACACCGACGCTGCCCGCGCCGCCAGGATGATGAGCGTACGCGGGTGCTGGTATGGCAGATATCGTGAGCAGGCAAAGGGCGGCGGTGACGGGGACATGCTGACGGCACGCAAGCGAAACCTGTGACCTGCCGCCGAGCGACGGTAGTGACATTGCGATGATTCCCGACTCGGGTTGAGCAACTGCTGATCGCGCTTGCGAGCGCGTCGTGACGCTCCGGCAAGCGGACAGTACGAAGGAGGTGGCTAGCTCAGATCAGGCCGGCGGGCCGCGCGTAGGGGGCCGGAAGCCTGCCACCCGTAGAGCAGGCTGGTCGTAGCGCGGCAGCTCGACCAGCGCGGATGCCAATCGAACTGGCGCGTCCAGCTCGGTTTGCTTCGCCAGCACAACCGCCGAGGCGAGCCCTATGCAGAGAGGGCAGTGACTCGTTTGATCGGACGGGGCGGGAATCGATGGTAGCTCGGCGTCAGGCAACGCCTTTGTCTGGCCGTCGCTGTGGCAGATCGCAGCCAGTGAGCCGAGCAGACCCTGCCGCTCGAGCTCTGCACTCAGCATGACTTGGTGGTGACGCACGACCAGGGCGGCGTGCATCAGCGCGCCGACCAGCGCGATCCAGTTGATCCAGTGGCGCCAGCGCATCCCCGATCTCCGCCTTAGTAAGCAAACATGGGGCGGGAGCTTGCGCAACCATCTCCACCGCGAAAAGTGCGGACACAGCCGATTTGTCGCAAGAGCGGCGGCCAAAAATTCGTTGGCCAAATGAAGCCTGGCCAGCGTCATCTGGTTGGGCGGCTCAGTTTGGTCGCAAGAGCGCGACCCATCCAAACGGCCAGCAGGCAGAGCACGACGGAGAGTGAGACGTTGGCGCCCGCCGCCGAGAGGCGGCCGCTATGTATGAGATTGAGGGTGTCGAGGCTGAAGGCCGAAAAGGTCGTGTAGCCGCCGCAGAGGCCGGTCATGACAAACTGACGTGTCACCTGGCTGACCATCAGGCGTCCATCCGGGCCCGTGTAGGTGAAGTAGAAGCCGATGAGCAATGAGCCAAGCACATTGATGGCAAGAATGCCCCAGGGGAATGCATCGCCAAACAGGCGCACGGCAATCTCTGAACAGCCGAGGCGCGCAACGCCACCAATCCCACTGCCAAGCGCTACGGCGAAATACATCACGCCTGGCCATGCCCGGAAGCCCTTCGGGGGCCAGTTGTGACCGGATGTTTTCCCACCCGAGCTCGATTGCGGCGCCGGAGGCATCAGCGGACCCGATCCTCTCCGTACTGCAGCACCTGCACCTTCTCGAGGGTGACGAGGCCGCTTTTCATCATGCTGTCGAGAACCGGCAGGAATGCATTGATCTTGGCCTCCTCATCCACAATTTCGACGATTAGCGGCAGGTCCTCTGAAAGCCTCAAGATCTTCGTCGTGTGCAATCGGCTCGAATGGCCATATCCCATCGAACCGCGCAATACGGTGGCGCCGGCCACATGCATCTCGCGCGCTTTCAAGACGATCGCTTCATAAAGCGGAAGACCTTCGAATTTGTCGTTCTCTCCGATGAAGATGCGAAGAAGCAATGCGTCTCTCGGGATCTTCATGGCAGCACCCATCTGGTTTGATTGAGCGCGAGAGCGGCCACGTGGCCGAGCCACACGCAGACCAGGCACGTCGCAACCGAACCTCCAACATTGCCCGCTGCGTGAAGCATCCTTCCGTCCCGCATGAGGTTCAGCGTCTGCAAGCTGAACGAGGAGAACGTTGTGTAGCCACCGCAGATCCCGGCCATCACGAATTGACGTCCCGACGTGTCGAGAAGCATTCGCCCATCCGGTTCTGCCAAGGCATCAGCAAAACCGATGATGAAAGAGCCGATAACGTTGACGGCGAAGGTGCCCCAAGGAAATGTCTCGCCAAGGCGACGTGCGACGACACCGGAGCACCAGTAGCGCCCAGCGCCTCCCAATGCGCTTCCCAGCATGATCAACAGATAGCTCTCCAACATAGGCGCTCCGTGCGGGCGACTTGGGTTGCAGGACCGCAGGACGGCGATCGACCCAGAACTGCTCGACCATAAGGGAATCGATGTTGGCCCAATCCTCGGCATTCTCCGATCTTAGTCGCGGCATCCTCCGCAGGGACCGAGGTCCCCGCAGCTCAAAGGGAAGGCGGGAATGAAAAAACCCGCCGTGCGGCGGGCTACATACCCTACCGCAAAGCAACTGCGGTAGGAGTCATCAGCCCCATAAGGGGCGGTTTCGGGGGAACTCCATCCCCATCGACATGGGGAACGTGTTTAGCCGCTCGCATGCGGCACGTCAATTCGCCCACTGCATGCTCCAAATGTGCCGGGTCGCAGGCTAGATCTCAGCGGCACGCCAACAGGCGACCGCGTGGCCGGGACCCGCCTCCGACAGGCGCGGCCGCTCACGCCGACACACGTCGATGGCATGTGGACAGCGCGTGTGAAACGCGCACCCGGCAGGAGGATTGGCCGGAGAGGGCATCTCGCCGGACAATGCGATGCGCGAGCGCTTTGCATCGGGATCCGGCACCGGAGTCGCCGACAGCAAGGCGCGGGTATAGGGGTGGGCTGGCCTCGCATACAGAACACCGGCGGGTGCCAGCTCGACGATTCGTCCGAGATAGAGAACGATGACGCGATCGCTCAGATACTCGACCACACTCAGATCGTGCGAGACGAACAGCATCGTCAGACTGTGCTGCCGCCGCAGATCGGCGAGCAGGTTGACGATCTGCGCCTGGACCGAGACGTCGAGCGCCGACACCGGCTCGTCGGCGACCAGAAAGTCGGGTCCCGATGCCAGCGCGCGGGCAATGCTAATGCGCTGGCGCTGGCCGCCCGAGAACTGGTGAGGAAAGCGTGCGAGATGCTCCGTTCCGAGCCCGACCTCCGACACCAGCTCGGCGATCCGATCGCGCCGGCGACCTGCGGCGAGGCCGTGAATATCGAGGACGTCGCCGATGATGTCCTCGACGCGCTTTCTCGGATCGAGACTGGCGTAGGGGTCCTGAAACACGATTTGCATGCGCCGCCGCACGCTGCGCAACGCACGTGCCGACAGCTGTCCGATTTCCTGCCCGTCGAAGCGCACCGTGCCAGCAGTCGGCTCGATGAGGCGCACGACAGATCGGCCGATGGTGCTCTTGCCGGAGCCCGACTCGCCGACGAGCCCGACGACCTCGCCGCGCTCGATGCTGAAGCTCACATCATCGACGGCCCGAATAGGCGGTGCACGCCATGCGAGTATGCCCCGGCGGGCAGGGAAATGCTTCGAAAGCCCTTCGACCTCGACGAGCCCGGCGCTCACAGCTCACTCCATCTAAGGCAGCGCGACCGCTGTGCGTTCGTCACATCCACCAGTGCGGGCTGCGTAGCGGCACACACCGGTTGAACAAAGGCGCAGCGCGGCGCGAACGCGCAACCAGGAGGCAGGTCGCGGTGGCTCGGCACCTGACCGGGGATCGCCTTGAGCGCCGGCCGCTCGAGGCTCGGAAGGGCCGAGACCCCCTGCTGCGGAACGGAGGCGAGAAGTCCTCGCGTGTAGGGATGACGCGGGCGGCGGAAAATACTGCGCACGTCGCCCTCCTCGACGATGCGCCCGGCGTACATGACGAGCACGCGGTCTGCGATCTCGGCCACAATGCCGAGATTGTGCGTGATGAACAGCAGGCTGAGCGGCCGGCCGGCGTCGGATCGAAGCGCGCGCAGAAGGTCGAGGATCTGCGCCTGGATGGTCACGTCGAGGGCGGTGGTGGGCTCGTCGGCAATGACGAGCGCAGGCTGGCAGGCAAGCGCGAGGGCGATCAAGGCGCGCTGCCGCATTCCTCCCGACAACTGATGCGGATAGTCGTGCGCGCGGCGAGCCGCATCCGCGATGCCGACAGTGTCGAGCAGGCGCGCCGCCTCGCGAAACGCTGCACGCGACGACATGGCGCGGTGGCGGCACAGCACCTCCACAATCTGCTCGCCCACCGAATAGACCGGATTTAGGCTCGTCATCGGCTCCTGGAAGATCATGGCGATCTCGTTGCCGCGAACGTCCTGCAGCGCCTGATCGCTGAGCCGGGGCAGGTCGCGGACGACACCGTCTCGACCGCTGAACAAGATCGAGCCGGCGACGATGCGGCCGGCCGGCTTCGGGACGAGGCCGAGGATCGACAAGCCGGTCATCGACTTGCCGGAGCCGGATTCACCGACGATGGCAACCGTCTCCCCACGCCCCACCTTGAAAGAGATGCCGTCCACGGCTTTGACCACGCCCTCGGAGGTCTCCAGGTGGGTCTTCAGGTCGCGAACCTCGAGCAGAGGCGAGCCAGGCTCCTCGCGCGAGGTCTCGCCTGAAACCGCCCTGCGCGGCAAAGCGCCAACTGAGCCTGCGCGGGCACGCGGTGATGCAAGCCCCGACAGCCGGGGATCAAACGCATCGCGCAAAGCATCGCACAGCCGGTTGACCAGGAGGATGGTGAGCACGAGCGCCGCGCACGGCCATAGCAGCAGCAGCCAGCTCTGTTCCATGGTCGCGCGCGCCCCGCGTATCATCAGGCCCCAGGACGGCGTGGGCGGCACGACGCCAAGCCCCAGAAAGCTCAAGCCGGACTCTATGACGATGGCGGAGCTGACCGTAAGCGAGAACTGCACGAGAATGGGGGGAAAAACGTTTGGCAAAACGGTCCGCAGAATGACGCGCAACGGGCTGGCGCCCGAAGCCCTGGCCGCTTCCACATACTCGAGTTGTCGCGCGGTTAGGACCTCGCCGAAGGTCACGCGCGCATAACCGGGGGCATAGAGAATCGAGAGCGCGACAATCAGAGTGGCTGCTCCCGGTCCGACGAGCGTCACGATCAGGAGCGCGAGGAGAATGGGCGGAAAGGAAAGGATGACGTCCGTAAGACGTAGCGTGAAAAGCTCGGCCACCCCGCCGAAATAGCCTCCGATGAGGCCGATCATGACGCCAATCAGGGCGGCAACCAAGGCCGATACGAGGGCGACGGCAAGCGACGCGCGCGCTCCCCACAGTAAGCGAGAGAGCACGTCTCGGCCAAACTCGTCTTGCCCAAGCCAGTGGCTTGCCGACGGAGGGGCCAGGCGCCCGCCGACATTCATCTGTACGGGATCGTAAGGCGCGATCAGAGGCGCCAGGAGCGCAAGCGCGATCAAAAGTCCAACCGCCGCAAGGGGCCATCTGATTTTCTGCAGCGGCAGCTGCGCGAGCGCCTGCATCATGACGCATCAGCGGCGGACGCGCGGGTCGAGCACCGCATACACCAGATCGACCGCGAGGTTGAGAAGGACGAACAAACTGCAGATCACAAGCACGATGCCCTGCACTTCGGGATAATCCCTTTGCTCGACGGCGCGGACGAGGAAGCCGGAGAGTCCTGGCCAGTTGAACACATACTCCACAAGCACCGTGCCGCCGAGCAACGTGCCCATATGCAAACCGACAACGGTGAGCACCGGTCCGAGCGCATTGCGTACGACGTGCCGGCGGATAACCTGACGCTCCTCCAATCCCTTAGCACGTGCGGTGCGTACCCAATCGCGCTCCTGCATCTCCAGTGTCGTCGTGCGCATCATGCGGAACACGACGGCCGAGAAGCCTAACGCGATCGTCACCGCTGGCATCAGTAGCACCTTCAGATGCGTATAGGGGTCCTGGGACAGTGGCACAAACCCTCCGGCCGGCACCCAGCGCAGCTTCTGCGCAAACAGGAGCACGAGGACGCTTCCCGTAACGAACACCGGCACCGACATAGTGAAGCTCGATATCGTCGAGAGTGCGCGATCGAGCGGACCGTCCCGGTGCAGAGCCGCCGAAACACCGAGCGGCAGGCCGATGGCAACGGCGAGAATCGTCGATGCGAGCACGAGCTCGAGCGTCCGCGGCAGACGCCGGGCGATGTCCTCGATCACGGGCCGATCGTCCTGCATGGAGGTGCCAAGGTCGAGGCGGGCGAGCCGCTGCAGGAAGCCGCCGTACTGCTCCAAGACCGGACGCTCCAGCCCCAGGCGCTCCCTCAACTCGGCGACCGCCGCGGGATCAGGCGCCACGCCGCCACTCGACAGCAGCATCTCAGCGGGATCGCCGGGAATGAGGCGCAGGACGGCAAAGATCAGTGTCGCGACCAGCCATATCAGGACCAGGGAGACGCCCAAGCGGCGCAGGACGTAGGCCATGACGCGTTCCGACCGCCGATGCGGCCATGGCTCCTCAGCCGAATGTCAGATCCTCGAGGGTGACCCCGGAGAAGAATGTCAGAGCTCCGGGCAGGTTCTTGAAGCCCTTGCCCGACTTCTTGAGGCCATAGCCTTGCGAGCGCCAGGCGAGGCCGACAAAGGCGGCATCTTCCAGCGCGACGGTCTCGAGCTCACGATAGATGGCCTTGCGCTTTTCCGGGTCGAACTCGGCGCGGCCCTTGTCGAGAAGCTCGTCGACCTTCGGATTGGAGTAACCGAAGGAGCGGGCGTACGAGGCAGTCTGGCCCCCTGCCAACAGCGACGTCAGAGCGTCGGGATCATTGAAGTCACCGGCGGTCCCGTTGACGGCGAACTCGTACTGGCCGCGATTGCCGAGATTGACGCGGGACGCCCAATCCGGCACCGCCAGCGTCACCTCGATGCCGAGCGGCTTGAGGCTTTGTTGGATGACCTCGGCCGCATCCTTGTGCATGCCGTAGGTGCTGGTGGCCAGCAATGTCGTCTTGAACCCGTTGGGCTGCCCGCCTTCGGCAAGCAGCCTCTTGGCCTTCTCGAGATCCATCTTCCAGTGATTGGCGCCAGCCTCGTTGGAATAGGGCGAGCCTTTGGCAAACGGCAGGCCCGCGAGCGGCGAGCCGCGGCCGAAGAAGGCAGCCTTTACGATGTCATCGCGGTTGATGCCGAAGGCCACGGCCTCACGCAGCTTGGCATTGGCGAACGGGCCTTGCTTGGTGTTGAACACCAGGTAGAGAAACGGCCCATCAAGCGTGTCGAGCGCCAGGTTGGGATTTTTCTCGATGGCCGCCATGCTCTGCCAGGGAATGTATTCCGAGATGTTGACGTCGCCTGCTTCGAGGGCGGCAACGCGCAGATTCTCGTCCTGGTAGGCTACGAAGCGCAGCTTCTTGGTCGCGGGCTTGCCCGGCCGGTAATAGCCGTCGAAAGCTTCGAGGTCGATGCGCGTTCCCCGCTCCATGTCGGTGATGCGATACGGCCCGGCTCCGGAAGGATTGGCCTCGTTCGACTTGGGCGAGATGATTGGCATGTGCGGGCTGGCCAAAAGATACGGCCAAGTCACTGTAGGTTGCTTCAAGACGAAGCGTACTGTCCGCGCGTCCGGCACATCGATCTTGTCGAGAAGCGCATTGACTCGAGCGCGGAAGTAGGCCGATGACTTCTCATCCGCGAGCATGGCGAAGCTCGCGCGCACCGCGTCAGCGTCGACCGGCTGGCCGTCCTGAAACTTGGCGCCCTCGCGCAGTGTTACGGCCCATCCCGTTGTGCCGTCCTGCTTCCAGGACTCCGCAAGCTCGCCACGCAACTCACCCCTGGCGTCGTAGCCGAGCAGGCCGCGCAACGTCTGCAGCTTGACGGTCACCGCGGCGGTGCCGGTGTTGGCCCAGGGACGTAGCGACGGCGGATAGCTGGATAGGGCAAAAACGATTCCCTCTCCCGATTGCGCGAGCGCAGACTTGGCAACGATCGGTACAACAAACCCCGCAGCCGCCGCCCCCTGAAGCAAACGCCGACGCGAGATGAGGCTCCGCGCGTTCGGATGACAATCGTCTTCGAACATGACCGCTCCCTCCTTGTTCAGTCGTGCAGGCCATAGACGCTGCGTGCAGTCTCCGCCGAGATGCGTCCCTCGCGCAGGTCACGACGCACGGCATCCCTGTCGCGTTCCAGCGGATTGCCATAGCCGCCCGCGCCAGGTGTCGTGATGTAAACGCGCTCGCCGGACGGCAGCACGGCCCGAGCTTTCGCCGGGAACTGCGCCCCGGCGGAGAAGTCGAACTTTGCGCGCCCGCCTTCTCGTCCGCCGAAGAGGCCCCAGGGCCCATGCGCAAAGCGCGAGCCGTGGATGTAGGTGCGGCACTCATGGCCTTCGATGCGCACCTGGCGGAACAAACCCATACCGCCGCGGTACTTGCCAGCCCCGCCCGAGCCGTCGACGAGGGCATAGCGCTCCAGCACCAGCGGATACTCCATTTCGAGCGCCTCGACCGGCAGGTTCGACGTGTTGGTGAGATGCACGTGCACACCGTCGAGGCCGTCCTTGGTGGCGCGCGCACCGAAGCCGCCGCCGATGGTCTCGAGATAGACGTAGAACTCCCCGGTGCGCGGATTGACGCCGGTGAAGGTGGAGTTCACACACGCCCCATTGCAGGCGGCGATGATGCGGTCAGGCATCGCCGGCGCCAACGCGCCGAAAATGAGATCCACGACACGCTGCCCCGTATGCAGGCGCGAGTTGACGGCGGCGGGTGGCGCAGCGTTGAGGATCGAGCCCTTTCTGGATGTGACGTGGATCGGGCGGAACAAGCCCGCATTGGCCGGGATATCGGGGCCGATCAGCGCCTTGATTGCGTAGTAGACGGTCGCAAGCAGTCCGGTCTCGACCAGGTTGATGCCGGCGCGCACTTGCTGCGGCGCATCGAAGTCGAGATAGATCTCGTCATCCTTGACCTCGATGCGCGTCTTGAAGACAAGCGAGCCGTCGAGCTCGTTGCTCTCGTAGACATCCTGGAACGTGTAGATGCCCGAGGGAATGGTGCGAATGCCCGCGCGCGTCAGTCGCTCTGCGTAGTCGAGCAAGGCGTCGCCAGCAGCAAGCAGAAGGTCCCTGCCGTAGCGATCGCAGAGACGTTGAAAACGCTCGATGCCCTGACGGTTGGCAGCCATTTGCGCGCGCAGGTCATTGAGCCGCTCGCGCGGCACCTGCAGGTTCAGCAGCACCAGATCGAGGATGTCCTGAACAAGCTTGCCTTCGCGATAGAGCCGCACCGGCGGGATGCGAATGCCTTCCTGGAAGATGTGTGCGTGGCTGCGATCGACGAAGTCGGCATGATGGGCCGTGTTGGTCGCCCATGCGACGAGCTCGCCGCGGTAGAAAATCGGCTCGGCAAGCACAATGTCTGGCAGGTGTGTGCCCCCGCCCGTGTAGGCGTCGTTGCCGATGAACACGTCGCCTTCGCGGATGTCCTTCACGTTGAAACGCCTGGCGATCTCGTCGACCACGCCGATGAGCGAGCCGAGATGAATCGGAATGTGAGAGGCCTGGCACAGAGTGCGCCCGTGCGCATCAAAGAGGCACGTGGAGCTGTCGCGGCGCTCTTTGATGTTAGTCGAGTAGGATGCGCGCACGAGCGTCTCGCCCATCTCCTCGACGATCGATGCCAGCGCGTTGCCGATGACCTCGACGGTGATGGGATCGAGGGTTTTGGGTTGATCGTGTCCGGCCAAAGAGGTCGCTGCGCTCATGATGCCTCAGCCTTCGACGATGATGTTGAGATAAGGGTCGACGGCCGCGGTCTGACCAGGCAGGACGAGCGTTGTTGCATCCATTTGCTCGATCACAGCAGGCCCGGAAAGCCGATGCCCGGGGCCGAGTTTTTCCCGATCGTAGACGGGACAGAAGACAAAGCCGCCGGGTTCTGCCAGCCACACGTCGCGCTTGCCGATAAGCGCGCTCTCGAGCGGTTGCTGCGCCGGTGCGTGCTGCCTGATCTCAGCCTGGCGCACCGCGCCCGTCGCCTCGATGCGGAACGTGACGGCCTGGATCGGCTCTTCGGGTGCAATATAACCGTACATCTGTTGATGGGCCTGTTGGAAGCCCCGTTGCAGCGCGGCAAGCAGGGCCTCGTCCCGCAGGCCGTCCGGCATCGGGATTGAAAGCTCATAGTTCTGACCGGCGTATCGCATATCGATCGTGCGGCGGATTCGCCGATCTTCAGCGGCAATGGCCTCGGCGACAAACCAGCTTTGGGCACGCCGCTCCAGGTCGGAGAAGACGTCCATCATGGCGCTCAACGTGTCCCGGCCGAACGTCATCAACCGGCTCTGGGCGTAGTTCGTCTGCAGATCAGTCATCAACAGGCCCAGAGCACACAGGATGCCAGGGTGACGCGGGATGAGGACGCGCGGTATCTCGAGCTCGCGTGCCAGCCGCGCGGAATGCAGCGGGCCCGCCCCCCCGAACGCAACGAGCGTATAGTCGCGAGGATCATGGCCGCGCTGAACCGAGATCAGGCGGATGGCCTTGGCCATGTTGGCGGTGACGACGCTGATGATGCCTTGCGCCGTCGCCATGACGTCGAGGCCGAGACGGTCGGCAAGCACGGCTACGGCGCCCTTCGCCTTGGATTGGTCGATCAGCATGCGACCGCCCAGCAGATGCTCGGGATTGAGCGTCTGCAGAACCACGTTGGCATCGGTGACCGTCGCCTCGACGTTGCCTCGGCCGTAGCACACCGGCCCCGGGTCGCCGCCGGCACTGCGCGGACCCACCTTGAGATGACCGCCGGCGTCGATAAAGGCGATGGAGCCACCGCCGGCGCCGACCGTGTGAATGTCGAGCATCGGCGTCTTGAGCGGATAGCCGTGAACCTCCATTTCGCTCGCGAGCTTCGGCCTGCCGCTCTCGATCAACGAGACATCGGTAGAGGTGCCGCCCATATCGAATGTAATAAGGTTGGTGAAGCCGGACAGCGCGCCGACCTTCATGGCACCGACGACACCTGTGGCGGGCCCCGAGAGCACCGTGCGCACGGCCTGATCGCGGGCTGTCGCGAACGACATGACGCCGCCATTCGACTGCGTGATGTGGCGCGGACCACGCAGGCCGATCTCGTCGAGGCGTGGTCCGAGCCTCTCGATGTATTGGGCCATGACCGGCCCGAGGTAGGCATTGACGACGGCCGTCGACAGCCGCTCGAACTCGCGGAACTCGGGTGCCACCTCGTGCGAGCACGTGACGAATGCTTCAGGGAACTCCTCGGCGAGTATTTCCCGCACCCGCGCTTCGTGACGCGGATCGATGTAGGAGTAGAGGAACGTGACCGCTACCGAGCGAACGCCCTCGCCCTTCAACTTGCGTGCCGCGCTCCGCACGGCCGCCTCATCAAGGGGCGTCTCGATGCGGCCGTCATGCCGCAGCCGTTCAGGAACCTCGATCCGTAGATCGCGCGTGACGAGCAGCGGAGGCTTATCGCATTGCAAGTCGTAAAGATGCGGCCGGCGCTGGCGGCCGATCTCGAGCAAATCGCGAAAGCCGTCCGTGGTGATAAGCCCAGTCTTTACTCCGCGCTGCTGGATCAGGGCGTTGGTCGCAACTGTCGTGCCGTGGCCGAAGTAGGAGACGTCCTTAGGCGCGGCACCGGCGCCGGCGAGCCCCTCCTTCACGCCGCCGGCTATGGCCCGTGAAGGATCGTCGGGTGTGCTGGGGACCTTCCAAACCCTGATGCCGCTACCATCAGCGTCCATCAGACAGATGTCAGTGAATGTTCCCCCGGAGTCGACCCCGACACGCCATGCCGCCATACGTTGCCGTTCCCTACCCTGCTTGCGCTCCCCGGGGCAGCCACCACTTTGAGCCCACGCACGTGTATCAAGGCGCGGGCGTTGTTGACTGTCAACAGCGACCGAGGCAGCGTCGGACGGGCCGCACCGCGGAGTCCTGGCGCCAATGACGGGTTAGCGGGCACATTGGTGATGTTTCGGACGCTATCGGCGTGTCTGCGAGCATTATTGGCGATAGTTTTGCCATAGTGCGAGCAAGACTGGGCGCACACGAGTTGGCACGCGTTCTTCTATGGGGCACGCAGAAAAGAAGAAAGCCCCCGCTAGAGGGGCTTTCCGTAACATTCGAGCCAAGCCGCCAGACTAGGACTTCTGCCGCGTGTACTCTGGTGCCGCCTGCAGCTGCTCCTTCGTTGCGTTGACCGTGAAGTAGGTCTTGCCGTCGCTGTGAACCATGCGGTTGAGCTGATCCGTTGGCATTGAGACTTCCTTGGCCCCCAATCCGAGGAAACCACCCACGCTAATGATGAACGCAGTGATTTTCCCGTTCTCGTCCACGACCAAGTCGGTAATGTCTCCGATCTTTTCGCCGCTCGTGTTGTAGACATTCGAGCGATAGAAGTCTTTTACGTTCCAAGCGCCCTTCACCGTTTGCGTCGGAGCCGTGGTCTCGGTGCGTGCGTTGCTCTGTGGTGTCGTCTTTGCCGGCGGGCTTGATGGCGCAGTTGGCGACGGACTGGTCGTCTGGGCCAAGGCGCTCGAGCTCATGAGCACTGCCGCTAGCATCGCAACAATTGGTGTCTTCATGGGAATCCTCCAATGGAACCACTTGAATACGAGAACGTGAGCGAGCAGCCCTGGTTCCCCGTGGGAGCGTGAAGGTTGGAGCTGTGCCGCAGTGCACTCGGGTGCGCACGCAGAAATTTTATTGAGAGCACGATGCGTTCCTGGCGCGAGTTCCGGCCGAACGCGAGGATGGAGCAAAAATCGAACGCGAGACCAACACATACCTCGCCACGATTATCAAGCGCACAAGGATCGCCGATGATGGCGATGCGTCTGTCCATTGCGCCGGGATCGTGATCGACGAGCTTGCGCTTTTTGCCCTCAGTGGCTGCTTCTGCTGCTAACTGCGCGTGGCAGGATCAGCTCGTCGACGGCTGCGGCAAAGCCGTCCTGGTCGTTCGAGAGCGTCACCGCGGCAGCGTGCCGCTTTACGTCCGGGCTGGCGTTGTCCATGGCGATTGGGAAGCCGCTCTTGCGGAACATTGGGACATCGTTCTCCATGTCTCCAAGCGTTGCAATCTCGGCGGTGGCGATTCCAAGCCGCTGCGCCAAGGCAGCGACGCACGTGCCCTTGTCGACCCCTGCAGGGGTGACGTCGAGGTAATAGCGCTGAGATCGCGCGACCGTCGCCACGCCGGCCAAGGCGTTCCGCATGATTGGCTCACAGGCGTCGAGCTTGTCGAAGTCGGCGCTGATGCCAATGATCTTGGCGGCTTGATCGATGTGCGGTTCAAGATGCTCAACGACGGTCGGCTCGGCGCGCACCGTGCGCTTCTCCAAGCCGACGTAGGCGCCATCCGGGTTGTCCACCAGCCAGCGGCCGGCGGTGAAGACCCAGACATCGACAGCGCAGGAGCGGAATGCTTCCACAGCCTTGAGCGCAGCCTCGCGGGAGAGGACGCGTTGTTCGAGAACCGTTAGGTCGGGCATCACCAGCGCCCCGCCGTTGAAAGCTCCAAACGGCAGACGTAGGGCAAGCTCGTCAACCAACATGCGAAGGCCAAACGGCGGTCTGCTGCTGACGACCGAGAAGCCGATGCCGGCGGCGCTGAGCCGTGCAATCGCAGCGCGGCTCTTTGCGGTCAATATTTTGTCTGTCGTGACGAGGGTCCCATCCACGTCCGAAACGACGAGCGCGATCCCGCTCATGACAGCTTGCCCGTGGGTTTGGTGGAAGACGACGGTCGGAGCCGAGGCGTCGCCGCCGTGGGGTGCAGCCGGCTGGCCGCCGATCCGGCAGCACCATTGTGCGCACGGCTGCCGCGGATATCCTGCCAGACGCTCTCGTCCCAAAGGTAGATGCCGCCGGTGATGCCGGTGTCGTTCGAGGCGGTCCGCACGTCTCTGGGCAGGTTGGCCGTGAGGTGCCGCGCATTGCCACCACCCAGATAGAGCACGTCGTAATGCAGCAGAGACCTGACGACTTCGATCGTCTCCAGGACGCGGTGGCTCCACCTCTTCTTGCCGTGCCGATGAAATGCCTCGTTGCCGACATAGTCGTTGTATGTCTTTCCATCGTGCAGCGGGTGCTGCGCCAGCTCGAGATGAGGAGCAAGCCAGCCGTCTTTGAACACCGCGCTGCCCACGCCGGTCCCGAGTGTCAGCACAACCTCGAGCCCCTTGCCGGCAATGATGCCGAGGCCTTGCACCTCCGCGTCGTTGAGCAGACGCGCCGGCCGGCCGAAGCGGTGCGCGGCAGCGGCTTCGAGCGGATAGTCGTGCCACGCCTTTCTCTCGAAGTGCGGTGCGGTCAGGGTGCGGCCGTTACGAACGACCCCGGGAAATCCAATTGAGACCCTACCGAAGGCCGGCAGCGGGGCCGTAAGCTCGACAAGCGCGTTCAAGAGGACTTTCGGCGGGCACGGATAGGGCGTCGGCACGCGAACGCGTTCCGCCACCATGCGACCGGCGCTGTCTAGAACCGATGCCTTCAGTGCTGTGCCGCCGATATCGATCGCCAGCGTGAGCGGGCCCCGGCTGCCTGATGAGTACCGCCCGCCGTTCGAGCTTCTCGAGGTGCGACTGCTGCGTCCCCCCGTCATTGCGCCTCACGCGGAGCTGCGGCACGGTCCACAAAGAAGCGCACCCCTCCTTCCACAGGGTGAAGGTGCGCGGCGGGCAGCTCTTTGTCGCCCCCAAACAGTTGTTCGAGTACCGCTCTCTTGCCCCCGCCGGCTACGAGAAAGGCGACTTCGCCGCTGCTTTCGAGCGCGGGGTAGGTCAAGGTGATCCGCGGCTCGGACTTGGCGCCGATCACGGCCCCGACCCAGCGCGTGCGCTCCTTCAGAATTGCCGTGCCCGGAAACAGCGACGCAATGTGCCCTTCAGGGCCAAGGCCCAGCAAGGTGACATCGAAGAGAGGCCGGTCGTGTCTCAGCGTCGCTGAGCCGTAGAAGTCCTTGAGCTCTTGCTCATAGGAGTCAGCCGACTCCTCCGGCGTGAGATTCTCAGTCGGTATCGGGTGAACATTGCCAGGCGGGACTGGGGCGCGCGCGAGCATGGCCTCTTGTACCATGCGGTAGTTGCTGTCCGGACTATTGCGCGGGACGAACCGCTCGTCCCCCCAGAACCAATGCGTACGTTGCCACGGGAAGGCCT
>JBLNBZ010000104.1:0-22822 GCA_050260355.1 Bacteroidota bacterium | reverse complement strand
AGCGAGTCGCCAATGCCGCAAGCACGGCGTGTCGCACCCCGGGGAGCGCATGCACATGCTGATGCCCGTCGACGTGGTCGGGCGCAAATCCCGTCTCGGCCTCGAAGCGCGACAGTTGCCGGGTGACCTCGAGGCTGATCTCGCCGGCATCGAGGCGGCGGGCCAAGGCCCGGCCAATCAACGCCGACAGTGTCGGAAATTCCCCGTCCGGAGCCAGCGAAGGCATCGGCCCCAGCGGCTTGCCGAGCGTCAGATTGATATGCAACCCGATGCCGACGTTACTGCGCACACCGGCCAGTCGCCGCGCGTCCTGCGGCCATCGATCGACCGTAACCATTGCACTGGTTGCAGAAATGCGGTTGCGCTCGGCCAGCTCCAGAATGCCGCGGGATACACCGGCACTCATGCCGAAATCATCGGCGCACAAGATCACCTGCCGCCCGGACATTGCGGGAGCGAGCGCACTCGCCTGGGTCATCGGCTCTCCGAGCGACTTGCCTCTCCGGCCGGCGGGCGTGGAGAAAACTCCTCCGCGCCTATGGTCTCGGCGACAATGAACAGCGGGCGCCCTTTCACTTCCTCGTAGACGCGCCCCAGGTACTCGCCGATCACGCCGAGCGATATGAGCTGGATGCCGGCAAAGAACATGAGCGAGATGATGAGCGGCGCAAAGCCAGGCACCTGGACGCCATAGATGAGCGTCTTGAGCAGCTCGAACATTGCGTAGACGAGCGCCAGCGCAGCAATTATCAGGCCCAGGTACGACCATACGCGTAACGGAATGGTGGTGAACGACGCAATCCCGTCCAGCGCGAAACGCAAGAGCTGGCGCGGCCGGAAGCGCGAGCGACCCTCCTTGCGCTCGGCAACCTCGTAGGGGATGCCGACCGAGCGAAAGCCGACCCACGCATAGAGCCCTTTGTTGAAGCGGGCACGCTCGCCGATCCTGTTGATGGCATCGACGGCCTTGCGATCGAGAAGCCTGAAGTCGCCTGCGCCGTCCGGCAGCTCGGTGCCGGAGAGGAAGTGGAACACGCTGTAGAACCCGCGCGCTGCGAGCTTGTAAATCGTGCTTTCGCTGGCACGGTCCGTCCGCTGCGCGTAGACGATGTCGTAGCCTTCATCCCATTTGACGATGAAGTCGGCAATCAGCTCCGGCGGATGCTGGAGATCGCCATCCATGATGACGACACCGTCGCCCGTGGCGTACCTCAACCCTGCCGCAACTGCGATCTCCTTGCCGAAGTTTCGGCTGAAAGCGACGGTCTTGAAGCGCGCATCGCGCGCATGGAGCTCGCGCAAGACCTCGAGCGTACGATCCCGTGACCCGTCGTCGACGAAGATCACCTCCCAGCTCCGCCCGAGCGAGTCGAGCGAGCTCTCCAACCGCTGGACGAGCGCGTGGAGCCCGCCCGCCTCGTTCAGGACTGGGATCACCACGGACAGCGACCTCGGACCGTCGCCGGCGCGCTGTCTGCTCGTGGCAGCGCTATCGGAATGCATGTGCGGCAAGCTCAGTCCCTCGGCTCATCGTCTGTCATGTAGCGGATTTCGTTGCGCCACAGAAGCGGCGGCCCGAGCCCTGGCCAGCGGGCCTCCGCCAAGACCGTCTGGTGCACTTGGCACGAGAGCCCACCGCTTCGACCGTGGCTGCCCAATCTTCTCCCGTATCGGGCATGAACCGTCGCAGCTTGCCGCGAGCTCGTCGACAACCTGGTGAACCGACCACATTGGATTCACACGGTTCTTGGTGCCGCCCGGAGGCCGAAGCTCGAAGAGACTTGCGACATCGAGAGCTTTGCGCACCGAGCCCCAATTGCCGGCAGGTCATCCTTGGCCACGAACCCATCGGCAGCCCGGGCTTGCCAAGCTATAAATTAGAATTATTCTAATTCAAGTGAGTTTCGTTTCCCCGGAGACCGCAGTGAAGGCATTCGGCGAGCTTGGCGAGCAGGAGATCCTCGCGCTGGCGATCAGCCTCGAGGAGGAGCATGGGCGCATCTATGCCGATTATGCGCAGGGGCTGCGCGACACCTACCCCGCGACCGCCGCGATCTTCGCGGACATGGCGCAGGAGGAGAACGAGCACCGGCGCATGCTGATCGAGCTCTATCGATCCAGGTTCGGCGACCACATCCCCCTGGTCCGCCGCCAGGACGTTAGAGGCTTCATCCGACACGAGCCGATCTGGATGGTGCGGCCGCTAGGTCTCGACCGCGTCCGCAAGCAGGCCGAGGCCATCGAGTTCGAGACACGACAGTTCTACGAGCGAGCCCTGGAGCGCACCTCGGACGTGGCTTCGCGCAAGCTTCTGGGAGACTTGGCGCAGGCCGAGCGCGAGCACGTGGCGCTGGCCCAGAGCCTCGGCGAACAGCATTTGACACCCGACGCGCAGAGCCGGGAGGACGAGACGCGCAGGCGCGCGCTCGTGCTGCAGGTGATCCAGCCCGGCCTTGCAGGCTTGATGGACGGATCGGTATCGACCCTCGCGCCGCTCTTCGCCGCTGCCTTCGCCACGCACGATCCGTGGCAGACGTTCCTGGTCGGCATGGCCGCATCCGTCGGCGCCGGCATCTCCATGGGATTTGCGGAAGCCCTCTCAGACGACGGCTTGCTCACCGGTCGAGGCCATCCATGGCTGCGCGGCGCCATCACCGGGGTGATGACGATGCTAGGAGGCGTGGGCCACACATTGCCCTATCTGGTGCGGGACTTCTGGACGGCCACAGCGATTGCCATCGCAGTCGTGCTTTTCGAGCTGGTCGCCATCGCCTTCATTCGCGCGCGCTATATGGACACCCACTTTCTGCGTGCCGCTTTCGAGGTCATCCTCGGTGGCTTGGTCGTCTTCGGCGCGGGCGTCTTGATCGGAAATGCGTGACGCGTGAGTGGACAATCTTTGATTGTAGATTGCACTGTCAACTATCTGTGGCTAGTGGCAGTCCTACAAACTTAGCTGAGATGCTGGTCCTGTAGATTCTGTCCTACAACACAGTTCACCAGCTTCGCTCATGCTCACGCAAGCAGTGCCTGCAGTGCGCCGGCAATTTGCGCGGCGACTGAGGGAGTTTCGCATCGTTCGCGGCTTCAAGACGGCGCGCAGTCTGGCGGGCGCATTGGGCATCGACGAGAACCGCTACACGCGCTACGAGCGCGCCGAGGTGGAGCCTGACCTCGCCCTGATACAGCGGATTTGTGAGATCCTCCGTCTAACGCCTAATGAATTGTTCGGTTTGCCGGAGACTGCGCGCACCGACGCAGGACTTCCTTCAGGCCATTCCGGCGGCGCGGGCTTCTCTGAATCGGAGGCGGCGCCGCTGGACGCGGCGGCCGCCGATCCGCGTGCGCGCCGTGACGCCATCACATGGACCCTCGCCTGCGCGGTCGCCGAGCTGCAAGCCAAGGCAGAGGGATCTGCAGCCTCCGACCCGGCGCCGCTCGCCACGTTGCAGCGCGCTGCGCGTCTGTTCGCCGACCTCGAGCGCAGGCCTTTTGCCGCGGTGAGCGAGATTCTGCTGTTGCCAGCGGTGGCGAGCGCGTCGCAAACCGAGGCACGACGGATCGGTGAGCTCGTGCACGTGTTTGCTCGCGCCTTGGGCTGACCGCCTACGCCGCGAAGCAATCAGCGATTTGCCCGCGCCAGTACGACCTGCAGCAGGACATTGGCTCCCGCTTCAGCCTGCTCGAGGGTCATGTCCTCCGCCTCGTTGTGCGAGATGCCGCCCTTGCATGGCGTGAAGATCATCGCCGCCGGGCAGACGGACGCCATGTTGTAGGCATCGTGTCCAGCCTCGGAGCGCAGATCCATAGCGCAGAGGCCCAGCGTTGCCGCCGCCTCGCGAATGAGGCCGATCAGCTCCGCATCGAATTCAAGCCCGCCGAAACCCCACCGCTCGGCAATGGCAACCTCGCAGCGGGCGCGTCGCGCGCACTGCGGCAGCGCGGCCTCCAGCTCGCCGACCATGCGCTCGAGCAGCACAGGATCGTGATGGCGCATATCGCAGAACAGGCTGGCGCGCTCACTGATAATGCCCGGCAGGTTCGGCCACAGATCGAGCCTCGCCGCTGTCGTCTTGCCGTCTCCTTCTGCATACCGCAGGCCGATCTCGTCGACGGCCACGGCAACATGCGCAGCGCCGACCAGCGCATTGCGGCGCTGTGCCATGGGCGTTGGCCCCACGTGCGCCGTTTCGCCTTGGATGTCGATGCGCATGCCCCGCGTGGGGAAGCCGCCCGTGACGATGCCGATCGGCACGCCGGCCGCGTCGAGCCGCGGCCCCTGCTCGATATGCAGCTCGAGGTAGGCGTCGAGCGGACGACCACCCACCGCGGCCTCGCCGCGATAGCCTATGCGATCCAGCTCATCGCCGAGCCTATGCCCGTCCTTGTCGGTGCGCTCCCTGGCCCATGCCTCGGTCTGGCCTCCTGCAAAAACCAGCGACGACAGCATCGGTGGGTAGAAGCGTGCGCCTTCCTCGTTGGTCCAGTTGACCACCTCGATAGACCGCCGCGTGGCAATGCCCCTCTCCTGCAGCGTGCGCAGCACCTCGAGGCCGGCGAGCACGCCGAGAACGCCATCGAAGCGCCCGCCGGCCGCCTGCGTGTCAAGATGGCTCCCGATCAGGACCGGCGGCAGGTCGGGCTCCGTGCCGGCGCGGCGAACGAACATGTTGCCGAGGCGGTCAATGGTCAGCACAAAGCCGCTTTCAGTGGCCCAGCCCGCAAATGTATCGCGCATGCGTTTGTCATCGTCGGTCAGCGTCAGCCGGCGCAGACCACCTCGCGGCCCTGTGCCGATCTCGGCCGAGGCCGCGATCGTCGCCCACAATCGCTTTCCATCAATGACAAGGTCGTTGCGCATGACGCGGACGCGAATTCCCCTGGCCATTATCCGATACTAGACCATACCCCGCCGCATCAGCTCGCGTAGTATCTGCTCGACCAGCTCCTCCGGCTCGGCATGCCCGGCATCGAGACGCAGCTCGGGACGTTGCGGTGGCTCGTATGGGCTGTCGATACCGGTGAAGTTCTTGAGCTGGCCGGCGCGAGCCTTCCTGTAGAGGCCCTTCGGGTCGCGCCGCTCGCAGACCTCGATCGGAGTATCCACGAAAATCTCGAGGAACTCGCCGTCCGGATACAGCGCTCGCGCCAGCTCCCGTTCGGCCCGGAACGGCGAAATGAACGAGACCATGACAATCAGGCCTGCATCCACGAACAGCTTGGACACTTCCGCGACCCGCCGGATGTTCTCGACCCGATCAGCATCGGTGAAGCCGAGGTCACGGTTGAGCCCGTGCCGAACGTTGTCGCCATCGAGCGTATAGGTGTGCCGTCCCAAGCTGTTCAGCCGCTTCTCCAGAAGGCTGGCCACAGTTGATTTGCCGCTGCCGGACAGACCCGTGAACCACAAACAGCACGGCCGCTGGCCCTTGAGATGCGCGCGCGCCGTCTTGTCTACCGCAAGCGCCTGCCAATGAATGTTCGTTGCCCGGCGCAGCGTGAAGGCCACCCGGCCGACGCCCAGGATTTTGCCGGTCCCCTGCTCCTCGAGCGTAAAGCGCCCCGTCTCGGGACTGAGCCGCCCACTTGCCGCAGCCTGATCGAAAGCGATGGGCGCGCTGAAACTCACGTTGCACAGACCGACCTCTGCACGTTCCAGCGTACGTGCGGCCATCGGATCGAGGTCGGCCGGATTGACCTTGTGCTTGAGAGCTCCGATTTGCGCGGTCACCGACTGGCTGCCGAGGCGCAGGACATAGGGCCGACCTGGAAGCAGCGGGTGATCATCGAACCACACGATATGTGCGGCCACCTGATCCGCGATCTCGGGACGGGCGACCGCCGCCGACAGAATGTCGCCCGTTTTTGCAGAAAGCGGGCGGTCCAGGTGGACGATTGCAAGATCCTCGGGCCCGACGCCCGTCTCTGCCCTGGTGACGACGGCCGTCTGGGCTGCCGGCAGGATCACTACCTCGAGCCCGGACTTTGCCACCCCAGACACAATCGTGCCGCTGACCACCGTATCCGGATTCCCGGATTCCGGCTGCAGCCACATGCGCAGGGGAGCCGCCTTCCTGCTTTCGGCGCGCGCCCGCAGCGTCTCGGCGATGATGGAGGACAGGGAGCCCTTGTCGGTAACGACCGCGGGCTCAGGCACGCCCAGCGCGGTCGCATAGCTCGCGATCGCATCCTTTGCGGCGGGAACGCCAGCCGGGTCCGCGAGCACGATCGGCAAAGACCCGCTCAAATGCAGTCCAAGGAGGCAGATGTGGCGAGCTTCGAACGAGAAGCCCCGCGATCCTAGGGCCAGGAGGACGACCTCGCTGGAAGCAAGCGCGTCGAGAAGCTGCGCCGTGACCGGCGCCAGCTGCGACATTTCGACGATGTCCCCGGTCGGGGCTGTCTTCAGGCCGCCCAGCCCGTCCGCAAGGCCTAGCTCGGTAGCTCTTGCGCCGATGATCAGGAGCCGGGCGCCGCGCCCCGGCCCATGCACACCGTCATCCGCGGAAAAGACCCCTCGACTCCCGTCTCGTCTCCTGATTTCCAAGTCGAGTCCCCCGTGCAGATGTGCAACGGCTGCTCTAGTGACCGTCGCGTGACGCCGTCAATGCGACCAAACGGGGCCACGCCGCCCCCCGGCTTTAACTCGCCGGTAACTCCTCCATTAACCTCAAGTTATCCAGTGACCCATAGCTTAACTCAGTTATTTCATCCAAGCGGCGTAGGCATGTTTCGCGGGGCCATCGGAGCTGGGAAGCCGAATACGCTGATGTCCGAGTATTCCCTTCGGCTCGGCGAGGCGGTGCTGCGCAATCGCACCCGTGAGGCCGAGCAGTCGGCGCGCATCCAGGCCCAGCTCGCGAACAAGGTCAAATCCGAGTTCATCGCCAATATGAGCCACGAGCTCAGAACACCGCTCAATACGGTGATGGGCTTTTCCAAGTTGCTCTCGCAGCACGGTGATCGCCAGCTCTCCGATCAGGACATCGTCGACTATGCCAAGCTGATCTACGGTGCGGCAGAGCACCTGCTTTCCGTAATCAACGACATTCTCGACATCTCCAAGATCCAGAGCGGCAAGTACACGCTCGACGCGCGCGAAATCAGCCTCGAGGACGTGCTGCGCAGTTGCATTGCCTCGTTTCGATCCGCCGCCGCGGACGCCGGTCTCGAGCTCGAGGTGCGTCTCGACGAGCACCTGCCGGCCATCCGCGGGGACAGACTGAAGCTCAAGCAGGCCTTCAGCAACCTGATCAGCAATGCCGTGCGCTTCACCCGCGAGGGTGGCAGCGTGGTCGTAGAAGCACGTGGTTTGGATGACGGAGGAGCGTGGATCAGCGTCACCGACACAGGTGTTGGCATGGATGCGGAGGAAATTCGCATCGCCATGACACCGTTCGGACAGGTCGACGCCAGCTTCTCGCGCTGGCGCGAAGGCACCGGATTGGGTCTCCCGATCGCCAAGGCCCTTGTGGAGCTGCACGGCGGTGAGCTCACGATCAGGAGCCAGCCGACCATGGGTACCGAGGTGATCGTCGTACTGCCATCTGCCCAGCTCGTCTCGGTTATACAGGACGGCTCGCTTCCGCTCCGATCGCCAGGTGTACTGATAGCCAACATTGGTCAGGGGTAGCCGGAATGGAAAGCATTGCCTCCGCACAGCAACGTGCATCGGCAGCCGGCGACGCCTCAATCGGTCGCATCGTATCGGTAACGGGCTCCAAGGCCATTGTGCTCCTGGACAGCAAGCCCGATGGGGCGACCCGCGGGCCTGCCGAGCGCCCGGAGATGGGAACGCTGCTTGCGATCGACACGCCCACCACCGTCGCGCTGGCGATCGTATCGGCCTTGAGCGTCCCGGCCCCGGCCTACCGCGAGGGCGAAACGGAGCTGTGGATTGCCGAGCTCGGTCTCGTGGGTGAGCTGCGCAAGGGCAAGGACGGCAAGCCGCTGAACTTCAATCGTGGAGTGTCCAATTACCCTGCCCTGGGCCATCGGGCTCGCGTTGCTTCCAAGGCGGAGCTGAGTCTGGCCTTTTGCGGCGACATGAAGCACTCGGTCCGCGTCGGCTGCATCCGCCAGGACGACACGATACCGGCCATGATCCGGGTCGATGAGCTGCTCGGCAAGCACTTCGCCGTCCTTGGCACGACCGGCACGGGCAAATCATGCACCACGGCGCTGATCCTACGCGCGATCCTCGAGAAGAACCCGGCCGCTCACGTCGTGCTTCTGGACCCGCACAATGAGTATGCGACCGCATTCACCGAATGGGCCGAGGTTCTGTCGCCACGCAATATGCAGCTCCCGTTCTGGCTGCTGACGTTCGAGGAGATCACGGAGGTCCTCATTGGTCAGCCTGCAGACCGCAAGAACGAGGTCGAGATCCTTCAGGAGCTGATCCCGATCGCAAAGGCGCGCTACAGCGCCGGTCGTGGCAAGGAAGCGCAGGCGCTACGGGCGAGGATGCTCGATGTGGGCCGCTACACGGTGGACACGCCCGTGCCCTACCGTCTGTCCGATCTGATCTCGCTGATCGAAGAGCGTATGGGCAAGCTCGAGAACAAGCGGGACTTGGCACCCTACAGGAATCTGAAAACTCGCATCGAGACGCTGTCGGTCGACCCGCGCTATGCATTCATGTTCGGATCGCTCACGGTCAACGACGACATGGCGCAGGTGCTCGGACGCGTGTTCCGAGTTCCCGTCGACAACAAGCCGATCACCATTCTCGAGCTGACCGGGCTGCCGACCGAGATCGTCAACGTTGTGGTTGCCGTGCTGTGCCGCATGACCTTCGATTTCGCGCTCTGGAGCGAGGGCAAAATCCCTGTGACGCTGGTGTGCGAGGAGGCGCATCGCTACGTGCCGGCCAACCCCGGTCTCGGCTTCGAGCCCTGCAGGCGCGCCATCGCCAAGATCGCCAAGGAGGGCCGCAAGTACGGTGCGTCGCTTTGCGTCGTCACGCAGCGGCCGGCCGAGATCGACCCGACCATCCTGTCTCAGTGCAACACCGTGTTCGCGCTGCGCATGTCGAACGATCGCGACCAGCAGATCGTGACGTCGGCAATTTCGGATACCGGATCTGGACTGCTCGAGTTTTTGTCCGCGCTCGGTCAGCGCGAGGCGATCGCGTTCGGTGACGGGGTGACGCTGCCGGTGCGCATCCGCTTCGACGAGTTGCCGCAGCATGCGATGCCGCGCAGCTCGACCGCGCGCTTTTCCGAGATGTGGCAGAAGTCCACGGGGGACGGGTTGTTCCTCGACCAGATGGTGGAGAAGTGGCGCCTGTCGGCAAGCGGCGCGGGCGCCGTGCCCGACGCAGCAACGCCGGACTCGGCCGAGCCCATGGAAGCCCCGGTGCCATTCCGGTCCACCGCCAGCCCGTCCCGCTACCGTCAGTCGGACGATGCTGTTCCGGCTTCCGGTAGGCTCGCCGACCTGCCACCCGGTGAGGATGCGTTTTTCGCTCCCAACGAACGCTCGGAGCCGGCGGGAGTAGGCAATGGCCATCCGCGGCGCGAGTTTGTCGGATCGCGCCGGGAGCAGCCGACCGCGCCGGCAGCGGGCCACGCCGGCCAGGGGCAGGTTGGCGGCGCGCTCAAGTCTCTGCGCGAGCGGTTGAGCCAGCGCACGCCTTCACGCTGATCGAGCCCCCTCGAGAATAGCCGCCGTCACGCCGGTGCCGCTGCACCCGCGTTAGCATTGCGCCGGCCCATCTGTTGCATTCGGTTGACGCCGGATACTATCTGGCAGGCGCGGAGGGCACCGCATCGTGTGCCGGCTACGCCCTGCCCGTTCTTGGAAGGCATGTATGAGCACCATTCATCCAGTCATACTTTCGGGCGGCTCCGGGACGCGGCTTTGGCCTCTGTCGCGGTCGATGTATCCGAAGCAGTTCATCCGCTTCTTCAACGCCAACGGACCGAGCTTCCTGGGTGCCACTCTGCATCGCCTCAGCGCTGATGCCGGCTTCGCCGCACCGATCCTGCTGTGCAATAACGACCACAGGTTCCTCGTAAAGGAGGAGCTGGAAGCGGCTCGGATCACCTCGCAAACCATCTTTCTCGAGCCGGTGGCCCGCAACACGGCTGCAGCAATTGCGGTTGCCGCATTGGCGGTCGCCCGCGAGGATCCCGCGGGCATCCTTGTCGTCATGCCCTCCGACCACGTTATCCGCGACGAGCCACGGTTCGTGGAGGCGGTGCGCTCGGCAGCCGGAGTGGCCGCGACGGGAAAGCTGGTTCTGTTCGGCATCAAGCCGAATGGCCCACACACGGGATACGGCTACATTCGCAAAGGCGCACCCCTGCCGGGTTTCGACAACGAAGCCTTCAAGGTCGACGCCTTCTTCGAGAAGCCCGACATCGACACTGCCAGGCGCTACGTCGAGGCCGGCGACCACTTCTGGAACAGCGGCATCTTCGTGCTCAACGTGCGGACGTTCCTGGACGAGCTCGAGCGGCTGGAGCCGCGCATCCTGGAGGCCGCCCGCACGGCCCTTCTGCAGGCAAAAGATGACCTCGGCTTCGTGCGGCTCGATCGCAGCGCCTTTGCCCAATCACCCAACATCTCCGTGGACTATGCGGTGATGGAGAAGACCACAGAGGCGGCCATGTTGCCGATCGATGTCGGCTGGAGCGACGTCGGCTCCTGGACGTCGCTGTGGGAGATCGCAGAGAAGGATGCCGGCGGCAACTACGTCAACGGCGATGCCGTGCTCGAGGACAGCAAGGGTCTCTACGTCCACAGCGAGCGATCACTCGTGTCGACCATCGGGGTCAAGGATCTGGTCATCGTCGACACGCCCGACGCACTCCTCGTCGCCGACAAGTCCCGCGCGCAGGACGTGTCCAAAGTCGTCGCCAAGCTCAAGCAGTCCAATCGACGCGAGCACGAGCAGCATCTTCGCAACTATCGCCCGTGGGGCTTTTTCGAGACGCTATCGATAGGCCCCCGGTTCCAGGTCAAGCTGCTGCACGTCAAGCCCGGCGCCAAGCTGTCGATGCAAATGCATCATCATCGGTCAGAGCATTGGGTTGTGGTGCAGGGCACCGCAAAGGTCGTCGTCGGCGACGATGAAAAGCTGCTGCGCGAGAACGAGAGCGTCTACATTTTCGCGACGCAATGGCATCGGCTCGAGAACCCCGGCAAGGTGCCGCTCGAGATCATCGAGGTTCAGATCGGGAGCTATCTCGGCGAGGACGATATCGTGCGCACCGATGACATCTATCACCGTGCCCCCGAGGAGACGAAGTAGCCTCGCCGGCGGGCCCGACAGTGTCGAGCAGGACGCTCAAACGGCAGGCCGCTGAATCCCATCGAGCGATCCTCGGGAGTGCGCCATAATCACTAGCCGCACCTGCCAGCGCTCCCGTAACGCGCTTCAAACGCGCGCAGTCGCCTGACGAGGCGTCTCGTCTGCCACTCGACAAACGCTTGCCATGCCGAAAGCGCAAAGCGCGCCAGAACCGCGCCCGCTTCCCGGTGTAGCCGACTTCCGAGGCTACTGGACCGCCGGCCGCCGTCGACGGCCCGCGCAGGAGCAGATGCGCGGCTCATGATCATCTCCACTCTTCTATTGAGACCCCGGACCGAGGGTGCATGCGCTCCGGCCCCGGCCCGTGCCATAGCGGCGGTCTATGCCCACCCCCCGCCTCTCGACAAGCGAAGTTTAGTCATGCTTGCGTGAGTTTTGCTCACATGAGGAGCGCGGGGGCGTGGGGGGGCCCGTCGCTCAATTCAGGCTCAATGCTTGGTCTCGCCCGGAGGCGCGGCCGAAATGGCGCCGTCGGCGGCTGGAGGGACCGCGGCCTCCGCTCCCAATTGGGCGCGTTTGATCTGCTCATAACGCTTGTAGCTGACAGGGATCATGGCGAGATAGAGCAGCGTTACGACCGTCAGCGTGCCGTAGGGGTAGGTAACCAGCAGACCGACCAGGGCGGCGACCGCGACCAGCACTGGCAACACGAGATCGCGCTCGATGCGCTCGCCCAGCAGCTTGCCCGAGAACGTCGGAATGGTGGAGACGAGCAAGACCGCCACGAACAGCGTGTAGAGCGCGATCAGCAGCGGAGCGCCGCGGACCTCGAACAGTCCGAGGCCGTTGATGTAGAGCGGAAGCAGCACGGCGATCGCCCCGGCGGGTGCCGGCATGCCGGTAAAATAGTTCGACTGCCATTTGGGCTTGTCGACGTCGAGCATAGCATTGAAGCGCGCAAGCCTGAGTGCCATCGCACAGGCAAAGAGCAGCGCCGAGATCCAACCGAAGCCCTTCAGCTCGCCGAGGCCCCACGTGAACACGAGAACCGCGGGCGCCACGCCGAAGTTGACAAAATCGGCGAGGCTGTCGAGCTCCGCGCCGAAACGCGACTGCGCCTTGAGCGCGCGCGCAAGCCGGCCGTCGACGCCGTCGAGCAGCGCGGCGACGACGATCAGCGCCAGGGCCAGCTCCAGACGGCTTTCGATGGCCATGCGAATGGCGGTAACGCCTGCGCACAGGCTGAGCAGCGTGAAGAAGTTGGGCACCAGCAGTCGCACCGGGATCTTGCGGTGACGAAACAGAACCCGTCGCCGGCGGCGGCGCTCTCCCTCCTCGAGCTGCGGGTCCAAGGGTTCGATGATCATGGGCCCTCCGACGTGCTTCCTTCGACTTGCGCGCGCTTGTTACGCGATCCGCGCCTCGCGCTCGGGTTCCTGCGATTTCAAGTCGGCCAGCACCGTCTCGCCCCCAACTGCCCGCTGGCCGACGGCGACCAGCGAGCCGCGCCCCGGCGGCAGGTAGAGATCGACGCGGCTGCCGAAGCGGATGAGGCCGATGCGTTCACCGACGCCGAGCGTGTCGCCTTCGCCCTTGAAGCCGACGATGCGGCGGGCGATCAGCCCGGCAATCTGGACGACTGCGATTTCGTCCCCGCCAGCGGTGGCAATGATCAGCGCGCGCCGTTCGTTGTCCTCGCTCGCCTTGTCGAGCGCGGCATTGAGAAACAGGCCGGGCACGTAGATCGCGCGGACAATCCTGCCGGGCACCGGGGCCCGGTTGATGTGTACATCGAACACCGACAGGAAGATTGAGATGCGAAGCCGCTCTGCATCCCCGAGGCCCAGCTCCGGCGGCGGACGCAGCCGCTCGATAAGCATGATCTTGCCGTCCGCGGGCGCTACAACGAGCCCCTCCCGCAGCGGCGTCACGCGATCCGGATCGCGAAAGAAATAGGCGACGTAAGCCGTTGCGATCGCCAGCAGCCACCCGAGCGGCGGCCAAATCAAAAAGAACAGCAGCGTCAGGCCCAGTCCGATCGCTATGAACTTGTGCCCGTCGCGATGCACGGGCGCCAGACCTGACGTGATCGTCTCGAGCAGACCGTGACGGTCATTCAACGTAACAGCTCCAGCATGCACAGCATCGTAGAGCGATACCTACCGAGGGGCCGAAGTGCCCGCAAGACCCGTCGCCCGCCGATGCACGCCTATCCTTGCCCATCCTTACTAATCGATCGGCAGCGCCACGAACCGCATCTCGCCTTTCGGGCTCTCGAGCCGCAGAAGGATGGCCTTGCGCCCGGACTTGCGAACCTTCTCGATGCCCTTGCTCACGTCCTCGGCGGTCGCCACGGCCTCCTGGGCGGCCTCGATGATCACATCACCGGCTTTGACACCCTTTTGCGCCGCCGGGCTCGCTGCATCCACGTCGGTCACGAGCACTCCCTTGACCTTCGCGTCGATGCCGTACCGGCCTCTCAGCTCGTCCGTCAGCGGCGCTAGGGTCATCCCGATCAGAGCCTTGCCCTCCGCGGCCGGCTTATCGTCCGGCGTCTTGGCGGGATCGTCCGCGTCCGCCTCCTCCTGCAGACGGCCGATGACCACCTTGAGGGTCTTTTTCTGCCCTTTGCGCACGACCTCGACATCGATCTGCTTGCCGATCGGCGTCTGCGAGACGATGCGCGGCAATCCGCGCATGCTGGAAATGTCCTTGCCGTCGAACTTGGTGACCACATCCCCCGGCTCGATGCCGGCCTTGGCGGCTGGGCTGTCAGGTGTCACGCTGGAGACCAGCGCTCCCGTGTTTTCCGGAACGCCGACCGAGTCGGCGATGTCCTCGGTGACCGACTGGATTTTAACGCCGAGCCAACCACGGCGCGTCTCGCCGTACCGCTTGAGTTGATCGACAACGGCGGCCACCGTGTCGGCGGGAACCGCAAAGCCAATGCCGATCGAGCCACCGGTCGGCGAGATGATGGCTGTGTTCACGCCGATGACCTCGCCGTCCATGTTGAACAGCGGGCCGCCCGAGTTGCCCTTGTTGATGGCCGCATCGGTCTGCAGGTAATCGTCGTATGGTCCGGAATTGATGTCGCGCTGCTTGGCCGAGATGATGCCGACGGTGACGGACCCGCCGAGCCCGAAGGGATTGCCGATCGCCATTACCCAGTCGCCGACCTTCATCTTCGCCGAGCTGCCGAACGGAACCGCGACGAGCGGCTTCTTCGGCGTCACCTTGAGCAAAGCGAGGTCGGTTTTGGTATCCTTGCCGATCACCTTGTCGACCTTCAGCTTGGTGCCGTCGTTGAAGTTGAGAATGATCTCGTCGGCGCCATCGATAACGTGATTGTTGGTGACGACCAGCCCTTCCTTGCCGTCGATCACGAATCCGGAGCCGAGCGAGGAGACCTTGCGGTCCGTCTGCGGACGGCCTTTGCGATTGAAGAAGTCCTCGAAAAACTCCTCGAACGGCGAGCCCTTCGGCACGTTCGGCAACGGCACACCTTGCGCGCCCTTCAGGGTCTGGCTGGTGGAGATGTTCACCACTGCCTCGATCAGCTTTTCCGCAACCGGCGCAACGCTTTGAGGCCCGACGCGACCCTGCTGCGCGTACAGCGAAGGCACAGCGGCAATGCTAAGCACCACCGCAGCGGCAAGCTTCCAGGTGCGCATCGCGGAACCCCTCGGTCCTGTCGCGCGCGGCATCCACGTCATGGCAATTCCTCACAGGGGATATCGGGGCCACACGCGCATATATATGTGGTGCAGTGGCCTAGCGCACACTTATTTCCATCGAGCCGAAAATGCCGCCTGTCGACGGCAGGACTGAGGCGGGCGCCGGTCGGGGCCGATCCCGACCAGCGGGTGGGCGCAAGACCGGGGACGCTTCCAGCGCCGCACGTCAGCGTACGGCGTCAGGCCCGCAGGCTCCCGAGGCCCCTTCGAAAGATCGGGGTCCGGCGCCGCGAAGCTGCCTTGCCGCCTCGCCTGTTTCCGGCTAATTCGTTGCCGCGTTGCGCAACGACCTTCCCGCACGGCCGTCGCATCGACCAGATAAGGAGACAGCTAACATGGCGCGCACCAAGATCGCGCTGATCGGCTCTGGCATGATCGGCGGCACTTTGGCTCATCTCGTCGGCCTCAAGGAGCTTGGCGACGCGGTGCTTTTCGACGTTGCCGAAGGGCTGCCCGCCGGCAAGGCGCTGGATCTCATGCAGTCGGGTGCGGTCGAAGGGTTTGACGCGACGCTCAAGGGCACCAACTCCTACGCCGATATCGAAGGCGCGAGCGTCGTCATCGTCACGGCCGGTGTGCCGCGCAAGCCGGGCATGAGCCGCGATGACCTGCTCGGCATCAACCTGAAGGTGATGGAGCAGGTAGGAGCCGGCATCAAGAAGTATGCGCCCGACGCATTTGTCATCTGTATCACCAATCCGCTCGACGCCATGGTTTGGGCCTTGCAGAAGGCCTGTGGTCTGCCGCGCAACAAGGTGATCGGCATGGCGGGCGTGCTCGATACGGCGCGGTTTCGCTACTTCCTGGCCGACGAGATGAAGGTTTCCGTCGAGGACGTGACCGCTTTCGTGCTCGGCGGACATGGCGACGACATGGTGCCGCTCGTGCGCTATTCGGCGGTCGGCGGGATCCCGCTGCCCGATCTCGTCAAGATGCGCTGGATCAGCCAGGAGAGGCTCGATCAGATCGTGGATCGCACGCGCAAAGGCGGCGGCGAGATCGTCGCGCTGCTGAAGACTGGCTCGGCCTACTACGCGCCAGCCTCTTCGGCGATCCAAATGGCCGAGAGCTATCTCAAGGACAAGAAGCGCATTCTGCCGTGTGCCGCCTATCTCAACGGCGAGTACGGTGTGAAGGGCCTTTATGTCGGCGTGCCGGTCGTGATCGGGTCCGGCGGTGCGGAGCGCATCGTCGAGATCGATTTGAATGCGACCGAGCGCGGCATGTTCTTGAAGTCGATCGAGTCGGTGAAGAATTTGATCGATGCCTGCAACAAGATTGCCCCCCAGCTCGGCGCGTGATCGCCGGCCCGGTCACCGCGCAGTCGAATCGGTAACCACCCCCTGATCCGATCGCCCAGGCTGAGCCAGTAGAGAGTCGAGCGCGTCATCGAGATGCGCTATGCTGCAGTGCACATTCAGATACTCGCGATGCATCACTCCCATGGTATACAATATGCCAGACATGCCGGCACTGACTGCGCGCGGGATTCGGCACACAGCCATCGCCTCTGGTGAGGAGGGAACGCCCCGGTGAACATCCACGAATACCAGGCCAAGGAGCTCTACCGGCAGTACGGCGTGCCCACGCCGGCAGGGCACGCAGCATTCACCGTCGAAGAAGCTGTCGCAGCAGCCAAGAAGCTTCCTGGCCCCGTCTGGGTGATGAAGGCGCAGATCCATGCCGGCGGGCGCGGCAAGGGGAAGTTCAAGGAGAAGGAGGCGGGCGACAAAGGGGGCGTTCGGCTCGCCAAGTCTATAGACGAGGTCCAAGCCTACGCCGCCCAGATGCTCGGCAGAACCTTGGTCACGGTGCAGACCGGCCCCGACGGTCGCAAAGTTCAGCGTCTTTACATCGAGGACGGAAGCCAGATCGAGCGCGAGCTTTATCTCTCGGCGCTGGTCGACCGCGAGAGTTCCCGCATTGCGTTCATCGCCTCGACCGAAGGCGGCATGAATATCGAGGAGGTGGCGCACAAGACGCCGGAAAAGATTCTCACCCTGACAATCGATCCGGCCTCGGGCTACTCCGCCTTCCATGGCCGCAAGATCGCATCGGCACTTGGATTGAAGGGCGACCTGGCGAGCCAGTGCGTCAAGCTGATAGGCAATCTCTACCGAATGGTCGTCGACAAGGACATGAGCCTGCTGGAGGTCAATCCGCTGGTTGTGACCAAGGACGGCAAGCTCGTCTGCCTCGACGGCAAGATGGACTTCGACGGCAACGCCCTGTTCCGGCACAAGGACATCCTGGAGCTTCGCGACATTTCCGAGGAGGACCCGGCGGAGGTCGAGGCGTCCAAGTACGACCTCAACTACGTCAAGCTCGATGGCCAGATCGGCTGCATGGTCAATGGCGCCGGCCTCGCCATGGCGACCATGGACATCATCAAGCTCAACGGCATGGAGCCGGCCAACTTCCTCGACGTCGGCGGCGGCGCGACCAAGGAGCGGGTGCAGGCCGCCTGCAGGATCATCCTCAACGACCCGAACGTGAAGGGCATCCTGGTCAACATCTTCGGCGGCATCATGCGCTGCGACATCATCGCAGAGGGCGTAGTGGCGGCGGTGCGCGAGCTGGGCATCAAGGTCCCGCTGGTGGTGCGCCTGGAAGGCACCAACGTCGAGCAGGGCAAGAAGATCATGGCCGACAGCGGCTTGGCGATCATCCCGGCCGATGACCTGGGCGATGCCGCCAAGAAGATCACCGACGCCGTGAAGAAGGCTGCCTGAGCATGGCCATCCTCGTCGACAAGAACACCAAGGTCATCTGCCAGGGCATCACAGGCAGCCAGGGCACGTTCCACACGCGGCAGGCGATGGAATACGGCACGCAGGTTGTCGGCGGCGTCTCGCCCGGCAAGGCGGGGACCAAGCATCCTGACGAGGTACTGGCGTCCGTGCCCATCTTCGAGACCGTGCTCGAGGCCAAGAAGAAAACCGGCGCAACGGCCACCTCCATCTACGTGCCGCCGCCGTTCGCGGCCGACGCGATTCTCGAGGCAATTGACGCGGAGATCCCGCTGATCGTTTGCATCACCGAGGGCATCCCGGTGCTGGACATGGTCAAGGTCAAGCGCGCGCTTGCCGGCTCCTGGTCGCGCCTGATCGGACCCAACTGCCCCGGCGTGCTGACGCCGAACGCGTGCAAGATCGGCATCATGCCGGGTAACATCTTCAAGAAGGGGAGCGTTGGCATCGTTTCCCGCTCGGGCACGCTCACCTACGAGGCGGTCAAGCAGAGCTCGGACGTCGGTCTCGGCCAGTCCACAGCCGTCGGCATCGGTGGCGACCCGGTCAAGGGCACCGAGTTCATCGACGTGCTGGAGATGTTTCTGGCCGACCCCGATACGCATTCCATCATCATGATCGGCGAGATCGGCGGCTCGGCCGAGGAGGACGCGGCCGATTTCATCAAGCGCGAGGCGGCCAAGGGACGCAAGAAGCCGATGGTGGGCTTTATCGCCGGTGTGACGGCACCGCCGGGGCGCCGCATGGGACATGCCGGGGCCATCATCTCGGGTGGCAAGGGCAAGGCTGAGGACAAGCTCGAGGCCATGCGCTCGGCCGGCATCACCGTGGCGGCCAGCCCGGCCGCCATTGGGACCACTTTGGCGCAGGTGCTCAAAGGCTAGACGCGCCTTCACAGGCGCGTGTCCGCCGGCGTCCGTTCGAGTGTTCTGAGTGCGTCAAAACTGCCCTTCATTCAGGCAAAAGAGGCCGTCTTAAAACGGCATTCACCGTGTACTAGATAAGCAGGTGTGTGGTAGGTAGGCGCCCGATCGCGGGCGCCTTGTCGTGTTGCGTGCGACCCTGCCCTCGCCGCTCAATCCAACGGGACAACGGTCCGATATGTCACGCCAGCCGCAGAACGATGCATTTTTGCGTACCTCATTCCTTCAGGGCGCGAATGCCGGCTACATCGAAGAGTTGCAGGCGCAGTACGAGAAAAACCCCGGCTCCGTAAGCGACGAGTGGCGACTCTTCTTTCAGAGCCTGCAGGAGGGGCAGGGTAGAGCCGAGGCCGAGGTCCATGGTCCCTCCTGGGCGCGTCCGCTCGAGGAGCTGCAGAGCAATGGCGCCAACAGCGACCTCATTGCGGCGCTGACCGGCAACTACGGCGCGACCGAGCGCGAGATGAGCAACGCGCTCGCGCAGCGGGCGCACTCCATCGGCTATGAGGTTTCGCCGGCCGCCTCGTTCCGCGCCATCCAGGACAGCCTGCGCGCTTTGATGCTGATCCGGGCGTATCGCGTGATGGGCCACCTCGTGGCCGACTTGGATCCGCTCGGCATTGCCGATCGCAAGTCGCACAGGGAGCTCAAGCCCGAGACCTACGGCTTCACCGAGGCCGACCTGGACCGGCCGATCTTCATCGACAAAGTGCTGGGCCTCGAGATCGCGACCGTGCGCCAGATTCTGAGGATCCTGCGCCGCACCTACTGCCGGCACATCGGCGTCGAGTTCATGCACATCACCAGCCCGCAGCAGAAGGCCTGGATTCAGCAACGCATCGAGGGGCCGGACAAGGAGATCGCTTTCACCGTCGAGGGCAAGAAAGCGATCCTCAACAAGCTGATCGAGGCCGATACGTTCGAGAAGTTCGCCGACGTCAAGTACACCGGCACCAAGCGGTTCGGTCTGGACGGCGGAGAATCGCTGGTCCCCGCGCTCGAGCAGATCATCAAGCGCGGCGGTCAGCTCGGCCTCAAGGAGATCGTCATCGGTATGGCGCACAGGGGCCGCCTCAACGTGCTGGCCAATGTCATGGGCAAGCCGCATCGCGCCATCTTCAACGAGTTCAAGGGCGGCTCGTTCAAGCCGGACGATGTCGAGGGCTCTGGCGACGTCAAATACCACCTCGGCGCTTCATCGGATCGCGAGTTCGACGGCAACCGGGTCCACCTTTCGCTGACCGCCAACCCCTCGCATCTGGAGATCGTCGATCCCGTGGTGCTCGGCAAAGTGCGCGCCAAGCAGGACCAGCACGGCTGCAAGCCGGGCGAGCGCACGCCCGTGCTGCCGCTGCTCATCCACGGCGATGCAGCCTTCGCCGGTCAGGGTGTGGTTGCGGAATGCTTCGGCCTGTCGGGCCTCAAGGGCCACCGCACCGGCGGCTCGATCCACTTCATCATCAACAACCAGATCGGCTTCACCACGAGTCCACGCTACTCGCGCTCGTCGCCCTACTGCTCCGACGTCGCCAAGATGGTCGAAGCGCCGATTTTCCACGTCAACGGTGACAACCCGGAAGCCGTGGTCCACGTCGCCAAAATCGCGACCGAATTCCGCCAGCGGTTCCAGAAGCCTGTCGTCATCGACATGTTCTGCTACCGCCGGCACGGCCACAACGAGTCCGACGAGCCGGCGTTCACGCAACCGATCATGTATCGCAAGATCAGGTCGCATCCCACGACGGCGCAGATCTACACCAAGCAGCTCATCGAGGAAGGCGTGATCGGCAAGGACGAGGCCGATCGCATGCAAGCCAATTTCCGCGCGCATCTCGACGCCGAGCTCGCGGCCTCCGAAAGCTACAAGCCAAACAAGGCCGACTGGCTCGACGGTCGCTGGTCCGCCATTGGCTTTGCAGAGGACGAAGCCCGGCGCGGTGACACGGGCGTGCCGATCGAGACCCTGAAGGAGGTCGGCCGCCGGATCACGTCCATCCCGCAAGACTTCAACGCGCACAAAACAATCCAGCGTCTGCTGGATCGGCGTCGCGAGATGGTCGAGACCGGTCACGGGCTCGACTGGTCCATGGCCGAGCACCTGGCGCTGGCGACGCTGCTGAAGGAAGGCTTCCCGGTCCGCCTTTCGGGCCAGGACAGCGAGCGCGGCACCTTCTCGCAGCGCCACTCGGTGCTGATTGACCAGGAGACGGAGCGACGCTACACGCCGCTCAAGCACGTTGCGCCCGATCAGGCGCGGTTCGAGGTCATCAACTCGATGCTGTCCGAGGAGGCGGTCCTCGGCTTCGAGTACGGCTACAGCCTCGCCGAGCCCAACGCGCTCACCATGTGGGAGGCCCAGTTCGGCGACTTCGCCAACGGCGCCCAGGTGGTGATCGACCAGTTCCTGGCCTCTGGCGAGCGCAAGTGGCTCAGGATGTCCGGCCTCGTGCTGCTGCTGCCGCATGGCTACGAGGGCCAAGGACCGGAGCACTCCTCAGCGCGGCTCGAGCGCTTTCTGCAAGGTTCGGCCGAGGACAACTGGCAGGTGGCCAACTGCACGACGCCAGCCAACTATTTCCACATCCTGCGCCGGCAAATGCATCGCAAGTTCCGCAAGCCGCTGATCCTGATGACGCCAAAGTCGCTCCTGCGTCACAAGCGCGTCGTGTCCGACCTCGCCGAGCTTGCGACCGGTACTACGTTCCACCGCATCCTCTGGGACGACGCTCAGCATCGCCCTGACGATAAGACGAGGCTCAGGATCGATGCCAAGATTCGCCGCGTCGTATTGTGCTCCGGCAAGATCTACTACGACCTCTACGAGGCGCGGGAGGCGGCCGGCATCGACGACGTGTACCTCATGCGCGTCGAGCAGCTTTACCCGTTCCCGGCCAGAGCGCTGATGCAGGAGCTCGGCCGCTTCCCTCAGGCCGACATCGTGTGGGCGCAAGAGGAGCCCAAGAACATGGGAGCGTGGAGCTTCATCGAGCCGAATCTCGAGTGGGTGCTGGATCGCGTCGGCGCGACCGCAAAGCGGCCGCGCTATGTCGGACGGGCGGCGTCTGCAGCCACGGCGACGGGTCTCGCCAGCAGGCACGCGCAAGAGCAGAAGACAGTCGTGGAGCAGGCGCTGGCCTCTTGAGGCCGGTGCAAGAAGGGCTGGGTCGATGACGATCGAGATCAGAGTGCCGGCGCTCGGTGAATCGGTCACCGAAGCCACAGTGGGCAAGTGGTTCAAGGCCGCCGGCGATGCGGTAAACGTGGACGAGCCGCTTTGCGAGCTGGAGACGGACAAGGTCACGGTTGAGGTGCCGGCGCCGGCCGCCGGTGTCCTGTCCGAGATCAAGGTGGCTGAAGGCTCGACCGTCGCAGTCGGCGCGGTTCTCGGCTCGATCAATGAGGGAGCGGGTGCGGCAGCAAAGCCTCAGGCCGCTGCATCAGCACCCCGCCCAGCCGCCGAGCAGCCGAAACAAGCGCAAACCGCGCCCCGTGCAGCAACGCCGGAGCAGAAGCCCGTTCAGTCCGCGAGCGCAGCCACAGCAAGCGACGGTGGCATGCCGCCTTCTCCTGCAGCCCGCAAGCTGATGGAAGAGAAAGGCATCGCTGCCGAGGACGTCCAGGGCTCGGGGCGGCGCGGCCAGATCCTGAAGGGAGACGTTATCGAGGCCGGCACCGCCCAACCGGCCTCGTCCGCGCGAGACGCGAGCCCCGTCACCTATGCGCCGGCACTGACGACACCGGCACCGATCGCTCCGCAGCAACTGCGTGCGCCGTCCACTCCCAACGATGCAGCTCGCGAGGAGCGGGTAAAGATGACGCGGCTGCGGCAGACCATCGCCCGCCGTCTCAAGGATGCGCAGAACACGGCCGCGATGCTGACGACGTTCAACGACGTCGACATGAGCGAAGTCATGAAGGTGCGCAGCCAGTACAAGGACGTCTTCGAGAAGCGCCACGGCGTGAAGCTCGGCTTCATGGGCTTCTTCGTGAAGGCGTGCATCTCGGCACTACGCGAGGTCCCCGCCGTCAACGCCGAGATCGACGGCGGCGACATCATTTATAAGAACTACTATCACATCGGCGTCGCGGGCGGCACCGACCGCGGGCTCGGCGTGCCGGGCGTGCGCGAGGCCGATAGCAAGTCTCGGGCGG
>JBLNBZ010000103.1:0-96096 GCA_050260355.1 Bacteroidota bacterium | reverse complement strand
CCCACCGCGCCAAAAACATCGGGGCCGCGCGTCACCCCATTCCCCCCAGGGCCCGTGATATTAACGCCCACCCGCTTCTGCGCCTAATATCCGCACGCTGCACAAAAAAGCAAACGACAGTGGCGTGGCAGTTCAGCTTGCGTTCATGCCGCCGGCCATAGCAATCTGGCGGGGAACAACTCGGAGACAGGCCGCAATCCGGCTCGAGGTTACAGCCAGCTTCGTCGCGAGGAGTGTTCGACGTGGTCCGCAGCTTCGTCTTTGGCGCCGCGCTGGCTGGCGCACTCGTTGGTGCCGTGGGCCTCGAGCGGGCGCAGCCGATCGTGCGCGAGAACAGCTCTGCGTTGGCCCGAAGCGACGGCGCCGTGATGCGGACGCAGGGTGAAGCCTGCACGGACGCCTGCCGCAGGGAGCACAGCGACTGCATGATCAGGAGCAAGGGCTCCCCCTCCTGCAACGCCCGGCTGCAGCAGTGCCTGCAGGCGTGTCTGGCCCGGCGCAGGCAGTAGGAAGGCGCCTGGTCGGGCCGCAGGCAAGGAGCAGGTAGGCGACAGGGCCGTCAGAGCCTTTGGCTTATGGACCGCCACCCGCCGGCTCGTTGACGATAATCACGCACAGGCGGCGGGGGCCATGGGCGCCCATCACCAACCGGCCGCCCACGTCAGCGGTTCGGGAGGGGCCCGAAACCAGATTCAGCGTGCGCGGCATGACACCGCTGCCGAAGATGGATCGCGCCCGCTCGAAGGCGGTTTCATAGGGCCCGACGATGTCGCCGGCTTTGACGACCACGATATGGGTCTCCGGCAGGTAGGTCAGCGTAACCGGGTTGGCCGGCCCCGAGGCCAGCACCAGGGTACCGGTCTCGGCAACGGCCGAGACCGCGTGGCTGAGGCCAACCTCGTCGTCGGCCGAGGCGCGGCCGCGCCGCCGCTCGAGCCCCGGCTCCTTGGTCCAGGGCAGTTGGGCGAGGTAGCGGTCCTCGCCCACGCGCACGCGCTGTGGGAGGTTCGAGGCGCGCAGATACTGGGCAATCGCCGAGGGTACGGCGTCGGAGCCGTCGACCTCGACCACCGTCGCCGACTGGCCTTCCAGGAATTCGCGGAAAAGCGATTTCAATGCCGCGCCGGACTTGTCAGCACGCTCCGGAACCAGATGTGGCTTGTGAGCAGCAAGACGGCTTTCGACGGTAGCGCGCCGCGCGCCGTCGTTGGCCGATGCGCCGAGCCCGGAGCGGATGCGGGCGAGAATGCGGTCGCGCGGGGTGGAATTGTCGCTCATCGGTCGAGCCCCGCTTTGTGCTCGGCCCACATTTGCTGGAACGTGCGCCCCTGTGGCGCCGGCAGGTCGCGGCCCCGTGTCCAGCCGCCGGCAAGCGGGAGGCGCCGGAACGCGCCCTTGCGTCGGCCGAGCAGACCGAGCGCGGCAATGCCGAGGCGCGCCGCCGAATGATAGAGCCGCGGGTGGCGGGCAAAGAAGGCCCACGCGGCTAAGCCTGCCCTGTACAGATAAGATCCGCCGGCCCGATCGAACTCCACCTCGCGCCAGTGCCGCAACAGGTTGGGCAGCGGGATCTTCACCGGGCAGACGGCCTCGCAGCGGCCGCAGAATGTCGAGGCGTTGGGCAGGCTGCGAGCCTGGCCGATGCCCAGAAACTGTGGTGTCAGCACGGAGCCGATCGGGCCCGGATAGACCCAGCCGTAGGCGTGCCCGCCGATCGCCTCGTAGACCGGACAATGGTTCATGCACGCCCCGCAGCGGATGCAGCGCAGGGCTTCGCGGAACGGCGTGCCCAGCATCGAGGACCGGCCGTTGTCGAGGATCACGACGTGATAGGCCTCGGGTCCGTCCGGATCGTCAGGCCGCCGGGGTCCGGTCGAGAACGTCGTGTAGGTCGAAAACTCCTGGCCGGTGGCCGAGCGCGCCAGCAGGCGCAGCAACGTGCTCACGTCCTCCAGCGTTGGCACCATCTTCTCGATCGAGGCGACGACGATATGCACGCGCGGCAGCGATTGCGTCAGGTCGCCGTTGCCTTCGTTGGTGACGATGACAGAGGAGCCGGTCTCGGCGACGAGGAAATTGGCGCCGGTGATGCCAACGTCGGCGGCGAGGAACTTTTGCCGCAGGATCTCGCGGGCCTCGCCAACGAGCTGAGCTGCCTCGACCAGCACGCGGTCCTTGGGGAGCGCGGTGTGCAGGCGCCGAAAGTCGGCCTCGACCTGATCCTGTGTCAGATGGATGGCGGGCGCGATGATGTGGCTCGGCGTCTCGCCGCGGATCTGCACGAGATACTCGCCGAGATCGGTCTCCACGACCTCGAGCCCTGCCGCCTGCAGGTGCGCGTTGAGGCCGATCTCCTCGGATATCATCGACTTGCCTTTGGTGACCACCTTGGCGGCCGCGTCGCGGCAGATCTGCAGGATGATCTCGCGCGCATCGGCGGCTGTGGCGGCCCAATGCACGTGTCCACCCGCGGCGATCACCTTCTTCTCGTAAGCCTCCAGGTAGAGGTCGAGATGCGCGAGCGTGTGATCCTTGATCTGGCGGCCGATCTCCCGCAAGGCCTCGAACTCGGGCAGCTTGGCGCGTGCGGCAGCGCGGCGGGCAACGAAGCTGGCGGGGAGGTCTGCGAGCGCGCGCTGGAGCTGCGCGTCCGCAAGCGCGCTGCGGGCATTGTCCTTGAACGTATCGGATGTGGCGTGCATGGGACGGGTTCAGGCCGGCGCGCCAATGGGCGGATCGGCTAGCTCCCCGGCGAGCACCTCGGCGACGTGGCGCGCGGCGATCGGACGCCCCTGGCGCCGCAGCTTCCCGGCCATGTTCATCAGGCAGCCCATGTCGCCGGCGAGCAGGAGGTCCGCCTTGGCCTCGTCGATGTTGGCGCACTTCTTTTCAACGATGGCGTTGGAGATCTCGGGGAACTTGACCGAGAACGTGCCGCCGAAACCGCAGCAGATCTCGCAATCCTTCATCTCCACGAGATCAAGCCCCTCGACCGTGGCGAGCAGCTGGCGCGGCTGCGCCTTGACGCCGAGCTCGCGCAGGCCCGAGCAGCTATCGTGATAGGTCGCCCGCGCGCTGAGGCGGGCCGAAACGCGCGACATGCCGCGGACGTCGACGAGAAACGACACGAGCTCGAACGTCTTGGCCGCCAACGCCTCGGCACGCGGCCCCCATGCCGGATCGCCGGCGAGCAGGTGCGGATAGTGCACCTTTAGCATGCCGGCGCAGGAGCCTGACGGCACCACGACGTAATCGAACGATTCGAGCACCGCGATTGTCTGCCGGGCGAGATCTGCGGCGGTCGACTTGTCCCCGGAGTTGTAGGCTGGCTGGCCGCAGCAGGTCTGGCCGGCCGGCACGTCGACGCTGCATCCGGCAGCCTCGATCAGCTTGGCCGCGGCGAATCCGACCGAGGGGCGGAAGAAATCGACGAGGCAGGTGGCGAACAGCGCCACGCGCGGCCGATCAGGAGATTGACTGTTCATGCAGCAGGCTTGGGGCTCGGCAAGGATGATGGTGGCACCTTCTAGCACGCTGCGCGCCCGCTTGCATGGTTGCCAAGATCACTTGGCCGAAAAGGTCTTCAGGTAGGCGATGAGATCGGCGCGGTCCTGCGGGTCCTTGAGCCCGGCAAAGGCCATGCGATTGCCTGGCATGGCATCGTGCGGATCCTCGAGATAGGTCATCATCTTCTCTTCGGTCCAGACCCAGCCGTTCTCGCCGGCCTTCTTGTTGGCGTCGGAGTACTTGAAGCCCGGGATGGTTCCGGCCTTGCGACCGAACAGCCCGTTGAGCACGGGACCGACCTTGTTCTTTGCGTTGGGGCCGACGTCGTGGCAGGCGCGGCATTTCTTGAACACCTCGGCGCCGTTTTGGGCGTTGCCATCAGCCGCCGTTGCACCGCTCCACGGCACCAGGCCGGCGAGCAGAAACAGAGCCATGCCAATTTTGCGATCCATCCGAAGCTCCATTAGGGCAAACACAGCAAGGCGTATGTGGCATCGTCAGACTACGGCCGCGAGCCGCATTCCGAGCTGCGCGACCATGTGCTGCAGCTGCGAGGGTTGCTACCAGATTTTCACGCGGTTTGGCGCCGCGACAGGTAGCTCCTGTGCTATGCTGTGCGTCATCACTTCGTCGTGAGACCGTGCGCCGAAATCTCGGCCGGCCTGCGTCGAATGCGCAAGGAAGGAAGCAAGACATGATCGCACTGCCGGAACCGGACGTACAAGTCATCGGGCGGCGCGACATCATCGTTAAAGATCTCGTTCGCCTCTTGGGAAGCGACCTGGTGGTGGCCGACGAGGACGGCCGCCGCACCTTCGAGACCGATGGCTTGACGGCCTACCGCGCCATGCCGCTCGTCGTGCTGTTGCCGCGCTCGACGGAGCAGGTATCGCGGGCGCTGAAGTATTGCCATGACAACGCCATCAAGGTGGTCGCCAGGGGGGCCGGCACGTCCCTCTCCGGGGGCGCGCTGCCTTCGGAGGACGCCGTGGTGATCGGCGTCTCGCGGATGAACAAGGTGCTGGAGGTCGATTACGCCAACCGCACGGCACGGCTGCAAGTCGGCATCACCAATCTCGGCATCACGGCAGCGGTGCAGCCGCGCGGCTTCTTCTATGCGCCGGACCCGTCGAGTCAGCTCGCCTGCACGCTGGCTGGCAACATCGCCATGAATTCTGGCGGAGCGCATTGCCTCAAGTACGGCGTGACGACCAACAACGTGCTGGGCCTGAAGATGGTGCTCATCGACGGCAGCATCGTGGAGATTGGCGGGGCGCATCTCGACCAGCCGGGCTACGATCTGCTCGGTCTGGCGGTCGGATCGGAGGGGCAGTTTGGCATTGTCACCGAGGCGACGGTGCGCATCCTGCGTGCGGCGGAGGCGGCACGGCCGATGCTGCTCGGGTTCGCCTCAAGCGAGGCGGCGGGACAGTGCGTTTCAGCCATCATCGCCTCCGGCATCATACCGGTGGCCATCGAGTTCATGGATAAGCCCGCCATCGAGGTGTGCGAGGCCTTTGCCAAGGCGGGCTATCCGCTCAACGTCGACGCGTTGTTGATCGTGGAGGTCGAGGGCTCGGCCGACGAGATCTCCGATCTGCTGAGCCGCATTGTCGAGATCGCGCGTCCGCACAACCCGGTGACGATGCGCGTGAGCGAGAGCGAGGCGCAGAGCGCCGCCATATGGAAGGGGCGCAAGTCCGCCTTCGGCGCTATCGGCCGTATCTCAGATTACTACTGCATGGATGGCACCATACCGCTCAGCTGGCTGCCCGAGGTGCTGGTGAAGATCAGCGCCATCTGCAAGCGCCACGGGCTGCGCGTGGCCAACATCTTCCACGCCGGTGATGGCAACCTGCACCCCCTCGTCCTCTACGATGCAAACAAGCCCGACGAGGTCGCAAGGGCCGAGCAGTGCGGCGCCGAGATCCTCAAGCTGTGCGTGGAGGTCGGCGGGTGCCTGACAGGCGAGCACGGGGTCGGCGTGGAGAAGCGCGATCTGATGCGCGTGCAGTTCACACCCGAGGAGTTGGCATTGCAGATGCGCATCAAGTCGATCTTCGATCCGCAGTGGCTCCTCAACCCCGCCAAGGTGTTCCCCCTCGACGGCCGCGAAGCTGCGGTCGGCTGAAGGAGCCTTCGGTGCAGCAGATCGTGAGACCGGCGACCGAGCGCGAGCTGCAGCAGCTGCTCAGCGACGCCAGCAGGAATCGTACGCCCGTCGAGATCATGGGGGCGGGCTCCAAGCGTGCCGTTGGCCGGCCGACACAGGCCGCCGTCACCCTGTCGATGGGGTCGATGTCGGGCATCTCCCTGTACGAGCCCACGGAGCTTGTGCTGTCGGCGCGAGCCGGCACGCCATTGGCGCGCGTGGAGGCGGAGCTGGCGCGACAGGGTCAGATGCTGGCGTTCGAGCCGGTCGATCTCGGGCCGGTGCTGGGCGTGGAGCCCGGGCATGCGACGATCGGCGGCGTGTTGGCGACCAACATTTCCGGAGCGCGGCGGATCGCCAGCGGCGGCGCGCGCGATCATGCGCTGGGGCTGGTCGCGGTCTCGGGCGCGGGCCAGCCGTTCCGGGCCGGCGGTCGCGTGATGAAGAACGTGACCGGCTATGACCTGACGCGCGGGCTGTCGGGGAGCTGGGGCACGCTCGCGGTTCTGACCGAGGTCACGTTCAAGGTCATGCCGCTGCCCGAGGAGACCGCGAGCCTCGTCATGTTCGGCCTTGCGGACGAGATCGCCATCGAGGTGCTGTGCACCGCCATGGGCACGCCCTATGAGGTCTCCGGAGCAGTCCATCTGCAGCAGCCGCTGTCGGCGCGGCTCTGGCACGCCAGCACGCGGGCGCAGCACAAGGCGGTGACGGCGCTGCGGCTCGAGAATTTCTCGCGCTCAGTCGCCTATCGGCTGCAGCGCCTCAAGGAGGAGCTCAAGCCTTACGGTGAGATCCACGAGCTCGATCACAGGAGCTCGCTGGCCTTCTGGGACGAGCTGCGGCAGCTCTCCATCCTGCAGGACAGTGACGCGCCTCTGTGGCGTATCTCGACGGCGCCCAAGTCGGGACCGAAGGTGGTCGCCGCCATCACGCGCTACATGGAGTGCCAGGCGTTCTACGACTGGTCAGGCGGTCTGATCTGGGCCGAGGTGCTGCCGACAGCCGACGCCGGTGCTGCCGATATCCGCCGTGTCATGGCAACGCATGGCGGGCACGCGACGCTCATTCGCGCCGCGCCCGCCGTCCGTGCGGCGGTCGAGGTGTTCCAGCCACTGGAACAGCGCGTGGCCGAGATCAGTCGTGGCCTGAAGTCGGTGTTCGATCCCGCCGGGATCTTGAACCCCGGGCGCATGTACGCGGAGGCGTGAGGGGTGTAGGGTCCGAGTCGGATGGCGCCCGGCGCCCCATGACACGCAGCTGAGCAATGCAAACGAACTTCACATCCAAGCAGCTCGAGGAACCGCGCTTGGCGGAAGCCGACCGCATCTTGCGACGCTGCGTGCATTGCGGCCTGTGCACAGCGACGTGCCCGACCTACGTGCTGCTCGGGGATGAGCGCGATTCTCCGCGTGGGCGCATCTACCTGATGAAGGACATGTTCGAGAAGGGCCGCGATGCCGGGCCCGAGGTGCAGTACCATATCGACCGCTGCCTATCCTGCCTGTCCTGCATGACGACGTGTCCGAGCGGGGTCGACTATATGCACCTGGTCGACCTGGCGCGGGGGCATATCGAGGAAACCGGCGAGCGCACTTTCAAGGATCGAATGCTGCGCACGCTGCTGGCCAACCTGATCCCGTACCCGGACCGCTTCGCCCGCGCATTGGCATTGGCGCCGCTCGCCAGGCCGTTCAAGGGGCTGCTGCAGCGGCTCGGTCTCAAGGAGTTGGTGGCGATGCTCGAGCTGGCGCCGCCCAAGCCCGTGCAGCGTGCCAAGTACGCGGGCCCCGGCACGGCGGCAACGCGCATTGAGCGGCGCAGCCGAGTGATCATGCTCGCGGGATGCGCGCAGCAGGTGCTGCGGCCCGACATCAACGATGCCACCATACGGCTTCTGGCACGTCGCGGCGTCGATGTGGAGGTAGCGGCAGGTGCTGGCTGCTGCGGCGCGCTCGTGCATCACATGGGCAAGGAGGCGATGGCCCTCGAGCAGGCACGGCGCAATGTCGATGCCTGGTGGAAGCTCGTGAGCGAGGGACCGGTCGATGCCGTCATCATCAACGCCTCGGGGTGCGGCACGACCGTGAAGGACTACGGGCACCTGCTTCGTTACGACAAGAGCTATGCCGAGCGGGCGGCGCAGCTCGGGGCGCTGGCGCGCGATGTGACGGAGTTCCTGGCCGCATATGATCTGGGTGCGCCGCTGCGCTGGTCCTCGCTGCGCGTGGCGTATCATTCGGCCTGCTCGATGCAGCACGGCCAGGGCATTACCGAGGAGCCGAAGGCGTTGTTGCGCAAGGCGGGCTTTACCGTGCTCGACGTGCCCGAGAGCCACATCTGCTGCGGCTCGGCCGGCGTCTACAACATTCTCCAGCCTGAGCTCGCCGGCGAGCTCAGGACGCGCAAGGTCGCCAACATCGAAAGCGTGCGGCCGGACGTCGTTGCTGCGGGCAACCTCGGCTGCATCACGCAGATCGGGCTGGGGACGCATCTGCCGATCGTGCATACCGTGGAGCTGCTGGACTGGGCTTACGGCGGTCCGGTGCCGCGGGGACTCGAGCGCTTCAAGGGCTTCGCCACCGACGTGCCGCAGCCGCAAGTCGAAGCCGTGCCGGCGGCCTGACGTGCGGATCGACCTGCGGCAGGAGCAAGGCCCTTTCGATATCATCGGTGATGCGCACGGCTGTGCCGACGAGCTCGAGCGGCTCTTGGCGGCGCTCGGTTACAGCGTGCGCGTCGAGGAGGAGAGCGGAGCGCGCCGCGCGGTGGTCGCGCAGTCGGGCGCCCGGCGAGCCGTGTTCGTCGGCGATCTCGTCGATCGAGGACCGCGCTCGCCCGATGTGCTGCGGATCGCAATGGCAATGGTTGAGGCGGGCCAAGCCTTTTGCGTCATCGGCAACCACGATGCCAAGTTCCTGCGCTGGCTCAAGGGCAGCAACGTGCAACTGAAGCACGGCCTCAGCGAGACCGTGGCCCAGATGCGAAGCGAGCCTGAGGATTTCAGGCGGCAGGTGCGAGATTTCCTGGAGGCATTGCCGAGCCACGTCTGGCTCGACGGCGGCCGTCTCGCAGTCGCCCATGCCGGTATCAAGGAGTACATGCTGGGCAGTGCGCTGGGCTCCGTGCGCGCCTTCTGCCTCTACGGTGAGACGACGGGTGAGAGCGATGAGCTTGGCCTGCCGATCCGCCTCAATTGGGCCGCCGACTACCGCGGCAGCACGACCATCGTCTACGGACATACGCCCGTCGATCAGGCCGTGTGGCTCAACAATACGATCTGCATTGACACGGGCTGCTGCTTCGGCGGCAGGCTCACAGCCTTGCGCTGGCCGCAGAGGGAGATCGTGTCGGTGCGGGCTGCGCGCGTTTACATGCAGCCGGCGCGGCCACTGGCGGGCACGCCGCAGGTGCCGGGCGCTTAAGGGTTGCGGACGGTCGCGCGCGGACGCGGTGCAGGCTGGCCGGCCACCTCGGCCGGCGGGGCTTGCTCGATCGAGTATAGTTCGCGTGGCGTGACGACGAGACCGATTGCCATGCGGATGGCCACGGCGATGACCAGCAGCGCGAGCAGCACGCGCAGCTGCTCCGCCTTGAGCCGCTCGGCAAGGTCGACGCCGTAGTTGGCGCCGATCACGCCGCCGAGCATCAGCGGAATGCCGAGCACCAGATCGACGGCGTTGTTCTGCACCGCCTGCAGCACGGTGGTGAGCGCGGTGACAAACACGACCTGGAACACGGACGTGCCGATGACGATGCGCGTCGGCATGCCGAGCAGGTAGATCAGCGCGGGCACCAGCAGGAAACCGCCGCCGATGCCCATGATCGCCGTCAGCCAGCCGACAAAGATGCCAATCGCCACGGGCGGTATGGTGCTGATGTAGAGGCGGGAGGCGGGAAAGCGCTGCTTGAGCGGCAGTCCCTGGATCCAGCTATGGTGCTTGCCCCGGCGCACGGGCCCTGATTGTGCCTGGGCTGCATGCATGGTGCGCAGGCTCTCGATCAGCATCAGCGTGCCGATCACACCGAGCAGGATGATGTAGGACAGGGATACGAACAGGTCGAGCTGGCCGGCGGCCCTGAGCCAGGACACGACCTGCACACCGCTCAGGGCGCCGACGAGGCCGCCGACGATCAGGAACGCACCCATCTTCAAATCGACGTTGTCGCGCTGCCAGTGCTTGAGCGCGCTCGAGACCGAGGAGGCCACGACCTGGCTGGCGCCGGTGCCAACCGCCAGTGCCGGAGGTACGCCGAGGAAGATCAGCATCGGCGTCAGAATGAAGCCGCCGCCGATGCCGAACATGCCGGACAGGAAGCCGACCGCCAGCCCCATCCCCAGCAGCAGGAACAGGTTGACCGACATTTCAGCCAGCGGCAGGTAGAGCTGCACCCGGTCTCCTCCTCAAGACCCCTACTGTTGCGCCTTCACCGAAGCCCTTCTCTTGCGCCAGGGCGCACCGCGCTGCCAGTCGCGCGCGATGATGCAGCCGACAGGCTCGATGGAGTCGATGATCTCGGCAAGGCGGAAGTCGTGGATCTGCCGGCGGACGGTGGGGCGATAGCCCCAGCCGATCAGTGTTTTCCCCGTGATCATGGCTCGCTCGTTCTGACGCGGCGGGTGATGCGATCGGATGGGCCCTTCAAGGCACACGGGATGCGGCCGAGGTCAAGTGTCGCGAGGCGGATCTGCCCGAGAAAGACGAATCTGGTGCAGCGGAGCGTTCAGTGCCGGGGGTGGTATCCCGGTGCGACGGGATAGCCGTTCCAGCCCCGCACAGTCCGGATGGCGAGATGACTCTGGAGCCGTGCCACGTTCGGCAGGCGCGCCAGACGCTCGCGGTGGATGCGCTCGAAGTCGGCCGTGTCGGTGGCGACGACGCGCAGTAGGTAGTCAGTGCCGCCGGCCATCAGGTGGCACTCGAGGATCTCGGGAGCGGTCTGCACCGCGCGCTCGAAGGCGTCGAGCGCCTTGTCGCTCTGCGAGCGCAGCGACACTTCGATAAAGAACTCCATGGCGAAGCCGAGTGCGCGCCGGTCCAGGCGCGCCACGTAGCCGGCGATAAGGCCTGCCTCCCTCCAGTTGTTTGACACGGCGGTGGCACGTCGAGGGCGACAGTCCGACGCGGGCGGCGAGCTCGGCAACTGCAATGCGGCAATCGCGCTGCAGCTCGGCCAGGATGCCGCGGTCGAGCGGGTCGATCTTCATTCGAATGTCATCCGGCTATTGGGTCCAATATTCGAACCAGATTCCATAAAGCGAGCTTTCTGGCTATTCGATTCGTTGAACTTGGCAGGACGAGCCGGATTATGCTGCCGGTAGCAGCCATGGAGGGAGCACATGCGCATCGGAGTGCCGAAAGAGATCAAGGTGCACGAGTATCGGGTCGGGATGATCCCGGCCGCGGTACGCGAGGCGGTCATGCATGGACACGAGGTGTGGGTCGAGCACGACGCGGCGGTTCGGCAGGGCCTGACCGATGAGGATTACAAGAGGGCCGGGGCGAGGATCGTCGAATCCGCGGAAGAGATCTTCGCCAAGTGCGAGTTGATCGTGAAGGTGAAGGAGCCGCAGCCCGAGGAATGCAAGCGGCTGCGCCCGGGGCAGACGATCTTCACTTATCTGCATCTGGCGCCCGATCCCGGCCAGACAAAGGCGCTTTTGGAAGCCGGCGTCACGGCAATCGCCTATGAGACGGTGACCAACGCCCGCGGCGGGCTGCCGCTACTGGCGCCCATGAGCGAGGTGGCCGGCCGCATGGCGGTGCAGGCAGGGGCGCATTGCCTGGAGATGGAGCAGGGCGGCCGTGGCATGCTGCTGGGCGGCGTGGCCGGTGTGGCGCCGGCCAAGGTCGTCGTGCTGGGCGGCGGCGTCTCGGGCGTTAATGCGGCGCGCATGGCGATCGGGCTCGAGGCGCAGGTGACGGTGCTCGATATCAATGTCGAGCGGCTCTACGCCATCGATCAGCAGTTCGGCGCCTCGGTGAACACGATTTTCTCCACGCGCGCGGCCGTGGAAGAGCACGTGCTCGATGCCGACCTGGTGATTGGCGCCGTGCTGGTGCCGGGTGCGGCGGCTCCCAAGCTCATTACCGAGCAGATGGTGAAGGACATGAAGCGGGGCTCGGTGTTCGTCGATATCTCCATCGATCAGGGTGGCTGCTCGGAAACGTCACGTCCCACGACGCACGCCGCCCCCACTTACGTTAAGCACGATGTGGTGCACTATTGCGTGGCCAACATGCCGGGTGCGGTGGCGCGAACCTCCACGTTCGCGCTCAACAACGCGACGCTGCCGTTCGTGCTGGCGCTGGCCGACAAGGGACCCCTGAAAGCCATGCTCGACGATCCGCATCTGCTCGCCGGGCTCAATGTGCACGAGGGCAAGATCACGTATGCCGCGGTTGCCGCGGCACTTGGGCTGGCGCACGTGGATGCGCGCAAGGCGCTGGCGAGGTAGCATCGCGCCCATCCCGACCTGCTTCACGGGCGGGCGGAACCGTTCTGCCCGTCTTAAATCGATGTTATGATGCCAACGGGGAGTGGCAAGATTTCCACAGGCTCGCTCGATTAAATTCGGCTTTGCGCCGGGACTTGCCGCCACCTGCCGAGTTGATCGCAGGAAGGGTAGAGGCAACCGAGTGGATTGTGCTAACGACGCGCGATGATTCTCTCGCATGAGCATAAGTTCATTTACATAAAGACCTACAAGACCGGTTCGACCTCCATCGAGGCGGCGCTGTCGGCCGTTTGTGGCCCGCACGACGTCATTACAGAGGCAAGCGAGCAGCTCAGAGGCGTGCGCCAGAAGCCGGCGCAGAATTACCGCATCACCCATCCGGATGTCCCCAGGCGTCCAATGTGGCGGCGGGTTTTGGGGCGTCCCGAGCGCCACTATCACCCGTCGGTTGGCTTCTACGAGCACATGCCGGCCTGGCGGGTGCGGGCCTATGTCGGCGAGGAGGTCTGGCGGACCTATTTCAAGTTCAGCTTCGAGCGCAATCCGTGGGACCGGCAAGTGTCTTGGTACCACTACAAGACGAAGTCGCGGACCGAGGCGACGCGGCCCTCGTTTCAGGACTTCAATCGCGACCGGCGCAGGGCGTGGGTGGAGAACTGGTATCTCTACACCATCGATTCCACCATCTCGGTCGACTTCGTAGGTCGCTACGAGAGCCTGGCAGAACACTTCGAGACGGTGCTCGGGCAGCTCGGGCTCAAGGGGCAGGTGGAGTTGCCGAAGGTGAATGTGTCCAAGACACGCGCTCACGACTATCGCACGTATTACACGGACGAGACCCGCGCTCTCATCGCGGCGTGGTATGCGCCGGAGATCAAGGAATTCCGCTACGAGTTCTGAGCCCTCGAGGCGCTCCCGGACCAGGATCGCACGCGCTTTAGGTCATTCGTAACCATATCGCCATAACCTGCCGTTGGGGTGAAGTGGCGGTTGCGGGCGGGTACGATGAGCCTTTTTGAGTGCGTGTCGGTCGACGAGATTCGTGCGCGTGGCAGCATCAAGGACAGCGACGTACTAAAGCTCAGGCGTGTCTTCTACGACGACGCCGGCATTTCGCAGGCGGAGGCGGACGCGCTGTTCGATCTCGACGATGCCTGCGCGGTCAAGGACGCCACCTGGGGCGACTTCTTTCTCGAAGCCATCACGGACTACATCGTCAACCAGGCCGAGCCCGAGGGCTACATCGTTGCCGAGAACGCGGCCTGGTTGATGCAACGCATCACGGCCGACCGCCGCATGCGCGGCCGCATCGAGATCGAGCTCCTCGCCAAGGTGCTGGAAAAGGCGCGCTGGTCGCCGCCGAGCCTGGTCCGCTTCGCCATGGAGCAGATCGGGGAGGCCGTGCAGACGGGCTCGGGTCCGATCCGGGCGGGCCAGCCGGTGGAACGCGGCGCAATCACACCGGGCGAGGTGGAGCTGCTGCGGCGCCTCATCTTCGCGTTCGGCGGCGACGGCAATATCGCCGTGACGCGCACGGAAGCCGATGTTCTGATCGACATCAACAAGGCTATCGCGCCGGGCAAGGGCTGCCCCGAGTTCTCACGCCTGTTCGTGCAGGCGATCGCCAATGCAGTGCTGCATGGGTTGGGGTACGCGGTCCCCTCGCGCCAGGAGGCACTGCGGGCCGCGGCGACGGGTGAGAGCTCCGACGAGAGAGCGGCGGGCTCGCTCATCATCGATGCGTTCACAGGCGGCGCTGCCGGTGCCACCGCGCGGGCACGCCTCGGCGGTTTCATGGGCCGCATGCTTACCGGCCGGGCTGGCGAGGCGTGGAGCACGTACCGCGTTCAGTCGAGCGAGGAACAGGCGCTGGCCAAGCTCGAGCGACAGCGGCTCGAGATCATCACCAATGAGAAGATCGCAGAGGCCGATGCGGAGTGGCTCGCGAGCCGGCTCGGCCGTGACGGTAAGCTCGATGAGAACGAGGCGGCACTCCTCGAGTTCCTGCAACGCGAAAGCCCCGTCCTGCCACCCGTGCTGCAGCGGCTGATCGACGGGGCCACGTTGCACGAGCGGACCGGGCCGGAAGGCCGGGCCGCGCAATCATGAGCTTGGGCCTACCGCAGCCCGCCGCCACCCGCGGCCTGCGCTGACGATGCCCTGCCGCTCGCGGCCAGATCCGCTATGCTGGGGACCGATCTCCGCCGAGGACGCGGGATGACAGGCTCAGCGCAGGGGACAAAAAAGCAATGGCGCTCGGTTTCATTGGTATCGGCAACATGGGTCTGCCCATGGCCGAGAAGCTCATGGATGCGGGGGAGGCGCTCGTCGTGCATGACGTGCGCGAAACATCCCTGAAGCCGCTGCTGGAGCGGCAGGCGCGCCAGGCGAAGACGCCGCGGGACGTCGCCGATCAGTGCACGACGGTGATCGTATCTCTGCCCACGCTCGACAGCCTGCGCGAGGTTGTCGTCGGGGGCGAGGGCCTCATCCATGGTGCCGCCCTCAAGACGGTGATCAACACCTGCACCGTCGGCGCGCCCCTGGTCGAGGAGCTGACGGCGGCGTTGAAGCAGCGCGGCGTCGGGCTCGTCGACTGCCCGATCAGCGGCGGACCGCCCGGAGCGCGCGCGGGTACGCTTTCGGTCATGATCTCGGGCGAGCCGGCGCTTGTGGAGAGTGTCAAGCCGCTGGTTCAGCGCTGGGGTCCGGTGACGGTTGCCGGTCCAAAGCCCGGCATGGCTCAGGTTCTCAAGCTCACCAACAACATCCTTTCTGCGGTTGCGTTGGCCGCCAGCGTCGAGGCCTATGTGATGGGCGCCAAGGGTGGGCTCGATCCCGAGGTCATGACGGCCGCGATCAACACAGGCAGCGGCCGCAACAGCGCGACGCTGCAGAAGATTCCGGCAGCCGTGCTCACCCGCAGCTTCGACTTCGGCGCCCCCATCCACATCCTGGCGAAAGACGTCGATCTCGCCATCGAGCAAGGCGAACGGCTGGGCGTGCCCATGTGGGTGTGCCAGGCCGCCAGGCTGATCTTCAAGCATGCCATGTTCGAGGGCATGCGCGACCGCGACATCACCGAGGTCATCAAGCTCGTGGAGCGCGGGGCCGGCTTCGAGCTGCCCAAGACACGGCAGAAGCCGGCTTAAGCCTTGCAGACAAAGAGTTTACGTCCGGCCCAACCCGTCCTAATAACGGCGGGGGTCGAGCAGTCGAGGCGGGCCGGGCATAGCAAATGTTCAAGAAGATTCTGATCGCGAACCGCGGCGAGATCGCGTGTCGCATCATCAAGACGGCGCGCAAGATGGGGATTGCCACCGTCGCGGTCTACTCCGACGTCGATCGGGATGCCCTGCACGTCGAGATGGCCGACGAGGCGGTGCACATCGGGCCGGCGCCTGCCGCGGAATCCTATCTCGTCATCGACCGGATCATCGACGCTTGCAAGAAGACCGGTGCCGAGGCCGTGCATCCGGGCTACGGCTTCCTGTCCGAGCGGGAGGCCTTTCCCGTTGCGCTGGAGCGCGCCGGCATCGTCTTCATCGGGCCGAACCCCAAGGCGATCGCTGCCATGGGCGACAAGATCGAGTCCAAGAAGGCGGCGGCCAAGGCCAAGGTGTCGACCGTGCCCGGCTATCTGGGCGAGATCGCGGATGCGCAGGAGGCGGTCAAGATCGCCGCCGAGATCGGCTATCCGGTCATGATCAAAGCCTCCGCCGGCGGCGGCGGCAAGGGCATGCGCATCGCCTACGACGCGAAGGAGTGCGCGGAAGGCTTCGCGCTCGCGCGCTCGGAGGCCAATTCGAGCTTCGGCGATGATCGCGTATTCATCGAGAAGTTCATCGTCAACCCGAGGCACATCGAGATCCAGCTGCTCGGCGACAAGCACGGCAACGTCATTCATCTGGGCGAGCGCGAGTGCTCGATCCAGCGCCGCAATCAGAAGGTGATCGAGGAGGCGCCTTCGCCTCTGCTGGATGAGAAGACCCGCAAGGCCATGGGCTCGCAAGCCGTGGCGCTGGCACAGGCCGTGGGGTACGACAGCGCGGGCACAGTGGAGTTCGTCGCGGGGCAGGACCGCTCGTTCTACTTTTTGGAGATGAACACGCGCCTGCAGGTCGAGCATCCGGTGACCGAGCTCGTCACCGGCATCGATCTGGTCGAGCAGATGATCCGCATTGCCGCAGGCGAGAAGCTCAAGCTGAAGCAGAGCGACGTCAAGCTGTCGGGCTGGGCTGTCGAGAGCCGGGTCTACGCTGAGGACCCTTATCGCAATTTCCTTCCGTCGATCGGGCGGCTTTCAAGGTATCGTCCGCCCAAGGAGACGTCCGAGGCCGGCTTCACCGTGCGCAACGACACCGGCGTCACCGAGGGCGGCGAGATCTCGCTCTATTACGATCCCATGATCGCCAAGCTCGTGACGCACGCGCCGACGCGCGAAGCGGCCATCGATCTGCAGGCCCGCGCGCTCGACGCCTTCCATATCGACGGCATCCGCCACAACATCCCCTTCCTGGCCGCGCTGATGCAGCATCCCCGTTGGCGCAAGGGCAATCTGTCGACCGGTTTCATCGCCGAGGAATTTCCGCGAGGCTTCGCGCCCCGGGCGCCGGAGCCGGCGGAGCTGGAGGTGCTGGCCGCGGTCGGCGCGGTGATTGATCACTTGAACAACGAGCGCCGCCGGGAGATCACCAATCAGATGGGCGGCCCGGAGGTTCGCTTCGCCAAGCGTCGCGTCGTCAAGGTCGGCAGCGAGGAGCGCCAACTCGATGTGGCGGGAGGCAACGGCAAGCCGTTTCTCATTGCCTTTGCCGACGGCGCCAAGGCACGCACACCCACGCTCGAGATCGTCTCCGGCTGGTGGCCGGGCGACCCTGTGTGGACTGGCCGCGTCGGCGGCGACGAGATCTGCATTCAGGTCAGGCCGATCCTCAACGGCTATGAGCTGGCCTGGCGGGGGATCAGCGTCCCAGTCTGGGTTTACACGCGGCGCGAGGCGGAGCTTGCAGCGTTGATGCCGAGCAAGCAGGCCGCCGATATGTCCAAGTTCCTGGTGTGTCCGATGCCCGGGCTGGTCAAGGCGGTGCACGTGGCGGAGGGACAGGAAGTGAAGGCCGGAGACGCACTCGCCGTCGTCGAGGCCATGAAGATGGAGAACATCCTGCGCGCGGAGCGCGACGCCGTCGTCAAGAAGATCAATGCAAGGGCCGGCGACAGCCTGGCCGTTGACGCAGTGATTATGGAGTTTGTTTGACGCTGTGTCCGTTGGCGTGCAAGCTTCGAGGACGGCGCGCATTCCATTGCAGCGACATGCGCGCCATTTTGTGTGCGCGGGACAGGGTTAGCGGAGGCACTTGCCGCTATGTCGCTACTTTTTCTTCAGAGCAATTTCACGCACCAATTTCTGGATGTCCGCCCGCTTGGGGATGCGAAGGGTCAACACGCCGTTCTCGAACGAGGCACGTCTGCATCCTTGGCTTCGAAGGACAGCTGCAGGGAGCGCGCGAATGAGCCATAGCGGCGCTCCATATAATGGCGCTCGTCGTCCTTCTCCTCACGCGCGGCTTTCTTCTCGCCCTTGATCGGTCCTCGCTCCCGCAAATCCTGGAGATCACCTGATGCGCAGCTTCCATTTCCCCGGCCGCTCGGCCGTCTATGGTCGGCAGGGCATGTGTGCCACGTCGCATCCACTGGCGAGTCTGGCGGCCGTCGAGATGCTCAAGTCCGGCGGGAATGCGGTCGATGCGGCGATCACTGCGGCCGCCGTGCTCTGCGTGGTGGAGCACCCGATGACCGGCATCGGCGGCGACTGCTTCGCCATCATTGCCAAGCCGGGGCGGACGCTGATCGGCCTCAACGCTGCCGGCCGCGCGCCAAAGGCCGCGACCGCAGATTGGTACGCCAAGAACGGCATCCGCCAGATCCAGGTGCAGAGCCCGCACGCCGTCACCGTGCCGGGAGCCATCGACGGCTGGGCAACGCTGCTCGCCGACCATGGAACCAAGTCGCTCCGCGAGGTGCTCGCGCCGGCGATCGCGCACGCGGAGGAGGGCTTCGTCGTCGCGCCGCGCGTTGCCGCCGACTGGGCGATCGCGCAGCCGAAGCTGCGCGGTCACAAGGGAGCGGCGCAAAACTTTCTCAAGGACGGACGCGCCCCCGTCGTCGGCGAGGTGATGCGCCTGCCGGCGCTCGCGCGAACGCTGCGGCGCATTGCCGAGGAAGGCCGCGACGGCTTCTATGGCGGCGAGGTTGCCGAGGACATGGTGGCTGAGCTCAGAGCGCTCGGCGGGCTGCACACGCTCGAGGATTTTGCTGCGCAGAAATGCTCCTACGTGGAGCCCATCTCGGTGCGCTACCGCGGGGTCGATCTGTTCGAGCTGCCGCCGAGCAACCAGGGCATCGTCGCGCTCATCCTGCTGAAGATGCTCGAAAGGCTCGGTCCGAGCGCGGATGGACCGACGTCGGCGGACCGCTATCACGTCATCAACGAAGCAGCCCGGCTCGCCTACGCCGCGCGCGATACCTTCGTCGCCGACCCCGATGTGGTGAAGGTGCCGGTGGCGCACATGCTGTCGGACGACCTGATCGCCGATTTCGCCCAGCGCGTCGACCGCAAGAAGCGGCGCGCGGATCTCGGCCCGGTGCCGCGCCCGGCGGGCTCCGACACGGTTTGCTTCTCAATCGTGGACCGCGACGGCATGGCCGTCTCGTTCATCAACTCGTTGTTTGCCGACTTCGGCTCGGGCATCGCCACAGCCAAGACCGGCGTCGTGTTCCACAACCGCGGCACCGGCTTCGTGCTCGACCCGAAGCACCCCAATTGCATTGCGCCGCGCAAGCGACCCATGCACACGCTGGTCCCCGCCATGGCCATGAAGGACGGCAGGCCGCACATGGCTTACGGCGTCATGGGCGCCGCCTTCCAGCCGATCGGCCACACCTATATCCTGACCAACATGCTCGACTACGGCATGGACGCACAGGAGGCTATCGACTGTCCCCGCGCTTTCTTCGAAGGAGAGGATTTGGTCATCGAGGAGGGGCTCCCCGCGGCAACTGTCGACGGCCTGCGGGCGTTGGGGCACAAGATCAGGGTTCGCCACTTGCCGTGGGGCGGTGCGCAGATCGTGCAATTCGGTGCCGACGGCACACTGATCGGGGCGTCCGATCCGCGCAAGGACGGGCTGGCCCTCGGCTATTGAGACAGCGGCCACCGACCGGGGGCGCGCATGAGCGAGGCAATCAAGTCAGTTCGCGTGCGCATCGAAGGGCGCGTGCAGGGTGTGGGCTTTCGGGTTTGGGTCGAGCGCACGGCCGTACACCTCGGATTGCGCGGCTGGGTGCGCAATCGGCGCGATGGCGGCGTGGAGGCCGCATTTGCTGGAGCTGCGGACGCCGTCGATGCCATGGTGCAACGCTGCCACCATGGACCGAGTGGAGCGGTCGTGGGTTTGGTGAAGGTGCTTGACGGTCCATGCGATGTGCCGCAAGCCTTCGAGATATTGCCGACGGTTTGACTCCCCACGCAGCGGACTGCGGCAAAGTCGCGCGCAAAGAGAACCGCGGAAGCGAAAAAGAAGAAGTAGATTTGCGCCGCAACGAGGACGGAGTTGATCGGCATGAGCAGGGCAATATTGGGCGCCCTCATGGCTTTGGTGTTGTCGGCGGCGGCTGCCGACGCGGGGGTTTCCATTACCAACCGCGACGACAAGGGCCACAAGCTCACTGTCATAGAGGGCGAGGCCAAGGCCGATCACGTGTTGAAGCCGGCGCAGGTGCTCGAGGGGATCTGTCAGCAGGGCTGCATCATCCGCCTCAACGACAGCGAGGACGACGAGTACGAGCTCGAGGGCTCCGAGGTTGTGTCGATCGAGGAGGGCTTCCTCTACTACGACGGACCCGAGGCACCCAGTGAGGGCCAGGCGGCGCCGCAGCAGGGCTCAGGCGGCGAGGCGCCGAAGCCCGGACAGAAGCAATAGCTCGCGTCGTGGCTGCCGCTGGCGCGCTTCGTTTGGCCCGATGAGCCCGGGCAGCGACCGCTTTGCCACCGATGGCGCCGGTGGTACCGAGGCGACACGCGCCTCATGTGTCATTGCGCCGTGCTCGCCGCCCGCTACAGTGCGCTCATGCGTATTCTCCTCACCAACGACGACGGTATCGAGGCCCCCGGCCTGCAGGCGCTGCGTCAGATCGCCGAGGCGCTCGCCGAGGAGGTATGGATCGTGGCGCCCGAGACCAATCAGTCCGGCGCGGGCCACTCGCTGTCGCTCAACGAGCCGATCCGCATGCGCCAGATCAGCGAGCGCGTCTACGCCGTGCGCGGCACGCCGACAGACAGCATCATCATGGGCGTGCGCAAGCTGCTCAAGGATCAGCCGCCGGATCTCGTGCTGTCGGGCGTCAACCGCGGCGCCAATTTGGCGGAGGACGTGACGTACTCGGGCACGATCGCCGGCGCGTTCGAAGGCACACAGCTCGGCATCCGCTCACTGGCTCTGAGCCAGGCCGTTGGCTATCACGGCGACACCACGCCGCGCTGGGAGACGGCGATCGCGCATGCGCCTGGGTTGATCCGCAAGTTGCTGTCGGAGATGTGGCCGCCGGGTGTGCTGATGAACGTCAACTTCCCCGACTGCGCGCCCGACGCGGTCGTCGGCACGCAGATCACCCGGCAGGGCAAGCGTGATCAGAACCTGCTCAACGTCGACGAGCGGCGCGATACATGGGGCAATCCCTACTATTGGCTGCTCTACGAGCGGCGACGCTCGAAGGCGGCGCGCGATACCGACCTGTGGGCGATCTACAACAATCACATCTCGGTCACGCCGCTCTACATGAACCTGACGCACGGGGAGATGCGCGAGCGGCTGCAGGCGCGCCTGAACGACGTGACCACGTAAGGTATGCGAGCCTGCGCAGTAGCCGCCAAAGCGTCGCAACTCCGCCCCGAGTTCCACACATTGCTGAATTACGACGTGCACTGCCGTCGTGTGCCGCCGTTGGGGAAGGTGGGGGCCACGACCAGTCGGGCGTCGGGGCGGATTTCGGTGTGGGAGCTCACGGGCGTTAAGGCCTTCTTAACTCATTAATGGTTAAGAGAACGTGGGTTCAGAGGTGTGCCACCATGTTGCGTTCGATGCGTATTCGCACTTTGCCTGATACGTGCGGGCTGAGCGGGCCAGCAGGTGTCATAATGCTGTTGGCGCTATTGGCCGGGGGGTGCAGCGCCGACCTTGCGCGCTTCGACTTTCCGAGTGCCGGCTACGCGCCCGACGGGTCGCGTGGCAGCTCCACCAACTCGATCCCCATACCGAGCGAGCCAGTCCGCCGCAACGCCGGGATCCCGCCTGACACCGGCCCAAGCTACGAGAGTGGCCCGATCGACGGCTACGACGGCCGTGGCCGCGATGCTCCGCCCATGGCCGGACAAGGGGATGCCTACCAACCCCGTTCGTATGAAGGATCGGGGCGAGGAAACTACGGCGGCTCGCAATCGAGCTACCGAGGTCCGGCACCGAGCTATAACGGCCAGCAATCGGGCTATGAGGCGCCGCCGTCCGGCTACGGCGGCGCGCCGCGCGGCTATGAGGCCTCGCAACCGAGCACGGCCGGCGAAGGACCGCGCACCTACGGTGGCCGGACGCGGGATGGCGAGCGCGTCGCCTCGCTGCCTCCCGCTCAGCAGGACTTCGGCGGGCAGGCCGCGGGGATGCCCGCGTCGCGGGAGCGATCGGGCGCCAGCCACGCCGCCCCGCAGTCCACGACGCGCTGGGCCGCACCCGCGCCCAAGCCGGTGCCTGTGACGACGATCGCAGGCGGAGACACGATCGAGGTTCAGCCCGGCGATACGCTGTCCTCTCTCGCGCGGCGCTACAAGATGTCGGTGTCCGAGCTGATGAAGCTCAACAACCTCGAAAATCCGCGCGTGTGGCCCGGGCAGAAGATCGTCGTGCCGGCCGGCAAGCGCGCCGTCGCGCAGCGCGAGCGGACGGCTCCAGCGGCATCGCAGGCGGGTGCCAGCACCATAGCATCCGGCGGACATGTGCCGGAGCGGACGGCTCCAGTCGCATCGCAGGCGGGTGCCGGCATCGCAGCATCCGGCGGGCATGTGCCGCCGCTCGGCGGCCAGTCGCAGGCGGCGTCGGCGCCCGCGCAGTCGGTCTCGGCGCAGGGAGCAGGGGCATCCTCGTCCGATTGGCACGGCAGCTACACCATCGGGCAGGGCGAGTCGCTCTACGGCATTGCGCGCAAGCACGGCGTGAAGGTCGCTGAGCTGCAGCGGGTGAACGGCATCACCGATGTGACGAAAATCCGGCCCGGCACGGTCCTGAAGGTGCCAGGCGGTGGGGCGCAGCAGACGATCGCTTCGTCGCCGGCCCGTCCCACCGGCGAGCAGGCCTCTGCGCTTGCCACGCCACAGGACGCTGCGAGCCAGCTCACGGTCCGGCCACGCATCATCAATAGCGAGGCACCCCCGGCAAAGGAGCCGCAGCGCGTCGCTGCGCTCGAGACAAGCGCGCGGACTGCCAACGACGCCACGCCCGGCGCCATTGCGGCCAGAAGCGAGCCGGCCGGCGGACTGCCGGAGACGCCCAAGCTCGCCGGGACGGGCAAGTTCCGTTGGCCGGTCAAGGGCAAGGTCATCGCCGGCTTCGGCTTCAAGCCGGACAAGACACACAACGATGGCATCAACATCTCGGTGCCCCAGGGGACCGATGTGCTGGCCGCGGAAAGCGGCGTCGTGGCCTACGCCGGCAACGAGCTCAAGGGTTATGGCAACCTGATCTTGATCCGGCACGAGGGCGGCTGGGTGACGGCCTACGCGCACGGCGATGAGCTCCTGGTCAAGCGCGGCGACAAGGTGCGTCGCGGACAGCCGATCGCCAAGGCCGGCAGCACGGGCGCGGTGGACCAGCCGCAGGTGCATTTCGAGCTGCGTCAGGACTCCAAGCCGGTTGATCCGCTTCCGCACATGGAGAAATAGCAAGAGCCGTTGCGCGCATCTGTCATCCGCATGACGCGCGCGTGCGCTAGAGGGACGGCAACACGGAATTGATCGTGGGGGTGCCTGAGCTCTCAGGCCCTCTTGCGGTCAGTGAGACGCGGGGGTCGCAGCCGGACGGCGTGGCCCCCAATTTCATGCCTGCCGGTCCGTCATTCGGATTTCAACTGTTGCCCGAGCCGGCCGGACAGATCCTGGATGTACTGCCAGGCGACGCGCCCTGAGCGGGCTCCCCGCGTGATGCTCCATTCGAGCGCGTCCCGGACGAGGTCCTCGTCCTTGATTTTGAGCTTGTGATACGCCGCATAGCCGCGAACCATGTCGAGGTACTGGTCCTGCGTGCTGTTGTGGAAGCCGAGCCACAGGCCGAACCGATCCGACAGCGAAACCTTCTCCTCGACCGCTTCCGACGGATTGATGGCAGTGGAGCGCTCGTTCTCCATCATGTCGCGCGGCATCAGATGGCGGCGGTTCGAGGTGGCGTAGAACATCACATTCTCGGGCCTGCCCTCGATGCCGCCCTCGAGCACGGCCTTGAGCGACTTGTAGCTCGTGTCGTCCCGATCGAAGGACAAGTCGTCGCAGAAGACGATGAACCGATGCGGGCTTGCACGCAGCCGCGCGAGGCAGTGAGGCAGCGAGGCAATGTCCTCGCGGTGGATCTCGATCAGCTTGAGGTCGCGCTTGGAGCCGGCCTTGATGAGTCCCTTGCGCACCTCGGCATGCGCTGCCTTGACCAGCGAGGATTTGCCCATGCCGCGTGCGCCCCAGAGCAGCGCGTTGTTGGCAGGCAGTCCTTCGGCGAAGCGCCGGGTATTGTCCAGAAGCTGGTCGGCGGCACGTTCGATGCCTTTGAGGAGCGCCAGCGGCTGGCGATTGACGTGCGGCACCGCAAGGAAGCCCTCGGGGTCCGCCTGCCAGACAAAGGCCTCCGCCTCCTCGAAATCCGTTGGCGCCGGCGCCGGCGGCGCCATGCGCTCGAGCGCGGCGGCAAGCCGTTCGAGGCGGTCGAGCAAAGCCTTATCTGCGGACATCGACACTGGCTCCCAGCGCAGGAAGGAAACATCGCGGGGCTTCTATAGACGAGCCTTGGGGTTGCGTCACTCGTTGGCGCGACAGTAGTGATAATGGGATGCCGGCGGGGCTGGCGCGATGCGGCAGCGCGGCTGCCCGAAAAGGTTGCAAACGAAGGCCGCGCCACTATAGTCCCGGCAACCACGAACGATCGGCCTGGGCTCCCGGAGCCGGCAAGATCGGGTGTTGCCTTCCTCCGTCTCTCAAGGATGCTTGTTGATGTTCGTCACTCCGGCCTATGCCCAAGGCGCAACTGGCGGCAGCGATTTCGTGGTACAGTTGCTGCCGATTTTGCTCATGTTCGTGATCTTCTACTTCCTGCTCCTGCGTCCGCAGCAGCAGCGCATGAAGACGCATCGCGAGATGGTCGCCAACATTCGCCGGGGCGATACCGTCGTGACCTCGGGTGGCATCATCGGCAAGGTAACGAAGGTCAAGGACGATGGCGAGATCGAGGTCGAGATCGCCGAGAATACGCGTGTCCGCGTGGTGAAGGGAACGGTTTCGGAAGTTCGCGTCAAGGGCGAGCCCGTCAAGGAGACGCAATAGGGCCGCGACCTCGATCCGGTCCGCTCCCAAGTAGCGAGGCAAGGCGTTCATGCTGCACTTCAGCCGATGGAAGGTCATCGCCACGATCGGCACGTGCCTTCTGGGTCTGCTCTTCTCGCTGCCAAACCTCCTGTCCAAGGAGACTTTGGCAACATGGCCGAGCTGGGTGCCGGCGCGGCAGATGCCGCTGGGGCTCGATCTGCAGGGTGGCGCGCATTTGTTGCTCGCCATGGACACCGAGGAGCTGCGCAAGGACTGGTTGAACAACCTCAGGGACGAAGCGCGCCGGCGCTTGCGCGAGGTGAAAATCGCCACAACGGGAATCGGGATCTCCGGTGGGGCGGTGCAGATCCGTCTGGCAAAGCCCGAGGAGACGGATGCCGCGCTGCGCAGTCTGCGCACGCTGGCCCAGCCGCTCGGGTCGGCTGTGTTCGGGGCGACAAGCAATGACGTCGACATTGCGAAAGCAGAGGACGGCCTGATCACGATCAAGCCGACGGAGCCCGGCCTGCAGCAGCGCGTCGCCAACGCCGCGGGCGCAGCCATCGAGACCGTCAACCGCCGCATCAATGCACTGGGCACCGCCGAGTCCACGGTGGTGCGGCAGGGCCGCGATCGCATCCTGGTCCAGTATCCAGGACTGCAGGACACCAAGGAGCTCAAGAGACTCTTGGGCGACACCGCCAAGCTCTCGTTCCACGAGGTCAACCCGCAAATCACCGCGGAGGAGGCCCGGAGCACGCGCGTGCCTCCAGGGTACAAGATCTATCCTTCGGCTGAGCGGGATGGAGTGTCCTATCTGCTGCGCGAGACCCCGGTTGTCCAGGGCGACGACCTGACGGACGCGCAGCCGGGCTTCGACCATCGGACCAACGAGCCCATCATCTCGTTCCGCTTCAACAACTCTGGTGCGCGCAAGTTCGCCAACTTCACCAAGGAGAACGTGGGAAGGCCCTTCGCCATCGTGCTGGATGACAAGGTGCTTTCAGCCCCCGTTATTCGCGAGCCCATCCTCGGCGGATCCGGGCAGATCTCGGGCAGCTTTACCGTCGAGAGCGCCAATACGCTCGCCGTTCAACTTCGGTCGGGTGCCCTGCCCACGAAGCTGACCATCGTCGAGGAGCGCACGGTTGGTCCGAGCCTCGGCGCCGACTCGATCGAGGCCGGAAAGCGTGCAGGCATCATCGGCGGCATCGCCACGATCGTGCTGACGATCCTAGCCTACGGTACGTTCGGCATCTTTGCCTGTGTCGGCCTCATCGTGCACCTGATGCTGACGGTTGCAGCCATGTCCCTCATCGGCTCGACGCTGACGCTGCCCGGCATTGCCGGACTGGTGCTCGGCGTCGCCATGGCGGTCGACGCCAACGTGTTGATCTACGAGCGCATCCGCGAGGAGGTGCGCGCCGGCAAGACGCCGATCGCCGCCATCGACGCGGGCTTCACGCGCGCCTTCGTGACGATTGCCGACTCGCAGCTGACCACGCTCGCGTGCGCGATCGTCATGTTCTGGCTCGGCTCCGGGCCGATTCGCGGCTTTGCCGTCACGCTCAGCATCGGCATCTGCACGTCCATCTTTGCGTCGGTGACGCTGGTGCGGCTGCTCATCTCCTATTGGCTGCGCTCGATCACGCGGACGCGGCGAACTTTCGAGGTGCCCGTTTAGGGCGAGGCCGATCATGCGGTTCATTCCGAACTTCAAGGGACACGATTTTTTTCCGCACGACCTGCGGATCCCCTTCATGCGCTACAAGGGCATGTGCCTTTGGCTGTCGATCGTCGCCATGGCGCTCTCGCTCGCCCTGTTCTTCACGCGTGGCTTGAACTATGGCGTCGACTTCAAGGGCGGCTCGATGATCGAGGTCCAGTCGAAGACCGGGCCGGCTGATGTGGCGGCGCTGCGCGACAAGCTCGGCAGGCTGGGCCTGGGCGGCGTGCAGATCCAGAGCTTCGGCGCGCCCACGGACGTGCTGATCCGCCTCGAGGAGCAGCCGGGCGGGGAGGGGACGCAGCAGGCGGCGCTCAACAAGGTCCTCGAGGCGCTTGGCGACCAGTACACGCAAAGACGCGTGGAGGTGGTCGGGCCGGCCGTCTCGAGCGAGCTGCGGACGACGGGCTTCATTGCCGTCCTGGCGTCGCTCGTTGCCATTGTCGCCTACGTGTGGTTCCGGTTCGAGTGGCAGTTCGCCGTTGGTGCGATCGTAGCGCTGACGCACGACGTGCTGCTGACCGTCGGCATCTTTTCGCTTCTGCAGCTCGAATTCGACCTGTCGATCGTGGCCGCCTTGCTGACCATTCTCGGCTACTCGGTCAACGACACGGTCGTCGTGTCCGACCGCATCCGCGAGAATCTGCGCAAGTACAAGCGGATGGAGCTCAACGAGCTGCTGAACCTGTCCATCAACGAGACGCTGTCGCGAACGATCCTGACCGGCGTCACGGCCATCGTCGTGCTGATCTCGCTCTACATCTTCGGCGGTGAGGTGTTGCGGAACTTCAATTTCGCCATGCTGTTCGGCGTCCTTGTCGGCACCTACTCGTCCGTTTTCATCGCCGCACCTCTGCTCGGCTATCTCGGCATCAAGCGCGAATGGGTCGCCACGCGCGGGGCGCCGAGCACCACCACCGCGAAGCGAGCTTGAGCTGACGGTTACCCGAGGAGGGCATGACCCTGGAAGCCGCCAGATATCCGGGATGTGCACCGATCGATGCTTACGGCAACGGCGGCTTCCGCTTTGCCGGAATGAGCCACCGCGGGTCCATTCTCTGCCTGGCCGACAGCATCGTTGCGTGGTCCGCGAGCGACGCCTACCGGCTCACGAGCGACGATTTCGCTCCCGTGCTGGCCGAGCGCGATCGCATCCGCGCGCTGCTGCTGGGGACTGGCTCCAGGCAGGTGTTTCCGCCTGAAACAATCCTCGCAGAATTCCGCGAGGCTGGGATCGGCCTCGAGCCGATGGATACAGGAGCCGCCTGCCGTACCTACAACGTGCTCTTGGCCGAAGGGCGCCCTGTCGCGGCAGCGCTCATCGCCGTGGACTGAGACCGACGAGGAACCGACATGAATCGCGTCCTTTCGAGCGCCTCAGCATCGCTTGCCGCCGGCTTCGTGCTGGCCGGACTGTTTCTGCTGATCTGCCTCGTTCAGTCGGGGGCCGACCGCATCGGCTTCATCTCGTTCCTACTGCGCTGGGTGCACATCCTCGGCGCCATTGCCTGGCTGGGCATGATCCTGTTCGTCAACTTCATCCACATTGCCGCCGTCGCGCAGGCGGACGAGGCGGGCAAAAAGACACTGCTGCACTCTGTGGTGCCGCGTGTCGCCGCGATGTTCCGCCACGCCTCGCATCTGACGCTGCTCTCAGGCGTGCTTTTGCTGATCACGACCGGTTACATTCTCGACAGCTGGGTTTTCCTTTCCGCCGTCTACATCCCGACGTCGCGCAGCTTGCTCATGTGGTCGGGCGTGCTCGGAGGCCTGATCATGTGGCTTCTGGTGCACTTTGCGATTTGGCCGAATTTGCAGATCGTGCTCGGAGAGCAGCCGGGCGACACCGCCGCCAAGGCGGCAGCGCGCGAGCGCGTGCACATCTGTGCGCGCATCAATCTCGTGCTGGCCATCCCGGTCACCTTCGTCATGGTGGCGGCAACCCACCTCTTTTGACATGGCAGACGCCGGCGCAACCCAGCCGAGCGTCTTGACTGCCGACGTCCGCGCGGCCTGCCGCCATTACGAGCCCGACCGCTACATCGCCGCACTGCTCGCACCGCGCTCCCTTCGCAACGACCTGATTGCAATTGCCGCCTTTTCGAGCGAGCTGCTTCGGGTCGGCGATACCGTTCGCGAGCCGATGATCGGCCAGATCAAGCTACAGTGGTGGTACGACACACTCGAGCCGCTCGCACGCGGTGACAACGGCGGGCATCCAGTGGCCGATGCGGCCGGCGGCGCCATGCGCCGGCACCGGCTTCCCCCGAAGCTTTTTGGATCGCTCATCGAGGCCAGGATATCGGATCTGGAGACCGGGCCGCCTGCCGACGCTGCGGCGCTCAAGGACTACCTCGTGCAATCAGAGGGCGCCTTGATCAGGCTTGCGCTTCGCGTTCTTGGGGTCGAGATCACCCCGCAGATCAATGCCACCGCGGACCAGGCGGCGATCGCCTACGGCATGGCACGCATGCTGGTGCGCCTGCCCAGGGCCCTGCGGCGGTTCGGCCGCCGGGGACCTGCTGTGCACCGGCTGGAGGCCGCCGGCCTCGGGGAGGGGCTCGAGGAGGAAGGGCCGAGGCTCACGCTGGCACTGGCCGGCGTCCTCACAGATCTGCGGCAGGAGGCGCGCGACGCTCTCGGCGTGATGCGACAGAGCACCGACCGGCTTGAGCCGCGGGCGCTCACCGCCTTCCTGCCCTTGGTCATGGTGGAGCCATATTTGCGGGCTCAGGAGCAGGTGGGCTTCGACCCGCTCAGCGACCTCGTGGAGGTCGCCCCTCTGCGGCGGGTCTGGCGGATCTGGCGCGCGCACAGGCGCAAGCGGCTTTGAGCGCAAGCAAGGGCGGAGAAGTCGGTGCTGAACGGCAAGCTGACGATAGTCCGCAGGGTTATGGCCCTGATCTTGCTCGCGATGTCGATGTGGGCCGCGCCGGCGCAGGCGGAGCCTCGCATCATCTGGCGCGTCGAAAACCCGTTCCGCTTCTTCACCGACCCCGCAGACACCGAGATGCATCGGGCCACGTTCGCCGCACTGAGCGGACTGGAGCGCTCCTCGCCCGTGCTGTCGGCCGAGCATGCGCTGGCGGCGCGCCACGACGGCCAGGGGTGGGCCGCGACCATGTTCGAGCGCACCTGCTGGAACGCGGTGCGCAATCGGCACGAATGCCCGGGGATCAGAGACTACCTGTATCCGCAGTCGCATCGCGTGTACGTAGAGCTGATCGATGTGGAGGACGCGGGCACCGTGGACTGCAGCTGGCTGGCCGATGCCCGCGACGGCCGCGCCAGGGGTGCCCCCATCACAGTCCCTTGCGATCAGCCGGTCGTGCTGGATGTCGCTTATCCCGCCGGCGCCGAGATCAGCGTCGATGTCGGGGGCGTCACCGTGGCCCGGACCCTGGCACGCGTCACCGACCTTTTGATCGTGGGTCTCGGCGACAGTTTCGCCGCCGGCGATGGAAACCCGGATGTTCCTGTGCGCTTCTCGCGTGAGCGGGCCGCAGACTACGGACTGATGAGCAAGGACAAGAAGCTGATCGGCTACCCGGCACGTATGGGGGCGTGGCGCGAGATCGGGGATCAAGCCTTCATCGAGGAGAACGCCCGCTGGCTCGATCAGGCGTGTCACCGTTCATTGTATTCGCATCAGTTGCGGGCGGCCCTTCAGCTCGCCATCGAGGATCCGCACCGGGCTGTTACGTATATCGGCTTTGCCTGCTCCGGAGCCGAGATCGTGAATGGCCTGTTCTTGCGCTACAAGGGCCACGAGTGGGTGCCCAATCCGCCGGAGCTGTCGCAGATCTCCGCTGTTGCCCAGGCCCAATGCGGCCGGCACGAGGCACCCGCCTACGATCTGCCCGAGGCTTACCATCTGAACGGCCGGGTGCCGGAGCTGAAAGGCGGACTGGTGCTGCGCAAATGCGATCCCGAGCATGCGCGGCGCATCGATCTGCTGCTGCTGTCGATCGGCGGCAACGACATCGGGTTCTCGCGGCTGCTGGCGAACGCCGTGCTCGCCGATCAGTCGATTCTGCGCCAGCTCGGCGGCTGGTTCGGCGAGGTCTACGGCTTCCTCGAGGCCAACGCCGAGCTCGATCGGCTGGAGGACCGCTACAAGTCGCTCAACCGCGCCTTGCACAACATCCTGCATATTCCGTGGGCCGAGTCCGATCGCATCGTGCTGACGACCTATCCGCCGCTCGCGCTGCTCGAGGACGGGCGCTCGGTCTGTCCCGACGGCAGGGCGGGCATGACGGTGCTGCAGGATTTCGCCTTGAGCGAGATCAAGGCCAAGGACTCGACGGTCGCTGCACGGCGGCTGAACGACATCATGGAGGACGCCGGCCGGCAGCACCGCTGGACGGTCGCCCGCACTCACAACAAAGCATTCCGCGGCCGGGGCATCTGCGCTGGCTGGATCGATAATGCCTTCTCCTCGGTCGACGATTTGCGGCTACCGCGTAAGATTGGCGATCAATGGGAGCCGTATAACCCGGCCGACTGGAAGCCGTATGCCGCCCGCCAGCGCTGGTTCCGCACGCCCAACGACGCGTTCATGACCGGCAACTTCCACGTCAGCGCGTCGCTGATGCAGAAGGTCCTGAAGCTGCAGTCGCTGTCGTGGTTCCAGCTCATGCTGGCGAGCATCTACTCGGGCGCCTTCCATCCCACGGCTGAGGGCCAGGCGGCGATTGCCGACTCGGTGGTCGTGGAGGCACGGCGCGTGCTCGCCAAGTACGAGAACCAGCGTGCCGAGCGGTGAGCATCAGGCGGCCGCGGCGACGGACTGCGCAAGCCAGGCAGCGAGATCGGCAAGTGCGCGTCGGCTGATCGCGGCCTTTTTCGCCAGTCCCTTGTCCCGGCCCTTGAGGCGCTTGCCGGTTTCATCGCGCTCCGGCACCTCTGCCGGCGGAAACAGGCCGTAGTTCACATTCATGGGCTGGAATGAGCGCGGGCCCGCATCGGCCGCCTCCAGATGCCCGCCGGTGATGTGCCCGAGCAGCGCGCCGAGCGCCGTTGTAGCAGGAGGCGCCACAGGCGTGCGTCCGATGCGTTCCGCGGCCGCAAAGCGCCCGGCCAGCAAGCCGATTGCGGCGCTCTCCACGTAGCCCTCCACGCCCGTGATCTGCCCGGCGAAGCGCAGGCGCGGCGCGGTCCTGAGTCGCAGCAGCGGATCGAGCAGCTTGGGGCTGTTGAGAAACGTGTTGCGATGCAGGCCGCCCAGCCTGGCGAACTGCGCCCTCTCGAGGCCGGGAATCATACGGAAGATGCGCGTCTGCTCGCCATGCTTGAGCTTGGTCTGGAAGCCGACCATGTTCCACAGGCTGCCCAGGGCATTGTCCTGGCGCAATTGCACGACCGCGTAGGGCTGTGCGCCGCCGGCGTGCGGATTGGACAATCCGACGGGCTTCATGGGGCCGAACCGCAAGGTCTCGCGTCCCCGCTCGGCCATCACCTCGATGGGCAGACAGCCATCGAAATAGGGCGTCGTCGTCTCCCAGTCGTGGAAGCTTGTCTTCTCGCCGGCAAGCAGCGCATCGACGAAGGCCTCGTACTGCTCTCGGCTCATCGGGCAATTGAGATAGTCGGCCCCCGTGCCCGCGGGCCCAGTCTTGTCATAGCGCGACTGGCGCCAGGCGACGCTCAGATCGATGGAGTCGAAATGCACGATCGGTGCGATGGCATCGAAGAACGCGAGCTCGGTCTCGCCCGTGAGACTTTGGAGCGCGTGGCTCATCGCTGCCGAGGTCAGCGGACCCGTCGCGACGATGACACTGTCCCAGTCCATTGGCGGAAGCCCGTCGATCTCGCCGCGCTCGACCGTGACCAGCGGGTGGGCGGCGATGCGCGCGGTCACCTCAGCGGAGAATGCGTCGCGGTCGACGGCGAGCGCGCCGCCGGCGGGGAGCTTGTGCCGGTCGCCCGCCGACATGATCAGCGAGCTCGCGCGCCGCATCTCCTCGTGCAGCAGGCCGACGGCGTTGGCCTGCCAGTCGTCGGAGCGGAACGAGTTCGAGCACACGAGCTCGGCGAGGCCGTCGGTCTTGTGGGCCGCCGTCAGACGCAGCGGCCGCATTTCGTGGATCACGACGGGCACGCCGAGCGACGCGATCTGCCAGGCTGCCTCGGAGCCAGCGAGCCCCCCGCCGATGACGTGAATGGGGAGGAGTCGGGTCATGCGAGCAACGTAGTCGAAAAGTGCGGTGGGCTCAAACGTGTACCCTTTCGAAGGGCAAGCAGTTTCAATCCGCAGCGGCCTCGGTTGCGGACCTGCCAACGGGCTGTCCTGCTCTCACCGATGGGGCGAGCGTTGGTGCTTGGACCCGTCGGGCGTATAGTCGTCGCGCAATCAAGCCCGGATACGGGAAACACACGAGGGAGACGCCCATGGCCCAAGCTGCCCAACGCGAGGCAAAGCCTGCCCGCGACTGGCCGTTCGAGGTGAAGAGCCTGCATCCGGGCTTCGGCTGCGAGATCAGAGGCATTTCGCTGAGCGACGCCGTCGGCGAGCCGCTGTTTGCCAAGGTCTACGAGGCGTTTCTCGACTACCAGCTCATCCTGTTCCGCGATGTCGAGCTGCCGCCGGCAACGCAGGTGGCGTTCGCGCGCCGCTTCGGGGAGGTGCAGGTTCATGTCATGAACCAGTATCACGGCTACAAGGATCATCCCGAGATCTACATGCTGAGCAACGTTGGGCCGGACGGAAAACCTAACGGCAAACATCCCGATAAGGGCACGCTGTACTGGCATACGGACGGCTCTTGGCGCGAGCGGACCGGCCAGGCCACCATGATGTATTCCGAGATCGTGCCGCAGGAGGGCGGCGAGACCGAGTTCGCCGACATGTATGCGGCCTACGATGCGCTGACCCCGGCGTGGAAGGCGCGCATCGAGGGCAAGCGCGCCATTCACAACCTGGATTTCTCGCGCACCCGCCGCCACGGTCACGAGCCCATGACGCCCGAGCAGAAGGCCAAGGTGCCGCCCGTGGCGCACCCGATCGTGCGCACCCATCCCGAGACCGGCCGCAAGGCGATCTTCCTCGGCGATCATGCCGAATCCGTCGAGGGCATGCCGTATGCGGAAGGCCGGCAGATGATCGAGGAGCTCAATGCGCTGATCACGCCCGCCAGCGCCGTCTATGCGCATAAATGGGCGCCACGCGAGTGCATGGTATGGGACAATCGCTCGCTGCTGCATCGGGCAACCGGCTTCGATACGGGCCGGCACATACGGGTCATGCGCCGCTGCACCATCAATGGCGACAAACCGTTTTGAAAAACGCGAAAAAGTGCTGGCGTTGCAGGTGATTAATCCCTTTATTCCGACCCCGTCGTTATGGCAGCATGGCGCCGATGCTGCGGGATTGAGAGTTGCGGGGTGTGACGTGTATCGCGTGTGGGGGGTGAATGCCAATCGCCGCAGTTTCGATTGGCGGGTATCGGTCGATTCAGCAGCTTCGCTTTCCGGTAGGCCCGCTTACCGTCTTCGTCGGCAGGAATGGTGTCGGCAAGACCAATCTCTATCGAGCGCTCGAGATGTTGCGCTCCGCCGCCGACGGGACCATCACCCGGCGCATTGCTGAGGATGGCGGTGCCGAGTCGGTGCTGTGGGCCGGCCCGCAGAGGGGACGCGAGCCCGTCCGGCTGACGTTTGCCGCAGAGATCGATCAGCTCGAATATCGCATCGAGATCGGCCTTCCCATGCTGGCCGAGCTGGCGCTGTGCCTCGAGCAGGGCGTGAAGGAGGAGGAGCTGCGCATCCGCGCCGGCGGCAAGAGCACCTTGCTGCTGCGGCGCCGCGGGCCAGAGGTGATGATCCTCGATGCCGACGGCCAGCGGCACGAGTACACCAATGCCCTGCTGCCGTCCGAGACGGCGCTGGCATGCTTCCGCGACGTCGATCGCTATCCGGCACTCGAGTATGTCAGACGCGAGCTGCTCGGCTGGCGTTTCTTCCACTCGTTTCGCACCGAGCCGGGTGCGCCCGTGCGCAACCCTTGTCTGGCGCTGGCCACTCCAATGCTCGCACCCGACGGCAATGATCTGGCTGCGGTGCTGGCGACGCTGCAGTACGTGCAAGGCGACGCGGGGCCGGCCGAGCGGGCCATCGACGAGGCATTGCCAGGCACAAAGCTGGTGGTCGAGGTGGAGCGCGGCCGCGCCCGATTTGCGCTCAAGTTCCCGGATCAACCGCGGGCCTTCGGGCCGCACGAAATATCCGATGGCACCTTGCGCTACCTTTGCCTGGTCGGCGCCCTGTGCAGCTATCGCTTGCCGACCTTCATTGCGCTCAACGAGCCCGAGACCAGCCTGCATCCGGACCTGATGCCCGCTCTGGCCGGCCTGATCGCACGTGCCTCCAAGCGCACGCGCATTTGGGTCGTCACCCATTCCAAGCCGTTGGCCTCGGAAATCGCGCGCCTGACGGGCATCATGCCGGGCACAGTGACGAAGCGCAGGGGCGCGACCTGGATCGAAGGCTCGAGCTCGGTTGCGGCGGAGGAGCGGATGCGGGCGTAAGGCGCAACTGCGCTACCGCATCAGCTCCTTCATGGCGGCGTCGATGCCTTCGAGCGTCAGTGGGTACATGCGCTCGTCCATCAGCTCGCCGATCACCTTGATCGACGGCGTCCAGCTCCAGTGCTGCTCCGGCACCGGGTTGAGCCAGACGCAGTGCTCGTAGATGCCGGTGACGCGGCGCATCCAGGCCGCGCCCGCCTCCTCGTTCATGTGCTCGACCGAGCCGCCGGGCACCGTGATCTCGTAGGGGCTCATCGAGGCGTCGCCGACGAAGATCACCTTGTAGTCGGCAGGGTACTTGTGCAGCACGTCCCAGGTCGGGGTGCGATCCACCCAACGCCGCTTGTTGTCCTTCCACACGAACTCATACAGGCAGTTGTGGAAGTAGAAATACTCCATGTGCTTGAACTCGGAGCGTGCGGCGGAGAACAGCTCCTCGGCCTGCTTGACGTGGTAGTCCATCGAGCCGCCGATATCGAAGAACATGAGCACCTTGACGGTGTTGCGCCGCTCAGGGCGCATGTGGATGTCGAGGTAGCCCTTGTGCGCCGTGCCCTTGATCGTGCCATCGAGATCGAGCTCCTCGGCCGCACCCTCGCGTGCGAACTTGCGCAGGCGTCGCAAGCCCACCTTGATGTTGCGCGTGCCGAGCTCGACCGTGTCGTCGAGGTCCTTGAACTCGCGCTTGTCCCACACCTTGAGCGCGCGGAAATTGCGGTTCTCCTTCTGGCCGATGCGCACGCCGGCCGGATTGTAGCCCTCTGCGCCGTAGGGTGAGGTGCCGCCGGTGCCGATCCACTTGGAGCCGCCCTGATGCCGACCCTTCTGCTCGGCCAGGCGCTTCTTCAATTCCTCCATGATCTTGTCCCAGCCGCCGAGGGCCTCGATCTTCTTCTTCTCCTCCTCGGACAGGTAGAGGCTGGTGATGGCACGCAGCCACTCCTCGGGGATCTTGGCCTCGACCGCCTCGCTCATGAGCTCGAGACCCTTGAAGACGTGCCCGAACACCTGATCGAACTTGTCGAGGTGGCGCTCGTCCTTCACGAGCGCTGCGCGCGAAAGATAGTAGAAGTGCTCGACCTTCTGATGCGCGAGATCGGCGTCCAGCGCCTCCATCAGCGTCAGGTACTCCTTGAGCGTCACCGGCACCTTGGCCGCTTTGAGCTCATGGAAAAAAGTGACGAACATTTTGGCTCCGACCGGCGAAATCCTTATCCTTCCTATAGCACGTCCGAGCAGGGGGCGAGCGAGCCTGTACTGCGGCCGGTGGCCGGGCTTCCGTGCCTGGCGTCGAGGTGGAGCGGCGGCTGAAAATCGGCCTGGACGGCGCGCGGTCACTCGCAGTATGCGCTGCGCCGCCGTGGCGCCAGATCGAGATGGAAGTGGTTGCGGTGGGCCTCGTTGGCCTCCGGCCCGAGGACCGTGCCGAAGATCCCGCAGGCCCCCTTGTGCAGGCGGCGCAGGAAGGCGCCTTCCTTTGTAATGACGGGCGCCTCGACGGTGACATCGCGCAGCGTGCGCGGATCGGCTCCTGGCGCATTGCGATCGTTGCTCGCCAAGGTGCGCTTGGTCTGTCCATCCTTGGCTTGGCCGGGCAGCGGAATGCGCTCTTGCACGACCTCCGGTTCATGGGCCTTGCCGCGCCCCGTCTTGGTGCTGGCACCGTCGCGCGGCTTCAGCGGCTGTTTCGGTGCCGGGTGCTGCGATTTGTCGGGTTCATCCGACTGAGGCGCCTCCTTGCCTGACTTGGCGGCTTGGGTTGCCGGCTCAGCGTCTTTGCCCTTGGCTTTCTGGGCCTTCTCTGCTGCGGCGGCTTTGGCCTGCCGCTCCGCCTCGGCCTTGGCCTTCTCGGCTTCGGCCTTGGCCAGCGCCATGGCGCGCAAATCGCGCTCGGTCTTCCCCCAGTTCGACAGCACATCGATGCTGCGACCGTCAGCCGTAACGAAGGTCGAGATGTCGAGCGCGTTGGCGAAAGCGTGCTCGCTGATCTTGTCGACGCTGGTGCCGTTGCGATTGCGGCAAACATAGCCGGAGGCGTTGATGAGCCGGCGCACCGGCGCGTTGAAGGTTTCGCGTGCGGCCGGCTGCAGCGTGCCCTCGACCCACTCGTGCAGCTTGGCCACCATGCGGCAATTGACGACCGCCGGCGGACTGATCTCGACGGGTGTGCTCGCACCGACCCGCCGCAACAGCACGGGCGCGGGGGCGCCGCATTGGCCACTGCGCATGGGGGCCGAGACATCGACAAACGCGGCTATGGGTGCGAGCAGGCGCACACACTCGCGCAATGCGTCGATCACCTCAGCGTCTGTCCACACCTGCTTCTCGGGCTCGGCTTCGGCCGGGGCAGGCGGCTGATCGCCTGGAATCGGCAACCTGTTCGAGCTCTCCCTGCTTTTTGCGCTCTCGCTGGCGCGGTCATTAGGGTTGCCGGGATCGGTTGCCATCTGTCCGCCTGCGGGCGGCAGAGGATTGCCGCTGGCATCGCCCGGCACGGAAGGGGACACGCGATCGGCCGTGCGGCCTCCGGTCTCATCTTTCTGCTTGGCGCTCGCCTTGCCTTTGCGTCGACGCGCCTGCTGCTCCGCATCGGCACGCTCGCGCTCCTCGCGCAGAGCTCTTTCGCGCTGCTCGGCCTCGAGCTTGGCCTGCTCCTCGCGCGCGGCCTTCTCGCGTTCTTCGGCTTCTGCCCGCTCCTTCTCCTCTCGGGCAGCCTGCTCGCGCCTCTCCGCTTCGGTCTTCTCCTTCTGCTCGGCGGCTATGCGCTCTCGCTCTCGTGCTGCGCGGCGCTGTGCGCGCGTTAAGCGCCTCTTCTTGCGTGCCTGCACCAGCTCGACCGGATTGCCCGGCTGCACCCCTTGTCCTGAAGGGACCGGTGCAAGCGCTGCGCTGCGTTGCGGGCCGCCGATCAGCGCCAGCGCGAGACAGGCACCAAGCCCGAATTTCACAGCGAGCGACAGGGCGAGCCACCATCGGGAGAAACGAAGATGGAATATGTCCATGTCCGAACCGAACGGAACAACGTCTACGGACTCTCTGGAGTTCCGTCTTGGGCAAACACCGTGTCTTTTCGCAGGCGAGGCGCCCGTTAATCCCAAAGCCAAGCTGCGCCGCGTACGCCGCTGGCATCACCCCACCTGGGCGGCAGAACCTTGATTTCGGCATGCTCGGCGAAGATGTGCGGCGCGCAGAGGGCAGGAAGGCGATCGTAGAGATGCTTCAAGCGGGAAAGGCCGCCACCGAGCACGATCACCTCGGGATCGAACACGTTGATCACCGCAGCGAGGCCGCGGGCGAGGCGCGACGCGTGCCGGTCGAGCGTGGCGCATGCTGACGCATCGCCGGCAACTGCGCGGCGCGCAACATCTTCAGCGCTGATGTTCTCGCCGGTTGCGCGCGCATGATCGGCGGCGAGCGCGGGCCCCGAAACCCACGTCTCCATGCAACCGAGCCGCCCGCACCAGCAGCGTGGACCGGGATGCTCGTCAGCGCTGCTCCAGGGCAGCGGATTGTGGCCCCACTCGCCACCGATGCCGCGTGGGCCGTCGATGAGTCTGCCGTCGTGCACGAGTCCGCCGCCGCAACCCGTACCGAGGATGACGCCGAACACGGAGCGTGCGCCCGCCGCCGCGCCGTCGATGGCTTCGGATAAAGCAAAGCAGTTGGCATCGTTGGCAAGCCGCACCGGCCGGCCGAGGCGGTGCGCGAGATCGCGATCGAAGCTTCGGCCGTTGAGCCATGTCGAGTTGGCGTTCTGCACGAGGCCTGTGCGGGGCGAGACGGACCCGGGGATGCCGATGCCGATGCTGCCTTGCGTGCCGCAAGCCTCCTCCAGCCTGACAATGAGTCCCGCGACCGCCTCGATGGTGCCCTGATAATCGTTGCGCGGAGTGGGGATGCGATAGCGGGCAAGCTCGCTGCGGTCGGCCCGCAGCACCGCGCCCTCGATCTTGGTACCGCCGAGGTCGATGCCGATTCTGAGCTGCGGGCGGCCGTCGCTCATCCCTTCACTCTCCAGAGGTCGAGCCGGCAAGGAGCTGGCGCGCGGGGCCCACGTCAGCAGGGTCGATGCCGGCATTCGCTGCGAAGACGAGGAGCAGCGATTCCTCCTGGAGGAGATAATCCAGGATTGCCAGCAGTATGCCTGGGCTCGACGCGCGCCGTCGAAGCTCGTCCGGCGAAAGGCCTGTTGCGGAAAGGAATTGGCCCAGGCGCCGGGCATCGGCGGCAACGAACGCGAGCGCGTTGGCAGCGATCCCCTCGGCGGTCTCCCGATTCGGGGGCTGCCTGCCACTCCGCCGGTGAAACATTGAAGAAACTCCTGCTTAACCGCGTTCACACCGTATTAAACAGTTCGTTAGCGTTTTGCTGGAAACTCGATCCCAGCAGCTCCCTCGAATCGGTGCAAGAGGGCGGGGCGGAGCGCGAGCAGGCGAGCCCATGACGTACCAGGAAAGCATGCGCACGATCGAGGGTCGCAGGCCTCGCGTCGAGGGTGCGGTGAAGACCGTGCTCATCGTGGAGGATAACGAGCTCAATATGAAGCTCTTCCACGATCTGCTCGACGCGCATGGCTATCACACACTGCAGACGCGCAACGGCATGGAGGCGCTGGCGCTCGCACGTCAGCGCCGGCCGGATCTGATTTTGATGGACATCCAGCTTCCCGAGGTATCCGGCCTCGAGGTGACCAAGTGGCTCAAGGAGGATGATGAGCTGCGCGCCATCCCGGTGATCGCAGTTACAGCCTTTGCCATGAAGGGTGACGAGGAGCGAATACGGCAGGGGGGCTGCGAGGCCTATATTTCCAAGCCGATCTCAGTAAGCATGTTCATCGAGACGGTGCGGCGGTTCATCGGCGAGGCTTGAGGCCGGCGCCCGGAGGTTCCCAATGACCGCCCGCGTCCTCGTCGTCGATGATATCCACGCCAACGTCAAGCTGCTGACGGCGCGCCTTTCGGCCGAGTATTTCGAGACGCTGACCGCCTACAGCGGCAAGGAGGCGCTCGACATTTGTGCCCGTGAACGGGTCGATGTCGTGCTTCTCGACGTGATGATGCCCGGCATGGACGGCTTCGAGGTCTGCCGGCGCATCAAGCAAAATCCAAAGACGGCGCACGTGCCGGTCATCATGGTGACCGCGCTGGATCAGCCGTCCGACAAGGTGCAGGGCCTCGACGCCGGCGCCGACGACTTCCTGGCCAAGCCGGTGGACGATATCGCCCTCATCACGCGCGTTAAGAATCTCGCACGTATGAAGGTGCTGAACGACGAGCTGATGCTGCGCGCGGCGACCATTCACGACATGGGGCTCGGCGCTCCGGCGGTCGGTGCCAAGCTGCCGGAGATCGAGGAACGGGGCCGCGTTGTGCTGGTCGAGGACCATGCGCGCAGTGCGGCCCGCATGGTCGAGGTTCTAGCCAGGTGCCATTCGGTCACGGCCGAGGAGGAGCCTCACGCCGCCTTGTTGAGGATCGCCGAGGAGGGCTGCGACCTGCTGATCGTCAGCCTCAATCTGGCAAATGTGGATGGCTTGCGGCTTTGCGCGCAGGTGCGCTCGCTCGATCGCATGCGGCACCTGCCGATCATCGTGGTGGTCGAGCCGCACGAGGAGACGCGCCTGCTGCGCGCCCTCGACATGGGCGTCAACGATTACCTGGTCCGCCCGATCGATCGCGCCGAGATGCTGGCACGTGTGCGCACGCAGATCAGGCGAAAGCGGCAGGTGGACATCCTGCGCGTCAATCTCGAGCGCAGCGTGGAGCTTGCCATCATCGATCCGCTTACGGGTCTTCAAAACCGGCGCTATTTCGAGGAGCACCTGAAGACGCTGGCGGCGCGGGCACTCGACCTGCGGCAACCGCTGTCGTTGCTGATCGCCGATATCGACCACTTCAAATCAATCAACGATAGGCACGGTCACGATGTCGGAGATGCCGTGTTGCGCGAATTTGCTTTGCGCTTCCGCGGCAGCACGCGCGGTATCGATCTCACGTGCCGGTTCGGAGGCGAGGAGTTCGTGTGTGTCATGCCGGACACGGATCTGGCTGGAGCAGCACACGTCGCGGAGCGGCTGCGCACCGGCGTGGCTTCGGAAGCGTTCCGGGTGGGTCCAACCACCGAGGTGTGCATTACGGTAAGTATCGGGCTGGCGGCGCTAGGCTTCGCCGACGACACGGCCGAAGCACTGTTCAGGCGTGCGGATCAGGCCCTCTATGCAGCCAAGCACGAAGGCCGCAACCGCGTCGCCGGTAGGGCCGCGTAGTCGCTGCAAATCGTTTGATTCCCAACAAATATTTGGAAGGTTGGCTGTCCCCGCGGGGCCGCAGCAACTCTGGCCGCGGCACTCCTGCACGACCTTTTTCTTGAGACAGAGGGAGATTGGGTGGGGCTTGCCCACGAAGCTCGGACCGAAAAGGCCCTATCTAAGAACAATTTGCAACTGGACGCGGCGTTAACAATCCGTGTGCGATCCGTTGCAGGTTACGTGAACATCTGCCATCCTATAAGGGACGACTACGGGGCATGCGCTGGAAGAGCGGGAGCGGCGGGCTGGCGCGCATCTTCTAAAAGCTAATCAAAGAATCCTCTCGAGGCTTGGGTCCGCCGCATCTCCCGGGCCTCGAGGGGTACCGGTCGGCCGTAGTGGCTGGAGTGGCCTCCTCGTTAGATGCCACGCAAGGCCGACTGGACGCCAAGTGGATGACCAACGCCCTCTTTGGCTCTCCGCTTGGTCTAGTGCCGTGGTCTGTGGCCCCTCGGTCTACTTACCCCGCTGCCGAGAAGGTCACAGACCCGGCCGGAGGCGTCGCCGGAAACGCGATGCTCCGACGGCTTGTTCTGTGAACTCACTGATCAGGCGTGAAAGCAGCTTAACGCGAGACGAAATGGGCGCTGCTCAAGTCTGCGGCGCGGGGGCGCCGCATGCCGCTTACTTGATCTTCGTCTCCTTGAACGCGACGTGCTTCCTGGCAACGGGATCGTACTTCTTGAATGTAAGCTTGTCGGTCGCAGTCCGCGGGTTCTTCTTCGTCACATAGAAGAAGCCGGTTCCAGCCGTGCTCAGCAGCTTGATCTTCTGCGTTACGGGCTTTGCCATGGTGCTCTCGCTAATACAATCCCTGCTCGGCCAATCAATCGCACTCTATCGGCGGCGTTATCGATGTCAAGGCAGCTCGCCCGCGCCGTCGACCTGCAGCAGCTCGCGTTTAAAACTCCCGTTCCTATTGTGATAATAGGGCACCGCCGCGGATGCATCGTGCAGCACGCCGCTCTTCAACCGGTCGGCGAGATCCTCGAGAATGACGCGGGTGATCGGCGGCAGATCGAGCGTGCGTGCCTCCTCGAGCGTCATCCACACGAGTCCGGAAAGTTCCTCCTCGGGAGCCTGCGTTCGATGCACGATCGAGGCGGCATCGACGCAGAAGAAGCGCGTATCGAAGCGCCGTGGCCGGCCGGGCGGCGTAATGGCGCGCGCAAAGTAGGTGAGCGGAGCGAGCTTGGGGACGAAGCCCGTGTCGTAAAATCGGCGCCAGGCATCCGATTTGGGCGGAGCATGGTCCGCGACGGGCCCGCCAATGATGAGGCCGGCTTCCTCATAGGTCTCGCGGACGGCGGCAAGCGCGAGTGCGCGCGCCCGCGCAGGACTTGGCACGCCTTTCATGTCCAGCAGGAGCTTGCGCTTCTCGCTCTCGTCGAGGTCATCGGCGGCCGTTGCGTAGCGATCGGCCTTGTCGACGCGCCCGCCGGGGAAGACGTACTTTCCTGGCATGAATTTCAGGTCTGTGCGTCGCTTGCCGAGCAGCACGCGTGCGGCTGCGGCGGTGCGATCGACGATGATCAGAGTCGCTGCGTCCCGGGGACGCAAAGTCGGCAGCTTCGCTTTTGTGTCGGAGGCCTGCGAAGCGCTGGCACTACTCACCCCTTCCCTCCCCGTGTGATTGTAACGCCCGCGCTCAACCGCGGCAGACTAGGCAGCGGCTCTTGTGGTCCCTCGGCCACACCACCGAAGCCGTGCATCCTGAGCGCCCACTGTAACCCGACCAACGCGCCCTTGACACGCGGCAGCAAAGCCAGCGTCAGCAGGAAGGTCAACGGTATCCAGACCGCCGCCTGCACCCATGCGGCCGGAGCGAAGACCTCCTCGAGCCACAGAACGCCGGCAATGACAACGTGGCCGACGATGAGAATGGTGAAGTAGGGCGGGGCATCGTCGGCGCGATGATGATGCAACTCTTCCCCGCAGTTGGGGCAGCGGTCGACGATCTTGAGATAGGCGCGGAAAAGATGGCCCACCCCGCATGCCGGACACCGCTCGGCGGCGCCGCGCCACATCGCTTGCTGGACGGAGCGGGCCGTCGTTCTCGGGGTCGGTGTCAGAGTTTGCATCGTTTTCATCCGGTCAGGCGCAAGAGGTCTCAAAGCCAGGCGCCAGCGTCAAGACGCGAAACAGCGCAAGCCGTGTCAGAAACGCCGGCTTCGACCGCGAAAACGCATGGCTCCGGAGTGGCGCCGGCGCCTCGTGCCCGCCGCCTCCCGCCGGGGCTCCGATAACATCTCGAAGCGAAGGGCACCGGCGGTTGGAATGGCTTCCACGAGCCTTACGTCGACATCATCCCCAAGCCTGAAAGTAAGGCCCGTCCGGTCTCCGACAAGGGCATGAGACGCTTCGTCATGGCGCCAATAGTCGCCGCCCAGCGTCGAGGCGGGGACGAAGCCATCCGCCCCCGTCTCCCTGAGGCGCACAAACAGGCCCGACCGCGTGACCCCGGAGATGCGCGCTGGGAACTCGGCGCCGACCCGATCTGCGAGAAAGGCCGAGATCAGGCGGTCGACCGTCTCCCGCTCTGCCGCCATGGCCCGCCGCTCGGCCTCAGAGATGGATCGTGCCGTCTCGGCAAGCTCGGGCTCTTCCTCGCGCGACAGCCCCCCGGGCCCGAAGTGCAGAGCGCGTACGAGCGACCGGTGGACCAGGAGGTCGGCATAGCGGCGAATGGGGGACGTGAAGTGCGCGTAGCGCTGCAGGTTGAGGCCGAAGTGGCCCGCGTTCTGGACAGCGTACTCCGCCTGCGCCTGCGCGCGCAGCACCACCTCGTTGACGAGGTCCGCAACCGGCAGAGCCTTGGCGCGCTCGAGCACACCGTTGAAATGCGCAGGCTTCAGCCGCTCGCCGGTCGGCAGCTTGAGATCGAGGCTGTCCAGAAACTCGCGCAGAGCAGCAAGCTTCTCCTTGCTGGGCGGCTCGTGCACCCGATAGACGACGGGCGAGCGCTTCTCCTCGAGCGTTTCGGCGGCCGCCACGTTGGCCTGGATCATGAACTCCTCGATCAGCCGGTGCGCGTCCAGGCGCTCGGGCACCACGACGCGCGATACACGGCCGTTGCCGTCGAGCAGGATCTTGCGCTCGGGCAGGTCGAGGTCGAGCGGCGCGCGCCGGTCGCGCGCGGCCTTCAAGGCTGCGTAGGCTTGCCATAGCGGCCGCAGCGCGGTGTCGAGCAGGGGCTCGCATTTGGCGCTGGGCCTGCCGTCGATGGCAGCCTGCGCCTCCCGGTAGCTGAGCTTGGCGACGGACCGCATGGCCGCACGGTGAAACGTGTGGCTGCGCTTGTTGCCCTTGGCGTCGAAGACCATGCGCACTGCCATGCAAGGACGGTCCTCGCCCTCGCGCAGCGAGCACAGATCATTGGAGATCTTCTCGGGTAGCATCGGCACCACGCGGTCAGGGAAATAGACCGAGTTGCCGCGCAGGCTGGCCTCGCGGTCGAGACGGGAGCCGGGCCGCACATAATACGCCACGTCCGCGATGGCGACCGTGACGATGAAGCCGCCCGCGTTTCTCGGGTTGTCGTCGGCGACCGCGTGCACGGCGTCGTCGTGGTCGCGCGCATCCTCCGGATCGATGGTCAGCAGAGGCAGGTTGCGCAGATCGGTGCGCTTGTGGAGGTCGGGAGAGGGCAGGTCCCGCAGCTCGGCCAGGACCGGGTGGGGAAACTCATCGCGCAATCCGTGCGCATGCACGGCAATGAGACTGATCTGGCGCTGGTCGTCGGGATTGCCGAGCGTCTCGACGATGCGCGCCTCGGGCACGCCCTGTCGGTGCGCACGCACGATGTCGAAGCGCACGAGATCGCCCTCGCGTGCGCCGCCCTCGTTGCCGGCCCGCACGGGCCAGGACTTGAGCTCCCGCCGATCGATCGGCTCAATGCTGCCGCCGCCGCGCGCGTGTGCGCGAAAGATGCCGAGCTGGCGTCGCTTCTCGCGCGGCAGCTTGCGGATCGGCGTGCATTCGTAGAGGTAGCCGAACACGTCCGCCGTCTCGAGCCGCTCCGTGTGCGCCAGAATGCGGTCACCGATCGACAGCGCCAGATCCGAGCTGCGCTTGCGGTCGCGCGAGCCCAGCACCAGCGCGCGCGGGCGCGGGCCTTCCTCGCTCTCCCAGACCGCGGGCTCGGCGATCAACTCGCCCTCATCGTCGCGCGCCACGATCTCCATCACCACCACGGGCGGGAGGCGGCCGGGTCGCTTGAAGGATTTGCGATTGCCGAGCAGGCTGCCTTCGGCGGCCATCTCGCCGAGCAGCCGCTTCATCTCGATGCGGTCGCTGCCTTTGAGACCGAAGGCGCGCGCAATCTCGCGATTGCCGACCCTGCCTTTGGCGGAGCTGATGAAGTCGAGAATGGCGGATTTCGTGGGGAGGCCGCTTGGGGAAGCCTTCGGCGCGTTTTTCCTGCCTCGGGCCACGCGTGGTCCGTCCTACTCCGCCGCGTCGCGGGCTTTGGACGCCTTGGACCTCGAGCCGCCGCTTGGCTTGCGCGCCTTGGAGACCGCCGGCGCCTTGCGCGCCTTCGCAGGCTTGGCGTCCGCGGCTGGCTTCTCCGCCGAGGCTGCCTTGCGCCGTCCGCCGCCGCCGCGGCTCTTGGCTGGCGCATTGGCTGCCCGCTCGGCCAGCAGGGCAACCGCCTCGTCGACCGTAATCGAGGCCGGATCGCGCCCCTTCGGCACGTTGGCGTTGATCTTGTTGTGGGTGATGTAGGGCCCGTAGCGCCCGTTGAGCACCTCGATCTTTCCCCCTCCCGACGGGTGCTCGCCCAGATCCTTGAGGACCTGGCGCGCCGCTCCGCGGCCGAACCGGCCACCTTTGCCGGCCTTCTTGTCGGCGATCACGGTCACCGCACGGTTGAGGCCGACGGTGAACACCTCATCCACGCTCTCGAGATTGGCATAGGTGCCGTCGTGCAGCACGAACGGACCGTAGCGACCGATCCCGGCGGTGATCGGTTTGCCGGTCTCGGGATGCACGCCCACCTCGCGCGGCAAGGACAGCAGCTTCAGCGCACGCTCCAGGTCGAGCGTGTTGGCGTCCCACCCGCGCGGGATCGATGCGCGCTGCGGTTTCTCGTCGTCGGCGCCTTCGCCGAGCTGCACGTAGGGCCCGAAGCGGCCGAGGCGCAGCGTCACGGGCTCACCAGTCTCCGGATGATGGCCTAGCAACTTGCCCTCCGGCTTTGCCGCCTCGCCAGGCTCCTCGCCTCCTTGGCTGAACTGGCGCGTATAACGGCACTCGGGATAGTTCGAGCAGCCGATGAAGGCGCCGAACTTGCCGGTCTTCAGCGACAGGCGGCCTGAGCCGCAGCTCGGGCAGGTGCGCGGGTCGCTGCCGTCGCCCCTGTCAGGGAAAATGTGCGGGCCCAGCAGCTCATTGAGCGCTTCCAGCACCTCGCCGACGCGCAGGTCCTTGATCTCGCCGACCGCGGCCGTGAAGTCGCGCCAGAAGTCGCGCAGCACGTCCTTCCACTCGAGCTTGTGGTCCGAGATGAGGTCGAGCTTCTCCTCCAGATCGGCGGTGAAGTCGTACTCGACGTAGCGTTTGAAAAAGCTTTCGAGGAAGGCGATGACGAGCCGGCCCTTGTCCTCCGGGATCAGGCGCTTCTTCTCGATGCGCACGTAATCGCGATCCTGCAGCACGGCGAGCGTGGAGGCGTAGGTCGAGGGGCGGCCGATGCCCAGCTCCTCCATCTTCTTGACGAGCGTTGCCTCCGAGTAGCGCGGCGGCGGCTCGGTGAAATGCTGCTTGGCCTCGATGCCGCGATCCTCGAGCCGGTCGCCTTGGGCGAGCGGCGGCAGGCGGCGGCTCTCCTCGTCCTCCTCGTCGCGGCCTTCCTCGTAGAGCTTGAGGAAGCCGTCGAACAGAATGACGGAGCCGGTCGCACGCAGGCCATAGACCTTGCCGTCGCGACCTTTCACCTCGATGTCGGCGCTCGTCTGCTCGACCTCGGCGGACGCCATCTGGCTTGCCACGGCGCGCTTCCAGATGAGCTCGTAGAGACGTGCTTGATCACGCTCGAGATAGCGGGCGACGGCGTCCGGCTTGCGCGAGACATCCGTCGGCCGGATCGCCTCGTGCGCCTCCTGGGCGTTCTTCGCCTTGGTCTTGTACTCGCGGATGAAGGGCGGCAGGTAGCGCTTGCCCCAATCCTTCTCGACCTCGCGGCGAATGGCGCTCACGGCCTCCGGCACGATCTGCACGCCGTCGGTTCGCATGTAGGTGATGAGACCGACCGTCTCGCCGCCGATATCGACGCCTTCGTAAAGGCGCTGGGCCACCTGCATGGTCTGACGCGCGGAGAAGCCCAGCTTGCGCGAGGCCTCCTGCTGCAGCGTGGACGTGGTGAACGGCGGATAGGGGTTGCGCCGGACCGCCTTCTTCTCGACCGCAGTGACGCGGAAGTCGCCGCGCTCGATGGCCGCCTTGATGGCGTTGGCGGAAGCCGCGTCCTTGATGTCGAGCTTCTTGAGCTGAGTGCCGGCAATGGCGGTCAGTCGTGCGCGCACGTCCTCGCCCTTGGCGGTCGCCAGCAGCGCCTCGATGGTCCAGTATTCCTCGGTCTTGAACGCCTCGATCTCGGCCTCGCGATCGCAGACGAGGCGCAGCGCCACGGATTGGACGCGTCCCGCCGAACGGGCACCGGGCAGCTTGCGCCACAGCACCGGCGATAAGGTGAAGCCGACGAGATAGTCGAGGGCGCGCCGGGCGAGGTAGGCCTCCACCAGCGGCGTCTCGATCTGCCGCGGCGCCTTCATGGCATCGAGCACCGCCTGCTTGGTTACTGCGTTGAAGGTGACGCGCTCGACCGGCACCCCCTTCCTCAGGGCGCGCTTCTCTTCCAGCACGCGCAGGATGTGCCAGGAGATGGCCTCGCCCTCGCGATCGGGGTCGGTCGCCAGAATCAGCTTGTCGGCGCCCTTCACGGCAGCCGCGATCTCTCTCATGACCTTGGCGGCCCGGCTGTCGACGTCCCAGTGCATCGCAAAATCGTTGTCGGGCTCGACCGAGCCGTCCTTGGCCGGAAGGTCCCGCACGTGGCCATAGCTCGGGATGACCTTGAAGCCGGAGCCCAGGTACTTGTTGATGGCCTTGGCCTTGGCGGCCGATTCCACGATGACGATATTCATGCGTTCTCGGAAGGATCGATGCTCGGTGGCTGCCTTCGAGGCGGGCACGCCATTAACCCTCAGCCCGAGGCGGCACGGAACATGGGTGAGGAATTGGACGGTGTCAAACCCGGGCCCGGTGGATAGGTTTCCATTTATGCACGCGGTGATTGCAGTCCGGGCGCACTGTTGGTAAATAATTACAACCTTAGATTGATCATGCGGTTGGAGGGCCCTGATGGGCGGGCAATCAGATCTCCTTAAAGCTGCTTCCGGATTCGGCAACAATCAAGGAGCGCAAGGACAGAGTGGTGCACTCGCCACCAAGGCCGAGACTGCCGAGTACCTGACCCACATCCTGCTCGAGCTTCGGGAGATGGCGGCCAAGGGCGGGCTGGAGACCCTGAGCGGCGTGCTGGAGATCGCCTACCGCGAGGCGCAGTCACAGGCTTGCTCCACGTGAGATCGCCGCAGGTACCTTTCAGGGCGCTTTCCGTGACACGAGCTGGGCCCCATGCCGCTCGATGCGATCGGCAAGCGCAAGCTCCAGCAGGGCGATCCGCACGCTGCGGATATCGAGCCCAGTTGCACGCGCGAGCCAATCGATATCGACGGGCGCCGGGCCCAAGGCTTCCAGCACGCGCGCAACCGCCCCTTCGTCCGGAAGCCCACCGTGACCTGCCCCTTCCTCGCGGACGAGGGTGTCGTCGGCCGCGGCCGTGCCCGGACTGAAGACGCGTTGTTGAACCAGCGGCGCCAAGGCAGCCAGCACGTCGGCGGCCTGCGTCACCAGCGTCGCCCCCTCCTTCAGAAGCTGGTTCGTTCCTTCGGCACGCGGATCGAGGGGATGGCCCGGGACCGCCATCACCTCGCGGCCCTGCTCGCCGGCCATCCGCGCCGTGATGAGCGAGCCCGAGCGGCGGGCAGCCTCGACGATGAGCACGCCCACCGAGATGCCGGATATGATCCGGTTGCGGCGTGGAAAGTCCTGGCCGCGTGGGGCGAATCCCGGTGGCTGCTCGCTGATGAGGCAGCCCTCCGCGGCGATGCGATCCTGCAGCGCGGCATGCTCCGGCGGATAAACGAAGTCGATGCCGCCGGCGAGCACGGCGACGGTGCCTGTCGCCAGCGCGGCCTCGTGCGCCGACGCATCGATGCCGCGCGCAAGACCTGAGGCGATCACGAAGCCTTCTGCGCCCACCGCGGCGGAAATCTGCCGCGTCAGCTTCTGCCCCGCCGCCGAGGCGTTACGTGAGCCGACGATGGCGACCGTGGGCCGGGCCAGCAGCTCCGTCCGTCCCTTGATGTACAACAGCGGCGGGGGGACATCGACGCGGGCCAGCGCCGCTGGATATCCTGGCTCGATCGTGAACAAGGGCTCGGCCCTAACCCTTGCCGCAGCTTCGAGCTCGGCTTCTGCCTCCTCGCGCGGGCAGAGCCTAATCGGTTTGCGGCGACCGCCGCGCCGCGCTAGCTCGGGCAAGGCCGCAAGGGCACGATCGGCACCGCCGAAGTGATTGATGAGCTCGCGGAACGTGACCGGGCCCACCTGCTCGCTGCGGATGAGCCTCAGGCAGGCCAGGCGCTGGGCATGGTCGAGCCGCGCCTGAGGCAGCGGAGCGGGCGTAAACAAATCGCGCGGCTCAGCCTTTGGCACCGATCTTGGGCTCCTCGCCGCTCAGAAGGCGGCGGATATTGGCCTGGTGCGTCCACAGCAGCAGCAAGGTCAAGAGGACGAAGAGCAGCGCCGCCGGTCGTTGGCCAAATCCCAGCAGAACCACCGGTGTCGCTGCGCCCGCGATCAGCGCGGACAGCGACGAATAGCGCGTGAGGTAGGCGACGGAGAGCCAGATGGCGCAAAAGAGCAGGGCGGCAGGCCAGAACAATGCAATCAAGATGCCGATGTAGGTGGCCACGCCCTTTCCCCCTTTGAAACCGAGCCAGACGGGGAACACGTGGCCGATGAAGGCGCCGAGGCCGGCCGCGAGCGTAGAGACGACTGCATAGCCGGCGGGAGCTCCGATCCAGCGCTCGACCAGAAGCACGGCGACCGTGCCCTTCAAGGCGTCACAGATCAGGGTCGCAGCAGCAAGACCCTTGTGGCCGGTGCGCAGGACGTTGGTCGCGCCGATATTGCCCGACCCGATCTTGCGCACGTCGCTGACACCGGCGGCCTTGGTCAGCAGCAGGCCGAACGGGATCGACCCCAGCAGGTAACCGAGGCCGAAGGCAAGCAGAAGCACGATGCCAATGTGATCCATGCAGGCGAGAGAATTGAGCGGTGCGACCGGTGTGTCAGCTGCGTGCGGGCTCACCGTACTGGTAGACCGTCTTGCCGGCAACCACGGTGCGCAGCACGCGGCCCTGCAACTTGCTCTCGTCGAACGGGGTGTTCTTCGATCGCGCCCTCAGCTGCTCCCGGTCGACCACCCAGGGGACATCGAGATCGAAGAGGACGAGGTCGGCGGGGGCGCCTTTGCTCAAGCGCCCTGAGCTCAGTCCCAGCAGCTTGGCCGGATTGACCGTCATGGCTCTGAGCAGCGGCATCAGGCCGATTTCGCCGTTGTGGTAGAGCCTCAGCGCGGCGGCTAGCAAAGTCTCGAGGCCTATGGCGCCATCCGCGGCCTCCGCGAACGGCCGCCGCTTGACGTCCGCGTCCTGGGGATCGTGACTGGATACGATGACCTCGATGTCCCCTTGCGCGAGCCCTTGCACCATGGCGACGCGATCCTCCTCGGCGCGCAGCGGCGGGCGCAGCTTGAAGAACGTGCGGTAGGGCCCGATGTCGTTCTCATTCAGCGTCAGGTGATTGATGGATACGCCGCACGAGACCGGAAGCTTCTTGCTTTTCGCCTGACGGATCACCTCGAGGCTTTCCGCACAGCTCAGCGTGGCGGCGTGGTAGCGCCCGCCCGTCATTTGGACGAGGCGCACATCGCGTTCGAGCACCAGGGTCTCGGCGGCCTTGTGCACACCGGGCAGCCCGAGCCGTGTCGAGATCTCGCCGGAGTTCATCGCCGCACCGGCCGAGAGGTACGGATCTTCGGTGTGATGCACGATCAGGGCATCGAAGTCCTTCGCGTAAAGGAGCGCGTTGCGCATAACGCGCGTGTTGGCGATGCTCGACTTGCCGTTGCAGAAGGCGATGGCGCCGGCACGTTGCAGCAGGCCGATCTCCGCCATCTCCTCGCCCTTGAGGCCGCGTGTCACGGCGGCCATGATGTGGACGTTGACGATCGCCCTCTCTCGCGCGCGCCGCTGCACGTAGTCGACCAGCGCGACCTGATCGATGACGGGCTCGGTATCCGGCATGCAGACGATGGTCGTGACGCCGCCGGCCGCCGCGGCGAAGCTCGCCGTCTTAAGTGTTTCGCGGTGCTCCTGGCCCGGATCGCCGGTGAAGACCTGGCAGTCGATGAGCCCCGGCGCAAGCACATGCCTCTGACAATCGATGACACTGGCCCCATCCGGGGCATTGCGGCGCAGATGCGGGCCGACGTCTGCGATCAGCCCGTCGCGCACGAGCAGACCGCCGGGCTCGTCGCGGCCGGACTCCGGATCGATCAGCCGGGCGTTGAGGAACACCGTGGTCTCGGTCGCTGGACCGGAACCGGACTTGCGGGCAGCCGGGCTCATGGCTACGCCCTCACTGGTTCGGCAGGTGGCGCGCAAGGGCCTCGAGCACGGCCATGCGCACGGCCACGCCCATCTCGACTTGATCCTGGATCACGCTGCGGGAGTGATCCGCGATCGCCGATGCGATTTCCACGCCGCGGTTCATGGGGCCTGGGTGCATGATCAGCGCATCGGGCTTGGCGCGCGACAGCTTATCGTGATCGAGCCCGAAGAAGTGGTAGTACTCGCGCGTGGAGGGCACGTAGGCGCCCTGCATGCGCTCGCGCTGCAGCCGCAGCATCATGACGATGTCGCAGCCCTCGAGCCCTTGCCACATGTCGGTGAACACCTCTGCTCCCAGCCGCTCGGCCCCGGGAGGCAGCAGTGTCGACGGCGCGACCAGGCGCACGCGCGCGCCGAGCGTATTGAGCACGTGGATGTTGGAGCGCGCCACGCGCGAATGCAGGATGTCGCCGCAGATGGCAACTGTTAGCCCGGCAACGCGGCCCTTGGAGCGCCGGATGGTCAGCGCATCGAGCAGGGCCTGTGTCGGATGCTCGTGCGCGCCGTCACCGGCGTTGATGACCGAGCAGTCCACCTTCTGCGCCAGGAGCTCGACGGCGCCAGCCGCATAGTGGCGCACGACGATGATGTCGGGCCGCATGGCGTTGAGCGTCACGGCCGTGTCGATCAGCGTCTCACCCTTCTGCACCGACGAGGTCGACACGTTCATGTTCATGACGTCGGCGCCGAGACGCTTGCCGGCCAGCTCGAAGGAGCTTTGCGTGCGGGTCGACACCTCGAAGAAGAGATTGATGAGCGTGCGGCCGCGCAGCACGTCGCGCTTCTTGTTGACTTGCCGGCTGACTTCAGCGGCTTTGTCGGCGAGATCGAGAAGGGAATTTATTTCTTTGGCAGAGAGCCCCTCGCAGGTCAGGAGGTGCCGCCGCGGGAAGTAGAATGTGGACGTCGCCGCAAGGGTCATTAAAGCGGGCTCTATAGCTGGAGTCAGATGTCCGCGCAAGCGAGCAGGGCCGCGCTCAACAGGTTCCGGGTGGCAGGTTGGAAGCGGGTAGTGCAACTCTCTCCACCACCGCGGGAGAGGTTAAGGGCCGCGCGTCGGCTGCCCAGTCCTTAGTTCACGTGCTCTGTAGATCCCACCGCGGCCCGAATCGGAAGCCGCCCACGGTGCCCTCAGGCCACTGGGACCGGTTGCTCCTCTCGCAACCGGACGACGGTCCTGGTCGTCCCGAAGCGGCGTTCAAAAGCCGCCCTCAGCGCCTGATCGACGTCGCCCATGCCGGCGCGGACGCCCAGGTCGGCCAGGCTCGTCACGCCCTGATCGCGCACGCCGCATGGCACGATGCCTGAGAACGGCGCCAGATCCAGGTCAACATTGATCGCAATGCCATGCAGGCTGACCCACCGGCGCAGCCGGAGGCCGATCGCGGCGATCTTGTCCTCGCGACCGGGGCCCTTGTCCGGGCGTGCGACCCAGACGCCGACCCGGTCGCAGCGCGTCTCGCCGCGGACACCAAAGGCGCCGAGCGTTTCGACGATCCAGGCCTCGAGGGCGGCCACGAAGGCGCGCACGTCACCCGTGCGACGCGCCACGTCCAGCATGACGTAGACCACCCGCTGCCCGGGGCCGTGGTAGGTCAGTTGGCCGCCGCGCCCGCTGCGGTGCACCGGAAGCCCGCCTGCCGCCAGTATGTCCTCGCTGCGCGCGCTGGTGCCGGCCGTATAGAGCGGCGGATGCTCGAGGAGCCAGACCAGCTCCGGAGCCGATCCGGCCCTGACCGCGGCCGCACGCTCCTGCATGACGGCAACAGCCTGCTCGTAGCCGACGGGCGCGTCGGCAACCAGCCACTCGACAGGAGTGGATTGCAGCAACTGTGGCGCCTGGCGCATGCTCCTCGGTGGGCCCATCGGCATCCATATACTCGTGGTATTCCCACGCACGATATGGGGCCCATGCTCTTGTGCTCAACCCATATTGTCGTGATGGCTTATCGCGATGGGACTGCGGCTATACTGGCCGCAGGATCGTGGCCAACTGTTCCTGCCGGACCGCTTGTTTGGCCGGGTCCGGTCTGCTAGGACAACGCCGACTTTCGCCGGTCACGCGGTCGTGGCGGAATTGGTAGACGCACCAGCTTGAGGGGTTGGCGCCGCAAGGCGTGGAGGTTCGAGTCCTCTCGACCGCACCAGGGCTAACAAGCACCTGGCGAATTTTAAGCGTCTGTGGGCGCAAGGCTTTTTCGCCAGACCGTTGTGGCGAACTCTCTCAGCTTAGGGGGTGAAATCCGCGCCTCTGGATTGACGACCCGATGTCTCCCCGTAACCGCGCATTGGTGGGGAGCGCGAAGGATGTGTCTTCCTTACAACGAGCCGATTATCTCATGCGCTTTGCCACAAAGGCGACGGCGCGGCTGTCGTGGTTCAACTTCGCGCATCTGTTTTCCATGTCGCGTTCGCATCTCGGTCGGCCTCGTAGTTCGTCCTAGCGGCCAAACCTCCGCATCCATAGCTGCTGAGACCGCATGATGCTCGAAGCTATCGAAGTCAAAAAAGCTTGTTGTCGGAGCAGCATTCCGAAGGGAGACCAGAACATCATCATCCGGGCCGCGCTAGCGCTGGCCTGCTTTTCCATCGAGGCGATGGCGGAGCGATTTCCCGTGCCGCGAGAAACTGTCGTCCGAGGGTGTCTCGCTTCCTCGTTCGGCGCGGCAATGCGCGTGCGTACACGCTCCGCTTTTGCCGGCTGCTTCTTGACGTGCTCGCTCGTACTAACCAATGGCTTTGTGGTGGGTCGTTTCGCCTTTACCGTCTTCTTGGTACGGCCCTTCGCGGACCTTACGGGGGCGCGAGAGTTGTGCCGGCTCATTACATCCTCATGAATTTTGACTTGATGCACTCGCTATCGCAACGTGCCAAGGTTCCAACCCGCCCAGGAGAGAGAGGTTCCACTCCACCGTCCGTGCTCGGTCCCCTCGCGCGCTTGGCCTTCTCGGCGTTTGGGGGGCGCGGCTGCTCCAGATCTGTCGCGCGCAAGCGCTACGATTGTCGGCGAGCTTCGACTTCAGTTTTGGCTGGAGAGCCAGTTGAGACAAACTGGCAAGTGGGCACTCTCGTCCGCCCTCAGCTATCGGGCGGCTCGAGCGCACATCGAACCGTATCTGAGACGGCACCCGCAGTTGAGATGCGCCCAGCATCGGCCGTGTCATCGCGGCGAGAGACCTTGTTCGAAGGCAGGGGCCGACGGTGCAATGATCGACCGCGAACTCCTCGATCTTGTGGGTGAAATCTACGACTGCGCGATCGAGCCGGCGCGCTGGCCGCAGACGCTGGAGCGAATTTCGGGGCGCTTGGGCCTGCGCTCGGCGGGCATTGTGCTGAAAGATCCGGCCAAGCGAGACTTCAAGATCGTCCATGGGTGGGGCGGTGATCCGCAGTGGCGTGCCCGATATCGTGAGACGTACTTCGCACTCGATCCTGGATGACGGCCGGCTGGTACACGGACGTCGACGAGCCCGTCACGTGCAGCGGGTTTGCGGGAAGGGAGGAATGGCTGCGGTGCCGAATGTATCGCGAGTGGATGAAACCGCAGGGGTTCGTCGACGCAGCGGGCCTCAACCTGGTCAAGAACGCCAGCTGTCATGCGATGGTGTCGGTTATCCGCTCCGAAGAGCAGGGCTGGTTTACCGATCGAGTCATTACTGAATTGCGCCTGCTCAACCCTCACGTCCGCCGCGCAGTTGCGATATCCGATCTCCTCGATGCGCGTACGTTGCGACAGGACATGCTGTCTGCAACCCTCGACCTGCTCGTTGTGGGGATCGTGCTGGTCGATGGTCAGGGCCGGATCGTGCACGCGACCCGGGCCGGCCTGCGGCGGCAAGGTGGCGTCAAGCAGGCGATAGTGCGGCGTGTGATTTATCGGCCACGTTCTCTGCGCATCCACTGATGCGCCCCCGTGTCCGTTCAGAAACTTATCCCCGGGGTTCGGGGCGGGACCACAATGCGCACACGCAGCAGTCTCGGCGTGAGCATTAGGATGGATACGACACCCAACCTCGCCCTTCCCTACATCATGGCTTCGCAAGCGCAGAAGCATGTCACGCACAATGAGGCGATACGGGCTCTCGATGCGATCGTTCAGATTGCGGTCGCCGATCGCGACCTGAGCGCTCCGCCATCGTCTCCTGGCGATGGCGATCGCTACATCGTCGCAGCGGATCCGACGGGGGACTGGTCGGGCCAGGCAGGAGCCATTGCCGCCTGGCAGGATGGCGCCTGGCAGTTCTACGCGCCTAACGAGGGTTGGCTCGCCTGGGTTGCCGACGAGAGCGCGCTGCTGGCCTTTGACGGCGGCACCTGGGTAACTGCGGCGTCCGCGTCCGCGCTTCAGGATGTGCCGATGCTGGGCGTCAACGCGAGCGCCGATACAACCAATCGGCTGGCACTGGCCGCTGCGGCATCGCTGTTCAATCACGCGGGCGCCGGCCATCAGCAGAAGATCAACAAGGCGTCCGCAAGCGACACGGCGAGCCAGCTCTATCAGACGGGCTTCTCGGGTCGCGCCGAGTTCGGGCTGACCGGCGACGACGATTTCCACGTCAAGGTCAGCCCCGACGGCTCGACGTGGTTCGACGCCATCATTGTCGATCGCAACACCGGCTTTGTTGGCCTCGGGGCGACGCCGCCGAGCGGCGCCTCTCGCTTCACCGTCAAGGGCGACAACAACCTCAAATCTCAGCTCAAGGCTTGGCAGGTGCTCGACACGGCCGCGGGCGGCGGCGGCATCCTGCTCTTCCATAATCGCAGCAGCGGGGCGCCGCTCGCAGGCGACCGCCTCGGCTACTTCTTCTTCGGATCGGACAATGCCGGCGCCAACGTCAACGGCGGGGGCATCTCGGCTGCGGCCGATGGCGCGTGGACGTTCGGCGCCTCCCACCCGACCCGCTTCGTGTTCGAGACCACGCCCGCGGGGTCCACGGCGCGCGTCGAGCGCATGCGCATCGATGCAGCCGGCAACGTCGGAATTGGCGTCACTCCCGCCTGCAAGCTCGACGTGGACGGCCCCGTGCGCGTCAAGAGCTACACGGTGGCGGGGCTGCCGCCAGCCAACGCCGGCGCCGGCCAGATCATCTACGTGTCGAACGAGACCGGCGGCGCGGTGCTGGCCTTCTCGGACGGCACCAACTGGCGCCGCGTGACGGACCGCAACATCATCACTTGAGCCAAGCGCAGCCGCGCGCGCCACGCATCTCTCGCCTATTTCGTGCAGATCGCGATGCTGCGATCGGGCGACATGGGGGAGGGGAGAAACTCGATTCTGCTGAACAGCTTGGCATGGTCCAGGCAAATCCTGCGCAGCGCCTCGTGCGTGAACAGGTAGGTCTGGTCCTGCTGCGACAGCAGGCTGACCCCGATCAAGGGCATGGCGTTGTCGTGCTGGGTTTGGCCCGGCCACGTCGCGGCGAACTTGGGATCCGACAGGGTCGCGAACTCCACGATGAGCCGTTGCGCGCACATGCGCGAGGCCTGCCTCAACGCGCCGATGGGATCGGTCACGTGATGGAGCACATTGAGCAGCAGCACGGTGTCGAAGGTGCGTGCGAACGGCTCCAAGAACGCGTCCCGAAACGCAAACCGGCATCTGCTGCCGATGACCTCTCTGATGCCGCAGGCGGCCAGAAATCGGTCCTTCTTCAGCTCCGTTCCGACGACGTCGGCAAATCCCAGCCGCTCCAGGCTGAAGCAGAAGAAGCCTGGCCCGCAGCCGATGTCCAACGCCGATGAGCCCGTCAGGTACGGCCGTATGGCGGCGAGCGTCGGGCCCCGGTCCGCGCCCGTGCCGTTCACGCCGCCGATCCAGTCGAGCTTTTGGTAGGCATAGCTGAAGTTGCCGAGCGCTTTGGTGCGCTCCGCCTCGGAATAGTCAACGGTGGCCGGCGACTGCAGGATGCGCCTCGCATCGGCGACGGTTGCAACCGGCGCGTAAGTGCGCTCGTCCGTCGAGACGATCTGGAACGGGATCTGCTGCTGCGCAAGCAGATCGAGCCACAGGTCATAGACCTCGGACACGGGCACCCGAGAGACAAAGTCGAATATCGCTTCGACCGGATACCTGTGCCCTCCAGGCCTCAGCTCCGGCTCATGCTCCTCGCGCAACAGGATACGCTTGGCAAACGTTGCAGGCCGCGCCACGAGCACCGTGGCGCTCAGGCGAGCCTTCCGCTGCAGCAGTGCGGTAATGGTCGGCTCGAGCCGCAAGCTCGCGCGGTAGGTGTCGGCGTCATTGTTCCAAGGCAGCAGCATGTTGTAGTGCACGATGCTGTCCTGCGCATCGAGGGCAGCGTCGGCGCCTGCCGTTTGCAGCTCGTAGGCGAGAAAGATGCGCGCCGAGCGGGGGCCTTCGAGCCGGCGCTTGATATAGCTGGATTTGCCCACGCTCGAGATACCGAGCACCAGATGAATGGCGGGCCCCGACCGCATGCCGTCCATCACTCGGCCTCGACGGTCTTGGCCGCGTGCACGCCTGCGCCTCGATGCAGGATGATCTCCGGCCTCACGTCCAGATCGAAATAGCCGACCTCGATCGCGGCGCCTTCGGGGCATACGCGGAACGGCATCGCATCGAGGATGCGATGGAGATGCCTGCGCTCTCCCGCAATCATCCCCGACGTTCCCACAGTGACGAAATAGGTGCCTGGCAGAAGCGCGCAGCGGAACCGGAACGCGACGGAGACGTCATCGCCCGCGTCAACCGAGGCCAACTGATGCGTCTGGGTCAGGCTGGTGCCGACGCCGGCCAACGTAAGCCCCGATGGCGAATTCACGAGGAAGCCGAAGGCCACGTGCTTGGCATCGGCCGTGAAGCGAACGCGATAGGTCAGCACGTACTCTTTGCCGGAGCGCAGCAGGTTCACCCGCCGCCCGTTCGTGGTGAGGAGCCGCAAATCCTCGATCTCGGCGCCGAGCCGCTCGTAGGAAACCGCCGACTGGGAAACGAGCGCCGGGTCGAACCAGCGGCCCCCATCGTCGGCGTCGCGCGGGCGCTCCGCGGAGTGCCGCGGCTCGCCCTCCTCATTGGGGCCTGGCGATCGGATGCTGGCGCGGATGTCTGCCGCCAGCTCGCCTCTGGCGTTTGCCAGCCGCTGATACTGGCTCACCACCGTCCTCGGTGCGCCCTCGAGCAAGAGCTCGCCACCGTCGAGCAGCAGGGCGCGCGAGCACAGCTGCACGACCGTTTGCAGGCTGTGGCTCACAAGCAGGATGGTGCCGCCACGGTCTTGAATCTCCTCCAGGCGCGCAAAGCATTTCCTTTGAAACGGCTCGTCGCCAACGGCCAGGGCCTCGTCGACGACCAGGATCTCCGGGTCCACGTTGATCGCCGCGGCGAAGGCAAGTCGGACATACATGCCGCTGGAATAGGTCTTGACCGGCTGCTCCATGAACTCGCCGATGCCGGCGAACTCCGCGATGGCGTCGAAACGGGCATCGATCTCGGCGCGACTGAGGCCGAGGATGGCGCCATTCACGTAGACATTCTCACGGCCGGTGAACTCCGGGTTGAAGCCGGCGCCGAGCTCCAGCAGCGCCGCCAGGCGGCCGTTGACCTCGACCGAGCCGCTGGAAGGCGCGAGCGTGCCGCAGATGAGCTGCAGCAGCGTCGACTTGCCCGAACCGTTGCGCCCGACGATGCCGACGGTCTCGCCCCGTCTCACATCGAAGGAGACGCCGCTCAAGGCGGCGAAGTCGCGGTAGTAGCGGGCGGGCTCGCGGCCAACAATCCGCTGCAGCCGGGGGATCACCGACTGCTTCAGGCGATCCTCGGGCCGGTCATAGAGAAAGTAGTGCTTGGAGACATTGCGCACGCGAATGGCGATGTCGCTACAAGACATCGGCGAATCCTTTTCGCGTCAGTTGAAACCACGCAAGTCCGGCCGCCAGAATGGCCAGCGCCATCGCCGTATAGACCGCAAGCGCACCGAAATCGGGGCGGTTCCCCCAAATCAGGACATCGCGCGTCTGCTCGATGGGCAGCGTCAACGGATTGAGGGCGAGCCAGGGGCGCACCCATTCCGGCAGGGCCGAGGTGGGAAAGAACACCGGCGAGAGAAACATCAGCGCCGTGACGAGGGGCCCCAGGACCTGCGCGATGTCGCGCACGTAGACGCCGAGAGAGGCCAACAGCCAGCCCAGCCCTGCGGTGACGAACAGGAGGGGCAGGAGGACGATCGGCAGCAGCAGCGCCGTGATCGGAATGTATCCTTGCGTCAGCAGCATTGCAGCGAGCAGGACGGCCAGGCTGACGGCGGCATGAAACAGGGCGGAGCCGAGCGCAACCAGAGGCAGGATCTCGAGGGGAAAGACGACCTTCTTGACGTAGTTGACATTCGACAGCACCAGCGAAGGCGCGCGCAGGATCACCTCGGAGAAGAGCTGGAAAACGATAAGGCCCGCGAACAGGATGATGGCGATCTCGGCCGTGCTCGAGCTGGCCTGCCCCGCGCCCCAGCGGGTTGCGAAAACCGTGCCGAACACGAACGTATACACCGTCAGCATGAAGAGCGGCGTAATCAGCGACCACAACAGACCCAGGCCGGAGCCGCGATAGCGGCCGAGGATGTCGCGGTGGATCAGGCTGCGTATGAGCTCGCCGTTCTGGCGGAATGCCGGGAAAACATCAAAACGGCGCCCTGCCGATAACGGACCGTGCAAGCAACTCTCCCACGCCCTGCGACCCCGAGAGCTGCCCTATTACTTGCATCCACGAGCAGCGGTCCGCGCCCGCAATGTTAGTCGCGTCACGGTGACTGCACCAGCAGCCGGTAGCGTCCGCCGTCAGCCGCCGACCTCGGATATCCTGCGGCTGTAGGAGGCAGCCCATCCGTCCTGCACCGGAGCGCCGGCTGTGCCGCGGTGTTGTGCCGCCGATGGAGCCTGACCGCCGCCCGCCGGATGGGCAGCCGGTTGAGCCGTAATGGCTTCACCGCCGGCCCTCGGGATCCTGATCGCACGTTGCCCTGGTCCGACTTGGCGTGTCTCGCCCAATGCGACCTGCGCTCTATTTTCCGGAAGCGGCGGCAGCGGCTTGGCGACGCGCTCGCGCGGCGGCGGCGCCAAATTGGTTACTGGCGGCTGGCGGTCCTGACCGGCTGCCGCCAAGGTCAGCGACGGTGAGGGAGCGGGTTCGCTGCTGCCGCTCTCGGCCGTCATCGCCAAGAGCTGCGCCTTCAGGCCGGGCGCCGTATGGCTCCGAGCGACATACTCCTTGACCGCGGCGATATAGCGCTCGTCCGTGACGTAGGGCGTCTTGGAGCGCAGGTGCACGACGCGGTAACCGCGCGTCTTGAGCGCGCTCAGCAATGTCGGCAGGGCACGCGCGGTGGCGACCTTGATGTCGTGGAACAACAGGATGCCGCCCTGCTCTGCCTCGGTGCGCTCCAGGGTGCGCGCGATCAGGCGCGTGGGGTCGGAGATGTAGGAGTCGTTGGAGACGACGTCGACCGTGAAGGCGGCGACGCCGCGTTGCCGCAGGTGTGTCAGCAGGGCCCCGGAGTCGCTGAGGCCCGGAAAGCGGAAGAACGGCGCGACCGGTCTTCCGGCCGCCAGCGTCACGGCGGCGAAGCCGGCATCGATCTGGTCACGGGCGCGATCAAGCCCGAGCCGCGGGAGGTTCAGCGGGTGCGACCAGGTATGCGTGCCCAGCGTGTGGCCTCTGTCGAGTACCTCGCGCACCAGAGCCGGATAGGCGAGCGCCATGCGCCCAACGGAGAAGAAGGTCGCCTTGGTGCAAAATCGGTCGAGCGTGTCGAGGATCTGGCGCGTCACTCCGGGCATGGGCCCGTCGTCGAAGGTCAGCACGACCTCCTTCGGCTCGAGAAATCTCTTCTCGCGGAGCTGCGATGTGATGGAGCCGAAAACCGGTCCGTTCGCCGCATCGATCTCCACGATGCGCGCAACGCCGAGCGCCTGGTCTGGATCACGACACGTTTCAGCCGCAACCGCCGCGGCCGCAACCATATTGAATGCCGCAGCGACGAGCGCCGCGCGCAACAGGAGCATTCGAGCCTCCGGGATTGCACTCGATAGACAGCGTCTCATACGTCACTGCGCGACGCCGGGGCATAAAGATGATCGAGACTTGGCCTCGGCATCAAGCGCATGCGCATCGGGCCGAGAGGAATTGGCACAAATGTGGCGGATCGGCCGCAGCGGGACGCCAGCGCTGTCACCAGGTACGGAAGATGCTGTGGCGCCAGTCATCGAGGGCGCTCGGGCGCTCTGCAGTCGGCGCGGTCGCAGCCGAGCCGCCCAGTCCGGCTTGAGGAGACCGGAAGACGTTGACCTCCCAGGCCGGGGAGACAATGCCGCGCTGGCCGACCGGCACGGGCAGGGAGGCAATCCGCCGGCGTGCGCGGTCGCGGTCGACCTGCCGGTCGAACTCGGCAACGGTGACCTGACCCCGCGTGGGTCGCAGGTGCACGACCATGTAGCCGCCGGCTTTCAGCTCCGCGAGGAGCATCTTGATGCCGCCGGCCGTCGCGGGCTGGATGTCGTGCATCAGGATGATGCCTTTCCCCTTGACCGCCAGCTGCTGCATCACGTTGCGCACCATCATCGTCGGGCTGCGCGTGCGGTAGTCGATCGAATCGATGTCGATGGCGAAGATCCCGGTGTTGCGCGACTTCAAATGCGCAACCATGGCCCGAGGCTCGCTGAGATAGGGAAACCGGAAGAACGGGGCCGCGGGTGATCCGAGCGCGCGCTGCACGGCACTGATGCCGAGCTCGATCTCGGCGCGAGCCGCCACCGGATCGAGCTTGGCGACATTTTGGTGCGACCAGGTGTGCGTTGCCACCGTATGGCCGCGATGCGCGACCTCTCGCACAAGGCGCGACTGCGTCAATGCGCGCCAGCCGACCATGAAAAAGGTGGCCTTCGTGCAATGGGCATCCAGCGCGTCCAGAATCGGCTTCGTGTAGGCGGCATGCGGGCCGTCATCGAACGTGAGCACCACCTCGTGATCGCGGAGCAGGTCGTGCTTGGCGGCGGGGCTGCTGCCAAAGATCGGGCCCTGGGTCGTATCGATGTCGATGACGCGGGAGACCCCGAGCGCGTTGGCCGCCGGCTGGCAAACCCCCGGCGACTGTCCCTGCGCATGCGGCAGCAACACAGCAGCAATCAATAGGCCAGTCAGCCCGGCGAGCAAAGCAGGCCGCATTCCCTCTCCCTGTCGTCCCCTGCGGGGTGCCCACCCGCACAAGTCAAGCCGAACCCGTGCTGACGGGAGGGGCCGGCTGCAACGACTCTCTTTATAGAACGCGCGGATAGTAGGTGCACAATGTGGCAAGATGCAACGCGATTGCACGCGTCATCCAGCTGCGGCCGTGGTATGCGCACACGTGCCGTGCAACACGCGCCAATCGTTGCCCGAAACAAACCCGAGAGAGTTCCATGCAGGAGCCGGTCGAGCAGGCGCGGACAGTCGACGAGGCGCCCGTTGCCGAGCGCGCGGCGGCGGTTGCGGCCGCGCTGGCCGACAAGGATCACGAGCGGCTGCGCGAGCTGACCGCGGCCCTGGAAGCGCCGGACCTGGCCGACTTGCTGGAGCTCCTGGCGCCCGAGCAACGCGTCGAGCTGGTGCAGGCGCTCGGGTCCGCGTTCGACTTCGAGGCGCTGTCCGAGCTCGATGAGACCGTGCGCGACCAGCTTTCGGAGGCTCTGCCGAAGGAGCTGCTTGCCAAGGCCGTCGCCGAGCTCGATTCGGACGACGCCGCCTACGTGCTGGAGGGTCTCGAGGAGCACGAGAAGCAGGACCTCCTCGCGCGCATGCCCTGGAGCGACCGGGCGGCGCTGCAACGCAATCTCGACTACCCCGAGAAGACCGCCGGCCGTCTCATGCAGACGGATTTCGTCGCCGTGCCTCCGTTCTGGAAGGTCGGGCAGGTCATCGACCACATGCGCGAGAGCGAGGATCTGCCCGATACGTTCTCCGATATCTTTGTGGTTGATCCGACCTACCGGGTGCTCGGCAGCGTCGACCTCTCCCGCCTCCTGCGCACCAAGCGCCACGTGCAGATCGACGCGATCATGGAGCCTGAGGGCCATGCCATCCCGGCGACTGCCGACCAGGAGGAGGTGGCGCGCGAGTTCGAGCGCTACGACCTGAGATCGGCTCCGGTGGTCGACGAGAACAATCGCCTGGTCGGCGTCGTGACGGTGGACGATGTCGTCGAGGTGATCGAGGACGAGGCCGAGGAGGACCTGCGCCTGCTGGCCGGCGTCGGCGACGAGAGCCTTGCCGACTCTGTGATCAACACCGTGCGCGGGCGGTTTTTGTGGCTGCTCATCAACCTCGGAACGGCGTTGCTTTCCGCCTCGGTCATCAAGCTGTTCGACGCCTCCATCGAGCAGATGGTGGCGTTGGCCGTATTGATGCCGATGGTTGCGTCGATGGGAGGCAATGCCGCCACGCAGACCATGGCAGTGGCCGTGCGCGCGCTGGCAACGCGCGATCTCGGCCCCTACAACGCTAGCCGCGTCATTCTGCGTGAGGCATCAGTCGGCCTCGTCAACGGGCTGCTATTTGCCATCGTCATGGGGCTGGTCGTCCTGTTCTGGTTCGGCATCGGCAAGCTCGGCCTGGTGATCGCTGCCGCCATCATCTTCAACCTGCTGGCTGCGGGGCTTGCCGGAATCCTGGTTCCCCTCGCGCTGGAGCGGCTCGGCTACGATCCGGCGGTTGCCTCCGGCGTATTCGTCACCACGGTCACCGACGTGGTCGGCTTTTTCAGCTTCCTCGGTTTGGCTACGCTTTTCCTGCTCTAGGAACGGCGATGCTTGACTATGATGCAAGCCGCCGGCCCGGATCGTGGCGCTCGGCTCAACGGGGCATTGAGGAGAACGGTTGATGACGGTTCGCGTGCGCAGGCTCGAGGCGAAGGACAAGTCGGCCTGGCTGCCCTTGTTCAAGGGTTATATCGAGTTTTACAAGGCGACCGTCCCCGACGACGTGATCGAGATCAGCTGGGGCCGGCTGCTGTCGGGCGCCGAGGGGAACCATATCGGCTTTGTCGCCGTGGATGACAGCGACAAGCCAATCGGCATCGCCCACGTGCTGTTCCATCGCTCGACGTGGTCGCCGACCTGGTACTGCTATCTGGAGGACCTGTTCGTTGAGCCGACGCTGCGCGCCAAGGGCGTCGGCCGCAAGCTGATCGAGGCGGTCTACGCCGAGGCCGACGCGCGCAAATGCACGCGCACCTACTGGATGACGCAGGAGTTCAACTACCGGGCGCGCGGCCTTTACGACCAGATGGCGACGAAGTCACCGTTCGTGCAGTACCGGCGGTAGCAGCCGGCTTGGCGCGATCGGGATAGCTCCTGGCCATGCCGTCGCGCACGTCGTTCTGGATGCCGTACTGCGGGAAGGGGTAGCGGAAGCCGTTGCGCGAGAGTGCCTCCATGCCGGTGATCGCTTTTTCGAGCTGGTCGGGTGGCAGCGCCATCAGCATCTCGTCATCGAGCACGCCCCCGTAGCGCCGCTCGGCAAAGCAGGGGATGGAGAGCGACGGCTCGCGCCTGGTCAGCGCGCGGCCCCAACTATCGGCGCACGCGCTCTCGCCCACCACGCCCCAGTCGAACTTCTTGTAGCCCGCCCACTGCAGCCCATTGATGAAGTACATCATGGCGCCGGGCGTCGCATAGAACAGCGCGATATCCGGCGGGTCGAGCCGGCCCGAGGCGAGCGGCGCGACGGCAAGCGCCTCATATCTGCCGTCCGGAACGCAGTGCATTGCGGCCTGATGCGCGCGGGCGCCCTCTGGCTCGGAAAACCATACGCCGACCATGTGCTGCCCCGACTGCCACTTCGGATCCTTGGCGGAGCCCAGGCCAACCACCGCCCGGCATTGCGCACCGACGAGGTCATCCGACGTGACGCCCACGGTCCACCCGAGGCGGGCGGCCTGCGCCACGACCTGGTCCAGCGTATGCACGGCCTTGGGCCGGCGGATGCGCGGGATCGCCTCCATCTCGCTCGCCTTCTCGAACAGCTTCATGCCGAACGGAATCGAGCGCAGCTTCAAGAGTCGCTCGAGGTCGGCGGCGAGTTTCGGCAGGTCGAGGGGCATGGGCGTCAGGCCTTTGGCAGCGGGTTTGCCGAACAAGGTTGCTTGCAAGGCCGGCGGCGTCAACCGTGCGGACTGACAAGCCGCCGTGCGATGCACTAGGGTGGTCGCAAGAAACAAACAACACAGGAGGAAGCGTCATGATCGAGCGCATCATATTGCCCGGCGCCAGGGAGCCGGTCAGCCATTACTGCCATGTGGTGAAGGCGGGCCCGATGGTCTGGGTCTCAGGCATCGTCGGCATGACGGCCGACGGCCGGATACCGCCGGACACGGTCTCGCAGTTCGACATCGCCATCGATGTGATGGATCGATGCCTCAAGGCCGTCGGCGCGGGTCCCGAGCACGTCACCAAGGTGCAGGTCTTCATGACCGACATCAAGGAGCGGCCGCTGATCAATCCGCGCCGCATCGCTTACTTCGGCGAGAACCGGCCGGCATCGACGCTGGTAGAGGTCTCGGGCCTGGTCGATCCGCGCATGCGGGTGGAGATCGAGTGCCAGGCCTACCTGGGTTGACGGATCGGCAGCGAACAAGGAGCGTGCCATGTGCGATGCAGCGTCGGAGCGCGGCAGAGGCTGGAAGGGGTGGATGGAGCTGCCGCCGGCAGCGCCGCTGAAGCCGGCGGGACCCTGGGTCGACTGCTCCTGGCCCATCGCCGAGGACATGCCGCGCGTCGCCGTCTTTCCTCCGCCGACGATCAGGCGCATCAAGTCGTTGCCACAGGACCCGATCAACGTCACCGAGCTCGGCATGGTGGTGCACACCGGTACCCATGTCGATGCGCCGCACCACTTCTTCATGGACGGGCCGCCCATGGAGCAGGTTCCGGTCGAGCGGCTGTGCGGCGCCGGAGTCGTGTGGCGTTTCGACAAGAAGGAGCGCGAGCTGATCGACGTAGCTGACCTGGAGCGGGCCACGCCGGCGATCAGACCCGGCGACATCGTCGCCATCGATACGGGCTTCGCCGCCCGCCACGGTACGCCGGCCTACGACGACCACCCGAGCCTCAGCCACGCCGCTGCCGAGTGGCTCGTGGCGAAGAAAGCGAAGCTTGTCGCTTGCGATTTCGGCACGCCGGATTTGCCGCTGCATCGCCGGGCCAAGGACTTCAACTGGCCCGTGCACAACGAGCTGCTGTCGCACGGTGTCCTGATCTGCGAGCACCTGACCGGCCATTCGGGGCTGGCCGGCAAGCGCGTCGAGTTCGTGTTTTCGGCGCTGAACGTGAGGTCGTCGGACGGCGCACCCGCCCGCGTCATGGCGCGGGAGGTGGCGGAGTAGGGCGGGCACACGGGCGAGGAAAGCTATTCGGGCAACATCTCGCCGGACCCGCCCACTTCGGCGGGGAAGTCCTTCAGCTTGGGAAGCCCGTCCTTCATCGGCAGCACGGCTTCGGCATAGTGCAGGTGGACAACGGGCTTGAAGGCTATGCCAGGATCACGGCGGCATAGACATCGGTGAGGCCGAGCGCCGGGTGGTCGGTCATGACATGGCCGCCGCATTTCGTGCAGAAACGCCGGTGGCTCATCTCGGTCTTCGCGAACCGGCCAAGAAGCTCCGCTCCCTTCGTGACCTTTACGTTCTCCGCCTTCCACAACATGAAGGCCTTCACTGGCCCTCCCGAATAGGCGCGGCAGGAGCCGCAATGGCAGTACCCCATCTCTTCAGGCGCGCCCGTTACCTCGATCGCCACTGCGCCACAGAAACAGGTCCCCGTATGCGCGTCGTTCATCGCATACTGCTCTTGCTTAAGGTGGAATAGGGCCGGTCTTTCCGGCCGCTATCCCTTGGCTGACGCGGCGCTATTTGACCAGCGGACAATCGCCCTTCTCCATCGGACGGAATGCCTCCTCACCGGGGATCGTGCGGATGAGCTTGTAGTAGTCCCACGGCCCCTTGCTTTCCTGCGGCTTCTTCACCTCGAAGAGATACATCTGGTGGATCTTGCGCCCGTCCTTGCGGACATAGCCCTTGCCGAAGAGCGGGTCGTCGAGCGGCATTGACTTGAGCTTGGCTATCACCTTGTCGGCGTCGTCGGTGCCGATCGCCTTGATCGCCTCGAGGTAGTGCTTGGTGGCGGTATAGAAGCCGGCCTGGATCATGGTTGGCATGCGGCCATTCATCTTTGCGCTCCACTGCTTCGACCAGGTGCGCGTGCCGTCGTTGAGGTCCCAGTAGAAGGCCTCGGTGAGCTGCAGTCCCTGCGCTTGCTTCAGCCCGATGGTGTGGATGTCGGAAATGAACACGAGCAGGCCGGCGAGCTTCTGGCCCCCGGCGACAATGCCGAACTCCGAGCCCTGCTTGATCGAGTTGATCGTATCGCCGCCGGCGTTGGCCAGGCCAATGATCTGTGCCTTCGAGTTTTGCGCCTGCAGCAGAAACGACGAGAAATCCGGCGAGTTGATCGGGTGGCGCGTGCTGCCGACCACCTTGCCGCCGTTCGCGGTGACGACGGCCGTGACATCGCGCTCGAGTGCATAGCCGAATGCATAGTCCGCGGTCAGGAAGTACCACGTCTTGCCTCCGGCCTTGACGACGGCCGACCCGGTGCCGTTGGCGAGCGCGATGGTGTCGTACACCCAGTGGATCGTGTAGGCGTTGCACGCTTTGCCCGTGAGATCCGAGCTTGCCGGATCGGTGGCGATGTAGACCCGCTTCTTGTCCTTGGCGACGCTGGACGTGGCGAGCGAGGATGAGGACGCGCCCGTGCCGAGGATGATGTCGACCTTCTCGTTGTCGAACCAGCGGCTGGCGATGCTGACGGCCACGTCGGCCTTGTTCTGCACGTCGGCCTGAATGACCTCGATTTTCTTGCCGAGGATGGTGCCGCCGAGCTCATCGACCGCCATTTGCGTCGCGACCACCGCGCCTGGACCGTTGATGTCGGCATAGAGGCTCGACATGTCCGTCAGGACGCCGATCTTGACGACGTCGTCGGTGATTTGTGCGGCGGCTGGTGTTGCGCTGAGCAATGCCGGCACGACGGCCAGCGCAAGGCTGATACGCCCCATGATGACTTCCTCCCTAAGTCTTTTGTCTATTCGGCTTTCGATTATCGGAGCACAAACGGATGACGTTCACAAGGACTCCGAGACCTCAACCTGCGCGGACCGCAACTCGCGGCTCGAGGAGAGCCGTCTCACCATTGGCTCAGAAGACGCCGCTGGCTGACCTGTGGCGAGGGAACCACATCTTCCCGCTCTAACGCTGTGGACTGCAGATAAGCCATGGACAGCTTGCGGCTGCACCTGTTTGCTTCACGACGAAAGTTGCCTCAGGGGGCTGTCATGTTGAGTAAGTTTCGCGCGGGCGAATTGTCTGGCGTGCGCCCATCGTCGTTCGAGTTCATTTCAAGTAGCTTGCGTGCAGCACGCGGTAGCACGCCGTCGCAGGTTGTGAAGCGCAGCGTCCAAGCCGCCACGTTAGGCGGGTTCGTGCTCGGGATGCTGATGCTGGCACCAGCGCAAGCCGTCGATCTTGAAACCGACAAGTGGGCTGCTGGCGTACTCAGGTGCGACGGCTTTGCAGACAATCGCTGCTTCCGTTTTGCTGATCCCAGGCGCCGCGGGAAGCCGTATCTGAAGCCGCCGCGCCAGCACAGCTTCGTCGTGGCCCCGCGGCCCTACGTGCATCCATGGGAGGGCCACCGCCGGTTTTCCGATCTCTATTACGGCCGTACGACCTATACGCCGCTCTACTATGACCGGCCTCACCGCCATCATCACGACGGCCGGCGCTATGCGGACTATGACAAGTCCGATCGCTACGATAAGTACGATCGCTACGACAAATACGATAAGTACGACCGCTACGACAGGGACAGGTACGATCGTCGCCACGATGGCCGTTTCGACGGCCGCTACGAGCGGCAGTGCCTCGGCATGATCACGACCAAGGGCGCGGAGGCGCAAACCGAGAACGGCGCGCTGATCTCTGCAAAGCGGGCTTGGCGTGCCGCGGTGAGAGCCGACTTCGGTGAGCGCTATCAGGATCTCAACAGCGCCCAGCGTGGCGAATACCGCTGCTGGCGTTCGTCCACGAACGAGAGCGCGCTCGGCAGGGCCGGTGAGTGGCTTACGGGCCAGTACCGCAAGCGCTGCCAGGTGTGGGCAATACCCTGCCTCGGCGAGCGCCAGAAGCTCGAGAGCGACAAGGACGACACCGAGTAAGAGGACGTACGCCTGACGCGGTCGGGGCTCGTGTCTCGCACCGCGCGGCAAAGCAGATGAGCAAGGCCCGGCCGGCGGATGCCGTCCGGGCCTTGTGCATGTGAGGCTTCGTGTTTGTGTCAGGCTACAAGCGTGTCACGCCGGCGCGGGCCACTCGTCCCGGCCTCAGCTCGATGGCGCATCGAGCTTGCGCGTTAGGCTCTCGAACTCGCGCCTGAGCTCCTCGTTCTTGAAGATCTGCTCGAAGGTCGGCGCCTCGAGCTTCTGGATCGCCTCGAACGAGGTTGCGCCGTCCTGCATGAGATTGCGGAGCTGGAAGCTGGCCTCCACGGTCTCGTAGGTGTTGTCGGCGATGCGCAGATCGTGCGTGGCTCGCCCGCGTGCCTTGGCCACCTGCTCGCGCTGCTGCAGCAGATAGCGGCGATAGCCTTTGGCCGCTTCCTCGGCGAGGCGCTGGCTCTCCCGGTTGGCCTCGAGGGTGCGCCGCTGGTCGGGGCGGTTCTCGGCCTTGAGAAGGTTGTTGGTCTTGATGCGTGCGGCGGCGATGTCCTTGGCAATGGCATCGAGCTTGGGCAGGTATTGATTGTCGATCTTGCCGATCAGGGAATCCTGCGCGTGCACCAGCATGGCGAACAGGGCCGCGTGCATGGCGAAATACTTGCGCGCCGCATTCATGTTCTCGCCTGACTGCGCCATCAACTTGCCGAGCTGCCCATCGATCAGCTTGGCCGAATTGAAGATGGCGACGAGGCGCACAAGGTCGCCCGACAGGACGCCGTCGAGCAGCAGGTCGACCTGCTCGGGCGCAAGCTGAATGCCGCTGTTGGCGAGTGCGGTGTGGACCTCGCTCTTGGCCGCAGCGATCTCGCCCTTGTTGGCCTCGATCTTCTTCTTGGCCTCGTCGATGTCCTTGCCGAGACTGTCGACGGTATCCGTGACGAGACCCGGCAGCATGCCGTCCTTCGGGGCAGTGAGCTGCTTCTCGCGCAGCTTGACGATGCGATCATCGAGATCGCGGATGTTCCTGCGCAGCGCCTCGATCTTGCGCTGCACGTCGACCACCGGCACGTCGGTCACGATGCCGAGCGCGCTATCGAGCAGGTTGCGGATTTTCTTCTCGCGATCCTCGCGCGTCTCCGTCCACAGCGGCTTCATCAGGAAGTCGCTTTCGGGCGGCAGCTTTCTGGCTTCGTCGCGGTTTCTGGCCGTGTCCTGGAGGATTGCGTCGATGGCCTTCATCAGGCGCTGGGCCTGCTCGTAGCTGGGATCGCCTTCGCGCGGGTCCTTCGCAGCCTGGCCGGCAGCTTGCGATGCCGGCTCTCCAGGCTTGGCCTGGGCCATCTGGGGGTTGTCGCCCGCGGTCCGTCCCAGCAACTCGCCTATGCCGTCCCGCCGCGCGGTTTGTGCGACGCCCTCCCCGGGCATGACCCATCCGAGGCCGGCCGCAACGGCCAAGACGCCCAGCGTATGCCGAGAAAAGGTGTGCATGGCCAACCTCCTACTCCCAGATGAGCATGCGCCTCGAATTCGGGCAAATGGATGTTCCGGGGCCGGAATTGAAGTAGCGGAGAGCTAAAACCAGCGCCGGACCCGGTCGGCATAGCGGCGGTAGTGCTGGCCGAACGAGCGTTCCAGGTAGGCCTCCTCCGGCTCGATGGCGAGCTTTTGCAGCGCCACGGCCACGACGGGCACCGAAACAAGCAGCCAGGTCGAGCGCAGGGCGAGGCCGAGCCCAAGGAACGCGATCAGGGCGGCGAGGTACATGGGATTGCGGCTGTGTGCATAGATCCCGGTGGTCGCCAAAGCGCTCGCGGGCGCCGTGGGATTGAAGGTCGTGCCGTGCGCCCGCAGGTCGAACATGGCCTTGAGGCCGAGGCCGATGGCGGCCAGGAAGATGACGGCTCCGAACCAGCGCGTCAGCAGGCTTTCCGGCAGGCTCGGCAAGGGGATGAGCTGCTCGAGCAGCCAGGCGCCCAGTAGTGCCGCCGCGTAGATGATCGGCGGCCAGGGCTTGTCATTCGGCCTGTCCTCGACGCCGTGGGACATGGCACCGATCCCCTATCATGCGTTGACGCGGGCGCTGGCCGTCTTCACCAGCGCCATCAGCGCGCCGTCGACCTGCCGCGCATCGTCGAGCACGATCATATGCGACAGCCGCTTCGGCGACGCGGCAAGCTTGGAGGGCTGTAGCGGCGGGGTAAAGGGCCGGTCGCCGAGGTCGAGCGCGAGGCGCAGGCCTTTCGGGCTGGTCTCGATGGCCGCGAACTCGCGCGGGCCCCCGATCGAGACGTAAGTCTCCGCGGAAACGATTTGGGCACCCGGAAGCGCGCGCAAGATCTCGCTGGTGAGCAGCCGGTACAAAGGCTGATAGCCCTTGGCCCCGGCAATCAGCGCCTGCAGGCGTTCATCGACAGGAGGCGGGGCCTTCGGCGGCGGGCTTGGTGCCTCGGGAGGCCTCGGCGCCGGCTTTGGCGCACTCGCGTTGCTGGCAGTCCTCCGCGGCGGGGAGGCGGCGGCAGGCCGGTCCCCATAGATCAGGCGTCCGCCGTTGGCGTGAATGCGCTCGAGCCACGAGGCATCGTTGAACAGGAAGCCTTGCGTGCGCAGCCAGTCGATGGCGTCGTTCTTGTCGGTGAATCCCTGCGCGGCGATCGCCGCCATCCACTCGGCCAAGTCCTTGCCGGTGTCGTTTTTCAGGCCGGCTATAAACTCCCGCTCCTTCTCGCCATAGTCTTTCGCCATCGGCCGATCTCTCTTAGTGTGCCGCCCAGGCGACGGGCCGTATTTCATTGTAGCTGATTTGGTGCACAGCCGTGGAGACATCAGATTCGGCAGTGGGATAGCTCGACGCTTGCCGTGCTGCAGGAGCTGGGAATGACCATCCGCAACGAATACCCCACACTCGATTTCGATCTGGGCGAAACCGCCGACCAGCTCCGCGCATCCGTGCGCTCGTTCACAGCCGACGAGGTGGCGCCGATCGCCGCCGAGATCGACCGGACGGACGAATTCCCGCGACATCTGTGGCCCAAGATGGGCGCGCTCGGCCTGCACGGCATCACGGTCGAGGAGGAGTATGGTGGCGCGGGCCTGGGCTACCTGGAGCACTGCGTCGCGATGGAGGAGGTGAGCCGCGGCTCTGCGTCCGTCGGGCTGTCCTACGGCGCCCACTCCAACCTGTGCGTCAACCAGATCCGCCGCAACGGCACGGACGCGCAGAAGCGCAAGTATCTGCCGAAGCTGATCTCCGGCGAGCACGTCGGCAGCCTTGCCATGAGCGAGTCGGGTGCGGGCTCGGACGTAGTGTCGATGCAGTTTCGCGCGGAGAAGTAGGGCGACCGCTACGTGCTCAACGGCACCAAGATGTGGATCACCAACGCGCCCGATGCGCAGGTGATCGTGGTGTACGCCAAGACCGATCCCAAGGCTGGCCCGCGCGGCATCACCGCCTTCATCATCGAGACGGGCTGGAAGGGGTTCAGGATCGCGCAGAAGCTCGACAAGGTCGGCATGCGCGGCTCCTCGACCGGCGAGCTCGTGTTCGAGGACTGTGAGGTGCCGGAGGAGAACGTGCTCGGTACCATCGGCAAGGGCGTCAACGTTCTCATGAGCGGTCTCGACTACGAGCGCGCCGTGCTGGCGGCGGGGCCACTGGGCATCATGCAGGCGGCCATGGACGTGGTCGTGCCCTATGTGCACGAGCGAAAGCAGTTCGGGCAGCCCATCGGCACGTTCCAGCTCGTGCAGGGCAAGATCGCCGACATGTACACGACCATGAACGCCTGCAAGGCCTACGTGTACGCCGTGGCCAAGGCCTGCGACCGTGGCCAGACCACGCGCAAGGACGCGGCCGGCGCAATTCTCTATGCAGCGGAAAAGGCGACGCAGGTGGCGCTCGATGCCATCCAGCTCCTGGGCGGCAACGGCTATATCAACGACTATCCGACCGGGCGGCTTCTGCGGGACGCCAAGCTTTACGAGATCGGCGCCGGCACCAGCGAGATCCGCCGCATGCTGATCGGCCGCGAGCTGTTCGAGGAGACGGCGTGAGGTCCGGCGTTGACCCCGCGCCGGAGCTGTCCCATGTTGCTGTGCAACAGATGACTCTTCACCGGAGCTGACCACCATGCCCACACCCGCCGAGGACCCCATCGTCATCGTTTCGGGCGCCCGCACCGCCATGGGCGGCTTTCAGGGTGTGTTCGCGTCGGTCACGGCCCCCGAGCTCGGCGGCGTGGCGATCAAGGCGGCGGTGGAGCGGGCCGGTGTCAAGCCGGGGGAGGTCTCCGAGGTGCTGATGGGCTGCGTGCTGCCCGCGGGCCAGGGCCAGGCGCCGGCGCGGCAGGCCTCGCGCAATGCGGGCCTTCCCGATTCGGTCCCCTGCTCGACCGTGAACAAGATGTGCGGCTCGGGCATGAAGACGGTGATGATGGCCTACGAGGCGCTGCACGCGCGTCCCAAGGACGTGATCGTTGCGGGCGGGCTCGAGAGCATGACCAACACGCCGTTCATCCTGCCCAAGATGCGCACCGGGCAGCGGCTCGGCCACACGCAGGTCTACGACCACATGTTCCTCGACGGCCTGGAGGACGCCTACGACAAGGGCCGGCTCATGGGCACCTACGCCGAGGACACGGCGCAGCACTATCAGTTCACGCGCGAGGCCCAGGATGCCTATGCGGTCGAGAGCTTGAAGCGCGCGAAGGCGGCGAACGAGGACGGCAGCTTCGACAAGGAGATCGTTGCCGTCACGGTGAAGTCGCGCAAGGGCGCCACCGAGGTGAAGCGCGACGAGCAGCCTTTCACGGCCGACCCGGCCAAGATCCCGAGCCTGAAGCCGGCCTTCCGCGAGGGCGGTACGGTGACACCGGCCAATTCGAGCTCGATCTCGGATGGCGCCGCCGCCCTCGTTCTGATGCGCGAGAGCGAGGCCAGGCGCAGGAAGCTGCAGCCGCTGGCGAAGATCGTCGCGCAAGCCAGCCACGCGCAGGCGCCGGCGTGGTTTACCACCGCACCGATCGGCGCCATCAAGAAGGTGCTGGAGGGCGCAGGCTGGAGCGCGAAGGACGTCGGCCTTTATGAGATCAACGAGGCGTTCGCCGTCGTCACCATGGCGGCGATGCGCGATCTCGGTTTGCCGCACGACAAGGTCAATGTGCATGGCGGCGCGTGTGCGCTGGGCCATCCCGTCGGCGCATCGGGAGCGCGCATCATCGTCACGCTCATCAACGCCATGCAGAAGCGCGGCGAGACGAAAGGCGTCGCGTCGCTCTGCATCGGCGGCGGCGAAGCGACCGCGGTCGCCATCGAGCGCATGGTGTGAGCCTGGCAACGCGCCCGGGTCCCGTCCCGGGCCGCCGTTGGAGGCACGAGGCGTGCACGGTGGGCACGTTGCGAGCAACGTGCCGATAGTTTGCAATTAGGACTACTTCTTGCCCGCGGCTCTGACCGGCGCCGGCGTGCCCGTATTGCCGGGCTTCAGCTCCGCGTCGAGGTCGAACGTTGGGCAGCCCTTCTCGGCCAGTCGCGCATTGAGGGCACGAACGCGCGCGCGGCTGCGCGCGATGCCGCCATCGGGGTCGGTACCGTAGCGCGCGCCACCCATGACCGGCGCGATGACGGCGCCGGCAGCTACGGCGGATTGGGAGGGGCGGGGGGTTTGATCGGACCCGCGAAGCTGCAGGATGGCAATCTGGATGGCGCCATTGAGCTTCTTGCAGTCCAGCTTCTCCTCCTGGTTGTTGAGAACGTAATGCCCGTCCTCGGCCATGCCGCCGCCGGTCGGCAGATTCGCCCTCATCTTCTCGGTCTTGGGCGTCGGCGGCGAGTATCCCGGCATGGCGGCCGCGCATCCACCCACAAAGAGGATGGCAACGAGTGCGGTCAGCGCATGATGCGTGGACATGGCGAATCCCTGCGGCGGCGGCGCATCTTCTCACGCCGGAACATGGCGGCCGTGCGGCGATTGGCCCCCGCGGCGCTGTCATCTGCCGCCAATTCGGGCTATCACACCGCCAAACACCCGGAAGCGAGGACCGCAGAATGGCACAGACCATCACCAGGGGCATCAATGCGATGCTTGCCGAGGCCAAGGCGGCGATCGAGGAGATCGAGGCCAAGGATGCCGTGAAGCTGCATGGGCGCGACGATGTCGTGCTGGTGGATCTCAGAGACCCGCGCGAGCTCGAGCGGGACGGCAAGGTGCCCGGAGCCTTCCATTGCACCCGCGGCATGCTGGAATTCTGGATCGATCCCGACAGCCCCTACTACAAGCCGGTGTTCGGCGAGGACAAGAAGTTCGTCTTCTTCTGTGCCGGTGGCATGCGCTCGGCGCTCGCCGCCAAGACAGCCCAGGACATGGGCCTGGAGCCGGTCGCCCATGTCCTCGGTGGCTTCAAGGGCTGGAAGGAGGCCGGCGGGCCGGTGGAGGCCTATGCGCCCAAGCCCAAGAAGCAGCCCTAGACCAGCCGCCGATCCATGTTGATCGCGGGGCCTGCCCGGCTTGCTATGAGCAGAGCGGGCCGCGTAGCTTGGCGCCCGATCGAGGGGTGCCAATGCCAAAGCTTCAGACAGCCATCAACACCGGTTCGGAGGAGTTCCAGGCCAACCGTGCCGCCATGCGCGCGCTCGTCGCCGACCTGCAGGACAAGCGCCGGGCCGCCGCCGCAGGAGGTCCCGATCGGCTGAAGGAGCGTCACGTCGCGCGCGGCAAGCTCCTGCCCCGCGACCGCGTCATGCGGCTCATCGATCCGGGCTCACCGTTCCTCGAGCTGTCGCAGCTCGCCGCCTATGACATGTACGGCGGCGACATCCATGGCGCCGGCATCATCACCGGCGTCGGCCGCGTGTCGGGGCGCGAGTGCGTCATCGTGTGCAATGACGCCACCATCAAGGGCGGCACCTACTACCCGCTCACCGTCAAGAAGCACCTGCGCGCGCAGGAGATCGCCCAGCAGAACCGATTGCCCTGCATCTACCTGGTCGACAGCGGCGGCGCCAACCTGCCGCACTGGACCGAGGTGTTTCCGGACCGCGAGCACTTCGGCCGCATCTTCTACAATCAGGCGCGCATGTCGGCCGAGCGCATCCCGCAAATCGCCGTGGTCATGGGCTCCTGCACGGCGGGAGGGGCCTATGTGCCGGCCATGTCGGACGAGACCATTATCGTGCGCAGACAGGGCACGATCTTCCTCGGCGGCCCGCCGTTGGTGAAGGCGGCCACCGGCGAGACGGTATCGGCGGAGGACCTGGGCGGCGCCGACGTGCACACGCGGCTGTCGGGCGTCGCCGACCACTATGCATTGAACGACGGCCATGCGCTGGAGATTGCCCGCTCGATCGTCGCCGGACTGACGACCGCCAAGCATGCGGACATCGCGCTCAGGGAGCCGCGGCTGCCTGCCTACGATCCGGCCGAGATCGACGGCGTGGTGCCGTCCTCGCTCATGACGCAGTACGACACGCGCGAGATCATCGCGCGGCTGGTCGACGGCTCCGAGCTCGACGAGTTCAAGCGCAACTACGGCACGACGCTCGTCACCGGCTTTGCCGCTATCGAGGGCCTGCCCGTCGCCATCCTCGCCAACAACGGCATCCTCTACTCGGAGACCGCGCAGAAGGCCGCGCATTTCATCGAGCTCGCCTGCCAGCGCCGCATTCCGCTGCTGTTCCTGCAGAACATCACCGGGTTCATGGTCGGCCGCGATGCGGAAGCCGGCGGCATCGCCCGGCACGGCGCCAAGATGGTGATGGCGGTGGCCTGCGCCAACGTGCCGAAGATCACCGTCATCATCGGCGGCTCCTACGGCGCGGGCAACTACGCCATGTGCGGCCGCGCCTATAGCCCGCGCTTCCTGTTCACCTGGCCCAATGCGCGCGTCTCGGTGATGGGCGGCCCGCAGGCGGCGGGCGTGCTGGCGACCGTCAGGCGCGACAACCTCGAGGCCGAGGGCAAGACCTGGAGCACGGCGGAGGAGGAGGCCTTCAAGAAGCCCGTGCTCGAGCAGTACGACCGCGAGGGTCATCCCTATTACGGCACCGCGCGCCTTTGGGACGACGGCATCATCGCGCCCTCAGAGACGCGGCGCGTGCTGGGCCTGTCGCTCAGCGCCTGTCTCAACGCGCCGATCGAGGACACGAGGTTCGGCGTGTTTAGGATGTGAGGTGCGGCAGATGACACTCTCGAAAGGGGAGATGGATGGCCTCGTGCGCTTGCGCATCATTGAATGGGGCGAGGGTGTTGTGCGGCAGGCAGCTGCAATCAGGGTGGCATTCAATGACAAAATGGCCGGCGAACCAGATGCCCGGATCGCTTTGACACTGGCGGAGCACTTCTTCCTGATCGCAGCGAACCATTTCTTTCGGTTCGCGAAAGAGGGCGTAGAGCGAAAGCTCGTCGACCAGGAATCCTTTGAGCGATTGCAGCGCTTCGAACGGGATGTTCGGGAGCTTCGCGACATGCGGGAACACGTACTCGAGTATTGGAAAGGGCGAGGCCGCTACCAACCGCGTTTTGAATATTCCGATCCCGACAGCATTCGCCAGTATGGTCAGGAAATGAAAACCCTCCCGCTGTTGTGGACGCAAGCCTGGTTCGGACGCAGCTTCACCTGGCGCGGGAATGAGATGCGGGCCGTGCGTGCCACCTGACCAATGCCGCGCCGCGTCAGCCGGCCGGGGTCGCACAGCCCCCGCAGCGCTGTGGAATGCGCATTGCCGCCGTCGGGCGGCTTTGCCATAAGGGCGCATGCTCGAGAAGGTTCTGATTGCCAACCGCGGCGAGATCGCCTGCCGCATCATCCGCACCGCGCGCAGGATGGGTATTGCCACCGTCGCCGTGTTCTCCGATGCGGACGCCCGCGCCCTGCATGTGGCCGAGGCCGACGAAGCGGTGCACATCGGGCCTTCGCCCGCGCCCGAAAGCTACCTGCGCATCGACAGGATCCTGGCCGCAGCCGAGGCGACCGGCGCGGACTGCATCCATCCGGGCTACGGCTTTCTGGCCGAGAACGCGGACTTTGCCGACGCCTGCGCCAAGGCCCGCATCAAGTTCATCGGCCCGTCGGGCGATGCCATGCGCAAGCTCGGCGGCAAGGCGGCGGCGAAGATCATCGCGCGCGCTGCCGGCGTGCCCGTCGTGCCGGGCTACGACGGCGACAAGCAGGACGCCAAGACGCTGCAGAAGGAGGCGGCGCGCATCGGCTATCCCGTCATGATCAAGGCGGTGGCGGGCGGCGGCGGCCGCGGCATGCGGCTGGTCGACAATGCCGCAGACTTTCCGTCCGCATTGGAAAGCGCGCAACGCGAGGCGCAGGGCGCATTCGGCGATGCCCGCGTGCTGGTCGAGAAGGTCATCGTGCGGCCTCGGCACATCGAGGTGCAGGTGTTCGGCGACGCGCACGGCGACGCCGTGCACCTGTTCGAGCGCGACTGCTCGCTGCAGCGGCGCAACCAGAAGGTGATCGAGGAGGCGCCCGCGCCCGGCATGTCCGAGGCGCTGCGGGTCAAGATGACGGAGGCGGCCGTCAGGCTCGCCAAGGCGGTGGGCTACGAGGGCGCGGGGACCGTCGAGTTTCTGGTCGAGGGGGGCGAGCTCGGCGCCGACGCGCCCTGGCACTTCATCGAGATGAACACGCGGCTGCAGGTCGAGCATCCTGTCACCGAGGAGATCACCGGCCTCGATCTCGTCGAGTGGCAGTTTCGCATCGCGGCGGGCGAGCGGCTGCCCAGGACGCAAAGTCAGATCCGCATGCGCGGGCATGCCATCGAGGCGCGGCTGTGCGCCGAGGATCCGGGCAACGGCTTCATGCCGAGCATCGGCCGCATCGTGGCGTTCGAGAGCGAGCGGCTGTCGGACATCCGCCTCGAAACGGGCGTGCGGCAGGGCGACGAGGTTTCACCCTACTATGACTCGATGATCTCCAAGCTCATCGCGCGTGGGCAGGATCGCCCGGATGCGCTCGACAAGATCGTCGCCGGGCTGCAAGCCCTGGTCGTCGCCGGACCGCGCACGAACGCGCGCTTCCTGCGCAATCTGCTCAGCCATCGCGATGTGCGCGCGGGCGACATGGATACGGGTCTCATCGGCAGGGAGCTTGCGGGACTGACGCAGAGCCAGGTTCATGCCGAGGCTGTCAGTCGCGGCGTGCAGCGGCTCTTGTGTGGAGGCGCCGGCAAGCTCACGCTTGCGCATGATCCCTGGGGCGCACGCGATGCCTTCCAGCTCGGCGGCCAGCGGACGCTGACGTTTCCCGTGACCATCGCCGGCGTCGAGCGGCAGGTTTCCGCGACCTGGGAAGCCGTGCACGCCGAAAGGGTGGACGTTGCCATCGCTCTGCCCGTCTGGGACGGCTTGCAATCCGGCGCGCCGACGGTGCCGGCGGTCGTGCGCACCGACGGTGCCGACAAGGTTTTTGTCATCGATGACCTGGCCCAGGTGGAGATCGGACGGCCCGTCTACGACGCGAGCACCGTGGACGACGGAGAGGCGGGCGATGTCATCCGCGCGCCCATCAACGGCAAGGTCGCCAAGCTATTCGTGCGCGAGCGCGACAGCGTTGCCAAGGGCGATCGCATCGCCGTCGTCGAGGCGATGAAGATGGAGCACGTGCTGCATGCGGGCCGCGACGGCGTCATCGACAAGGTCGCCGTGACGGAAGGCCAGCAGGTCACGCAGGGCGCGCTGATCGCAGGCATGGCACCGGAGTCCGGCAAGGCCGGTTGAGCCCTTGCGCCTGTGGTGATTGGGCGCTGTCCCCAGTTTCAGGCGCAATCCTGGTCGCCCTGCCGCTCTCGATCAGGTAGAACGCGGGCCATGAACGGCGGCGTGTGGCGAGGAGCCAGGTTGGAATGGCGCTGCATCTGATCAAGCTTTGCGTCGGTTGCGACTCGATCGAGGACCTTGCCGGCTGGCAGGCCGAGCGCCTGAAGCAGATGAAAGCTGCGGGCACCAAGCCAGAGCTGTTCCACCGTACCTTCCAGATGCCGAAGCGCCGCGACGAGCTGCTGGCAGGCGGCTCGCTCTACTGGGTGATCAAGGGCATCGTGCAGGTGCGGCAGGGGCTGGTCGACCTGCGCGAGGGTACCAAGCCCGACGGCACGCCGTGCTGTCTGCTGATCCTGGACAGGAAGCTCGTTCCCGTGCGTCCGGTGCCGCGCCGAGCCTTTCAGGGCTGGCGCTACCTGTCGGCGGAGGAGGCGCCCGAGGATCTGACCGGCAGCCGCCGCCGCGACGGCCTTGCCCAGATGCCGCCCAAGCTCAGGAAAGAGCTGGCGGAGCTCGGTCTGATCTGACCGCCCCTCTGCATGGGCCAGCGGCCGGTCGCGGTTATCCAACCTGAGGAAGGGCGGCGCGTTGGTCGCCGTGCGAGGCCTGCGAACGAGCTTCGTTGAGCGGGGTCCGCAGTCGTCGCGATGCCTGTAGGCTCGCAATCTCCGTCCATACAACAAAATAACGCCGGTCGAATACCGGCCTGATCGCACATGCCGCCAAGGGAGGGGCATAGCATGCATCATCATCGATTCCTCACACTCGCCTACACGTTCCTGGTTGCTGCGACGGCCTTTGCGGCTTCGGCTCACGCACAGGGCTGGCCCGCCCGCCCCGTCAGGGTGATCGTGCCGTACGCACCTGGGGGCGCGACCGACGCCATCGCGCGGCCCTGGGCCGATCAGCTCGGCCAGGCCTTGGGTCAGCAGTTCGTCGTGGAGAACCGCGGCGGGGCAAGCGGAATGATCGGCGCGGAGGCCGCAGCCAAGTCGCCGCCTGATGGATACACAGTGCTGCTCACGCCGAACGCGCCGCTCACAGTGCTGCCGAGCCTGCGGCCGACACCGTACGATCCAATCAAGAGCTTCGATCCCGTGGGCCGGGTGGGCGACGTGATCAATGGCTTCGTCATTCATCCTTCGGTCGGCGTCAAGACGTTCCAGGAGATGGTGGCCTACGCCAAGAAGAACCCCGGCAAGCTGGCCTATGCTTCATCGGGGTCGGGCACGTCCACGCACCTGCGCATCGAGGCGCTCAAGCTGAAGGCCGGCATCGACATCCTGCACGTTCCCTACCGCGGCGGTGCGGACTCGCTGAACGATCTGCTGCCCGGCAACGTCCAGATGATGAACGAGCCGATCACGATCCAGCACGTCAAGGCCGGCAAGCTGATCCTGCTCAACATCAACGGCAGCGCCCGTCGTCCCGACTTTCCCGATGTGCCGACGCTGACGGAGTTGGGCATCGAAGGCGCCGACGTGCCGATCTGGTTCTCCATCCTTGCGCCGGCCGGTGTGCCCAAGGACATCATCACCAAGCTCAATGCCAAGATCGTCGAGCTTGCTCAGACCGAGGAGATGAAGGCCAAGATGTGGGCCGTCAACGCGGTGGTCCCGCTGCAGACGCCGGAAGAGATGGCGCGGCACCTGATAGAGGACACCAAGCGCAACGCCGAGGTGATCAAGGCAGCGAGCATCAAGATCGAGTAGGTCGGCTGCTCGCACAGGCGCGCAGGGAGGTCTCGAGCCGATCCGATACGCGCATTGCCGCTGCGGCAACCTTGTATCGGTACGCGGCGGCAGCGCCTTCCTGTCTGCGCTTGCGGGCAGGCAGGGGTGGGGCTAGCTTCCGCCTTGAATCGCAACGTCTTCTCACGGGGAAGGGCATGGCCTCGCTGATGTCGGAGGCGCAGCGCGAAGCCTTTGTGCGTCGCGTCCGGCTCGAGATGGCCAAAAGCACGTTGACCAGGGAGGCCCTCGCGCAGCGTGCGGCCTGCAAGGAACGGACACTCGGCAATCTGCTGGCGGGCCAGCCGGTGCGCGACGCCACCGTGGCCAAGATTGCGCGCGTCCTCGGCATCGATTTGGAGGACTACCTGGATGGCCGGGCAAGCAGCATCGAGGGGCGTGCGGGCGCAGGCTCGAATGCGGAGCGCAATGACGGACGTGCGGCCGAGGAATACGGCGGCTATCTCCTTTCGGCCTACGCGCACTACGTCGGCACCTATTTCGCATATCGCCGGGTCTTCTCGGACAAGAACGAGCTGTACCGCTCGGTCTACGAGATCGACTGGGATGACGAGCAGGCACGGTTGCGATTCTTCGAGCTGCAGCGATTTCGCGTGGCGGACGACAGGATCGTGTCGAGCAGCCACGCCGGCGGCGTGCACATCAGCCCGCATACGGGCATCATCCACCTGTTGACCACGTTCCAGGGCGCCTTGCGGCTGGTGACGCTGAGCAAGTTCCGCACTGGGGAGGACAAGCTCCGCGGTCTCATCCTGACGCAGCGCGATCGCAATGATTTCTTCCAGCCAGCGGTGTCCGCGATCTACCTCCAGAAGATCCGTAGCAAGCGCAAAAATTCCGAGCTCGAGCGGATGATCGGCGCTTTCGGCAGGGACGATCCCGAGTTCGCGTCGGTGTCGAAAGAGATTGCCGCGATCGAGCGCAGCTCCGTCTTTATCGCAGGGATGCCGCGCTAGCCTTGCGCGGCGGTGTCGGGCCGGCGATCCTCGTCATCGGGCGAAACGGTGGGGTGCGGTTAACCCGATATTTGCCTTGTCATGCCCACCATGGGGCCGGCGATGCTGGCGGTCACCGACGTGGTCGCACGGCTCGTCACGGAGCCTCGGACATGGGGAAGCTGCTTACAATCCTGGCGCTGCTGGCCGTGTCGCTCGCGGGTCTTGCGGCCTTCGTCATGAACTATCCGCTGGGTACGGAGATCCCGTCCGTCATCACGGTTCCGAAGGCGGTGGCAACGCTCGACCAGCTCTCGTTCGCCCTTGGATTCGTTGCTGGCGTCATCACCCTGTGGATCTGCCGACTGCCGGTAGCGGCCATGAAAAATGCTCGGCTGCGATGGGAGATGCGCCGAAGCTTCAATTGGCGGCGCCGGTTTGCGTTTGCCGCGCTCATCGCGCTCGGCGCGGCGGCGCTGCTGCTGCGCTGACGCGAGGCCGACGCGCACGCCCTCTGCCGGATCGGAGCAGCAAAATGGGGCAGCCTCGATCGACGAAGCTGCCCCCAGAGCTTTCGGACGCCTCAGCGTCCTCCCTCAGACCGAGTAGTACATATCGAACTCGACCGGGTGCGGCGTCATCTCGAAGCGCTCGACCTCCGCCATCTTGAGCTCGATGTAGGCGTCGATCATGTCGTCGGTGAACACGCCGCCCATCTTGAGGAAGGCGCGATCCTTGTCGAGGCTGTTCAGAGCCTCGCGCAGGCTGCCGCATACCGTCGGGATCTTGGCCAGCTCCGCCGGCGGCAGATCGTAGAGGTTCTTGTCCATGGCCTCGCCGGGGCTCAGCTTGTTCTGAATGCCGTCGAGGCCCGCCATCAGCATCGCCGCAAAGGCGAGATACGGATTGGCGGCCGGATCGGGGAAGCGCACCTCGACGCGCTTGGCCTTCGGGCTGGTGACATAGGGGATGCGGCACGAGGCGGAGCGATTGCGCGCGGAGTATGCGAGCAGGACCGGCGCCTCGTAGCCCGGCACCAGCCGCTTGTAGGAGTTGGTGGTGGGGTTGGTGAAGGCGTTGATCGCTTTGGCATGCTTCAGGATGCCGCCGATGTAGTAGAGGCAGGTGTCGGAAAGGTCGGCATACTTGTTGCCGGCGAACGTCGGACTGCCGCCCTTCCAGATCGACTGGTGACAGTGCATGCCCGAGCCGTTGTCGCCGAAGATCGGCTTGGGCATGAAGCATGCCGTCTTGCCGTAGGCCTGCGCCACGTTGTGGATGGCGTACTTGTAGATCTGCAGATGGTCGGCCATGCGCACCATCGGCCCGAACTTGATGCCGAGCTCGTGCTGGGCCGCCGCGACCTCGTGGTGATGCTTCTCGACGACGACACCCATCTCGGCCATCACCGACAGCATCTCGGAGCGGATATCCTGGGCGCTGTCGACGGGGGGAACCGGGAAGTAGCCGCCCTTGACGCGCGGCCGGTGGCCGAGGTTGCCCATCTCGTACTCGGTGCCCATGTTCGAGGGCAGCTCGGTCGAGTCGATCTTGAAGCCGGTATTGTAAGGATCGGCCGAGAAGCGGACGTCGTCGAAGATGAAGAACTCGGCCTCGGGTCCGAAGTAGACCGCATCGCCGACGCCCGTGCTCTTCATGTAGGCCTCGGCCTTCTTGGCAATGCCGCGGGGGTCGCGCTCATAGAGCTCCCCGGTCGACGGCTCGATGACATCGCAGAAGATCGCCATCGTCGTTTGCGCGAAGAACGGGTCCATGTGGGCGGACGCCGGATCGAGCATCAGCGTCATGTCGGAGGCCTCGATGCCCTTCCAGCCGGCGATCGAGGAGCCGTCGAACGCATAGCCTTCGGCAAACATCGCCTCGTCGACGCATGACGCGTCGGCGGTCACATGCTGCATCTTCCCCTTGGTATCCGTGAACCGCAGGTCGAGAAACTTGACGTCCTTGTCCTTGATCATCTTCAGGACGTCGGGTGCGGTCATCGCCTTGTCTGCCATCTTGGCTCCCCTGTTTGGCTTGTCACGCAATGCATCGGCTCCGGCGCGCGGCGCATGAGGCGACGCAGTCTAGATTGCATCCGTGCCGGTCTCGCCCGTGCGGATTCGGATCGCTTCCTCGACCGTGGAAATGAAGATCTTGCCATCCCCGATGCGGCCGGTCTTGGCGGCTTTTTGGATGGCCTCAACGGCCTTGTCGAGCATGTCGTCCGGTAGCACCACCTCAATCTTCACCTTCGGCAGGAAATCGACCACGTACTCGGCCCCCCGATAAAGCTCGGTGTGACCCTTCTGGCGGCCAAAGCCCTTGGCCTCGATCACCGTAATGCCTTGGAGGCCGATCTCCTGCAGGGCCTCCTTCACTTCGTCCAGTTTGAAGGGCTTGATAATGGCCTCGATCTTCTTCATGCGCGCGATATCCTCCGGCCTGATCGATTGGCGCGGCACCATCAGAGCCCGCCAGAATTAAGCACGCCATGTGCCAATCGGTTGCCGAGAGGCTAGACTCCAAGGCAATCAAGGAATTACGTGCCCTCGAGCCGATGACGTGCTGGCGGCGGTGACGCGCAGAATGATTCACAACTAGGCGGAGTGCCTATTTTTTGGGCGATCGCCGCGGTGGGGTGATTATCACTTGGGCAGGCGCCGGATCAATAAGCATCGCCTTGCGGGTTGCAGCCGCCCCCCATGCGGGCGATCGCATACCCCCGTCATAAAGTTGAGGGGAGCGCCCCCTGAGACGCCGCTTGCGAGTTTGCAAGATGACGATTGCAGATAAACAAGGCTGACCGACGTGCTCGAGCTTCTGACGACCGAGGAGATGGGTCTTGCCGACCGCCTGACGATCGATGGTGGCACGGCCGGCACGGCACTGATGGAGAAGGCCGGCCTGGCCGTCGCCGACGAGGCCGCCCGCATGGTCGCACCCGGCAGCCGCATCGCAGTCCTCTGCGGACCCGGCAACAACGGGGGCGACGGGTTCGTGGCCGCGCGGCTGCTGCAGGAGCGCGGGTTCCGGGTGCACGTGTCGCTGCTCGGCAGTCGCTCGGCCCTCAAGGGAGACGCCGCCGTGATGGCCGGCCGGTGGAACGGCCCGATCGAGGCGGCAGACGCCGGCTTCGAGGGCAACGCCGATCTGATCATCGACGCGCTCTTCGGGGCCGGGCTCAAGCGCGGCCTCGAAGGCGAGGCCGCGAGGCTGGTCGAACGGGCCAACCGCTGCGGCGCACCGGTCCTGGCTGTCGACGTGCCGAGCGGCCTCGACGGAACGACCGGCCAGGCGTCGGGCCCCGTCATTCAGGCCGCACGCTCGGTCACCTTCTTCCGGCGCAAGCCGGGCCATCTGCTTTATCCGGGCCGGCGGCTCTGCGGGGCAGTGGTGCTTGCCGACATCGGCATTCCGGATGCCGTGCTGGACCGGATCGGCGCGCGGACTTTTGCCAATGCGCCGGGGCTGTGGTCTGCGCACTTCCCGCGCCTCGATGCGGAGGCGCACAAGTACAACCGCGGCCACGGCGTGGTGATATCGGGGCCGCCGGAGAGCACGGGCGCGGCCCGGCTGGGCGCGCGCGGCGCTTTGCGCATGGGAGCGGGCCTCGTGACCGTTGCGGGCACAGCCGCCGCTACCGCGATCAATGCCACCCATCTGGCGGCCATCATGGTGAAGGTGCTCGCCACCGACTCGGCCTTGGCCGAGCTTCTCGCCGACGCGCGTCACAACGCGGTGCTGATCGGGCCCGGCGCAGGCGTGAACACGGCCACCGTCGCGAACGTCATGGCCATCCTGGGCTCGTCCGCAGCGGCCGTCCTCGATGCCGATGCGCTCACCTCATTTGCCCCGGATGCCGTGGAACGGGCGCCTGCGAAGGCCGGGCTCGGCTTCGTCGTGCGCAGCGCGGAGCCTGGGCCGTCGCCCGAGAAGCTGTTCGACGCCATCCGCTCTCGCTCTGCCCCCGTCGTGCTGACACCTCACGAGGGCGAGTTCCGCCGGCTGTTCGGGGAGCTTTCGGGCTGCAAGCTGACGCGCGCACGCGCGGCGGCTCAAAAGAGCGGAGGCGTCATCGTGCTGAAAGGCGCGGATACAACGATTGCGGCGCCCGATGGAAGAGCAGCCATCAACGAGAATGCGCCGCCCTGGCTGGCGACGGCCGGCGCTGGAGACGTGCTCGCAGGCTTCGTCATGGGGCTCCTGGCCCAGGGCATGCCCGCCTTCGAGGCCGCGTGTGCGGCGGTCTGGTTGCACGGCGCATGCGCCAGCGCTTTTGGCCGAGGTCTTATTGCGGAGGATCTGCCGGAAGTCTTGCCGCGCATATTGCAGGAGCTGGACGCAAGCGCCCCAGATTCCGCATGAGTCCACTCGAGCTGTCCGCTGACAAAGGTTCCGCCAACGATGAGAAAAAAGGCTCGCGCCGTTGGACAGGTTTCCTTGCAAGTGCGCGTGAAATACAACACCTTGTAGGGACGTAGGCGTACACCACAAGAGGCTGGGCCATGGCTCGTGCGTACTGGAAGGGCCATTTGCGGCTCTCGCTCGTCTCCATCGCGGTCGAAATCTACAACGCGATCGACACCAGCACGGACATCACCTTCCGTCAGATCCACAAGCCGAGCGGCAAGCGGATCAACTACACGAAAACCGTGAAGGGCGTCGGCGAGGTCCAGAATGCCGACATCGTCAAGGGCTTTGAGATCGACGACAATACGTATGTCGTGCTCGAGCCCGAGGAAATCGACGCCATCAAGCTCGAGAGCAAGAAGACCATCGAGCTTGCGCAGTTCGTCGATGTCAGCGAGATCGACAGCCGCTATTTCGAACGGCCTTACTTCGTCCTTCCGGCCGACGATCTGTCGGCGGAGGGCTATGTCGTCATCCGCACCGCGCTGGAGCGCGCCGGCAAGGTCGGCCTCGGGCAGGTCACCATCGCAGGGCGCGAGTACCTGGTTGCCATCGGCCCCCTCGGGAAGGGGCTGGTCATGAACATGCTGCGCTATGGCAACGAGCTGCGCGACAAGGACGAGTATTTCGACAAGGTGCCCGACCTGAAACCCGAGAAGGAGCTCGTGGATCTCGCCACGCAGCTCATCAAGTCGAAGTCGGCCGCCTTTGATCCTGGTCGGTACAAGAACCACTACGAGGTGGCCCTGCGTGCTCTGATCGAGAAGAAACGCCGGGGGCAGAAGATCATCGCCACGACCGACGAGCCCGTGCGTGCGAGCGCCAAGGTCATCGATCTCATGGATGCGCTGAGAAAGAGCGTCGGCGATGACCGCAAGAGCGCCGGCGCTGACGGAAAGAAGCCGAAGGCCGGCGGCCGAAAGCGCGCCTAATCGGCGGCGTCGGCTGAAAGAAAAAGAGGCACCCCAAGCGAGACGACGGGGTGCCATCCTTTTTGCGTGCAATCGGCGATTGCGGAAGATCCACGCCGGAATGACCCTAGCAGCCGAATGTCACCAGACCGTTAGCGGCGGGCTGCTTCAGCGTGCACGTCGCGGTGTCGGGCGCGGCATGAAGAGCCGTTCATCGCGTGGTCATGTGGGGCCGGTTTCATTTGTCGTGTTGCTGAGGCTATACTGACGCCGGCTTGCGCAGGCACTGGCCCGTAGGGGCAGCCGGCGTTGTGGCCGATAGGGGGGCGTAGATGTCGGGTCGTCGCCATTTGCTCACTGCAGCCGTCGTGGTTGCGGCTGCGCTGAGCTTCGCCGTGCCAACAAGCGCGCAACAGGTGCAGAAGGGCCCAGGCAAGTGTGCGCCCGGCAACGCCGCCTGCCAGTGCTCCTACCGGTGTTGCGGTGAGGAGCGGTGCGACGGTGACATCTGCAACCGGTGCGTGATCGATTGTGTCCAGCGTCGCCAGCCGACGGATGACCGGTTCAGCGCGCTGCGATCACGCTGTGAAAGCCTGATGATGCGCGGCTTCAAGCGCCTTTGAGCTGATCGGCTACCGTCTGAGCGGTTGGCAGGGGGGGACCCGATGACCGAGGCAGCGCCAGTTCGCGATGCTCCAAGCATCATGGATCGGTTTTCCGGCTCGAGCCGAGCGCTCAGCTCGATGCGCGCGCCGCTGGTGATGAGCGTCGTCACGGTGCTCGCGCTGTGGCTGCCCGAGCAGGTGCGCGAGGTCTATCGGGTGCTCCTGCAGCGAGGCAAGGAGATCGAGCCGGTCGGGCTGCAGTGGCAGTGGATCATGGCTGCCGTCTCCCTGCTGCTGCTGTCCATCGTTCTGTGGCAGGCCGCGCGCGAGCTGAGCCATCTCGCTTCCGCGGGCGAGGACCTGGATAAGGAGCCGATCGCCAAGTGGCTGCTGGATTGGATCCCACGGGTATTGGCAGCGACTCCGTTCATTGGGGCCGGAATGGGCCTCTGGTACAGCTTCCTTCCGGACAAGCGGGTCCTTGCCGACGAGACAATTCCGCCGCTGCTGAAGCCGATCGTGGAGGAGGCAAGTCGGCTGCAGTCGGAGCTCGTCATCCAGACCATCGGCGCGTTTGCTGCCGCGGCCCTGATGTTCGCCGTCATCGGCATCTTCGAGCGGTGGCTGTTGCGCGTCGGACCTGGCCGCAAGCTCACCGAGACGCGCGGCCGCTCGCTGTTTCTGATCAACAACTGGTTTCTCTTTCCCCTCATCGGCCTCGTCTCGATGATCGCCATCGCGCTCTATCCGATGCTGCTGCCGCAGTACTTCGGCGTCGTGCCGATCTTCGCGTTGTGGGTTGCGATCACCACCATCGTGGCTTCGGCCGGGACCCGCTTCCATGATCGCTTCGGCATTCCGATCGTCACCATCGCCATCGTCGCGGTCTTCGTCTTCCAGTTCCTCGGCTGGAGCGACAATCACCAATTCCGACACGACCCGCAGAAGACCGTGACCCGCGTCTCGGTCGACGAGGCTTTTGCGAATTGGATCGCCTCGCGCAAGGATGCCTCGGCCTATGACGGCAAGGAGTATCCCGTCTACATCGTGGCAGCCGAGGGCGGCGGCATCTATGCGGCCCAGCACGCAGCCAAAATTCTCGCGCGCATCCAGGATCTTTGTCCCAATTTCGCTCAGCACGTATTCGCCATCAGCGGCGTCTCCGGCGGCAGTCTCGGAGGGGCCCTGTTCACGGCGCTGGCGCAGACGCGGGCGCGCAACACCGATCCGCGGCCCTGCAAGGAAATCTACGAGCCCATCAGCGGCGGTTTCGAAAGCGAGGTCGACAAGCTGCTGGCGCAGGATTTTCTCTCGCCGCTCGTGTGGGCGGCGCTCTTCCCCGACTTCGTGCAGCGCTTCCTGCCGGTTCCCATCTATGCCCTCGACCGTGCGGTGATGCTGGAGAAAAGCTTCGAGCACGCCTGGGACCTGCGGTACGGCGGCGACAATCCCTTCCGCAACTCGCTTTTTGCGCTGTGCGGCGTCGGAGCGCGCAACTGCGCCAAGGAGGACGTTGCTGCTCCCGCACTGCTCATCAACACCACCAATGTCGAGACCGGCGCCCAGATGATCCTGAGCCCGCTCTATTTCGGCCAGACCTATATCTACCGGGCAGGGATCCTCGAGGACTTCTATCGCAAGTCGGCCGAGATCAATCACATCCCGCTCAGCACGGCGGTCGGGCTGAGCGCTCGCTTCCCGTGGATTCTGCCGGTCGGCTGGTACGACTTCACCGTGCCCGCGCCGCTGGATACGAACGAGCCGGCGCAGCACCGCCGCATGACGTTCGTCGACGGCGGCTATTATGAAGGCTCGGGCGTGGCGACCGCGGAGAACCTGACCCAGTACCTCCTGAAGTACACCGAGCTCTATCCCGAGGTGCTGAACGGGATGAAGATCGCGCCCAAGGTCATCATGATCACCGGCAGCTATCAGCCCGTGGACAATTTCTACCAGACGAAGGCCAAGAAGCAGACCTATGACGAGCTGACGGCGCCGCTCTCGACCCTGCTCATGGCGTGGCGGGCACGCAGCTCGGCCATCCCAGAGGAAGCGGAGGCGGACCGCAGGCGCGGCGCGTACACCGCGCGGTCGGCCCAGTTCAACAATGAATATCTCCCGCTGCCCGTGGGCTGGCAGATCGCCGAGCTGTCGCGGAAGTATCTCGACCTGTTCACGGGCCGGCCGCAGGATTGCGTGCGCAGGGCCGGGCGCGGCATCGACGATGAGGACATCCGCGGTGCGCTGAGGTCGATCAACGAGAACGACTGCCTGGTGCGCAGCATCATCGAGGAGCTGCGCGGCCAGCCGGGCTCATGAACGTGGGTCGGGTCCGGTCGAATGGCGGGTCGAAAATGGTCGGAGCGGCGAGATTCGAACTCGCGACCCCTTGCTCCCGAAGCAAGTGCGCTACCAGGCTGCGCTACGCTCCGCCATTATTCAGCGCCGATCACCCCCTGTGGGGGGAAGGGCTCGGGACGCTGAGCGATGCCGGCAGGGCCGTCAGCGATGGCGCGTTATAGCTGCGGCTCCCTGCGGCTGCAAGCGGCGGCCGCGCCGGTTCTGCGCCCGCCGACCGTGTCGCGAAAGGTACAGCCGGGAAAAATTGACATCGCCGCGGGGCGCCGAGGTAAGCCTTTCTTATCGGTCCCTGTTTCTCATGGTGGTGCGACGCGATAGTATCGCCGCGAATCCGACGGGGAGTGCCCTCATGCGAATCAAAGCCGTTCTGGTGGCCGCGGTGCTGGGTGGGTTTGCCAGCGTCGCGCTCGGGCATGAGGTCGCTTTCGCCGCCGACATGGACAAGTCGGTCGTGACCAAGAAGCGGGCGAAGCATCACCGCCACGTGCCCAGCCGATCCGCCTATGACGTGCGGGAAGATCCCTACGCCTACCAGTACGAGCCGCGCGGCTATTACCCCTACTACCGGTCGGGCTACTGGGCGCCGGCTGCCTACATCCGCTACCGCAACCGTCTGCACTACCACGTGTGGAACGATCGGCCACCGAAGTACGAGTTCTACCGGAGCTGGGGCTATCCGCTGGCGTATTGGCCGCACAAGCAGTGGCACGCGGACTACCACGGTCGCCATCGTCCCTGGCACTGGTAGAGCGCGCCGTCTTGGGCCGATGAGCCCGACGGCTTGCCGCCACCTCGCCTCATTGCTCGTGTTCATCGGTCATTCAGACCGCAGCGTTAAGCTTTGCGTTCGGTATCGCCCTCGCATGGGGCGCCCCGCGGGGCGGGGGATCGGCGCCGCACGGACATTCGAGCACGGGAGAGAATGATGTTGAAGAAGCTGATGCACTCCACGGTCGCCATGGCGGTGCTCGCCGCGATAGTGGCCACAGCAGCGACACCCGCAGAGGCGCGCGGCGGACGGACGGCCGCAGGCATCGTCGCGGGCACCATCATTGGCCTTGGCATCGTCGGCGCTGCGGCTGCGGCGCGCGACCGCGACTATTGCTATCCGGGCCCGCGGCGCTGCGAGGTCGTCGGCCAGCGCTGCCACTACAACCGCTTCGGCGAGTACGTGTGCAGGGACGATGTCCGCTGCTGGCGCCCGCGCATCTGCGACTAGAGCGCAGTTGGGCTCGACGTTTGTCAGGGCGGTGCCGGCTAGTGCCGCCCTTTGCTTTTGCCGGCCCACCTCACAAGGGGCTCAGCTCGGCCGCCGCCGCATGGCGGCGACGTAGAGGGCCACCGCGGCCGCGTTCGACACGTTGAGGCTCGCTATGCTGCCGGCGGCGCCGATGCGGCAGAGCTTATCGCACAGGTCGCGGGTCAGGCGCCGCAGTCCCCGCCCTTCGGAGCCGAGGACGAGGGCGGTGCGCTGGGCGAGCGGCTGATCGTCGATCAGAGCGTCGGCCTCGCCGTCCAGGCCTAGCCGCCAGAAGCCCATGTCGGCCAACTCCGCCAGTGCGCGCGCCAGGTTCGGGACCAGCACGACGGGCACCACCTCCAGCGCGCCTGATGCCGACTTTGCCAGCGCTCCGGACAGCGGCGGGCTGTGCCGCCGGGTCATGACGAGCGCGCTGGCGCCGAACACCGCGGCCGATCGCAGGATCGCGCCGACGTTGTGCGGGTCGGTGACTTGATCGAGCACGACGAGCGGGCCACCGTTTCCCGCCTGCTCCGCGACCTCATTGAGCGCCGGCTCGGGTAAGAGCTCGGTCTCGAGCAGAACTCCTTGATGCACGGTGTCGGGCCCGAGCAGCCGGTCGAGGTCGCGCGGGGCGGCGCGCTGCGGCTTCACCGCCCGCGCTGCAATGGCGGCAGCGAGGCGTCGCTCGGCGTTATCGGTGAGGAGCAGTCGGCGGAGCGAACGCGTGGGATTTTTCAGCGCCGCTTCCACCGCGTGGATGCCGTAGAGGCGGACAGGGCCGTCATCGGGCGCGCCAGGACGCGGGCGCTCATGCATCGGGCGGGGCTTATGTGAGGACATCACCGTTGAATAGTCGCTGTGGTGGCCGTCCAGCAATACCGTTCGCCGTGGCTCTGCACCTTCGCGTCCGCTCCCGGACCGGGGTTGACACGACCCGGGGTGCGCCACCATAACACCATCCGTCCCCGCTCCCCGCGAGCGGGGCCATTTCGTTTGGGTGTATGCTATCTGCTGATCCCTGAGGAGGGGTGCCCGAGTGGCTAAAGGGGACGGACTGTAAACCTGCGTTGATTTTGTTTTATTTCAATGAGTTGCGGTGCTTTTTGCACTGATTTGGCACTCGGAAAATCTAGGATTTTCAATGGTGCGATATGGGGCGGAATGGCGGCCTTTTTAGCGATAGTCCGAGAGTTGGCTGAGCTTGAACTCAGAAGTGTCCACTTCAAGGGCTTTTAGCTCTTCTATTTTCTTCTGGAATGAGGTGGCGAGTTCGTTGGCGATGACGTCCCTGATGCGCTCATAGGCGGCGTCGTTGTCGATGTAGTCGAAGATATTGTCGTCCGTGATTGTGCGGACGGAGAAGTCGCCAGTGATGACCTCCGCGTGAGCGTCACGAATTTTCTGGACTTCCGCGATTAGAGTTTGTGCCTGCTCGATTTGTTCAGGTCGCATTGGCATTGGGATGTCCTTGAGGCTTTGGCGGCAGCAGCACGCAGATGACATTGCGGTCTCGGTAGACCTGCGGGCCAGTGCGTACTTTGTCTGCGCTAGGGTCCATTTCCTCCAAAAGGCGAAGTTTGCCGGGCAATCGTGCATCAATACTGACGAAGAGTTCCTCATTGTTCCGTGACCACCAGTCGTAGTCAGTGTCACGCGCGTCGGCTGTCCTCCAGGCTATGGTGACATCAACGTCGCTGTCGGGTCTATGGTCGCCTCGGACACGACTACCGAAGAGATAGAGTGTGGTGGCGGGAGCATCGGCTGCCCAGTCTGCGAGGAGGGCTGTGAGGTGCTTGAGTTCGTCTGTGACCGTCACTTCAGAAGCTCTGGGTTTTCGTAGATGTTGCCGATGACCTTGAGATAGCTGGAACTAAAGAAGCTGTGCCAATCTCTGTCGTCGGTTTGGCGGGCCATGAAGCACCGAGGTGCCGTAGAGGCGGACGGGGCCGTCATCGGGCGCGCCAGGACGCGGGCGCTCTTGCATCGGGCGGGGCTTATGTGAGGACATCGACCTTGAATAGTCGCTGTGGTGACCGTCCAGCAATATCGTTTGCAGGGGCCTTGCGCCTTCGCATCCGCTCCCGGACCGGGGTTGACACGACCCAGGGTGCGCCACCATAACACCATCCGTCCCCGCTCCCGCGAGCGGGGCCATTTCGTTTGGGTGTATGCTATCTGCTGATCCCTGAGGAGGGGTGCCCGAGTGGCTAAAGGGGACGGACTGTAAATCCGTTGGCTTCGCCTACGCTGGTTCGAATCCAGCCCCCTCCACCAGTCAGCCGATTGAGCCGAGCCCTAACCCCTAGCAAAGCGCAACGGCACCGCCAGGCCCGGCTGGGACTATGCAGTCCGGCTGCCGGCAATGACGTCGGCCGTCCCAGCCCCCGATACGTCCCCATGTGATCTTGGCGAGCCGGCCCTGTGTTCCCATATTGTCCATTTGCTATCCGGAAAAAAAACACTAGAAGACGCTGCAATCGCGGTCACGCGGGTGTAGCTCAATGGTAGAGCAACAGCCTTCCAAGCTGATGACGAGGGTTCGATTCCCTTCACCCGCTCCAGCCGCCGCTCGCTGAGGCGGGGCCATCGATGCGCCATGCGAGCTTAAACCGTAGAGTTTGCAACGTAACTGTCGAGTAGGAACCAGCCATGGCGAAGGAGAAATTCGACCGCAACAAGCCGCACTGCAACGTGGGGACGATTGGTCACGTCGATCATGGCAAGACGACGCTGACTGCGGCTCTGACGAAGGTGTCTGCGGACCGTGGCT
>JBLNBZ010000102.1:0-15483 GCA_050260355.1 Bacteroidota bacterium | reverse complement strand
CCGAGGGCATCATGATTGGCCCCGGCATTTGGATGGTACGCGCCGGACTGCTTGGGTCGGTCGAGGTCGATGCGGGCACTGCTGCACCCGGGCGGCATACGCTGCTGCTGGAGCTGCGCATGCCGGAGGGGCGTATCGTGTCGACGGCGCAGCTCGACCTGGCGATTGCGGCGGCGGAGGTCGCGCCACGGGAAGAAGTGCCGCAAGCGATCGCGGAGGACCCTCCGCTCGAGCTGCTGAGCCCACCCAAGCGCGCCGCGGCCCCGGATCGTCCACCCAAGCGCGCCGCGGCCCCGGATCGTCCACCCAAGCACGCTGCGGCCCCGGACAACGTCAAGCTGAAGGCGGCCGTCGCTGCGCCTGCGCGCAAGACCGTCAAGAAGGGGAAACCTGCGGCCCAGGTTCAAGCCAGCATCAAGCCGGAGCCGCCGAAGGCGCCGCGCAGGCCCAAGCGGCGGGGCGATGTCGCCGTCATGGCCGTTCCGCCGGCGCTCGCTGCGCCGGGCCAGGCGCCCAAGCTCGTGTGGCCGGGTGATGATCCACGCGAGGCCTATCCGGCCAATCCACCCGTGTTCCTGGGAGGTGCGGTCCCCGGCAGCGCACAGTCAGGAAAGGCGGGCCCTTCAGCCGCGGTCCCGAACTGGGCAAACCGCGTGTTCGACAACACGCGCTGACCTCAAAGCGGGTGCGCGAGCCCCACCGGGTTGCCTTCCGTGTCCGCAACAACGGCCATGCGTGCGGCGTTGCCGGCGTTGAACGGCTGAACAATGACGCTGCCGCCGGCTGCGACGGCGCGCGCGATGGCCGCATCGACGTTGTCGACCTGGAAATAGGTCAGCCACGTCGGGTTCTTGAGCGGGAGATCATCGTCGATCGGCTTGGCGCCGGCGACGTCATTGCCGTTGGCGAGGAACAGCGTATAGGTGGGATCGTCTTTGCCCGCGGGGCGCGATCCGTCCTCCGTGTCGACGATCTTGGTCTGCCAGCCCATCACTTTCGAGTAGAAGTTGCTCGCGCGCTGAACGTCGCGAGACACGAGCTCCGTCCACCATACGGTGCCGACCTCAGACCCGGCTTCCGCAGCCTTTGCATCGCTGACCGCGGCCGCGGCGTCGGGTGTTACGAACAGCAGCGAGCCCGACGCCATAAGGCCACAGAACAGGCGGCGGCGCTGCGCATCAACGCGGTTTTCGGCTGCGGCAGCAGGGGCCGCGGCTCGTTTTGTGGTCTCGACCATCCGGGAACTCCAGGGTTACGCGCCGGTTAACGGCTGCGGCGATTTGATTCCGGCTGTCGAAAAGCAATAATCGCGCCAGCGGCCCTCAAATCCGGCCGATACATCAGATGGGGAGGTGAAAATGCCGAAGGGATACTTAATCGCTCGCGTTACGGTAACCGACCCGAACCACTATCCGGTCTATGCGCGCATGGCAGGAGAGGCCATTGCCAAGTATGGCGCCAAGGTCCTGGCGCGGGGCGGCCGCTTCGAGGCCATGGAGGGCGAGTGCCGCCCACGCAATGTGATCCTCGAGTTCGAGAGCTTCGAGCGCGCCCGCGAATACTATAACTCCGAGTTGTATCAGGCAGCGAAGGCCGAGCGGCTGAAGGCCGGCGTTGGCGAGATCGTCATCGTCGAGGGCGCGGAGTGATGGCGGCCAAGACTGCCGTGGTCCTGGGCGCGACCGGTGTCTCGGGACGCTCGCTCGTCGCGCACCTGACGAGCCTTCCCGATTGGTCGGTCATCGCCGTGTCGCGGCGCAAGCCGGACTACGCAACGCGCGCGCGTCACGTGGCGGTGGACATGAGCGATCCGGCGGCATGCCGGGCCGCAGCCCCTGCGCTTGCGGAGGCGACGCACGTCTTCTACACGGCCTACGTGGACCGGCCGATGTGGGTCGAGCAAAGGGCGCCGAACACCGCGCTGCTCGTCAATATGATCGAGGCCCTGGAGCCGGTCGCCAAGAATCTCGAGCACGTGTGCCTGCTGCAAGGGACCAAGTACTACGGTCACCATCTCGGCCCGTTCAAGACGCCGGCCAAGGAGGATGACGCGCGGCACATGCCGCCGAACTTCTATTTCGACCAGCAGGACTATCTCGCCGCGAAAAGCCGCGGGAAACACTGGTCGTGGTCGGCCGCGCGCCCGCACATCATCTGTGGCTTTGCGCTCGGCACGCCGATGAACGTGATCGCGGTGATCGCGGTCTACGCGGCGATCTCCAAGGAGCTGGGCTTGCCGCTGCGCTACCCCGCGAGCCCCGCAGCTTACTCGGCGATCAGGCAGGCGACGCAAGGGGAGCTGCTCGCACGCGCCATGGTGTGGATGGCGACCACGCCGTCCTGCGCCAACGAGGCCTTCAACATCACCAACGGTGATTATTTCCGATACGAGCATCTGTGGCCGAAGATCGCCGACCTGTTCGAGATGCCGGTGGGCGCGCCGCAGCGCATCGATCTTCAGCAGTTCATGCCCGACAAGGCCGAGCTGTGGCAGACGATGGTTGCAAGACACGGCCTGCGCATCGCCGACTTCGGCCGCGTCGCCGACTGGCGCTTCGCCACCTACACCTTCGGCTCCGACTGGGATCAGATGTCGGATACCTACAAGTGCCGCCGTCACGGCTTCCTGGAGTTCGTCGACACCGAGGCGATGTTCCTGCACGAGCTCCAACGCTTCCGCGAGGAGAGGATCGTTCCGTAGCGGATCGCGTCCGGCGCCGGCAATCGTGGCGCGACGCTGCTCGGCAGCCCGATCGTGGCTGCTCCGTTCCCATGCGCAGCGGAAGTGCGTAAGGTTGCGGGCGAGGGGCCTTTCAAGATCCGGATTGCCGCCATACCGCACCAACGACGCGGCCCCCGCTGTGGAGGAACGCATGACCAAGATCGACGGCGCCACGCTGATGGCCAGGAGCCTGAAGCAGCAGGGCGTTGATTACATGTTCGGGATCGTAGGCTTTCCGGTGCAGCCGATTGCAGCGGCGGCGCAGAAAGTCGGCATCACCTACATCGGCATGCGCAACGAGCAGGCCGCCTCGTACGCGGCGCAGGCGGCCGGCTATCTCACCGGCCGTCCGGGTGCGTGCCTGACGGTATCGGGTCCTGGCGTCGTGCACGGTCTCGCGGGCCTCGCCAACGCACAGCAGAACTGCTGGCCCATGATCATGATCGGCGGCGCCTCCCCGACCTATCAGAACGCCATGGGTGGCTTTCAGGAAGAGCGCCAGGTGCAGATCGCATCGCCCTTCTGCAAGTTTGCCCATGCGGTCGAGCACACGCACCGCATTCCGTTCTACGTCGAGCTGGCGGTGCGCCAGTCGATCTACGGCCGGCCCGGCGCCACGTATCTCGACATGCCCGACGACATCATCAAGGGCGAGGTGGACGAGGACAAGGTCGCCATGCCGCCGCGGTGCGCCGAGCCACCGCGGACTCAGGCCATGCCGGAGGACGTGGAGAAGGCGTTGAATGCGCTGCAATCGGCGGAGCGACCGCTGGTCATCGTCGGCAAGGGCATGGCCTGGTCCCGCGCCGAGAACGAGGTGCGCGCGTTCATCGAGCGTACGCGGCTGCCGTTCCTCGCCTCGCCGATGGGCAAGGGCGTGCTGGACGACAACCACCCGCTGTCGGTGGGTGCTGCGCGCAGTCACGCGCTGAAGGAAGCCGATGTGATCTTCCTGATGGGCGCGCGCCTCAACTGGATCATGCACTTCGGCTTGCCGCCGCGCTTCAACAAGAAGGTGCGCATCGTGCAGCTCGACATCGCGCCCGAAGCGATCGGCAACAACGTGCCGACCGAGGTGGCGCTGGTGGGCGACGGCAAGGCCATCGTGGCTCAACTCAACAGCGCGCTGGAAGGGCGCCAGTGGTTCTATCCGGCGGACACGCCCTGGCGCACGGCGATAGCTCAGAAAGCGGCCGAGAACGCCAAGGCGATCCAGCCGATGATCGACGACAACAGTGCGCCGACCAACTACTACCGCGCGCTCAAGGACATTCGCGCCTGGGCGCCGCAGAATGCGGTGATCGTCGGCGAGGGCGCCAACACCATGGATATCGGCCGCACGCAGCTTCCGAACGCGGCGCCCAGGCTGCGGCTCGATGCCGGCACCTACGGCACGATGGGCATCGGCATGGGCTTTGCGATTGCGGCCGCAGTGGTTCACCGCGACCGGCCGATCATCTCGGTGTCGGGTGACTCCGCGCTCGGTTTCTCCGGCATGGAGATCGAGACGGCCTGCCGCTATCGGCTGCCGATCAAGGTCGTGGTGCTGAACAACGGCGGCATCGGCAGTGGCATTGCGGAGCTGCCGAACGATCGCTTACAGAGTCCGCCGCGCGTTCTCACCGTCGGCGCGCGCTACGACAGGATGATGGAGGCGTTCGGCGGCAAGGGCTGGTACGTCGAGGATCCGAAGGACCTGCGCAGTGCGCTCGACCAGGCCATGGACTTCAACGGCCCGGCGCTGGTCAACGTCAAGCTTCATCCTGCGGCCGGGCGCAAGCCGCAGGAGTTCGGCTGGCTCACGACCTGAGGTCGGCGCTGCTGCGCCCCCCCTCTCCCGCTCGAGGGAGAGGGAGAGCCGCCGCTGCTATCTGCTCGGAATAGACCGACCCATTGCAGGCAACAGATCAGGACTCGGCCACGATCGGGTTCTTGAGAACGCCGATGCGCTCGACCTCGACCTCGACCGTGTCGCCGGGCTTCATCCAGGCTGGCGGCTTGCGCGCATGCGCAACGCCCGACGGCGTGCCCGTGGCGATCATGTCGCCCGGCTCCAGAGTCATGATCTCGGACAGGATGGCAATGGTGCGCGCCGTGGAGAAGATCATGTCGCTGGTGTTGGAGTCCTGCATGGTCTCGCCGTTGACGCGGGTAGAGATGCGCAGCCCCGACGCGCCGGCCGGCAGATCGTCGGCCGTGACGACGCAGGGGCCCAGCGGACCGGTGGCGTCGAAGTTCTTGCCGGCCGTCCACTGCGAGGTCTTGCGCTGGTAGTCGCGCACCGAGACATCGTTGAAGAGCGTGTAGCCGAACACATGCTCGAGCGCCCGCGCCTCGGGAATGTGCCGGCCGCGCTTGCCGATGACGATGGTCAGCTCGCATTCGTAGTCGAGCTGAATGGATGCGCTCGGGCGCACCACCGGCGCGCCGGCCGGAATGAGCGAGGTGCTCACGCGCAGGAAGAACGAGGGATAGGTCGGCATCGCGTGCCCGCCTTCCTTGGCGTGCTCGGCGTAGTTGAGGCCGACGCAGACGAACTTCGGCGGCTTGGCGATGGGGAGCGCCGGCTTGACGCCGTCGAGGGCAAGGCGCGCGGAAGCAGGCGCCTTGGCGGCGGCACGCTTGATGGCGTCGAGCGCGGAGGCGCCGCTCTCGATCACGGACAGCATGTCCTTCGGCAGAGCAGGATCGGCTGCGCCAAGGTCGATCACCGATTTGCCATCGACGAGCCCGAGGGCCGCGCCGCCGTCTTTCTGGAACATCATCAGCTTCATTGGGCCATCGCCTCCCGAGTTGAATAGCTTGCGCCTGCGTACATCAGCGCCGCACGCGCAACAGTACGACGATCGCGCCTGCGATCTCCAGGGCCATGCAAACGCCCAAGGGTGCCGCATAGCTTCCCGTCGCATCGCGCAGGATGCCGAGGAGACCGGGACCGAACGAGTAGGCAACCTGGTTGATCGCAACGACCAGCGCGGTGAGCATGCCGAAGGCGGCAGCCTCGTACTCGCGCTGAATGATGAGCGCCGGCAGCGTGATGAGGTTGCCGACGGAAAAGCCGAACAGCGCGCATGCGCCATAAAGGAGCATCGGCTCGGCCGTCTGCATCATGATGAGCAGCGCCAGGGCCTGGGAGGCGAGCGAGACCGCCGTGACGCGGCGCTGGTCGAGCCGGTCGATGAGGAAGCCCATGCCGACGCGGCCGACGACGGCCATGACTGTCGTGACAGCCACGGCGAGGCCGGCCCCGCGCCGTCCGATCGATGGCTCGAGGAATGCGATCTGGTGCACGATGAAGCCGACCTGCGCCATGAGGCCGAAGGCGAAGGGCGCGGCGATCGTCCAGAAATGGGGGCTGCGAACGGCGCGGGATCTGGTCAGCGCGGGATCGCTTGCCGGCGGCGGCGAGGCCGATGGCGGGTTGGCGGCTCGAGCCTCCGCGTGCGGGCGATCGATCCACAGCAGCACGATGGGCAGCAGAATGATGAGGATGGCGGCGGCGGCGATGAGCATCGCCCGCTGGAAGCCGCAAGCATCGATGAGCCAGACCAGCGCCGGGACACCGACGATGCCGCCCGTGCTGGCGCCGTTGAGAGCGAGGCTGATCGCGAGGCCCCGGCGCTGATGGAACCACATCCCGAGAATGTTGGTGATCGCGGCGAGCGTGAGGGCAGCCCAGCCCGCGGACATCAGCAGATAGGCGGCGAAAACGTGGACCGGCTCGGTGGCAAGGCCGACACCGGCGGCGGACAGCGCGAACGCTGCAATGCCGGCAAGCGCGACGGTCCTCGGTCCGAGCCGCTGCACGGCGTCGCTGACGAACACGACCAATGAGGCGCTGACGAGGTAGTAGAGCGTGCTGGCGCTGGAGATGAGCGCAGCGGGCCAGCCGTGCAGGCGCGTCAGCTCGGCCAGATAGACGCTGTGGCCGTAGAAGCCGAGCCCCCAGCCGAACACGGCCATGAGGAAGCAGGCCAGGACGACGCGCCAGCCGCGATAGCGCAGGGAGAACTCGTCCATGGTGCCTCCCCGCGGCGATCCCGCGTCGGGCGGGCAAGCGTGATGATCAGCCGCGCGCCTCCTCGGCGCGAATCTGCTCGATGGCACGCTCGCGATGCTTCAACCACCAGCCGTACTGGATGGTCCAGTCGTCCATCGCCTCGATGGGCTTGCGGCCGAGCGCGATTTCCGCCTGTTGCGGCCAGCTCGGGTTGACCAGCGCCTCGCGGCCGATAGCGATGAGATCGGCCTGGCCCTTCTGCAGAATGTCCTCGGCATGGTGCGGGTCGAGGATCAGGCCGACGGCCATCGACTTGATGTTGGCCTCGCGGCGGACACGCTCGGCGTAGGGGACCTGGAAGCCCCATGTGCGCTTGACGCGCGCGGTGGTGGCCGATCCGAACAGGCCGCCGGAGGAGCAGTCGATCAGGTCGATGCCGCGCGCCTTGAGCTCCTTGGCGTAGGCGACGGTGTCGTCCATGGTCCAGCCGTTGTCGAGGCCGTCGACGGCGGAGACGCGCACGAATACCGGCTTGTCCGCCGGGACCGCCTCACGTATGGCCTCCGCAACCTCGAGCGGGAAGCGCGTGCGCCCCTTGAAGTCGCCGCCGTAGGCGTCCTTGCGGAAGTTCGACAGCGGCGACAGGAACTGGTGCATCAGATAGCCGTGCGCGTTGTGGATCTCGATGATCTCGAAGCCGGCCTCGATGGCACGCTTGGCGGCGTCCGCCCACTCGCCCCTGAGCGCGGCGAGATCGCTGACGGAGAGCTCCTTCGGCACGATGTGCCCTTCGGCCATCGGCACCGGCGAGCACGCAACGATGGGCCATGACTTCTCGCCGCGCGCGAAGTCCTCGGCCGTGAGTGCGCCGTTGCCGAACCACGGGCGCTGCATGCTGCCCTTGCGGCCGGCGTGGGCGAGCTGGATCGCCGGCACGACGCCTTGCCGGCGCATGAAGTCGACAAGGCGCTTGAGCGGCGGCACGTGAGCGGCGGACCAGATGCCGAGATCGCCGTTGGTGATGCGGCCCTGGTCGGTTACGGCGGTCGCCTCGACCATGACGCATGCCGCCCCGCCGAGCGCGAGCCTGGCGATGTGGCCCAGGTGCCAGTCGTTGGCGAGGCCGTCGACCGCGGAGTAGGTGGCCATCGGCGAAATGATCACGCGATTCTTGAGGCGCACCTCGCGAATGGAGGTGGGCGTGAACAGGAGAGGCTTGCTCATCGTTGCAGAACCCGGGTGCTGGTGAGGGAACGTGAAGGCGGGGATCAGCGGGAACTAGTAGGATTTTGGCAGTCCGAGGGCCCTCTCGGCAACATGGCTGAGGATCAGCTCGCGCGAGACCGGCGCGATGCGCGCGATCAGCACCTCGCGCAGGAAGCGCTCGACGTGAAACTCCTTAGCGTAGCCCATGCCGCCGTGGCTCATCACCGCCGTCTCGCAAGCCTCGAAGCCCGCCTCGCCGGCCAGATACTTGGCGGCGTTGGCCTCGATGCCGCACCGCTCGCCCTTGTCGTAGAGCCAGGCCGCCTTGAACACCATCAGGTTGGCGGCCTCCAGATTCATCCAGCAGCGAGCCAGTGGATGCTGGATCGCCTGGTTCTGCCCGATGGGCCGCCCGAACACCACGCGGTCCTTCGCATATTGCGCAGCGCGGGAGATGGCGCAACGGCCGATGCCGACGGCTTCGGCAGCGATCAGGATGCGCTCGGGGTTCATGCCGTGCAGGATGTACTCGAAGCCACGGCCTTCCTCACCGATGCGGTCCTCGAGGGGCACCGGCAGGCCATCAATGAACAGCTCGTTGGAGTCGACGGCCTTGCGGCCCATCTTGTCGATCTCTCGCACCTCCACGTACTTGCGGTCGAGCGCGGTATAGAAGAGCGAGAGGCCTTCGGTGGCGCGCTTCACCTCCTCGCGCGGTGTGGTGCGCGCGAGCAGCAGAACGCGGTCGGCGACCTGTGCGGTCGAGATCCAGATCTTGCGGCCGTCGATGCGGTAGCGGTTGCCTTCGCGCACAGCGCGCGTCTTGAGCCGGGTCGTGTCGAGACCGACGTTCGGCTCGGTGACGGCGAAACAGGACTTCTCGGCGCCCGAGATCAGCGGCGGCAGGAAGCGGCGCTTCTGCTCCTCGGTGCCGAATACGACGACCGGGTTCAGACCGAAGATGTTCATGTGCACCGCGGAGGCGCCCTGCATGCCGGCGCCGGACTCGGCGATGGTCTGCATCATCAAGGCCGCCTCGGTGATGCCGAGGCCCGAGCCGCCGTAGGCCTCCGGCATGGCGATGCCGAGCCAGCCGTCATCGGCGAGCGCCTTGTGGAACTCGACAGGGAAGCCACCTTCCTTGTCCTTCTTGAGCCAGTAATCGTCGCCGAAACGGGCGCAGATCTTGAGGATCGCCTCGCGGATCTCGCGCTGCTCGGGCGTGAACATGAAGTCCATGGGATGCCTATGCCTCTAGTCGGCCGCAGCGCCGACGATGCCGCGCCTGGTGAGGTCGGAGATTTCGCCGCCGGCGAAGCCGAAGCTCGACAGCACCTCGCTCGTATCGGCGCCGACCGCGCGCGGCGGCGAACCCATGGCGGGAACCGTCCGGCTGAAGCGCGGCGCGGGTGAGGGCTGCAGCACGCCGTCGCGCGTCACGAAGGCGTTGCGGGCCGCGTTGTGGGGATACTCGGAGAGCTCGGAGAACGACAGGACAGGCGCGAAGCAGGCGTCGCTGCCTTCGAAAATCTTCTCCCACTCCGCACGGGTCTTGGTGCGGAAGACGTCGGCAAAGCGCCGCCCGAGCTCGGGCCAGCGCTCGCGATCATGCTGCGCCGGCAGCTTCTCGTTGGCGATCCCCAGCCGCTGCAGCAGGTCGGCATAGAAGCGCTGCTCGATGGAGCCGATCGACACCCACTTGCCATCCTTGGTCTCGTAGACGTTGTAGAACGGGGCTCCGGTGTCGAGGATGTTGACGCCGCGCTCCTCCTTCCAGCTTCCCTGAGCGTACATGCCGTAGATGGCGGCCATGAGCATGGCGGAGCCGTCGACCATGGCCGCGTCGACCACCTGGCCCTTGCCCGACCTCTGCGCCTCGAGCAAAGCGCATACAACGCCGAAGGCGAGCAGCATGCCGCCGCCGCCGAAATCACCGACGAGGTTCAGCGGGGGCACCGGCGCCTCGCCCTTGCGGCCGATCGCGTGCAGCGCGCCGGTGAGCGCGATGTAGTTGATGTCATGCCCCGCGCGCGGCGCCATGGGGCCGTCCTGCCCGAAGCCGGTCATGCGCCCGAACACGAGCCGCGGATTGTCGGCAAGGAGCTGATCCGGCCCGAGCCCCAGGCGCTCCATGACGCCGGGGCGGAAGCCTTCGATCAGCGCGTCGGCCTTGCGGGCCAGACGGCGCACGACGCTGCGGCCGTCCTCGCTCTTGACGTCGACGGCGATCGATTTGCGCCCGCGATGCAGCACGTCGAAACGCGGCTCGCGCCCCGGCAGGCCGAGGTCTGTCCTCTCGCGCCGATCGACGCGGATGACCTCGGCGCCCATGTCGGCGAGCAGCATGCCGCAGAACGGAGCAGGTCCGATGCCTGCCATCTCGATGACGCATAAACCTTTGAGTGGGCCCATCGCGTTTCCTTATCGCCCCCTAGCCTTCTGGCCTGACACGGTTTTCCAGTCGCGGGTCACTTTGTAAGCGAGGCTTAAGACTAACCCAAGCAACTAAATCCAATTCAAGAACAATGTGATTTGATGCGGCCCACAAAAACCATGCGGGGATGAAGGTGTCGCGTGCTCGGGTCGCATAACAGCTCAAACTACGGTGCGCGCAGTGCATCTTCAACGCATGTGATCGAGCGGGCTGTCCGGTGCGCGCGCGCGGTGCAGCGCTGGCCGACGCGTGCGCGCAGGACCGTGCCCGTTCTCGCGATCGCCGCCGCGGCTGCGGGGCTGGTCGCGGCGCTGCACGCCTTCGGTGCCCCGAGGTTGCTCACCATCCTCGCCGCAGGGCTCGGCGGAACGCTGGTCGGCGCGGCATGCTCGAGCAGCCTGGCCCGGCCGTCGCTGCGCCCGCGTCTCGATGCTAACCTCGAGCGGGGCATCGAGCGCCTGAAGGATCTGCAATGGGAGCTGCATGCCGGCGAAGCACGCTACCGCGCGCTGCGCGAGGCGCGCGACCAGGCAGAGGCGGCCAGCGCGGCCAAGTCGCGATTTCTCGCGACGATGAGCCACGAGATCCGCACGCCCATGAACGGCATTCTCGGCATGTCCGGGCTTCTCCTCGACACCGAGCTCACCGCGGAGCAGGCAGCCTACGCGAGCGCGATCGACCGGTCGGCGAAGGCTCTGCTCGGGCTGATCGACGACATCCTCGATTTTTCAAAGATCGAGGCTGGAAAGCTCGAGATCATGCCGGCGCCGTTTGCCGTCGACGAGTGCGTGCAGGGAGTCGTCGAGCTGCTGGCGCCCAAGGCGCAGGAAAAGGGCCTGGACCTCGGCTGGCGTATCGATCCGGATCTGCCGCGTCGCCTGATCGGTGATGAGGCGCGCGTGCGCCAGATTCTGCTCAACCTGGTCGGCAATGCCATCAAGTTCACGGACGAGGGCGGCGTGTCGGTGCGTGTCAGCGGCGACATGCAGGGGACGGATGTGGCCCTCGTGCTGGAGGTCGCGGATACGGGCATCGGCATGGGGCGCGATGCGATGCCGAAGTTCCGAGAGTTCGAGCAGTGCGAAACTGCGCAACGCAGGAGCGGAGGCACTGGACTGGGCCTTGCGATCTCCCGGCGCCTGGCGCGCGCCATGGGGGGCGACATCGAGGTCGAAAGCAAGCCTGGAGTGGGCTCGATGTTCCGCGCCAGCCTGTCGCTCAAAGCTGCGGCCGGATCGTCGCCCGCGCTGGCCGCAGTTGCGCCCGAGATCGCCGGGCGGCGTGTGCTGATCGTGTCGGACAGGCGGATTGAGCGTCACGTGCTGCTCGAGACGCTGCACTCGGTCGGCATCAGTGCGGCGGAATGCGGTTTGGCCGAGGCCGAGGAGTGGCTCGGCCGCGCAGGGCACGCAGGGCGTGCCTTCGATACGATCATCGCCGATGCCAGCATCGGAGCGGGCGGCGCCCGCGCGCTGATCGAGGCGGCCGAGGCGTTCGCGGAACGGCCGGTGCGCGGCATCGTACTCATCGATATGACGGGGCGGACCGCGCTGGCAGACCTCCGCCCGACAGGCTTTGCGGCCTATCTGGTTCGTCCCGTGCGGCCGGTCTCGCTGCTGACGCAGCTTGCACCGGCGCGCAAGACAGCCGGCGCGCCGGCGCTCGTCGATCCCGCGAGCGGCGACGCCGTGGAGCGGCCCTCGCCAGTGGCGGGGCGGCGCATCCTTCTGGTCGAGGACAACGATGTCAACGCGCTGCTGGCGCAGCGCTTGATCGAGATGGCGGGAGGCGTCGTGACCTTGGCGCGGAGCGGACGCGAGGCGGTGGCACGATGCCGGCCGGTCGTGGAGGGCGAAAAGGCGGATTTCAGCCTCGTGCTCATGGATCTCCACATGCCGGGTGCCGACGGCTTCGAGGCGGCAGACATGCTCGAGAGCCTGTATGCGTCAGCACGGCGCTCGCCGCCGCCGATCGTCGCCGTGACGGCCAGCGCCTTCGCCGAGGATCGTCAGCGCTGTCTCGACCGCGGCTTCGACGACTATCTCGCCAAGCCCTTCGACCGGCGCGAGCTCGAGGCGCTGTTGGAGAAATGGTGCGCCAGGACCAGCCTCGAGGCGGACGTGCACGGCGGCTTTGCGGCCTGAGCAGGCGGTTTCAGAAGCTCGATCTCACTTGCCGATGCCGTAAGCCGCGACGGCGGCAAGGCTCAGGATGTCACTGTCCTTGGATCCGAGCGGGCAAATCTGCACGGGGTGGCTGAGGCCGGTCAGGATCGGGCCGATGAGGGTGGCACCGCCCAGCTCGCGCAGCATCCTGGTCGCGATCGAGGCGGCGTGGAAGGCCGGCATGATCAGGACGTTGGCATTGTCGGTGAGCCGGCAGAACGGATAGACGCTGCGCGCGCTGGCGTTGAGGGCGACGTCGGCCGCCATGTCTCCGTCGTACTCGAAGTCGACGCCACGCTGGTCGAGGATGGCGACCGCCTCGCGCACCTGGTCGGAGCGCTCCCCGCGAACCTGGCCGAACGAGGAGAAGGCAAGCAACGCCACGCGCGGCTCCATGCCGAAGTGGCGCGCGGCGCGGGCGGCCTCGACCGCGATATCGGCAAGCTCCTCGGCGTTCGGCATGTCGTGCACGCTGGTGTCGGCGATCAGGACCGCGCGGCCGCGGCACAAGGTCAGCGTGACGGCGATGGGGCGCCGGCCAGGCTTGGGATCGAGGACGCGGCGCACATCGGCGAAGATGCTGGTCCAGTTGCGCGTGGCCCCGGAGAGCATGGCGTCGGCGTAGCCGTGCGCCACCATCAGCGCAGCGAAGACGTTGCGCTCGTTGAGCACCATGCGTTGGCAGTCGCGCCGCAGGTAGCCCTGGCGCTGCAGGCGGGCGTACAGGTAGTCGGTGAACTGCTCGGTGTAGGGCGACTTGCGTGTGTCGAGCAGGGTGAACTCGCTCTTGAGCTTGATGCCGAGGTCCTTGAAGTTCGCGTTCACGGTCTCGGTGGTGCCGACGAGCATGGGCTCGCCGAAGCCGCTGGCGAGATAGGCATTGGCGGCGCGGATGACGGCGGGCTCCTCGCCTTCGGCGAAGATCACGCGCTTGGGCTCGGCGCGAACCCGGTCGAACGTGACGTGCAGCCAACCGGCGACCGGATCGAGGCGGCCCTCGAGCCTGGCGATATAGGCGCTCATGTCGGCGATCGGCCGGCGCGCGACGCCGGTATCCATGGCCGCCTTGGCGACCGCAGGAGGCACGTGCGTGATGAGGCGCGGGTCGAACGGCGCAGGGATGATGTAGTCGGGGCCGAACACAGGCCTGCGGCCGTGGAAGGCGGCGGCGACCTGATCGGGCACCTCGGCACGCGCCAGCGCAGCCAGAGCCTTGGCGGCGGCGATCTTCATCTCGGTGTTGATGCCGGTCGCCTGCACGTCGAGCGCGCCGCGGAAGATGAAGGGGAAGCCCAGGACGTTGTTGATCTGGTTGGGATAGTCCGAGCGGCCCGTGGCCATGATGGCGTCGTCGCGCGTGGCCTGCACGTCCTCGGGCGAGATCTCGGGATCTGGATTGGCCATGGCGAAGATGATGGGCTTCGGCCCCATCCGCTTCACCATCTCGCGCGTCACCGCACCCTTGGCGGAAAGGCCGAACAGCGCATCGGCGCCGTCCAGCGCCTCAGCCAGCGTGCGCGCCTTGGTCTTGGCGGCATAGGCCGACTTCCATTGGTTCATGCCCTCGGTACGGCCCTGGTAGATGACGCCCTTGGTGTCGCAGAACACGACGTTCGACTTGGGCATGCCCATCGCCGTGAGCAGGTCGAGGCAGGCGATGCCGGCGGCGCCCGCACCATTGACGACGAGCTTGAAGTCGGCGATGTCGCGGCCGGTCAGCTCGAGCGCGTTGATCAGGCCGGCGGCGGCAATGATGGCGGTGCCGTGCTGGTCGTCGTGAAAGACGGGGATATCGAGCAGCTCCTTGAGCTTCTCCTCGATGACGAAGCAGTCCGGCGCCTTGATGTCCTCCAGGTTGATGCCGCCGAAGGTGGGGCCGAGGTAGCGCACGCAGTTGATGAAGGCGTCGACGTCCTGCGTGTCGATCAGCACATCCATGGCGTCGATGTCGGCGAAGCGCTTGAAGAGGGCGCCCTTGCCCTCCATCACCGGCTTGGCGGCCTGCGCGCCGAGGTTGCCAAGGCCGAGAATGGCGGTGCCGTTCGAGATCACGGCGACGAGGTTGCCCTTGTTCGTATAGTCGTAGGCAAGGGCCGGGTTCTTGGCGATCGCCTGGACGGGGACGGCGACGCCGGGCGAATAGGCGAGCGACAGATCCCGTTGCGTGGTCAGCGACTTGGTCGGCGTGATCTCGAGCTTGCCGGGCTTGCCCTGAGCGTGAAACTGGAGCGCTTCCTCGGGCGTGAAGCGGGCGGCGGGAAACTTTGCGGACATGTGGGCTGGCCGTTCTCGGTGTGCGTACGCGACAGCGCGGATTCCGGCCACGCCCCCGGTAAACCTGCAGGAACGATAGGCCTCGACGCCGGCTTCCACAACACGCCCAATTCGCCGGTGCACACTGGCGCGCATTGCAGTCTGCCTGCAAATAGCTATGGCTAAGCGCGTTGGCACCGACTTGCGAAGGGGGAACGGGCCGCGATGACGCGGAGAGCAAAACGGGAGGATCAGCGCGCCGAGGCCTTGCCCGAGGCCGCCGAAAGCCCTGCCCGCAACGACGGCGTGACCCCGTCGATGGCGCAGTTCCTGGAGATCAAGGCAGCCAACCCGGACAGTCTGCTCTGGTATCGCATGGGCGATTTCTACGAGCTGTTCTTCGAGGACGCGGTGGTTGCCTCGGAGGCGCTGGGGATCGTGCTGACGAAGCGCGGCAAGCATCTGGGCGAGGACATCCCGATGTGCGGCGTGCCGATCCATCGCGCCGACGAGTATCTGCAGCGCCTGATCCGGCTCGGCTATCGCGTTGCGGTCTGCGAGCAGCTCGAGGATCCTGCAGAGGCGAGGAAGCGCGGCTCCAAGGCGGTGGTGCGGCGCGACGTTGTGCGCCTCGTCACGCCCGGCACGCTGACGGAGGACAGCCTGCTCGATGCGCGCTCGCGCAACTACCTGACGGCGCTGT
>JBLNBZ010000101.1:0-12737 GCA_050260355.1 Bacteroidota bacterium | reverse complement strand
AATGTCCTCGGTCGTTCGCGGCATAATCCGAGCTCGTGTCTGCCCCTCATCCTAACCTTCTACCCACAGGTGGGGAGAAGGGACTGTCCGGCGCGTGTGGGCGGCTTCCGCGTCATTGCGGCACTGTACTTTAGACAGCGCATGCGGAAATGGGCCGGGATCCAGATGCGCTTCCATTTGCTCTGCATGACGGCATCCGCGCACCGCGGGGAGAAGGCGCCCGAGGCCGGCTGTCAAAACGACAACCCCTCCGCGAAGGAGGGGTTGAGAAAAACCACGCGACCCGCAACCAAACCCCTCAGCTGCACCCGCTCGTCGACCCGCAGGTGTCGCACTTGAGGCACGTGCCGTTGCGCACGAGCGTGAAGTTGCCGCATTCGCTGCAGTTCTCGCCCTCGTAGCCCTTGATGCGGGCCTCGGCGCGCCGCTCGCTTTCCGACACCACGCCGGATGCGGCCGCACTCGAGGCAAGCCGCGACACCGTTGGCCTGCGCACCTCCGCCTCCACCGTCTGGCGCGCATAGAGCGCCGTGGTCTGCCCGGCATCGGTGCGCGTGAACGCCGTCGTCACGTCCTGCTGCAGGCTGGCGACCGGGCTCGCCGTCTCGGCGTCGGGCTCCACCCGCAGCGCCGTGTTGCCGCGCACCACGACCATGCGCGGCTCCTGTCCGCGCAGCAGTCCGCGCGAGACGAACTTGGCAGCCGGCAGCGGCGCCGGCGCATCCTCCTCCAGCTCCTCGTCGGAGGAGCCGAGCCCCGTTCCGCCGACGATCTCGCGCGGATCGACGTGCGCCAGGTCGTGCCGCTCCAGGTACGACACGGCCAGCTCGCGGAAGATGTAGTCGAGGATCGAGGTGGCGTTCTTGATCGTGTCGTTGCCCTGCACGATGCCCGCCGGCTCGAAGCGCGTGAAGGTGAAGGCCTCCACGTACTCGTCCAGCGGCACGCCGTACTGCAGGCCGAGCGAGATGGCGATGGCGAAGTTGTTCATCAGCGAGCGGAAGGCCGCGCCCTCCTTGTGCATGTCGATGAAGATCTCGCCCAGCCGCCCGTCGTCGTACTCGCCGGTGCGCAGATACACCTTGTGCCCGCCGACCGAGGCCTTCTGCGTGTATCCCTTGCGCCGCGCCGGCAGCTTCTCGCGCTCGCGCTCCCGCACGCGCTCCACGATCTTCTCGACGATGCGCTCGGCCGTCACGGTCGCACGCGCCGCCGCCGGCTTGTCGGCATGCATCTGCTCGGCGATCTCCTCGGCCTCGTCGGGATCATCGGCCAGGAGCTGCGAGTTGAGCGGCTGCGACAGCTTGGAGCCGTCGCGGTAGAGCGCGTTGGCCTTCAGCGCCAGCCGCCACGACAGCATGTAGGACTCCTTGCAGTCCTCCACGCTCGCGTCGTTGGGCATGTTGATGGTCTTGGAGATGGCCCCCGAGATGAACGGCTGGGCGGCCGCCATCATGCGGATGTGGCTCTCCACCGACAGGTAGCGCGTGCCCTTGCGCCCGCACGGATTGGCGCAGTCGAACACCGGCAGATGCTCGGGCTTGATGTGCGGCGCCCCTTCCACGGTCATCGCCCCGCATACGTGCTCGTTGGCGGCCTCGATGTCCTTCTTGGAGAAGCCCAGATACGTGAGGAGATCGAAGGCAGGATCATCGAGCTGCTCAGCCGGCACCTTCAGCGTGTCCTTGATGAACGCCTCGCCGAGCGTCCAGCGGTTGAAGGCGAACTTGATGTCGAAGGCGCTCCTCAGCGCGCTGTCCAGCTTCTCCAGGACCTCGTCGGTGAAGCCTTTCGCGCGCAGGCTCGCATGATTGATCGCAGGCGCCTGCCTGAGCGAGCCGTGACCGACCGCGTAAGCCTCGATCTCGGCGATCTGCGCCTCGCTGTAGCCGAGCCCGCGCAACGCTTCCGGCACCGCCTGATTGATGATCTTGAAATAGCCGCCGCCGGCAAGCTTCTTGAACTTGACCAGGGCGAAGTCGGGCTCGATGCCGGTCGTGTCGCAGTCCATGACGAGGCCGATGGTCCCGGTCGGTGCGATCACGGTCGCCTGCGCGTTGCGGAAGCCGTGCGCCTGGCCGAGCTCGATGGCGCGATCCCAGGCGCGCGTCGCCGCCGCGAGCAGCTCATCGCTCGGGCATGCCTCATGGTCGAGCGGCACCGGGTTGGTCGACAGCTTCTCGTAGCCGTCCTTGTGGCCGTAGGCCGCGCGGCGGTGGTTGCGGATCACGCGCAGCATGTCGGCCGCGTTGGGCTGATAGCCCGGGAAGGGACCGAGCTCCTCGGCCATCTCCGCGCTGGTGGCGTAGGCGACGCCGGTCATGATGGCCGACAGCGCACCGCAGATGGCGCGGCCTTCGGCGCTGTCATAGGGGATGCCCGCCGCCATCAGCAGTCCGCCGATGTTGGCAAAGCCCAAGCCCAGCGTGCGGTAGCGATAAGACAGCTCTGCGATCTGGCGTGAGGGGAACTGCGCCATCATCACCGAGATCTCGAGCACGATGGTCCACAGCCGGCAGCAATGCTCGAAGGCGGCGATGTCGAAGCTTTTGTCGTCCGCCTTGCGGAACGCCATCAGGTTGAGCGACGCCAGATTGCAGGCCGTGTCGTCGAGGAACATGTACTCCGAGCACGGGTTGGACGCACGGATCGGCCCCGACTTCGGGCAGGTGTGCCAGTCGTTGATGGTGGTGTGGAACTGGATGCCGGGGTCGGCCGAGGCCCACGCGGCATGCCCGATCCGCTCCCACAGGTCGCGCGCTTTCAGCGTCTTGATCGCGCGCCCATCGAGGCGGGCCGTCAGCGACCAGTCGCCGTCGTTCTCCACCGCGCGCAGGAACTCGTCCGTCACGCGCACCGAGTTGTTCGAGTTCTGGCCCGAGACGGTGACATAGGCCTCGCTCTGCCAGTCGGTGTCGTAGACGGGGAAGTCGATGTCTTTGTAGCCCTGCTTGGCGAACTGGATGACGCGCAGGATATAGTTGTTGGGCACCTGGTCGCGGCGCGCTTCCTTGATGGCGCGCTTGAGCGCCGGGTTCTTGGCCGGATCGAAGCAGGCCTCGCCCTCGGCCTCGCAGTTGACGCAGGCCTTCATCACTGCCTTCAGCCGCTTCTGGCAGATCTTGGAGCCGGTGACGAGGGCGGCGACCTTCTGCTCCTCCTTCACCTTCCAGTCGATGTAGGCCTCGATGTCGGGATGATCGACGTCGACCACCACCATCTTGGCGGCGCGGCGCGTGGTGCCGCCCGACTTGATGGCGCCCGCCGCACGGTCGCCGATCTTGAGAAAGCTCATGAGGCCCGACGACTTGCCGCCGCCCGACAGCTTCTCGTTCTCGGCACGCAGCCTGGAGAAGTTGGAGCCGGTGCCCGAGCCGTACTTGAATAGCCGCGCCTCGCGCACCCACAGGTCCATGATGCCGTTCTCGTTGACGAGATCGTCCTCGATGGACTGGATGAAGCAGGCGTGCGGCTGGGGATGCTCGTAGGCGCTATCGGAGCGCGTCAGGCGCCCCGTGCGGTAGTCGACGTAGTAGTGGCCCTGGCCGGGCCCGTCGATGCCATAGGCCCAGTGCAGCCCCGTGTTGAACCACTGCGGGCTGTTGGGCGCGCCCATCTGCATGGCCAGCATGTAGCGGTGCTCGTCGAAGAACGCGCGCGCGTCGTCCTCGCTGGAAAAGTAGCTGCCCTTCCAGCCCCAGTAGGTCCACGTGCCGGCGAGCCGGTCGAATACTTGCCGCGCGTCGTTCTCGCCGCCGAAACGCTCCTTCTCGGGCAGCTCCGCCAGCGCGCGCTCATCGGGGCCTGAGCGCCACAGCCAGGACGGGACCTGCGTCTCCTCGAGCTTGCGCAGGCGCTTGGCGACGCCGGCCTTGCGGAAATACTTCTGCGCTAGGATGTCGGCTGCGACCTGGCTCCAGTGCTCGGGCACCAAAAAGCCGTCGAGCTTGAAAACGACCGAACCGTCGGGGTTCTTGATCTCGGACGTGGCGCGCCGAAACTTGATCGACTCGTAGGGTGACTTGCCGGCTTCGGTGAAGCGCCGCGTAATCTTCATCTTCTTGCCCCGCGTGTTTTTCTATGGCGCCCACGCGAAACAAGAGAGCGCAAGATTTCCCTCTGACCCCCGCCGAGAACAGCGGACGCCGGTTCTGCTCGCCAAATGAAGCTAGGCCCTCAGGTCAGACGGAGAACGCCGCACCTCTCCCTCCCCCCGCAAGCGGGCGAGGGAATCAGCCGCAGTCCACTCGACATGAGCACGCTCTAGCCACGCATACGCGGCACGACTGCGCCGGGACCCAAGGCTCTTCTACTTGTGCCCCGCCCGCAGCACCCCCGGACCCTGTGAAAGAGCCCTGGGCTCAACTTGCATTTCGATGATGAGGCGAACGGCGGACTGCCGTGCCCCAATGACGACCAAACTATGACGATTCGCGGCAATCGTCCACGAGGGCTTGTGGGTGTAGATCGTACTGACCTACTAGATGTAGATGCGCGTGAGATTGTGGGCAATCGGTGGATGAGGGGCGCCGAGGGCCCGAGAAAACGGGCTTTTTGCGGCGTTGACGCCCAATCCGAGGCCCTCATAGCCGCCGGCAAATCAGACTATGCTCCGATTCCTTGCCTGCAGCTGTGGCCGATCTGCCGCGCAAAGCTGTCTGGACACCGCCGCGCGGCGAATGCCATATGCAGGCCACGACTCGGGCAACATCCCACGCGGGTAAGACGGCGGCATGAGCGTTCTGACTGAGATCTTCAGCTGGTGGGGCGGCAACACCTGGTCCAACCGCATCTACACGGCGCTGCGCGGCCGCCTTGTCGGCACCGATGCCGAAGGCAACCGCTACTACGTGCAGACGAAAGGCGTGGGTCCCCTGGGAGTGCCGCGCCGCTGGGTGATCTACGCGAACGAGGCGGAAGCCTCCAAGGTGCCGCCGGACTGGCACGGCTGGCTGCATTACACGGTCGACACGACGCCCACCGAGGACAACTATTCACCGCGCCCGTGGCAAAAGCCGCATCGCGAGAACATGACGGGCACGCCCGAGGCTTGGCGTCCGCCCGGCTCGATCATCGGCAAGGGCGCCAAGCCCAGGGCGGCCGACGACTACAAGCCCTGGACACCGGAATAAGCCGGGGGCGCGCGAGCATGGCTGTGCGGGCTTCCATGCTGGCGCCAACATTTGGGTTCACTGCCTCGGTCAACGACCGGAGTCCTCCGCAGGCAGGATGACCGCCGGACATGGTTGCGGGAAACGCGGGTCAAGGTGCGCGGGAAAATCGACAAAGGACTGCCCCCTCCGAGGCGCACCGGCGTCCCCCGGCGAGGCAGGCTGAGCTTTGTAGGCTCTCCGCTGGTTGTTGCTGCGCTGCTTGGCGCCGGTTGGGCCACGCCGGCCGCGGCGCAGCGCATCGAGAACGGCGTCGCCGTGTTCGCCGCACTCGACAAGGTGACCGCGCGGATCTCCAAGCTCGAGGCCAAGCTCAACGAGAGCGTGCGTTTCGGCGCGCTCAAGGTGACGCCGCGGGCGTGTCACTCGCGCCCTCCCACCGAGCCGCCCAAGACCACGGCGTTTGTCGAGGTCGACGAGATGCAGCTCGACGGCAAGGAGAAACGCATTTTCACGGGCTGGATGTTCGCCGACAGCCCGGGACTCAATGCCGTCGAGCACCCGGTGTTCGACGTCTGGCTCACCGAATGCACGCAGCCCTTGCGAGCGATTGCCGGCCCGCAGAAGGGCGCGCCTTCGGCGAAGGGGCAGCCGGCGGCGGAGGCGGCACCGCCGGATGACGACGTGACGTACCGTCGTCGGCCGCGCCGCTGACGCAACGCGCGGCTAGCCCGAGATGCAGGCCCGCTCGATGATGTCGAGGATCTGCCGGCCGTCCGCGTGCGTGGGCAGCGCCATGAAGTCGGCGCGGCGGGCGAGAGCCGGATCGAGCAGCTTGTGGAACTCGGCCCGGTCGACCTCGACGGTTCCGAACTGGCGCAGGTGGTCGGTGACGAACTGCGTGTCGAGCAGCGTGAAGCCGCCGTAGATCAGGCGCGCCGCCAGATACGTCAGCGCCACCTTGCTGGCATCGCGCGCGGTGGAGAACATGCTCTCGCCGAAGAACGCCGAGCCGAGCGCCACGCCGTAGAGCCCGCCCACCAGCTCGCCGTCCGCCCAGGTCTCGACCGTGTGGCAGTAGCCCTGCTGGTACAGCGCGCCGTAGAGCTGCCGGATGCGGTCGTTGATCCAAGTGGAGCGCCGGCCCGGCCGCGATGCGGCGCAGCCGCTGATGACGCCGTCGAAGTCGGTGTTGACGCGCACCTCGAACACGCCCGAGCGCACCGTGCGGGCAAGCCGCTTGGGCACGTGCACGCCGTCGAGCGGCAGGATGCCGCGATGCTGCGGCTCGATCCAGTAGAGTGCCGGATCATCGGCGCTCTCAGCCATGGGAAAGATGCCGCAAGCGTACGCTTTCAGCAGCACCTGCGGCGTGATCTCGATGACGATGTCGTCACGTGAAGTCAGAGCGATGGATCCCGATCGCGTGCGCGGAACGATGTCAGCTCGGAATCTGGGGTTGGTGCAAGTATTTTTCGAGCCAGTGAATATCATACATGCCGTCGGCGATGTCAGGATGCCGCACCAGCTCGGCAAAGAGCGGGATGGTGGTCTCGATCCCGTCGATGACGAACTCCGACAGGCAACGCCTCAGCCGCATCAGGCACTCGTTGCGGTTCTTGCCGTGGACGATCAGCTTGCCGATCAGGCTGTCGTAGTTGGGTGGGATGCGATAGCCCTGGTAGGCGCCGCTGTCGACGCGAACGCCCAATCCGCCCGGCGGATGCCAGTAAGTGATCTTGCCGGGCGAGGGGCGGAAGGTCTTCGGGTTCTCGGCGTTGATGCGGCACTCGATGGCATGGCCCTGGAAGGTCACTTCCTCCTGCTTCAGGGTCAGCGGCGCGCCTGCGGCGATGCGGATCTGCTCGATCACCAGATCGAGGCCGGTGATCATCTCGGTCACCGGATGCTCGACCTGCAGGCGCGTGTTCATCTCGATGAAATAGAACTCGTTGTCCTCGTACAGGAACTCGACCGTGCCGGCGCCGCGGTACTTGAGCTTCTGCATGGCGCGCTGGACGGTCTGGCCGACCTTCTGGCGCGCCTCGTTGTTGAGTGCGGGCGAAAGCGCCTCCTCCCAGATCTTCTGGTGCCGGCGCTGCAGCGAGCAGTCACGCTCGCCCAGATGAATGGCGTCGCCCTTGCCGTCCCCGAACACCTGGATCTCGATGTGCCGCGGCCGCGACAGGTACTTCTCCAGGTACACGCTGTCGTCGCCGAAGGCGGCCTTGGCCTCCGCGCGCGCGGTCTTGAACGCCGCGTCCAGCTCCTCTGGTGTGCGCGCCACCTTCATGCCGCGCCCGCCGCCGCCGGCGGCAGCCTTGATCAGCACGGGAAAGCCCATCTGCTTGGCGATCTTCTGTGCCTGTGCCTCGTTGGCGACGGCCCCGTCCGAGCCCGGCACGACGGGAATGCCCAAGCGCTTGGCCGTCTCCTTGGCCTCGATCTTGTCGCCCATGATGCGAATGTGCTCGGAGGTCGGCCCGATGAAGGTGATCTGGTGCTCTTCCAAAATCTCGGCGAAGCGCGCGTTCTCGGAAAGGAAGCCGTAGCCCGGATGAATGGCGTCGGCGCCGGTGATCTCGCAGGCCGCGAGCAGCCGCGGAATGTTGAGGTAGCTTTCGGAGGCCGGCGGCGGCCCGATGCACACGCTCTCGTCGGCAAGCCGCACATGCATGGCGTCCGCATCGGCGGTCGAGTGCACCGCGACCGTGGCGATGCCGAGCTCCTTGCAGGCCCGCTGGATGCGCAGCGCGATCTCGCCGCGATTGGCGATCAGGACTTTGTCGAACATGCTTTCCGAACGCGTGAGTAGTGGGTGAGTGGTGAGATCGTGAGTGGTGAAAATGGTGCGTGGGCCGGCCGTCGATGCCCCGCTACCACTCACCATCCGACCATCTCACCACCTCACGCCTATTCAATGATCACCAATGGCTCGCCGAACTCGACGGGCTGCCCGTTCTCGACGAGTACCTCCTTGACCGTGCCGGCCTTGGGCGCGGGAATGTGGTTCATGGTCTTCATCGCCTCGATGATCAGCAGGGTCTGCCCCTGGACCACCCTGGTGCCGATCTCCACGAACGGCGCAGCACCGGGCTCGGGCGCGAGATACGCGGTGCCCACCATAGGTGACTTGACGCAGCCGGGATGGGCGGCGGGATCTGGGCCTGTCCGGCCCGCGGGCGCGGCGGTGGGCGCCCCCGGCCCCGAGGCCGCGGGACTTGTGGTGGGAGCTGTCGTGTGGACCGCAGCGGTGATCGGCGCGGCATGGCGCGCCACGCGGATCTTGAGGCCTTCGCGCGCAATCTCGATCTCGCTGAGCCCCGTTTCGTTCAGGAGCTCGGCCAGCTCCCGGATCATGCCTCGCTCGAGGCCGTCCTTTTCCTTGCTCTCTTTCGCCATCCTGCGTCCGCCCGTTAGCGCTAAGCGCGAGCTATCCGACCCGGCCGCCTTTGGCCGCGGCATCTGCAAGAGTTTCAGCCAGCGCATCGAGCGCCAGCAGGTAGCCCTTCGCCCCGAACCCGCAGATGACCCCGATGGCTGCCGGCGACACGTAGGAGTGATGCCGGAAGCTCTCGCGCTTGAAGATGTTGGACAAGTGAACCTCGACGGCCGGCAACTCGGCCGCATTGAGTGCGTCGAGCACGGCGACCGACGTATGCGTCAGGGCGCCTGCATTGATGATGATGGCGCTCGCCTTGTCGCGCGCCTCCTGGATCCACGTGACGATCTCGCCCTCGTGGTTCGACTGGCGGAAATCGACCGACAGACCGAGCTTGGCGGCGTGCGCCTCGGTGCGCCGCCGCACGTCGTCCAAGGTCTCGCGTCCATAGATCTGCGGCTCGCGTAGGCCGAGCATGTTGAGATTGGGCCCGTTGAGCACATAGACCGGCTTCGCCATCGGTTCTCGCCAGCTCTTGAAACCGTTGCGGATGGAAACAATCGGCCTCCCGCGCAAGCGCGAGGGCTGCAGATTGTGCCACCCGCAGCCCGTGTAACAGTTTTCTCGCAACCGCGAAAGTGCGGGACCCGCCTGTCCCGCCGAGCCCTCTCAGCAGACCGAGCAACCGGTCTTGCGCACGTCGGCCACGTAGCCGTTAATCATCTCGAGCAGGTTTTGCGGTGCCCCCGGAATGGGGTGATCGCCGACCAGGAAGTGCGGCGTGCCCTGGATCCCCATTTTCTGCGCCAGGTTCCGCACCCGCTCGATCTCCGCCTTCACCTCGGGAGACTCCATGTCCTTCTTCAGCCGGGCCATATCGAGGCCCAGCTTCTCGATCGCCTTGAGCGAGGTCTGCTCGTTCACCTCCCCGCGCAGCGCGATCAGGGTGCGGTGCACCTCCCAGTATTTGCCCTGCATCCGGGCGGCGAGCGCAATCTTGGAGGCCTCCTCCGATCCCTTGGAGAGGATCGGCAACTCCTTGAACACCAGCTTGATCTTAGGGTCCTTGTCGATCAGCTTGGCAATGTCGCTGAACGCGCGCTTGCAGTAGCCGCAGTTGTAGTCGAAGAACTCGACCACCGTGACATCGCCGTTCGGGTTGCCCGCCATCGGCGCGTTAGGCCGGCGGTAGATGTCCGCGGCACTATCCTTCAACGCGGTCTTGAGCTTCTCGGCCTGAATGACCTCCATCTTCGCCTCGAGGGCGTTCTGGACGTCCATCATCACTTCGGGATTGTTGATCAAGTAGTCCTTGATGATCTTCTCGATGGCCGCCTTCTGCTCAGCGCTGAACGGGGAGGACGTGGCGGGCGTTGCCGATACTGCGCCGGAAGCCTGGGCGATTTGCACAGCCTTGTTGGCGTCGGAGGCAAGGGCCGGCGCCGGCTGGCGCCAGAGGCTAACCACGGCGCCCACCAGCAGAATCGCCGGGACGGCAATCGCCGCTCCCTTCTTGGAGGTCAGGCGGTCGAGGAACCTCTTGATCTCGTCGAGCATGCGCGGTCTGGCTCCTTGAGGTGGGGGGCTGCTGCGTGGCCTATTCTTACCGTCAAGTCGGGATTTTGTAATTCACGATATCGCCAGCCCGGATCCATTCCGGCGAGCCCGAGCGCAGCCTGGATTGCGCGCGCTTGGCGAAAATTTGCGCTTGTTTGACATCTCCCTCGAGGAACAGCGCCTCGGCTGTCGCCAGGTCCGCCTCGGGCAGCCGGCCCTTCTTGTAGTAGCCGTTGGCCAGTAGCCGATAGGCCTGCGGGGAAGGGTCGCTGATGATCGATTTGCGGGCCAGGTCCATGGCCTCGTCTAAGCCGCGCGTATCCTCGGCGCTGATCAGCGCTTGCGCCAGTTGCGTGCGCAGCAGCGGCGCATCGCCGGCGAGCTTCAGCGCGCGGCGCAGCGGCTCGATCGCCGCCGCCGGCCTGCCGGCCCGCATGAGGAAGTCCGCCTTGAGCTCATGGAAGTAAGGATAGTCGGGCCGATCCTTGATCAGAGCGTCCACCTCCGGCATCGCAGCGTCGACGCCGCTCTGGAAGAACCGCGCGATGGCACGCGCGTAGCGCGCGGGCAGCGTGGTGTTGCTGGCCGGGTAACGGTTGAACACGACCGTGGGCCGCTCCAGGTAGCCCGCCAGCTTCGCCCGCATGAGGTCGTGGCGAAGCTGCAACTCCGGCGGGTCCTTCTGATTGGCATAGGGGCTCTTGGCGACGGCGTTGCGCAGTTGCGCGAGGCGGTCTGCGGCCACCGGATGGCTCCGCACGAAGGCATCCTGCGTCGCGCCCGAGGCCGAGATGTACTCCTGCTGCGCAAAGCGCTCGAAGGTCTCGAGCATGCCCTTGCCGGACTGATGCGTGGTGGTCAGATACTTGAGCCCGGCCTGGTCGGCTGAGGATTCCTGCGCGCGCCGGTCCGCCAGGATCGATCGCATCAGCAACTCATCGCCGCCCATCATCACGCCTGCGCCCGCGCCGGCCGCGTTGCTGCCGCCGCTCGCGCCGCCTGCCACCATCAATCCGATGCCCAGCAGCTTGATCAGCAGGCTCTTGGTCTGGTCCCGAGCGATACGCTCGCGCAGTTGGGCCAGATGGCCGCCGGCGATGTGCCCCGACTCGTGTGCGATCACGCCGATCACCTGATTGGGCGTCTCCGACTCCATCAGCGCGCCGGTGTGGATGTAGACGTTGTTGGCGTCGAGCACGAAGGCATTGAACGTCTCGTGCTTGACCATGCGGATCTTGATGTGGCCGCTGCCGAGTCCCGCCGCGCGGAAGATCGGCTTCGAATAGTCGTTGAGAAGGTTCTCGATTTCCGTGTCGCGGATGAAGCCCAGCGTCTGCGCCCCGGCGGGGGAGGGCGCCGCGCCGGTGGCGACGGCGAGCGCCATCGCGCAGGCGAGAAGCGCGCGCCTGGAGCGGGCTGGTGCAGGCGGCAGGTGTGGATGCGGTTTCATCGCGTGCTGCATGTTGCCGGCGAAGCAATATGACCTTTCTGCGCCCAGTGGCGGGACCCTAGATGCGCGGTATGACACGGTCAACCGCACCGGACGCGCGGCGCCGTTCGGCGGGGGAACGCTGGCAATGCATCGGATCGACGACTATAAGCCCACTCCGGCATGTGCCCCCGCAGCACAGCTTCGCACGGTCCTGAGGGTGCTCCCCACCGACAGTCGCGATGGCTAGTCTGGGGTTGTGGCGTGGCGATTTGAGGGCGTCCAGGCGCCGTTGCGGGGCATTTCGCTCCAAGGGCAGGCTCAGATGACCGACAGCGACAGAATGGCAGCGGCGCAGGGCCTCGTGTTGCGCCCTCCGTCCGAGCGCAGCGCCATTGCCCCATTCATCGTCATGGACGTCATGAGGGCGGCAGCCGCCGAGGAGGCAAGCGGCAAGCGCGTGATTCACATGGAGGTCGGCCAGCCCGGCACGCCGGCGCCCAGGGCCGCACGGGAGGCGGTGAAGCGCGCGCTCGATACCGACAACCTCGGCTATACGCTGGCGCTCGGCATGGAACCGCTGCGCGAGCGCATCGCGCGCCTTTACCAGGAGCGGCACGGTGTCGCGGTATCGCCCGACCGCATCGTCGTCACCAGCGGCTCGTCGGCCGCCTTCGTGGTGGGCTTCCTCGGCCTGTTCGATGCCGGCGCCAAGGTCGGCCTGCCGGCACCGGGTTATCCCTGCTACCGGCACATCCTGACGGCGCTGGGCGCGAGCCCCGTCGTGCTGGAGACGGGCCCGAACACGCGCTGGATGCCCACGGCGGGCCAGGTGGAGGAGGCCGCGGTCCAGCAGGGGCTGGCCGGCCTGCTGATCGCCAGTCCCGCCAATCCGACCGGCACCATGCTGGAGCCCGAGCGGCTCGCCGAGATTGTCGAGACCTGCCGGCGGCGCGGCGTGTGGTTCATCTCGGACGAGATCTACCACGGCCTGACCTATGGCGTGCCGGAGGCAACCGCGCTGCAGTTCTCCGACGACGTGGTCGTCATCAACAGCTTCTCGAAATACTTCTCCATGACCGGCTGGCGCGTCGGCTGGATGGTGGTTCCGCCCTCCCTGGTGCGGACCATGGAGCGCCTGGCCCAGAACCTCTACATCTCACCGCCCGCGGTGGCGCAGGTCGCCGCGCTCGGCGCCTTCGACGGCATCGACGAGCTCGAGGGCAACCGCCGCGTCTACATGGCCAACCGCGACCTG